>NZ_MPVZ02000027.1:0-1044212 GCF_001999485.2 Rhizobium sp. P44RR-XXIV | reverse complement strand
CGGGTGATTAGCTCAGTTGGTAGAGCAGCTGACTC
The DNA here is from genome assembly GCF_001999485.2 of Rhizobium sp. P44RR-XXIV. Classification (NCBI taxonomy): domain Bacteria; kingdom Pseudomonadati; phylum Pseudomonadota; class Alphaproteobacteria; order Hyphomicrobiales; family Rhizobiaceae; genus Rhizobium; species Rhizobium sp. P44RR-XXIV. Next base: position 1,044,177 of record NZ_MPVZ02000027.1, on the reverse strand, counting down.
TTAATCAGCGGGTCGTAGGTTCGAGCCCTACATCACCCACCAGGACGGCTCCTGTGCGCTCAGGGGTCCGGGACCAACCTATGATTGGGCAATCGATCCATATTGTGAAATGGACGCCAGAAGGTTCCAACGAAGCTGAACTTTGTTTGCCGGAAGCTTTTTTCGCTTGTGCCGTCATGGCGGACGCAAGCACAGAGCGGATCCCGATCAGTCATACCGTTTCAGGAATTCCGAAACTGTTGCCAGGCAAAGATCCTTTTCCTCCACATGCGGCATGTGGCTCGAATTCTCGAACAGCACCCATTCGCAGCCCTTGACGCGATCGACATAAGGCTTGACCACCAACGGCGTTGCCTCGTCGTATTTGCCCGAGAGCAGCAAGGTCGGCGCCTGGATAAGCGGAAGCCGTTCCTCGATCGTCCAGTCCTTCATCGTACCGATGACATGAAATTCGGTCGGGCCGTTCATGTTGCGGTAGACGGTACTGTCTTCGTCCATGGTTGCGAAGGTGCGGGCGACCTCCGCTGGCCAGGGCGTTACCCGGCAGACATGGCGGTCGTAGAAGACCCGGGAGGCGGCGATATAATCCGGATCGGTAATCGTTCCGGCCTGCTCATGCTGCAGCAACGTGTCTTGAACCGCCTGCGGCAGTTCCTCGCGAAGTCGGTTCGCTTCCGCGACCCAGGTATGCATATTGGCCGGCGAATTGGCGATCACCAGCGCCTTCAGACCCTTAGGCTGACGCACGGCATGTTCGGCGCCCAGCATGCCGCCCCAGGACTGACCGAGAAAGGCGTAGCGATCCTGGATGCCGAGATGCCTCAGCAACGCATCGAGTTCTTCAAGAAAGAGCGCCGGCGTCCAGAAGTCAGGACCTTTTTCGGGCAGGCGCGTGGAGTTGCCGTTGCCGAGCTGGTCGTAATGGATCACCGAGCGACCATCGATTTCGGAGATCCCTTTGAAGCTGTCGACATAGTCATGCGTGCAGCCAGGGCCGCCATGGGCGACGATAAGCGGCAGCTTCGTCGAGTCAAGCGAGCCGGTGATGCGATACCATGTCCGGTATTCGCGAAAGGGCAGAAAGGCTTCCTGCGTCGGGACTTCGGCCACGGGCGTCTCCATCTCTAGGCTTTAACGGCGAGACCATAACGCGGCGAAAACGCAGGCGGCAGCTATCAGAAGTTATAGGATGGCCGCTCGTCCAGCAGGCGGTAATGCGTGGCGCGAACGACGGCCTGCGTCCGGTTTTTGGCGCCGAGCTTCTTTGCCGCAGCGTTGAGATGCATGACGACCGTCGGCACGGAGCGATCGATGATGCGCGAGATTTCCTTGGCGGAATAGCCTTCGGCGGAATAGCGCAGGCATTCCCTCTCCCGATCCGTCAGCCGGATCTTGCCGACGCTAAGGGCGGCGCTGTCGAAGAGCGAATAGGCCGTCTCGTGGAAGACATGGGCGAGCAGGTTGAAATCGGCAATATAGCGCAGGGCATCGCGCTCGAATTCCCGGTCGCCGCCAAAACGAACCCCGGTGACGGTTGCATAATCGCCGCGCGGCATATGCACGGGCACGGTCACGCCCGTCGACATGTCCCGTTCGCTGAGATAGCGGGCAACGGGAGCGGTATCCTCGCTCATGAAACGCTTGATCAGCGTGTCGGCGTCGGCGTCATAATTCCAAAAGAAGGGCGCGGAGGTGCGCAGCGCCACCTGCTGCACGGGATCGATGCGGAAATAGCCGCGATCGAACCAATATTCATGCATATCGTCAGAGATATTCCGCAGCTTCAGCAGCGAGGGGATCATGACCCTGCCGTCGAGATCATAAGGCACCGGCGTGTAGTCGTAGATCAACGCTTCGAAACCGATCGCCTTCATGGCCTCGAAGACTTGGTCGATGCGGCCGTCCAGCGTCTGATGCGCCGTGAACTGACGCCTGATGGCTCCCATTTGGTCGAACATGCAACGGTTCCCGTCTGTGGCTGCGCCCTAACCTATCACTTCTTATAGCTGGTGCCAGGCGCGGTTTAAGGTAAAAATTTAGCCATGCTCAAATATTGAGCAAGCGGAATCTTTCGCCGGAGTTGGCAATGTGGCGTGAAATTGAGCCCGAGGCGCGGCACGACATCGAGGTCGACGGCCACAAGGTGGTCGCCTACAGCTTCGGCGATGGGCCTGAAGCCATCTTTTGTCTGAATGGCGGCCCCGGCCTGCCTTGCGACTATCTGCGCGAAGCGCATTCCTGCCTGATTGATAAAGGATACAGAGTCGTCGCCTTCGATCAGCTCGGCACCGGCGCCTCGGACCGTCCGGCCGACAAGAGTCTGTGGACCATCGGCCGCTATGTCGAGGAGACCGAGACTGTCCGCAGGGCGCTCGGTCTCGGCAAAATTCATATGCTCGGTCACTCTTGGGGCGGATGGCTGGCGATCGACTATGCGCTGACTTATCCCGAAAACCTGCAGACATTGATCCTCGAAGATACCGTGGCCGACATGCCGCACCTGATTTCCGAGCTGGAGCGGCTGCGCGCGGCACTTGGCCCGGAAACCGTCGCCATGATGCAGAAGCACGAGGCGCAGGGTACGTACGATCACCCCGAATATCTCGCCGCCGTCACAATTCTCAATTATCGCCATGTCTGTCGCCTGCCGGAATGGCCGGCGCCGGTTCGCCGTTCGCTCGATGATTGGAACATGGGTCCCTATGAGACGATGCAGGGGCCGAACGAGTTTCTATATATTGGCAATCTCAAGGACTGGAACCGCATTCCCGACCTGAAGCACCTGACCATGCCGGTGCTGATCACGACCGGCGAGCACGATGAGCTGACGCCCGCCTGCGCACTGCGAATGAAGCTTGCTTTGCCCGATGCCGAACTCAAGGTCTTCGCCAATGCCAGCCATATGCCTTTCTACGAGAACCCGCAGGACTACTATCCGGCCCTTATCGATTTCCTGTCGCGGCATGGGGCAAGCTGATGCAAACTAAGGTGATCGAAACCCGACGACGACAAGGGGGCGATCGCCGCCATGCATCGCTATAGATTCGTTCTGACACGACCGCTGCAGTTCCTGCCTGTGATCTTCGGCATCAGCGTCATCACCTTCATTCTGGTGCACCTCATTCCGGGTGATCCCGCACGCAATATCCTTGGCACGCGCGCCACCCCGGCGGCGCTCGCCAGTATCCGCGCGCAATATGGGCTCGATCAGCCGATGTGGCTGCAATATTTCTATTTCATCAAAAATCTCGGCAATGGCGAAATGGGCAAATCGATCCTCTACAAGATCGACGTGCTGCCGCTGATCTCAACCCGGATCGAGCCGACAATTGCCCTGGTCGTTTCGAGCGTCATCCTGTCGATCCTGATCGCAGTGCCGATGGCCGCGATCGCTGCGCGCAATGCTGGCCGTGCGCCGGATCATGTCGTGCGCATCATCTCGACCTTTGGCATCGGCTTTCCACCCTTCTGGCTCGGGCTGATGCTGATCATCCTGTTCAGTGTCCAGCTTGGCGTCTTGCCGGTGTCGGGCTATGGCGAGACGATCAACGACAAGCTTGCCCATCTCGCCCTGCCGGCTTTGACCGTTGCGCTGTCGCTCTCGACTGTGCTCACCCGAAGCCTGCGGGCCGCGATGATCGAGTCGCTGAAATCGGATGTGGCAACTGCCGCTCGAGCCCGCGGCATGCCGGAAAGCATCGTCTTCTGGCGGCATGTGGTGCCGAACTCGCTGGTCCCGACCATTAATTTGCTGGCCGTCAATATCGGCTGGCTGATCGGCGGCACGGTCGTCGTCGAAAGCGTCTTCGCCCTGCCGGGGATGGGCCAATTGCTGGTGAGAGCCATCTTCTCCCGCGACTACATGGTCGTCCAGGGCGTGGCGATGGTATTTGCCTGCGCTACCGTGCTCGTCAATTTCCTCGCCGATATCGTGACGGTCGCGGCTGACCCGAGGGTCACGCTATGAGCGTCGACGTCATTGCCCCCTCCTCCCTCGGCTGGAGAAAATTCCTCGGCAAACATCTGACGCTGACACTCGGCGGCGGCATATTGCTGTTCTTCCTCCTGCTGGCAATCTTGACGCCCATCGTCGCGCCCTATGATCCGATCTTCCAGAATGCCGATGTGCGCCTGCAGGCGCCGTCGCTGCTGCATCCGTTCGGCACGGATAATTTCGGGCGCGATATCCTGTCACGCGTCATCTGGGGCGTGCGCATCGACCTGCAGATCGCCGTCATTGGTGTGCTTTTCCCGTTTCTGATCGGCACCACGGTCGGCACCATCGCAGGCTTTTTCGGCGGCATCGTCGATGCGCTCTTCATGCGCCTCGTCGATATCATTCTCGCCTTCCCCTTTCTGGTGCTCATGTTGTCGATCATCGCCATCCTTGGGCCGGGACTGGGCAGCTTTTATATCGCCATGGCGCTCGTGGGCTGGGTATCCTATGCCCGCCTCATCCGCGCGCAGATGCTGGTCCTGAAAAGCAGCGACTATGCCGTCGCCGCCGTCAGCCTCGGCTTCAGTCGGCCGCGCATCATGTTCCGCCACCTCCTGCCGAACGCCATTGCCGGCTCGATCGTCTTTTCCATGTCGGATGCCGTGCTCGTGCTTCTCAGTGGTGCCGCCGTCAGCTATCTCGGGCTCGGCGTGCAGCCGCCGCTCGCAGAATGGGGCGTCATGGTTGCCGAGGGCCAGAGCTTTATCACCACAGCCTGGTGGATCACGCTCTTTCCCGGCCTGTCCGTCGTCTGCCTCGCCTTTGGCTTCAGCATGCTGGGTGACGCGCTCGGCGAACTGCTTGGAGTGCATGAATGAGCGCGCCCGTTCTTTCTGTCCGCAACCTTGTGGTCAAAGCCCATCTCGACAATAGCGTCCGCACGCTGATCGACAGCGTCTCACTCGATCTCGGCAAGGGCGAAATCCTCGGTCTGGTCGGCGAAAGCGGTTCCGGCAAGAGCCTGCTCTGCCGTTCGCTGGTGCGGTTGCTGCCATCGTCATTGCTGAAGATCGACAGCGGCTCGGTCCGCCTTGAGGGACGTGAACTCACGGACATCAGCGACGCCGAAATGCTCAAGGTGCGCGGCGGCGAGATCGGCATGATCTTTCAGAATCCAACCAGCCATCTCGATCCGGTCATGCGCATCGGCAATCAGATCGCCGAAGGCATCCGTTACCATCAAGGCCTGAGCGCGCGGGACGCGCGCGCGGCGGCGACTGAGATCCTCGCTCAGGTTGGCTTTCCCGATCCGGCCAGGCAATATGACAACTACCCACATGAGTTTTCCGGCGGCATGCGCCAGCGCGCCATGATCGGCGTGGCGCTTTCCTGCAATCCGAAGATCCTGATCGCGGACGAGCCGACAACGGCGCTCGACGTCACCATCCAGGCTCAGATACTGCGGCTCTTGATCGACATTCGCGACAAGCGTGGCCTATCCATCATCCTCATCACCCATGATCTTGGCATCGTCGCTCAGACCTGCGACCGCATTGCCGTCATGCGCGCCGGGCAGTTGCTCGAACAGGGATCGAAACGACAAATTCTCAGCCAGCCGGAAAATCTCTATACGATCGATCTGATCAACAGCCATCCGTCAATGCCTGACGAAGCGACACCAACACCAAGCGGACCACGCGCTCCGGACCCGGCCGTCAAGCCGCTGCTCGAGATCGATGACCTGCATGTGCGCTTCAAGGTCGGCAGCGGTCTCTTAAAGAGCCGTGAGGCGACTATGGTGAGCGCCGTTTCCGGTGTCAGCCTGCAGATCATGCCAGGCGAGACCGTCGGCATCGTCGGTGAATCCGGCAGCGGCAAGAGCACGCTTGCCCGCGCTGTTCTCGGGCTTACCCCAATCTCTTCCGGTCACGTTACCTTCGATGGCGTCGACCTCGCCCAGCGCAAAAGCATCGATCTCGCCAAGCTTCGCCGCGAAACAGCGATGGTCTTTCAGGACCCGTTCAATGCTCTCAACCCTCGCCTTACGATCGGCCAGACGCTTACCGAGGTGCTGAAGGTGCAAGGCAAGGTCGCAAGGCCGGATATTCCGGCCCGCATCGGCGAATTGCTCGATCTGGTCGGCCTTGAGCGCGAATTTGCCGATCGCAAGCCTCGCAGCATGAGCGGGGGACAGTGCCAGCGCGCGGGCATCGCGAGGGCGCTTGCCGTCGATCCGAAGCTTATCATTGCCGACGAATGCGTCGCGGCTCTCGATGTCACCATACAGGCCCAGATTATCGATCTGTTCCGTGAGTTGACCCGCAAGATGAACCTGACGCTGATCTTCATCGCCCATGATCTCGCCATCGTGCGCAATCTCTGTGAGCGAACGGTCGTGATGTATCACGGTGAGATCGTCGAAGAAGGTCCCTCGGAGGAGATCTTCTCGCGACCGAAACATGCCTACACCGCTGCGCTCATCGCCGCCATTCCCGATATCGATCCGGACAAGCCCTTGCTTGGAGAACTCGACGCAGCGCCTATCCGCTCGGCCAAACGCATATCATAACAACGAAGGGAACGAACTCATGATCAACAGGTGGAAAACAATCGGGCTTGCGGCAATCCTGGCTGGCCTCACGCTGAGCGCAAGCTATGCCGAAGCCGCCGGCGTGCTGACTATCGGTCGCCGCGAGGATTCGACGACATTCGATCCAATCAAAACGGCGCAGAATATCGATAACTGGGTGTTCTCCAATGTCTATGACGTCCTGGTGCGCGTCGACAAGACGGGCACGAAGCTCGAACCAGGTCTCGCGGAAAGCTGGACAGCATCCAGCGATGGTCTGACCTATGTCTTTAAAATCCGTGATGCGAAATTCTCCGATGGTTCGCCGCTGACAGCTGATGATGCAGCTTTCAGCCTTTTGCGCATCCGCGATGATCCAGCCTCCCTCTGGAGCGATTCCTACAAGGTGATCGACACGGCGATTGCGACCGATCCGCATACTCTGACGATCAAGCTCAAGCATGCTTCCGCACCATTCCTTTCGACACTCGCTCTGCCGAACGCCTCGGTCCTTTCCAAGGCTGCAATGCAATCCATGGGGCCGGATGCCTATGCCGAAAAACCGATCGGATCGGGCGCCTTTTCAGTGGAGGAATGGCGTCGCGGCGACCGCATCATCCTGAAGAAGAACCCGAATTTCTGGCAGGCGGACCGCGTGAAGCTCGATGGCGTCCAATGGATTTCGGTTCCTGACGACAATACCCGCATGCTGAATGTTCAGGCTGGTCAGTTGGATGCCGCCATTTTCGTGCCCTTCTCGCGCGTCGATGAATTGAAGAAGGATACAAACCTCAACGTGTCGATCGATCCGTCCACCCGAGAGGATCACCTGCTGATCAACCATGCTCACGGCGAGCTTGGGAAGAAGGAAGTCCGCCAGGCACTCGATATGGCGATCGACAAGAAAGCGATCGTTGATGCCGTCACCTTCCATCAGGGCACGGTTGCCAATTCCTATATTCCTAAAGGCGCTCTCTACTATTATCCCGACAACCTCCAGCGGCCCTATGATCCGGAGAAAGCCAAGCAGATGCTATCCGCCGCCGGCGTCTCCAATCTCACGCTGAATTATCTCATTCGCGCTGGCGACGAAGTCGACGAACAAACAGCGGTATTGGTTCAGCAGCAACTCGCCAAGGCCGGCATCACTGCCAACCTGCAGAAGGTCGATCCCAGCCAGGAATGGGACATGACGGTTGCCGGCGACTACGATATCTCGGTCAACTATTGGACCAACGACATTCTTGACCCGGACCAGAAGACAACATTCGTGCTCGGGCATGACTCCAACAACAATTATATGACCAATTACAAGAACGAAGCGGTCAAGGAACTGGTCGCAAAAGCGCGCCAGGAGCTGGATCCGAAGAAGCGCGAACAAATGTATATCGATCTGCAGAAGATGGCGAAGGACGACGTCAACTGGATCGACCTTTATTACAGCCCCTACATCAACGTCTCGCGCAAGAACATAGAGAACTTCCACCAGAATCCGCTTGGCCGGTTTTTCCTGGAAGACACCGTCAAGAACTGAAATCTTGCCGTCTGGCCCTTGCTCCGCCAACGGGCGGAGCAAGGGCCTTTTGTGCAGGGAATTGCTCATGGCAGCGCGCAAAGGATCGGCAAATGGGTTCGCGGGCCGTAGCAATTAGAGCATCCGCTTCATTGCGTCGGTCGGGGAATTTCCGCCGCTTGTAATTTTCCAACCACGAATACAGACGGGTGCGCCGGGTTGTATCGCGACGCTGTATACTGGGTCTTCCTCGCTCCAATTCCAGGATCGCAATTGCCGTAAGGCATAGATCTTGCGCATCCTGTGCCCTGACTCATGCAACGGCATTTGCAAACGCTTGCTGTTGATGGAATTAGACGCCGCCAACTGGTTCTTGCTGATGGAACCAGCGTTTGTAAACCTGCCCAAAATGTTCGTATAAAACCGATTTCAAAGGAACACCGCCATAGCCGCAGACACGTGGTGCCTCTTCTTGCACCGAGAGCGCACAGCGGCTCCGTAGCATGCCCATGTCAGGTCGCTATTCGCCACCGCTATCGGTCCTCGTATCCTTTTCCGCCTCAGCCTCGTCTTGGGATGATGTGCCGCCCAAACTGGTGGTCGGCAATCCCAGGAAGCAGGAGACCGACGAAATGGCGAGTAAACAAAGCGAAGCGAACAAGAAACACTACGAGGCTATTGCAGCCCACGCGCAAAGCGGCGAACAACTGTCGCCCGAGGAGGCCGCCGCCTGGAACGATGCCGAATGGACCAAGCTGACGGCTGAACCGGGCGGCGTCGACTTTCTGGAGGTGGAGGTCGGCAATAAGCCGGCGCTTTGGATCGTCCCGAAAGGCGCTGCGCTTGATAGGGTCATCTTCTATATCCACGGCGGTGGATTTGTAGGCGGTTCAATCTACACTCACCGTAAGATGATCGCCCATCTCGCCAAGGCGACCGGTTGCCGGGCCCTCGCCATGAGCTACGACTTTGTTCACCAGGGGCAGCACTATCCGGCCCAGCGCAATCAGGCCGTTGATGTCTATCGCTGGCTGCTGGATCAGGGCATCAAGCCTCGACATATCGCAGGCGCCGGGGATTCAGCAGGCGTTACAATTCTTTTTGGCGCACTCCTGGTGGCTCGTGATCGAGGGCTGCCGCTTCCGGCTGCGATCATGAGCATCTCCGGATGGTTTGATATGACGGCAAGCGGCGCGAGCTACCAGTCGAACAGCCAGAAGGATCTCTTCTTCCAGAGGGAAACGGTCCAGTGGCTGGCCGGCATGGTGCTCGCGGGGTCAGACCCACGCGATCCGCATGCGAGTCCGCTCTTCGCAGATGTCACCGACTTCCCGCCGATCTTTCTGCAGGCCGGCGGCGATGAAACACTACTCGACGACAGCCGCGTCTTTGCCGAGCGCGCTAGAGCTGCCACCGTCGATGTAAGGCTCGATGTATTTCCGCAGATGCTTCATTCCTTCCAGATGATGGCCGGCCGTGCGCCGGAGGCAGACGATGCGATCGCCAGGTTCGCCGCGTGGGTAAGGCCCAAGCTCGGGCTTACCGGGGCAGAAAGCAACGCCTCGTGATTTCAGCAAGGCACAAGGCCGGCGAACAGGATTTCCTTTGCTTTGTCGGCTCGGGTAGGATGAACGCGCGGAGGAAGCTTGCGACAAAGGTCGCAGCTACCTGGGTGATTTTGGATGGGTAAATCATGAAGCTGCAGCCGCGCGTCAAATCCACCGGCCTCTTCGATGTCCGATATGCCGATTTTCTCAAGACGGTCTCGCATCTGCGTGGCCAGCTTCATCGCTATTGCGCGCGTATGGCCGGCTCGGCCATGGATGGCGAGGATATCATGCAGGATGCGCTGTTCGAGGCCTATTGCAAGGTCGATCAGCTGCAGGACCGGCGAGCTTTGCAGGGGTGGTTATTCCGTATTGCGCATAATCGCTGCATCGACTTTCTGCGCAATCGCAAAGCCCGGGAGCGAGCCGAGGCGAACTATGCGCAGGAGAAGATCATCCTGCCGGTCGAGCCCACTGGTTTCGGCGCTGGCCGGGCGATCGAGCGCCTTGTCATCCATCTGCCGCCGAAGGAGCGAGCCTGTGTGCTGCTGAAGGATGTGTTCGACCATTCGCTGGACGAGATTGCCGAATTGGTCGGTTCGACTGTCGGCGGCGTCAAATCGGCGCTCAATCGTGGCCGAACGAAGCTCGCCTTCTTGCCGGCATCACCTGCAGTACCTCCCGCGGCTGTCGCGCCCGATCCCCAGTTGGCACGGCTGCTCGACCGCTATGTCGACCTGTTCAATCGACGCGACTGGGACGGCGTTCGCGCCCTTGCAAGCGCCGACGCTAGATTGCGCGTATCCGATTGCTTCAATGGCCTGCTGGTCGATTCACCCTATTTCGCCGAATTCGAGCGGGCCCAGGCACCCTGGCGGATCGACATTGGCGAGGTGGAAGGCGAAGCGGTGCTGATCGTTCTGTTCAAGCGGCACAATGGCTGGATTCCGACCTATCCCGTGCGCGTGCACGTTCGAGATGGCTTGATCGACGCTATTACCGATTATTATGCCTGCCCATGGTTGTTTCCGGCGGCAGACAATGTTCGCATCAATGGCCGACCGATTTTCGATAGCACTGAGAAACGCTCATAGCAGGAGGCCGCCGGATCGGTTGTCTAAACGGGATCAGACCGACGTTGTGCGGCGCTTCCACATACGCCAGCATTCAACGCTATGCGACAAGGGGATCTATAATACCTCAAGCGAATTCAGTTCAAACGACGACGAGTAGTCCTGCCGAACGGTCCTGAGCGACAACGGTGAATTTGGTTGCTATAGGAAATCACCAAGGCTGCAATTCGATTTTCCTGCCCACCGCAACTTCATCTATCTGGACTTTCGATGAACGAACACATGAAATCCGTAGAGCTTAAGAAGGCGTTTCGTTTAATCAATCACGGTCCAACCGTGCTGCTTTCAGCCCGCCACGCCGGTATCGACAATGTCATGGCTGTTGCCTGGTGCTGTGGGCTCGACATTGATCCTCCAAAACTCACTGTCGTCGTGGACCAGATTGCCCAGACCCGTTCATTGATCGAGGCAACCGGACACTTCCTCGTCCAAGTGCCGACAGTTGCGCAACTCGAACTGACACGCGAGGTCGGAACCCGGACATTGTACAAAGAACCGAACAAGCTTCAGAAAGCGGGTGTCTCGATATTCGAAATGCCTGGCCAAGATCTACCTTTCGTCGAAGGCTGCTCCGCCTGGCTCGTCTGCAAGCTGATGAGTGAGCCTCATATTCAGAACACCTACGATCTCTTCATCGCGGAAGTAACCGCAGCGTGGGCCGATGAGCGCGTGTTCCGGGACGGGCATTGGCATTTCGAAACTGCTGATCCCCGGTGGCGAAGCCTTCACCACGTCGCAGGCGGCCATTTCTATGCGATTGGAGAGCCCCTCACCATTGCCACAGAAGCAGGCTGAAATCGACGTCGAGTAGACGCGAAGGCTGCCAACGCTGAAATTTGAATACTATTGAGCAAGTGGCTGTGACGACGAAAACCGCAAGCGAGTGGGAGAGGTTCAAGCATCATGAAGAACCCGATTGACGTACTGGCTGAGTCCGGACTGCGGACTGGTGAGGTGCTTTCCCGGTCCGATATACACCGCTTGGGAAAGCTACATAGGGTCGTGTACCTCTATCTCTTTGACGCAAAAGGTCGATTGCTTCTCCAGCGCCGCTCGCTGACGGTCGATCATTTTCCCGGCGCATTGACCATATCCGTGCTTGGACATGTCGATGCGGGAGAGAGCAGCATGGATACCGCCGAAAGAGAGCTGGAAGAGGAGCTTGGGCTTTCCCGCCACAGAGTGTCGAGCCGCTTCCTGTTCTCGTACCGACGCGACGCGGTATTGGGCGACGAATATATTGATCGTCAGTTTAACGATGTGTATGCCGCATGGGGAGATTTCACGCTTTCAGATGTAGCGATCGACAATAGCGAAGTGATGGGTGTGAGCCTGGTCGAGTTTCCCGAATTCATCGCGATGGCATCCGATCCGAGCAGCACTCTTGCCGACGTCTATCGCGATGAGGCGATAGATCTCGTTTATTTCCTGTCAAAGCGGTTCGCAACCGTCGATCACGTAACCGCAATTTGAGGTACCGAGATATGGGTAACAAAACCCGGCGACACTCTGCCTGGCAATTCCTTTCGCTACCCCTTCGCCTTCTCATAGCCCTCCTCGTCATCATCAGTGAGATCGCTCGACCGCTCTACCGACCATTCGTGACATGGTTCGCCTCGCTCTCCATTGTGGAGCACTTCAGTGCGCTGGTTGCTTCATTGCCGCGAGCTGTCATTCTCGTCTTGTTCGTGGTGCCGCTGGCCGTCGCGGAGCCGTTGAAGATTTATGCTTTATTCGTCATCGCCAAAGGCCATATCGTCTCCGGGATCGTGATAATCGCATTGGCCTACCTGATGAGCTTCCTCTTGGTTGAGCGCCTTTTCCATGCAGGCCGCGAGAAGCTGCTAACTTATGGCTGGCTCAAATGGATCATGGATCGCGTTGAAACTGTTCGAAATTGGGTTTCCGAGATCAAAGTCAGTGCGATCGCGACCGTGCGCGGCTGGCTGACATTCCTTAGACACTAGGAGACCGAATGGCCCTTGACCCGAGGCTTTTGAAATTGCCTCGGCCTGACATGCTTCAACGCGAGTGAAGCACTGAGAGCGTCAGCCTGGCATGACGGAAGCCCTGTGTTGGGCGTAGAGCAGCTCTGCCAATTTCGAAGTGCACAGATCTTCGCCAAACTGCTAAAATTATGGGCAGAAAGAAGATGAGGTATTCGAAATGACCGTGGTCAGCAAACTCTCCAGATTTATTGAACTCCGCCGTGCCTATCGCGAACTCCAGCAGATCAGCGACGCGGGCCTGAAGGACATCGGCTTGTCGCGCGGCGCCGTCAAAAGTGCCGTATACGGCAAGTGATCGGGCGCCCGTTCGCAGCTTGTGCGAACGCCGAAGTGTTGAGCTCCATTTAAAGCCATCCCGTTTGCCATTTAGCGATGGCCTACAAATGGTTCAAATTGGTGAGGCACTTCATGGACCTGTCTCAGGCTGTTTGGACCGATGCCAAGCGGGGCGCTCATCGAAGCTGAGCTGTCTCTTCAGACTGCAGTTTCCACTCGATGCGAAATCGAATAATCTCTCTTCGTGACAGATGGTCAAAGAGAGCATTAGGCATGTCCAAGCGGCCGATCTACAACGGACTCACGAGGGCAACTGCCTTCGGCATTCTGATTATTTTTCCCGCCGTTTTCTGTGCTTCCTGCTCGACGGTCGGCCGAACTGGCTCCGCAGCCGCGAGCAATTCGGCAGATCCCGCCAACGCCAAAGAAAAAGCGGCCGAGCGTCGGCGATGGTCTGAGAGAGTAGAACGCGATAATCAGTTGGATCCAAGTGGGTCGGCACCGGGTTCCTATGGCTCTTTCGGCCCTCGTTTCACCTGGTAAGCGACTTTGGCGCACCATCTCGACGCCGAAATTGCGCCTCGGGCCTCAGTCATGCAGAATTTTCATCACTAGGTCATGAATGGACGGCTTGTTCATTATTGGCACCCCAAGCAGGAATGGTGCGGTTTCGCTCGGAATTCCGGGGTATTCTCGAGCCTCTGTTTAGCGGAACACTATGTTAAATGGACGCGCCATGCTTTTACTTTGACAGCAGCATGCTGCGGAACAGGCGCGGCACTTCAATTCGTGTCCGAAAACCAAAATTAGGCGTCGGGCCGCATGGAGAGTGATCCGCTCGGCGTATGTTGCTGCCCGTTTAGCGTCGTCGGAAGACGTCACGAGGCGATGAATTTCACCGTTACGCCGCGCTGCCGAAAGTAGGCCTGCATAAGTTTCCTGCCAGAACGGTTGTTATGTACCAGCTTGACCGGGTCGAACACGGCTTCCGTCAAACCGGCCCGCGTCAAGGCTGCCTTGAGGTTCGCGATATGCAAATCGATGTCGGCATTGTCTGCGTGGAGCGATTCATAAATGCGGTTGATTGCATCTACTACGGTCGGTTCGCTCATTATTACACTCCTGTTGTTGTTTCGCTGGTGCTTACCACATTATTCGGCTTGACCTTATTGTGGTGAAGCATGCCGACGTCAATGCGCGACGACGGAGTGATACGCTGCATCCGCTGCCTGAGGTTGGCACCGCAAGCCGACATGCGGCCTCGCCCCGCGCGTTTTACACGTCACGACAGCTTCGTGGCGTAGGCGGCTATTCCGCATCCAGCGCCATTTGTCGGAGTATGATTTCCACAGCGAGGCGTGTAAGTTGGCAACCTTGGAGACACATGGAGGATGTGCCGATGCCCCGTTTTCTTGCCATTTATACCATGAAGCCCGAGGACCTGGCGTCCTTTCGAAACCTGCCCAAGGCCGAACAGGACGCAGTGGACGCCTTAGGCGTCAAAGAGTGGGCAGCCTGGGAAGAAAGGAATGCTCCGTCAATCCTTGACCGTGGCGGAATGGTGGGCAAGACGACACGCATAACCAAGGGCGGAGTCGTCGATGCCGTGAACTCGCTTTGCGGCTACCTAGTGGTCGAAGCCGAGAGCCCTGACGCCGCTGCACGTCTGTTCAAGGATCACCCGCATATCACAATTTTTCCCGGCGACGGGGTGGATGTAATGCCCTTTTTGACCTGAGCGCTTTCATGGAGGCATCACCAAAGGCGATGATTTCACCTCAGCGACGTGGGAGCTCGCGATTGGCCGAGAGCGGACGAACGTGGCAGCGGCGGCGGACAGCAACCGCGATATCAAACCAGTTTGCCATACATCTCCACCAAAGCGTTGAATGAGGGAGCAATCGGCATGAAGAAGCCATGCTCGATGAAGGTGCTAATCAGCGCATCGGGCGTGTTGGTCCAATCGGTCTCAGCCTCTTCGAAATAACCCCAGTACATCTCGCCGTCCGTGTACATGATCTCGCCAACCCGCGAACCCTCGGTGATCTCGACAAATGTACAGAAATCGCCTCCAACCGCGATCGGTGGCGCGAAGCCGAGCAATTCTCTTCCGGATGCGTCCATCTTCGGAATAATGCTCAGAAGATCGGCATAGTCACGCCCATTTTCGACGCCGTAGAAGGTATTGATATCAGCCAAAGCCATGCTCAGGCCAACCCGCTTTACCTCATCGAAGTCGAACGTCGTACGCAAACCGTTGCAACGGCTCAGAAAGCGTATGTAATCCTGCGAAAGATATACACCGTGTTCGTTCACCAGACGTTCGAGCGCTGCTGAGCTCGCTTTCCCGAACGATTCGACCCTGCCGGATCGGAGGATTGTGTCCAGTGTTGTCATAAGCTCTCCTTTGGGCGGTTATCTTGAATTTTGTCTGGCTTTTGCACGTGGCCAAAGCACCGGTGCAAAATCACGAGTTCTGCGATTGGATCCTGTGCCGCATCGAAATGGCGCTCTCGCATGACGTTCAGTCCAGATCCACAAAACCGAAACGCACGCATAAGTTTTCGAGATCGGACTGACGCAAGCAACTCATGAACAAGTGTTGGATCGTATTGCCGGATACGGGATCCAGCCACCACAACATTGACGCGCCTTGGCTGTGGATGGTCAAACCGTTGTGCTGCGCGAGGAGCGGCCAGTCCAATTCGCGCAAAAGCCGCTCCTGCATGTCTGCGGCCTCGGTCAATGGCAGCACCATGTCTGCCGCATACGACCATCCACCCTGCGCCAACTGATACGGGACAACCACGGCCAGGAAGTCATTGAGGGTCAGTTCTTCCGGATAGCGCTCTTCATTCACCAGCATCCACACCCGTTCGCTCGCATCGACAAGCCATTGGCATACACCCTGGTTCTCTTCGAGGAACATCAGGAAGCCATCTTGCACTTTCCATTCTTCGGGTTTTGTGAAGCGGTTGAAGCTATCCATCAGCTCACGGCAAGCGCCTAAACTTAGATGCAGTTTCAGCAGCTCAGGTGGCACTGCAAAGCCTCGCGCCGCCATCCTTGTCACGGCTGCACGGATGACCTCCAAAGGTAAGCCGTCTTCAGACGTAAGCTCACGATCCAACCAGCCTGGCACCAAGGCCCACCAGTCAAACGCGGTAGATGGCGCAGCGTTCATGCTTTCTTCCGGACAATTTTCGTATGGTTCGATCAACACATAGCGCACATACTTGTCGCGGAAATACTTCAAAGCAGTAATTGCGGGAAATCGGTGTCGCAAATATCGCCCGCAAAGATTTGCGTCTCGTGATTGCCTTTTACGAGAGCCCAATGGCCGGTCTTTGCCGAGGGCGGATCAACGCCTGATGAGAATTCCGAACCTTCGCCCTTGCCGTCAGGCCTGAGGCAGGGCAGGCTGCAAATCTATCATTCACCAACTAAACGAGAACCGAGAGAGCCATCGAAACGATGGCTCTTAGTGGGTTTGGAATAGTGAAGCATTTCAGGATCCATCTTTGCTTCGTTTGGCCAGCGCCAGGCGGAAAGGCGGGTCAAATCACGGCGGAACTCAACAGGCCGCGGCAATTGCTCATTTCACCGTGCGTTTGGAGCGGCGTAAAGCACTCCTCCTACATTGTCGCTTCAGGTCATCCTGAATTTCGGACACAAATGTGCGAAGATAGTTCATACGATCGCCGAAATCGCTTTAGGGAGGGATGCAAGATGCGTGCGCCAGCAGGTTCTGTTACGGGGCTTTGCTCCGCCTCCGCCACTATGTTCGCAGTGGGCATGGCGTTTCTGGGCTACTGGGGCGTTTATGAGCCCGGCCACTGGCGCAGCACCGATTTTGTTGTTGTACTTCTGGCGCTCGTCGGATTTGCAGCACTTGGCTCGGTGCCCTGGATCGTGACGGCCCCTGTTGCCGAAGAGGGCGAAGAGAAGGTTGTCGTCGCGAGGCGAGCGTTTGCGACGGGAGTAGCCCTGGTCTGGCTCTCCGTGCTTGTCGCGGCGCTTGCCTAGTCTCGCTCCACAGTTACGATCCGGTACTGTAACTCCGTTTCAGCCACGCGGTGTAAGCTTGGGTTATGCGCGCACTTGCGCCCCAACTGCAGCTTTGCAGAAGGGACCTTTGAGGCCGGCTGCCGGGATACGAAGCTCCGGGCGAATGCTGGAATGGGCCAATGGCGCCGCCTGCTCGATTGAAGCTGGACTTTTGCACCTCAATTGATACGGTCAATCAGTCGTCGTCGATCCATCCTATAGCCAACCACGACCGAGCGATGCCATGTGCTCCCGCCCGAGAGGATCGAAGGAGTGAGCGTGCCGGTTCCACATTCCGCAGACATGTCGCAGGATCCGCAACTTCGCGCTCTTCTTTACCAATGGGCGAGGAAGCTGGTCCAATCTGACATCGCTGCAGACCGTGTTGTGCAGCGAACCATCAATGTAATTTGCGACAGTCCTGAGCTTTTGGACGGCGCTCGAATGAAGCGCTCTTTGCTCTCTTGCGTCGATACGCCTTCGACGAAAACGACTTGAGGGCGAGTCGACAGAACGAAGATGCAGGACAGGATTTCCGCAGACCATCGGATAAACAGGGAACCAAACCCAAATAGTTGTCGATGAAGCGTCGCTTCAAAGCCTCATTGGTCGAGGTAACTCCATAAGGGGTCGTTTTCCGCTTGTGGCGTCGCTGAGATCTTTCACCGTCCTTCTCGACTGTCAGGAGCGGCTGGATTGCATGTTTGCTTGACTTCGCCTCGCCCTCAGGCACCGTGAAAGCCAGATCACAAATTGGAGGATACATGACCAGAGAGCGATTTTCCGAATGTCTTTTGCACATCCGCTGGACGCCGATCAATCTGGCGAGCGCGCTGCAATGCGATCTGTCATGGGTGGAAGCGCTTGAAGCGGGGAATGTCGAAGTGCCAACCGGATTGGCGGCATGGCTCGAAACTCTCGCGCAGTGCCACGAGGCGGCCGGTGTGCCAACCACATATCGTGGCCGGGGGCATGAGTAATACCGACGGGAGGACAAACCGTTGGCTTGGGAGTTTCAGATAGCTGATCACAAGCAGAGGGATCCGAGATGAATGACGATGTTCGCCTGAAGCTCATCAAGATCAGAAATGAAAAGATCGCCCATCGCGACGAGCTACTGGAGATGAAGATGCGAGCCGATGGTGCAAAGGGGGTAGGCGATCATATTGATATTGACGGGATGATCGCCCACGAGCAACTGGCAATAGATAATCTCAGCGATGCGATTGCGCGTCTCACCTAGAAACACTCAATCACCGCTCTATGGCGAGCACCGGAAATCAACACATAAAACACATCCGGATCTAACCCATCTTCGGTGAGTTTATGACCGGCGACTTCAGTCGGCTTCTCGGCCTCTATCGTAAGTCTCGGCTGAAACTTTCTCCATCCAGGTCACGGTATTGCCGTCAAGGGCTTCGGACACCGCGAAGTGAACCATCGCTTCATTGGCCGAAGCACCATGCCAGTGTTTGACCATCGGCGGTATCCAGACAACATCACCAGGCTCCATGACCTCGATCGGGCCGCCTTCCTTCTGTACCCACCCACGGCCGGAAACGATGAAGAGCGTCTGTCCAAGAGGATGTGTGTGCCACGCAGTGTGAGCGCCTGCCTCGAAAGAGACCGTCGCACCACCGATGCGCGCAGCGCCATCGCCTTTGTACGCGGCTGACACCTGCACTTTTCCGGTAAACCGCTCCTGCGGCCCGCTCGCCGGCTGGCTGCCACGCTTGACGATCTTGATGTCGCCGCCGGCAGATGTCTCAGCGGGCGAAGCCTGGCGCGACTCCAGGACGGCCTTCAGGGCCGGCACAGCCGACATGGCACGAGGCCAGCCTGCATAGAACCCGACCTGCGTAACCGCTTCGGCCGCTTCAGTAGGCGTCAAGCCGTTGTCCAAGGCGCGGTTCGCATGGAACGCCAGCTGTTCGGGTTGACCCATCGCGACCAGAGCCGCCATCGTCACCAAACTGCGATCTCGGGCCGACAGGTCCGGCCGCTGCCAGAGATCGCCGAACAATGCGCGGTTGGTGAGATCGGCAAGCGCCGGAGCGGTCGGTTCGACGTTGGCATCGACGGCGGCGCGGCGTGCCGTTTCGGCGGCTGCCTCCAGCGGGATGCGAGCCGCATCGCTATCCGCCACGGGTGCGATCTTCTGCTCGTCAAAGACTTTCTTCACTTCAGTCACCGCCGACATGGCATTGGGCCATCCGGAATAGAAGGCCAGATGGGTGATGACCTCGCCGATTTCCTGAGGCTTGAGACCGTTTTCGAGCGCGCGCCTTACATGATTGGCAAGGACATGTCCCTTGCCGGTCGAGATCAGCACCGAGATGGTCACCAGGCTGCGATCGCGCGGGGTCAAGTCGTTGCGTTTCCAGAATTCGCCAAACAGCACATCGTCGGTGAAGTGGCCGAGACCGGGCGCCACGTCGTAGACGGCCGGAGGAGCCACGCGTGGATTCTGTTGGGCTTCGGCACCCGTCGTTGCAAAGGCGGACATGGCGATGCCGGCGGCAAGATTTTTCAACAGAGTTCTCCTCATTGGCAATTTGACGGCTGTTTCGAGATAGGCTGCGGCCGACCGCAGGATTAGGCCTCCAAAAGCGAAAGGGCCTATATTTCTCGTTCATAAAAGAACCGTCGGGCGCGCGGGCACCGTTCTATCAGAGCTGCTGTGCCGTGGGACGGAACAGAATCTCGTTGATATCGACATCATCCGGCTGGCTGATCGCAAACAGCACGCAACGGGCAAAACTATCTGCAGGAATGGCATAGTTTTCGTAGAATTCCTTGATGCCCTTGGCGATATCAGGCTCGCTGATGTGGTCGGGCAGTTCCGTTCTGACTGCACCGGGCGAGATGATCGTGCTGCGAATATTGTAGGGCTTGACCTCCTGGCGCAGCCCTTCCGAAATGACGCGGACGGCGTGCTTGGTCGCGGAATAGACAACGCCGCCCGGCCGCACCTGGTGACCGGCGACAGACGATGTGTTGATGATATGGCCGCTCTTCTGTCTCTGCATGTGCGGCAGTGCGGCGGCGATGCCGAACAGCACGCCCTTCAGATTGACGTCGATCATGCGTTCCCAATCGTCGACCTTGAGCCGTTCAAGCGGGGAATGCGGCATCAGGCCGGCATTGTTGAGCAGGACGTCGATCCGGCCGTAGACCTCGACCGCATGATCGACAAAGGCCTTAACCTGATCTCGATCGGTGACATCGACCTGGAACACGACCTCGTCGCCCAGTCCAAACTCGGCCGCGAGGTCCTTGAGCCGATCGATGCGCCGCGCGCCGAGCACGACACGGGCACCTGCCTTGACGAGTTGCCGTGCGGTTTCGGCACCGAGACCGCTGCTTGCGCCGGCAACCACGACGACCTTGTCTTTGATATTCTGGGTCATTGTCCTGTCCATTTCCTTGAGGGCCGCGCGGATGCACAGACCTGATGCCTGAAGGGTTGGCGACGTCAGCCTCATGTGCGGAAGCCGAGGTTTCGCGGGGGGCGGGTTCGCCTCGACGAAGAGCTGACCAACACTCAGGGAAATTTACCGCTGGCCGATTGGTTCGACTAGATGCTAACATCCGAAAGAACCTATATTGGGAATTCATGAATGAGACGGGATGAACTGGGCGACCTTGTCGCTTTTCTGACGGTCGCGGAAGAGCGCAGCTTCACACGGGCGGCCGCACTTTTGGGCACTTCGCAATCATCCCTCAGCCATTCGGTGCGGCGTTTGGAGGACCGGATGGGCGTTCGGCTGCTCACCCGGACCACACGCACCGTCGTGCCGACCGAGGCAGGAGAGCAGCTGGTCGAAACATTGCGACCCGCATTCAACGATATCCGCAGCCGGCTGGACGCACTTGGCGCCATGCGTCACGCGCCGGGAGGAACGATCCGCATCACCTCGATCCGGCATGCGGCGGAAACCATTCTCATGCCCGCCGTAAAGCGATTGATGCAGACCTACCCCGATATCAACATCGAGATCTCCGTCGACAATCGCTTTGCTGATCTTGTGAACGAGCGTTTCGACGCCGGGGTCCGGCTCGGCGAGCATATCGAAAAAGATATGATCGCGCTCAAAATCGGACCGGAAATGCGTATGCTCGTCGTCGCCTCCCCGGACTATTTCGAACGACACCCAAAGCCGGTTACCCCGCACGAACTGACGCGACACCGCTGCATCAATCTCAGACTGACGACGATTGGTGGCCTCTATGCCTGGGAATTCGAAAAAGATGGCAAGCCGCTGAACGTTCGCGTCGAAGGTCAGTTCGTCTGCAATGATGTCCCGATGATCATTGATGCCGCGCTGGACGGCCTGGGCCTGGCATGCCTGCCAGACGACTATTTGCTTCCGCTGATCCGTGAAGGAAAGCTGGTGGCAGTGCTTGAGGATTGGTCACCGCCCTTCCCTGGGTATCACCTCTACTACCCCAGTAGACGCCTTGCTTCACCGGCATTCTCGCTCCTGATCGATGCGCTGCGCTATCGCAAATAACTCCATCACCTTTAATTCATACACGCGTGAACGGGCTTCCTCCACGACAAGGCGTTCCGTCATCTCGCTGTAAATTATGCGAAATCTCCGCTTGCGCGGCCATTCGTGATTCAAAAATATAAACCCTATCTCATTTAGCTCACTAATGACTAAGTCCGCGTCGACTTAAACTTCTAGCTGTCGGCCGGTCCTCCTTTCCAAGGGTAGCAACCCCATCAAAGTTGCCGGCGGCTCCAACCTGGAGCCGTACCATAATGACTTCTGACAGGACGATGCCCGGCACGACGACCGAGTGAATGAGCAAGGAGCACCGAAATGAATATTACCAACCTCAAGCCGCTCGCCCTGGCCGCCGTTGTCGCCATGGCCGCAGGCGACGTCGGCGCGGCCGACTACCGGAAAAATCCCTTCACCCTCACCTATGAAGGCGCCATCACCGAGAACGTAGCGGGCAAGGTCAATATCCACCCCGTCAAGTATACGCTGAACGGGCTGGAGATCGCTGCGAACGTCTACACCCCGCCCGGCTACGACCCCGGCCAGTCCTATCCAGCAATCGTCGTGGCCCACCCCAATGGCGGCGTCAAGGAACAGACCGCCGGGCTTTACGCTCAGCGTCTGGCCGAGCAGGGCTATGTGACCATTGCCGCCGATGCCGCCTATCAAGGCGCAAGCGGCGGCGAACCCCGCAACGTCGACAAGCCGGCCAACCGCATCGAAGACATCCGCGGCATGGCCGACTATATCTCGCATTATGCCGGCGTCGACGGATCGCGTCTGGGCTTGCTCGGCATTTGCGGCGGCGGCGGATACTCGCTGGCGGTTGCAAAGACCGATAAGCGCTTTCAGGCGATCGCAACCCTGAGCATGTTCAATTCCGGTCGGGTGCGCCGCAACGGCTTTGAGGACTCGCAGCTGAGCAGCATTCAGGAACGCCTGCAACAGGCATCGGATGCCCGCGCCCAGGAGGCCAGCGGCAATATCATCTATGCCAACGCCGCGCCGCTGACCGACGAGCAGATCGCCAAGCTGCCCTTCGAAATGTATCGCCAGGGCGCGGAATATTATCAGAAAACCAATGCGCATCCCGGCTCTTCCGCGCGCTACACGTTGAGCAGCCTGCTGGATCTGGCGCAATTTGACGCCACCGACCAGATCGCGTTGATCGACAAGCCCTTGCTGATGATCGCCGGCAGCAAGGCCGATAGCCTCTACATGACCGAAGACGCCTTCGCCAAGGCGACAGGGACCAGCGATAAAGAACTCTTCAAGATCGAGGGTGCGACCCACATCGAAACCTATTGGGTTCCGGAATATGTGAACTCAGCAATGAGCAAACTGACGCCATTCTACAAGCGGACGCTTGAGGGCACGCGCGGATAACATCGACGAACTCGAGGCCGATCAGCGATCGGCCTCTTCTTCTCCCGTTGCCACCGGCTAGTGGCCATTTTTTCAAGGATAACCCACCTGCCGCATTCTGGATTGAGCCTGATCAATGCAGCGGTCTTCAACTGGATATCAAGGCTCAGACGGCCGCTCCTAATCGAAAACACCCGGGGCTTCCGGCAGCATGATTTCCCACATGACCCCTTCAGGATTTCAAGTCATGTGGGCTTCACCGTCTTGTCCACGAATGCTCTGGCGATCAGCGCGTAGGCATCGCGTGGAAAGCTACTTAGCGCCTTTGACGAACTCCGTCGTGTAGGTCTTCGACAGATCGATCGACTTGCCCTGGACATTCTTGGAGAACTCAGAAAGCACGGCAAGAACGGTCTTTGGGCCATCTTCCGGCATCACACCATCGGGAGTGAACATCGCCTTGCCGTTTTCGAGAGCTTTCACATAGCCTTCCTTGTCTCCAACATAGAAGTCCTTCGGCATTTTGTCGGCGATCTCGGCGGCCGAATGAGTGTTGATGAAATGCAGCGTCTTGACGAAAGCGTTCGCGAGCTTCTGTGTTTCCTGCTTGTGATCCTTGATCCACGACTCCTGCATGTAGAGCGAAGCAGCGGGGTAAGTGCCCCCCAGAACCGCCTTCGTTCCAGCCATGGTGCGCATGTCGATGAGAACCTTGGCCTCGCCGGTCTTCAACAGGTGCGAGATTGTCGGCTCGGTGGTCATTCCGGCCTGGATGGCATCCTGTTGCAAGGCAGCGATGAAGGTCTGTCCGGCACCGACCGGCACCGAAGTAAAGTCACTGAGCTTCAAGCCGTTTTTGACTGCCAGATATTGCGTCAGGAAATTGGTTGACGAGCCGAGGCCCGTGACGCCGAGACTTTTGCCCTTGAAATCGGCGGGCGACTTGATCTCCGGATGTTTGCTGGACACCAGTTCCACCTCACCCGGTGCCTGACTGAATTGCACGACGGATTCGACGAATTTACCTTTGCCCTGCAAGTCTATGCAATGATCATAAAAGCCGACGACACCCTGAACGGCGCCGGCCAGCATCTCGTTTTCAGCATCGACGCCGGCTGGCTCATTCAGAAGTTCGACGTCGAGCCCTTGCTCCTTGAAGTAGCCGAGCGACTCGGCAAGTTTGGCGGGCAGGTAGATTTGCTTTTCATACCCGCCGACCATGATTGAAATCTTGCCCGCCGCCTGCGCCGTCGTAGCAGCAAAAGAGGCTGTGGCCAGGGCAAGAGAAAGAGCTGCCGAATATCTAAAAATGCTTGATGCACGCATGAAGTTCTCCTCTCCATTGATATAATACGCCGGTCGACCGCGACACCGCACATGCTTCCTCCCGAAGCAAGAGAGAGATGCACAGTCAACCTTTCACTGAGCTGAAAGCGGTCTTGTCACTCATCGAGGCGTCGATCCCTGTTAGAGTTGCCTTACCAAGCCATAGCCCAGCAACGCGACGGCAACAGCCACCGATGAGATAATGAATATGGTCGAGCGCCTCTTCTTGATGACGGTTAGTACAACTGCTCCATAGCGCTGCAGCAAAGCACCGAGCAGAAAAAACCTTGCACCTCGCGCAATTGTCGCCAAGCCTATGAAGACGAGCAGATTTACATGCACCACGCCCGATAGAATTGTCACAACCTTGATGGGTGGGAAATGCGTAAATCCGGAACTCAACAGAAGCAGGGCGATCCATCGCGTGTCGACATAGGATCGCAGATGTTCAAAGGCCTCCTGTTTTCCATAGAAGGCAAGTATGGGTCTAGCAATCGCTTCATAGGCGTAAAACCCGATGAACCATCCGGCAATTCCGCCAGCGACCGATGCGATCGTTGCGACGGTGGCCAGCCTGTACGCTCGCTCAGGACGGGCCAATGCCATCGGGATAAAGAGCACATCGGCAGGGACCAAGAAGACGGAACTTTCGACGAAGGCGATCGCGGCAAGCCAGGCTTCCGCTGTTCTGCTGACACTAAGGCCGGCTGCCCACCCATAAAGTCGCTGTAGCATTTTTTCTTTCGACGTTTTTCATGGTTGCAGCGAAGGCACGTCACGGGAAATATCGCCGCCACCCTTCAGATCAGGCAGGCTGGGAACGAAGGTTCGTCTTAGTGCTACAGCACTCCCCTTACGGGATCCTCGCCGGCAACTTACCGTTTCGTAAGAATGGTTTATCGCTGCATACCGATCTTACGGATTTGTAATATGCCGTTCAGGTTGCAGACATTTTCTTGGCGCACACATCTTGCCGACAATGCACGCGCGCAGATGAGGGGCTCATGAAGATTCTGCTGGTGGAAGACGATCTAAAAACCGCGGACTATATCGCGCGTGGGCTCAACGAGGCCGGTCATAGCTGCGAGATTATCAAAGACGGCACAGACGCGCTTTTCCAGATCACCAGGGAGCCCTACGACGTTCTCGTTGTCGATAGGATGATCCCCGGTCTGGACGGGCTCTCGCTGGTGAAGGCGGCAAGGGCTGCCAAGGTCAAGACGCCGGCTTTATTTCTGACATCGCTGAGCGGCGTCGATGACCGGGTCGAGGGCCTTGAGGCCGGCGGCGACGATTATCTCACAAAGCCATTCGCATTTTCCGAACTCATCGCTCGCCTGAATGCGCTGGCGCGCCGGCCGCCCGTCCAAGATCAGAAAACCGTTCTGAAAATCGCGGATCTGGAGCTTGATATCGCCAAGCGCAAAGTCCTGAGGCAGGGAGTTTCCATTGACCTCCAACCTCGTGAATTTACTCTACTGGAAGTACTCATGCGTGGCGAAGGCCGAGTCCTGACGCGAACGATGCTTCTGGAACGCGTCTGGGATTTCCATTTTGATCCGAAGACCAGTGTCGTCGAAACCCATATCAGCAGACTGAGGGGCAAGATCGACAAACCATTCGACGTGCCGCTTCTCCACACCATAAGAAACACCGGATATTGCATCCATGCACCGCGGTAGGCTGTTGCGCAGCACGCCTTTTCGGCTTGCGCTTTCCTTCGGGCTCTTCTTCATTCTCGCCTTTCTCATGACCGGGCTGGCGGCTTACGGCCTGATGAAGCGCGAACTTGCAAGATCGCTCGACGTCTCGATCAGAGACACCTATTCGGTCGCCGCGTCGACTTTTTCAACGAACGACCTTGAGGATCTCGTCGCTGCCGTGTCGACCTACTCGGCCCTGAAGAGGCCCGAAGACCAGGTCTTTCTCCTGCTTGGTTCGAAGGGAGAAAAGCTTGCGGGCAATGTCAATGCAGCCCCCGTGGAACCGGGTATCTCAACCATCCCGGCAGCGCAGTTGGGCATGCAAGACGGAGATCCTGTAAGGGTCATGGCCGGCAGCATTGGCGGCAATAAGCTGATTGTCGGCCAAAGCTATCGCGAAATCGATCGGATCGAACAAATCGCGCTGATGAGTTTTATCTGGGCCTCGGTCATCATTGTAGCGACGGTGATTTTGGGAGGAAGCGTACTGGCAAGGCGCACGCAACAGCGGCTTGATTCCATTGAACAAACCATGATCGAAGTCTCTGCCGGCAATCTTCTGCGGCGAATCCCTATCCGCGGCAATGGCGACGATATCGATGTAGTCTCCACCCACATGAATCAGGCTCTCGCGCGCCTTTCGGGGCTTGTGGAAGGAATGAGGCAGGTTAGCGCGGATATTGCGCACGATCTGAAGACTCCGCTCAATCGCCTGGGCTTGACGATCGAGCGGTCGCTCCAGCGATTGGGGAAATCCAAAGACGTCGAAGACCTTATGTTTGACGCCAGAGACGAGATTGCCAGGATCAATGCTACCTTCGAGGCTCTGCTTCGGATTTCGCAGATCGAGGCTGGCGCGCGGAAGACACGTTTCAAAGCGGTGAGCCTCTGGGACATCATGAGCTCCGTCGCAGAGATCTATACCGATGTCGCCGATGATAACCTGCAGACCCTGAAACTAGCCCGCGTCGACGGCGATGCTTGTATCATCAATGGCGACAGGGAATTGCTCACACAGCTCTTTGTCAATCTCGTCGAAAACGCGATAACCCATTGCCCCCGCGACACCACGATCATCCTGTCGCTCTCACATGACGCAGATATCTATCGCGCAAGCGTCAGCGACAACGGAAGCGGCATACCCGAAGGCGAACGCGAGTTGGTGTTCCGGCGGCTCTACCGGCTCGACAAAAGCCGAACGACCCCCGGGAGTGGGCTGGGCCTCAGTCTTGTCAAGGCGATTGCCGATCTTCATGCGGCGAGTATCGCGCTTGAGGACAATCATCCTGGGCTGCGGGTTGCACTGAATTTTCCAAAAGCTTGAGCCGCTTGTCTCATGTTTCGGCCGTTCTCACGGCTCAACCTGCGCGTCTCCATGTAATCATGGAACTGGTGATGTAGTTCCAACCTGCGCCGATGACGGCGCCAGCCAGACCCGCAAGCCACCATTGCGGCTCCTGGCTGTAAAATAGCGACGACACGCCGGTCCCCGCGAGAACTCCGATGCTGCAGAATGCGGAAAACAACAGC
This sequence comes from Rhizobium sp. P44RR-XXIV, assembly GCF_001999485.2. NCBI lineage: Bacteria > Pseudomonadati > Pseudomonadota > Alphaproteobacteria > Hyphomicrobiales > Rhizobiaceae > Rhizobium > Rhizobium sp. P44RR-XXIV. The sequence continues at coordinate 1,016,711 of NZ_MPVZ02000027.1, read as the reverse complement.
AGGCCCGTTGCGAAGCGCACGCCGCGACGACGGCGATCTCTATATGTCAAAGCATTGTTGAATGTGTAGTTCGAGACGACTGCGGCCAACATTGCGGCGGCCTGGCTGACCGGAAATGCCAACCCTCCCAGCAGGAACAACCGCAGCATGGTCAAATGAACGACAACACCGCTCAGGCCGACCATACCGAACAGCAGCATTCTGGAGGAGACGATGTCACCAGACCATTTTGCGACGAGGAGCCCGATATATTCGAATATCACCGAGGCATCCAGCTTGCTCTCGCCGTGAATCCTCGGCCGAAACACATATGAAACCTCCCCGATGTTCAGGGGTACCGGCGATGAAGCGAGAATATCCAGCAGGATCTTGAAGCCCTGCTGCGATAGCTTCGGAGCAAGCTCGTCGATCAGCGTTCGCCTGACCATGAAGAACCCGCTCATCGGATCGGACGTTTCTATATTCAGCAGGCGCTTTGCAATTCGGATGGCCACCTGGCTACCAGCTTGACGAATACGATTGAAACCTTCCTCCGACGATCCTTCTCCACCATATCTCGTTGCAACGACGAGATCGCTGTGATTGCGACGCATCATCGAGAGCATGGCTGCCAATCGTGTTTCATCATGCTGCAGATCGGCATCCATGACGGCAACGATGGGAGCGGATGTCGAGAGAATACCCTCAAGACAAGCGCCGGCCAGGCCACGTCGATGGATCCGCCGTATCCCGCGGATGCGGCGATCACCAACGGAAAGGCTTCGCACCACCTCGACGGTCTTGTCGCTTGAATCATCGTCAACGAAAATGACCTCCCAGGCGATACCGACAAGGGCAGCCCGAAGCCGCTCGATCAGCGGCACGATATTCTCGCGTTCGTTGAAGGTGGGTATCACGATGGATAGCTCGATGCCGTCCTGCCGCGGACTTTCGCTCTGGGTCGGCGTCAAAGCCTCGGGCCATACTCCGAGAGGAGCCAAAAGAGAAGAATTCATGTGCCTCTGAGAGTCCATGGAAGGAAGGGCGAGTGGCATCGACGAATTTGCAAAGGCTCAAGTCGAACGCATGCGATCGCCTTCGCGCCCATGAACTCAACGTCCCTCTACGAACCTTCGCCGCTCATTAACTCGCCATGACGCGAGCGACTTCGATATGGTGAATATGCCATGCTCACCTGACAATACTCTGAATTTGCGTGGAAATTCGACCTCAACCAGTTTACCGCACATGTAGCCGGCGCAGAAAATCTCTAGCCGCCAGACGATGAGCGACATTGCATTCCCGTGCTCCCGCAACTGCCGAGATCATAGCCAATGCGGTAATAGAAGCTTCCGACGACGGTGCCGTTTTTTCTCACAATCTGTTCCTGAATATCGGTGAGGCGTGAGAAGTATTGAGGGATGTCATCTTGCTCCAATTCGTTTCGCTTTACGGAAACGAGCACTGCCGTATTTCCTTTTACGGTTTCGGTGGGGTGCCAGATGTCGTACATCAAGCTACTACCGCCGATTGGGCTCAACCCCACCGAATTGTCTCGATTTCCCTGTGGCTGGCGCGCATAGAAGGCCATTTCGCTTGCAAGGAAGTACTTGTCGGTCCCGATCAGCACCACGGGAACCGTGCTCTCTTTGGCCACCGCCGCCTCAATCGCGCCGACCGCTTGGCCGAACTCGCTCCACGCGACTGGCAATGTACGAATGTTGTTGATGTAGCCGACCCCTGGGAAACCCAGAACCACATAGTGAAACAGCACCGCATAGACCGCGGTTGCAATGCCGATCGTCGGTATCCATGCGCGCCTCAGACGGCTGCCGGACAATTGCGTTCCGCCCACGGTGCCAACGAGTGTGGAGGCGACAAAGGGTAGGACCGCGAGCCATAAAGGACCCGTCCAGTTCGGCTTGTTTTCGTGGAAGAGGCTGAAGAGTATGAATACGCTCAGTGGAACGAGTGTGAAGAGGAGAAGGAAGAGCCCTCTGGATGCGCCGGTTCGAGACAGGACGGCAGACATATTCGCCTTCAGGCAAACGATCGAGGCAATCAGCCCTGTGGGAGTCAGGAGGACGACTACGCTTATGATCAACGACGGCAGCGTGAACTGAAACGCACCACTTACACGCCTGCTTCCCTGGAACGCGAAGGACATCCATTGATGCGTCGCATTCCAATAGATAACGGGAGAAAACAGCAAGGCGGCCACAGCAGCTGCGAGATACGGCTCTCTTCGATAAAGCCAGCGACGCGCTCCCGGTTCAATAAGGATGAAAAGCAATGCTGCTGGACCGAGCAGCAATATTGTATACTTCGATAACAAGCCTATACCAAGCGACATACCCGCTCCCAACCAGGCAAGTCGCTTTTCTCCAAGCAGAGCTCGTTCCAGAAAAAATAATGTGGCCGCCCATGCGGCCGTCAACGGAGCATCCGGCATCATTAGAAAACCGGTCGAAAAATAGAACGGCACAGCGGAGACCAGCACGGCGCAGACGATCGCGGTAACCTTATCAAACAGATTTTGTGTGAGATAGAAGGAAAAAATCGCAGTTAATAACCAGCAGCAATACGCACCGATACGAACACCAAACTCATTATCTCCAAAAAGATAAGTTCCCAACCAGATCATCCACGCGACCATCGGTGGGTGATCGAGATAACCGATATCCAGATGCTGAGAATAGTTCCAATAATAGGCCTCTTCAGGAAGGAGATTAGCGGAACCAAGAAATATAAGACGAAGCGCAAGAAGATAGATGATAATGCCTGCAGCCGCCAAATATTTCCGCTTCTCAATAGAGATTGTCGGCCACAGGAAAACCGCATCCGCCAGCAAACCAATGGCGGCGCTCGTGAATACCGTAATTGCAGCTGAAAAGATAATAGGAAAGCCGAGAGTTGCCATTACAACAACCAGGATTCCACCCCTCAGGCCAAGTATTAAAATTCTGATAAAGAGGAAAATTATCAATTGCTCAAAACGAGAGCTGCCTCTGGCATCACTATCAATTTTTGCCGGGATTTCACCAGTTCCGATACACACCAAGTACAAGATGGAGCCGCAAGCAAAGCTCAAAACGTGAGCCTTCATCGGATCGATTCCAGCTCGGATCGACATCAGGAGAATAATATAATCGAGAAGCGCGCAAATCATGCCGACAACGAATAGGCGCATGATAGCGTGCTTGTGTGTGGCCGCTAGAGCCTGAACCTGTTGCACGATAATATCCGATCTCAAGTTTTTCTTTTATTCGCCATCGGCCGGTGCATATCGGTGAGATCTCAGGCTAACACTCCACCGGGGCGAGGCCTGATCAAGAACAGCCTGCATTATTTGACAGTCATCCTGGCGAAGGTCAGCACACGGTGAGCAGCACCCTACTGGACGGGCGCTCTTTCATGACGCGCCACTCAGCGCCCGCCGCTATTGTACGCTGGCACCGTTGACGAGCTCGGCCTGCGCCTGTCTCTTGTCCTGAGCCTCGATGTTCTGCCAGCTCCTATCCATGGCATAGGCGGCTGAGACGATAGGAATGCCGACATGTCCGTAGTAGAAGGACAATTGGCCTTCAGCGCGGGCCTCATCCAGCCCGGCAATTTTCCGCACATAAAGTGCGGAGGCCAATCCGCTTCGATCAGAACCCGAGAGACAGTGAATAAGGATGGGTTTCGGTGCCGAAGCCATCAGCTCGACAAGGCGCTGCGCCTTTTCAGGCGAAACGGCCTTCGTGGCCGACATGCTAAAATCAATGTGACTTACACCTAGGCTCTGAGCCGTCGCGACCTCGCCATCATACCAAGCCTTGCCTGGATGGGTCCCACGCAGATTAATGACAGTCTTGATTCCATTTTTTTGTATATAGGACGCAAGTTCCTCGGGCGTTGGTTGCGCCGAACGGTAAATTTGGCCGTCAATCACCGAATGAAAGTTCCCCGTGACCTGGAGAAAGCCAGCATAGGCTGCGCAACTCCCGCCAAGAATTCCGATGGCGCCGAGTGCAGCCAGAACCACCTTGCGAAATACAGTCATTGATCTTCAGCCGTTTCTTCTGTGATGCTGGCATGACATGCAGGAAGAGCCTGACAAACGCCTGAACGGTGGTTGTGCAAGAACAAGAAATCGCAGATGTCTACAGCCGGGACGGATTTAGAGCAGGCACGCGGCTTGGTTCCAAGCCGGCCAGCAGGTCGATCCGATGCGTCAGTTTCTCCAGGCGAAAGGGCTTTATTAGATAGTCGGCAGCGCCCAGCCGCTTCGCTTCGAGCCGATCTGACAATTGGTCGAACGCCGACATGATGATGGTCGGGCACCGAGCCAGCCCGCGACGTAACAGGTCGAACCCGTCGCCGTCCGGAAGCCGCCGATCAAGGCAAATGATATCGAAGGACATGCGGCATAGGATATCCGCACCAAGCCGATAGCCCGTTACCCAGATCACGTCCCATCCCATCGACGACAGGTGCTCCTGAAGAGCGCCGCCTAACAGAATATTGTCTTCCACAAGCAGTATCCGCAACCCAGATCTCCCTTCGCGCGGACAGCAATGCTCCAGTTTACTGACAGGCAGATGAATCCGGCTGAATAGTTGCCTCGGCCACTTTATCGGTCACGCCCCTCCATCCTCGAACGGACCCTCCAGGTGTCACGCGCTGACCTTACGAAACCGTATAGCTCAGGCAAAAGCAGGGTAATCAACAGCCGCCAGTCTTCGCTGCGGCGCAACCGTCGCGCCAGATGTTGGAGACACCCTCATGAAAAAGACGCTTATCATCATTTCCCTGGCTTTTGCTCCCACCCTCGCATCGCTCGTGTCGGCGACACCTGTCGTTGCGGCGACCTCACAAGCACTCGGCGACCTCTCACACTTCAAGACAATCGCCAACGACACACTCACTCTTGTGGAGTCCGGCGACATGGTTGCTGCTCAGAAACGCATCACCGATTTTGAGACTGAATGGGATGCGGCGCAATCACGGCTTTATCCGCTCAATCATGAAGAATGGGGCGCGATAGATACGGCAGCGGATGGCGCGATTTCTTCGCTTCGTGCAAAAAAGCCATCCCCCGCCAATGCCAAGCTCGCACTCAAGACGCTGATCAAGGTCATGCAGAATCCGTCGATGAAGTAGGTAATCAATATCTCGACGAGCCTGCAAACCTGATGATTTTGCTCACTCGCATTTGCAGGCCCGGTTGAAAACAAAATGGCCGACCAGAAATCCTGGTCGGCCATTTTGTAAGATGAGCGCTCATCTGAACATCGAAGACGGATAGCCGGATCGACGCTGAGCCCGCGCTGACATTCCGCTAAAGCCGGTCTACCCGGGATTTTTGGTCAATCTCCACCGAGGATCAAAGCATCGTCTTTGTCAAATCGGCGGCTGATCGTCATGTAGACAACGAGCAGGACAATGGCACCAAGAAAGAGAAGGCTGGTGATCGTGGTGCCGAACCCCAACCCTCCGTACTCGCTGGGTTGCGAAAGCAGATCGCCAAAGGATGCGCCAAGCGGGCGGGTAAAGATATAGGCCAGCCAAAAGGCGAGAATGCCATTGAGCTTGAAAAGGTAATAGGCCAGCGCAACGAGGGCGATAATCCCGCCGAAGATATAACCCGTGGTCAAGTAGCCAAGATCGAACCGTTCCGCCACAAGATCGCCTGAGGACGTCCCAAGCGCGAACGTAAAGAGGATCGCAAACCAATAGAAGATTTCACGTCGTGTCGTGAAGATCGTATGGATCGATAGCGTCTTTTCGCTCGCGTACCAGGCGCCGAACGTGAGCGCAAGAGCGATGCTGAAGGCGATCGTTGTCGTCGCAAGCGCGACCCCGAAATTATCGACGAGATTGTCGCTGACCAATGTGCCAACGACGCTGATCATGACCACGGCAAGCCAATAGGCCCAGGGCACGTATTCCTTCTGCGCGAATTGCAGGATAAGTGCGATCGCCAGCAACCCGCACATTATGGCCGATGTCATCGGCAGGCCAAGGCCGAGATTGACCGCCAGATAATCGGCAGCCGTTTCGCCCATGGTCACCGCGAGGAGCTTGATGATCCAAAAATCGACGGTCACATCGGGAACGCGATTCGGTGCCGGAACAATTGGCGTCGTTGATGAGGGCATAGCCTCCTCCTTCTTTCACGAGGATCGCGCGAATGTCACTTGCCCAGGATCTTCATCGCCTGGCTGAAGAATTCGTCGGCGCGCTTGTCGTCGTCGGCATTGCAACGCTCGACACCCTTTGCTTCGAGTTCAGAAATCTTGGCTTTGTCGGTATCGCTTGGCTTGGCGGAGGCTTCGGCCGCGCGTAGCTCTTTCAGCGCTTCCTCGCACGGCACGTTCGCAGCCTGCGCCGCGCCTGCGGAATAGATGCCTACTGCAAGCACAATCATTGGCAAGAAAAGGTTCTTCATCGGAGATGTCCTATAGCTCGATAGTTATCAGAGGCCCTCAATCTCGGGCCTTGCCAGAGCTAAGCTCTAATTCTCGCCAGCACCTGTCCGACGGTTTACAGTTTTGTAAAGTAACCGAAGTGGGCTCTAGAACGCTTGATCGTGGCATTCGATGTAACATCCGTCGCTCTTGAAGAGAGCTGAACCGCTGATTCCGTCAGGAACTCCAGGTTCGTTGTCACATTTTGCTAGCGATACGAATTTATATCCATTCTAGACCAATGAACGAAAAGACCATCAGGGGATGCAATCCCGCTAAGGAGGTTGTTTTGGTGAGCTCTCACTTACAGCCTCGATAAAATAGAGTCAGATCCCTTGACCCAAGCTTCGGAAGTCCGCAACTCCTTTGGAGTCGATGCTGACTCAGCCCTCATTGATGAAGCGAATGAGCTTTCTCGGCGTGACACCTTGCGAGCCTAGAATTGTAGTTATTTCATCGCCAGCCTGCGTTCAAAGGCAAGCTGTAAAGCATGGATGATATCCGCCTTCCCTGGATCGCGACCGAGGTCGACAAGTTCGTCTGGGTCATTGGCCAGATCGAACAGGATCGGTGACGCACCGGGGCCAGTCACGAGACGGAATTGTTAAATCGCCGTTGACCACCACAATGCCGGCGTCACCAACCGCCATCGATTGCAATATTCTGGCCGGAGATCATATCCGAGGCGGGTGAGACGAGAAACAGAACGAGTTCTGCAATATTGGTGGGCTGGATACGTGTCTTGATCGACTGGTTTTCGATAATCCAGTCGTTGTATTGCTGCAGCCGATCGCCGAAGACCCGCTCCTCGGCCTCCGATACAACCGCACCCGGCGACACGCAATTGACACGCACACCGTGCGGTCCAAGTTCCCGCGCCAGCGATTTCGTCAGGCCATATATGGCACCCTTCGAGGCGACATAGGGGACATAGCCATCCCAGCGACCATTGAGGGTGAGCGAGCAGAAATTTACGATCTTGCCGTAGTGCTTTTCCTTCATCTTAGGAGCAACCGCGCGCGTGAGCGCGAAGGCTGCGGAGGAATTGACCCTCAGCTGCTGCTCATATTCCTCCAGAGAAAACTCCTCGAAGGGCTTGTTGATGATCAGTGCGGCATTGTTGATCAGGATGTCGATGCCGCTATGCGCGCGGGAAAGCTCGGCCACCTTTTTCTCGCTGCCGACAAGATCGTTGAGATCCTGCATGACATAGAATGCCGTGCCCGAGGCATTCTCGGCGATGCTCGCGGCGATAGCCTCGCCAGTCTCGGGTTCGGCGCGATCCAGCAGCAGCACCTGCGCCCCGGCCCGGACCAGGATATCGGCCTGGGCGCGTCCGAGCGTTCCCAGTGCTCCGGTCAGCAGCACCGTCTTTCCCGATAATGTCACCATGATTGCCTCACAATAGTTCGTGGACTTCGTCGATCGAAGTTTCGGCGGTTGGCCGGTCGAAAACGATCTCACCACGCGTCATGGCGACGATCCGATCGCATGACTGGAAGACATGCTGCATGTTGTGCGAGATGAAGATGCCGGTCAGCCCCTGCGCTTTCAGGCCACGCACGAAGCCGATCACCTTGTTGGTCTCCTTGACCGAGAGGTGATTGGTCGGTTCATCGAGGATCAGGACTTTCGATCTGAAATGCATTGCCCGCGCGATGGCCACCCCCTGCCGCTGGCCGCCGGACAGTTCCCCCACCAATGCATCCGGAGAGCGCAGATGAAGATCGACGTCAGCGATTGCCTTGACGCTGTCCGCACGCATGCGCTTCTGATCCATGATGCCGAAATTGCCGATGCGCCACTTCATCGGTTCACGACCGATGAACAGGTTGCGAGCAATCGACATTGTGGGAACCATGGAATTGTACTGATAGATCGTCTCCAGCCCATGATGCATCGCATCCTTGGGCGAACGGAAATTGACCTCTTGCCCCTCGATCAGGATCTCGCCGGCATCCTGATGGTGCACACCGGAGAGAATCTTGATCAGCGTCGACTTGCCAGCGCCATTGTCGCCGACCAGGCCGACGGATTCTCCGGGGTTGATGGTCAGGGACACATTCTTGAGCGCATGTACGCCGCTATACCATTTCTGGAGATTGCGGCACTCGATGATCGGGGTTGTCATTTATGCGCCTCCACCTTGATCTTGCGGGACATCTTGCCCATCCAGGCATTGGCGATCACGGCAAACATGGTGAGCATGCCGATTGCGAACTTGAACCAATTGGCATCGACCCGCGAGAGAACGAGACCGTTGTCGATGGTGCGGATGAGCAGGGTGCCGATGATCGCGCCGAATACCGTGCCGATCCCGCCGGCAAGTGCCGTGCCGCCGATGACGGCGGCGGCAACCGCCTGCAACTCCAGCCCCTCGCCAATCGACGGCAACGGCGAGCCCAGACGCAGCACCTGCAACAGGCCCGCAAAACCCGCCAGCATCGAGCAGAGCATGAAGCAGACGATCTTCACACGCCTGACGGGGATACCCATGGATCCCGCTGCCTCGTTGAAACCACCGACGGCGCGGATCCAATTGCCGAAATTCGTGAGAGACAGGAATGCAGCGGCGAGTATTGCGATCAGCGCGAACCACAGGAAGGACATGCGCAGGATCGCTCCCTGCCAGATATAATCGGTGAAGAGCCAGGTCGGCAGATCGTCGGGCAGAAGCGGCGGGAAGCCACCAGAGATAACGATGGTCAGCGACCGCGCCATGAACAGCATGCCAAGCGTGGTGATGAAGCTCGGAATGGAGAACTGCAGCGTAATATAGCCGTTGATCAAGCCGATGAACGCACAGAGCACCAACCCCAGCAGCAGGGCTACGCTGAACGGAATACCATCGTTCAGCATGACAGCCATCGACATCGGCATCAAAGCAAAGACCGAACCGACTGAAAGATCGAATTCACCGCAGATCATCAATATGGTGACGCCGATGGCCACCAGCGCCATTTCCGGCAGAAGACCCATGATGCCACGGATGTTTTCGAACGACAGCAACACACCATTCGACTTGATCTGGAACAGGACGATCAGGATGATCAACAGGGCAAGCCCTGCCAGCTCCGGCTTGTCGAGATAGACTTTCAGAAACCGCTTCATAGGCATATCACTCATGGTTCGGCGTCTTATTCCTGGGAGCAAGACGCCGGATGATGATGGATGGTTGTTGTCTTAACGCAGGCCGCGCTTGGACATTTCCATGATGGCAGGCACGTCTTTCGGTGTGACGATGCCCTGCCCCGTGTCGATGTCCGAGGGAGTAAGACCGGCAGTCTTCCAGAGATAGGCCTCCATGACCGGCATAAAGCCCTGCATGTAAGGCTGCTGGTCGACCTGCACCTGCACATAGCCGGCCTTCATCTGTTGCAAGACCTCAGGCACGAGGTCGAAGCCGCCGAGCAGAACCTTGCCCGGCGCGATGCCGCGGTCCTTCAACACCTTGGCCACCCCTGCTTCCCAGTAACCGGTGTCGAAATAAGCCGTAGTGTTCGGATTGGCGTTGAGATAGGCGCCGATACGGTCGGCCGTGACCGCAAGGTCGGTGGCTGAATCGATCCGCGAGATGTTGACCTCGCGTTCCTTGTGCTCGGCCTTGTATTCCTCGAGGAATTTCGTGACGCCGGCGGCGCGCTGTTCTGACCATGTCTGCCCTGGAGCATTGACGCCGACGAGCAGGTTGAGCGGGCCATCCTTCGGGAAGTTCAGCGACTGGGCCTTGGCAAGTGAGTAACCTGCAGCCACAAAGCTTTGACCAATAAAGGCCTTGCGAGCATTGCCCTTCGCACCCTGGCTGTCGTCGACATTGACGGCAAGCACAAGGATGCCCGCGTCGGTCGCTTCCTTGATCGCCGCGTCATAAGCCTTGTCGTCAACGATGGCGACAAAGATCGCGTCCGGTTTGGTAGCGATCGCCGCCTGCAGATTGGCGACAGCCTGCTCGACGGAGCCTTCGGTCTGAGTCAGGACCAGTTGGCAATTGGCATCAACACGGGTGCAGGCATCGTCAAAACCTTTTTTGACCGACTGCCAGAAGGTGTTCGAGGCCGACGAGTGGCTGATGAATGTGATGTTCAGTCCTGTGGCAGACGCGCCGGAAGCCATAAACGACAGGCCGAGCGCCGTACCGGCGATCAATTTCTTAAGCATGCTTTCCTCCCTCTGTTTTATAATGAATTGCGCTGCGATTATTCCGTGTCGTCGAATAGTTCGGCACGAGAACGGGCAATTGCCGGCAAAGATTTCAGTATCTCGCGCAAGTGCAGCCGCATCGCCTCCTCCGCGACGGCCTTTTCGCCGGTGGCTATGCCTTCGACGATCCTCTCGTGCTGCTCGATCAGCCGTCCGATGTGCATGTCGTCGACGGACAGGAAGCGGACGCGGTCCATCTGCGCCTTGACGCTTTCGATGACGCTCCAGGCATAGGCCTTGCCGGCGGCGGCAGCGAGCGTGTGATGAAAGAGTTCGTCGAGCCTCAGAAAGGCGGCGCGATTGTCATGCGGCACCTTCTTCTGCTCGGCCAGTTGGCGCCGCAGTTCCGCAATCGTTTCGGGTGCATGGCCTTCGGCAACGAGCCGGACGATATCCGCTTCGATCGCCTCGCGGACAAAACGCACATCCATGACCGAAGCCACGGAGATCTTGGTGACGAAGGTGCCGCGCTGCGGCAATACCTGCACCAGCCCCTCCTCCGATAGCTTGATGAAGGCTTCGCGGACCGGCTGTCGGCTGACCGACAAGGACTTGGCCGCATCCGACTCCGACAACCGCTCCCCCGGCAAAAGCTCGGCCTGAATGATCCGTTCGCGCAGGATGCGGTAGACCTGCGGTCCGACGGATTCACCCATCGCGACGACTTTTGGGGATTTGACTGTATGCATGCGGCGACCCTTCTCCCGATGTCTGCCTCAATGCGAATTGTGTACTAACCTACTACCATACAAGTCAAGTGCTTTTGCCGAACTCAGGTCTCAACCTTGGCCATACGACGGGAAACACTGAACTTTTTATCAAGATCTTCGGCCAGTTCGACACCGTGGCCTGGCCCCGGCGGAACGGTGATCATGCCATTGGTGACTGTCGGCAATTGCGTCGTGAGATCGGCGTACCAGGTACGGTAGTAAGCGCGCACACTCTCCTGCACGAGTGCATTCGGTGCATTGAGCGACAGATGCGTCGACGCCGACAAAACGACCGGCCCGGTGCAATCATGCGGAGCAACCGGCAGATGCCAGGCCTCGGCCATGGTGGCGATCTTCTTCGCCTCGGAAATACCGCCGCACCACGAGAGATCGAGCATGACGATGCCGGCGCTCTCTGTCTCCAGCAGGTCGCGGAAGGCCCAGCGCGTCGCAAGCGTCTCGGAGGCGCATAGGGGCGCGCGGCTCGCCGCTGCATAGCGTTTCAGGCTGGAAAGAGAATCCATCTTGATCGGATCCTCATGCCAGAACGTTGCATAGGGTTCGAGCGCGCGGGCAATCTGGATCGCTGGCGTGAGCTGCCACATCGAGTGAAACTCGACCATGATGTCCATCTTGTCTCCGACCCGCTTGCGGATCTTCTCGAAGGGCTCCAGTGCCTTGCGCAGCGCAGGTCCGGAAATATATTGGCCGTCGCTCCCCTCCGCCGCGATATCGAAGGGCCAGATTTTCATGGCCGTGATACCTTCGGACAGTAAGTCCTCGGCCAGCTCGTCGGCGCGCTCGAGAAAGCCATTGAGGTCGTCATAGTCGCGCTTCGGGCCGCCGATGCCGTAATTCTTTGTCTGCTGGCCGCTGGCCTCACGCATATAGGTGTTGCCGGCGCAGGTATTGTAAGTACGGATTTCGCGACGCGAGAAGCCGCCGAGCAATTGCGCGATCGGCAGGTTCGTCGCCTTTCCGAACAGATCCCAGAGACCGATATCGACGGCGGAATTGCCGCGCATTTCGACCCCTGTCGAGCGGAAGCCGAGGTAGCCGGTCAGGTCCTTGGAAATTTTGTCGATCTCCAACGGATCTCGGCCGAGAAGCTTGGGCGCCACGACTTCGTGGATGTAGGCTTCCACCGTTTCGGCCATGAAGAATGTCTCGCCGAGCCCGACCAGACCCTCATCCGTGTGGATTTTCACCCAGAGGATGTTTGGAAATTCCCTGACGCGGATGGTTTCGAACGCGGTGATCTTCATCAGTATACTCCGGCGGCCAACAGGGCCTTTACGGTCAGGTCGAAATGCTCGACCATGGCCGCCTCTCCTCTGCTCGGATCGCCGTTGGCGATTGCCTGCGCGATAGCGAAATGCCCGTCGATGCTCTCCTGTCGCGTTTCGTTGCTGCCACGGCTTGCCCAGCCGATCGGCCAGGTGTGGCGTGTAACAACATGGAAAGAGCCGACGATCAGGGAAAACATCGGATTCTTTGACGCAGCACCGATTGCTTCGTGAAAGGCGATATCGTGCTCCATGACCTTCTGCGGATCGAAGAAATCGTGTTGCATGGCTTCGGCCAAGGCATAAATCTCTGCCGCCTCTCGATCGGTTCGGCGTAGCGCGGCAAGTGACACCGTGCGCCGTTCGATCGTGCGCCGTACATCGAAGATCTGCTGGATCGTCGCCTGGTTGGTATGAACGGCATGATCGGTGATCATCGCCAGCACATCGGCCTTGGGAGCCGCTACTCGAGCTCTGCGGCCGTTGCCGATATCGATCAGCGTCAGAGCCGCAAGCGAACGATAGGCTTCACGTACGATCGTTCGCGATGTGCCGGTCAGTTCCGCAAAGGCGCCTTCGCTCGGCAGTTCATCGCCAACTTGAAGCCCATTGTCGCGGATGAAGACCTTCACGGACTCCATCACTCCGCCGAGCAGGCCTTCAGCCGCACCCTGCCGTTCTCCGACTTCCTTCATGCTCGGCAACATCTCTATCAAGCTTCGTTCCTACCTATCATATAGGTTTAATTTAAGCTTGATTTAGATCGTGACATACCTATTGTCAATCGGAAGTTTCGGGAGTGATTGGGAGGACCTATGCAGGCCAGTGTTTTGTTCGAGGCACAGAATATCGTCGGCGAAAGCATCATCTGGTCGGATGACGAGCACGCGCTTTATTGGGTCGATATCGGCGGCAAGCGCATTCATCGCCTGGAGGTGGAGACAGCAAGGCACGACACCTGGCCCACGCCGGATTTCCCGACGTCGATCGGTATCCGCAAGGCGGGCGGCTTCATCGTCGGCCTCGCTCGCGAAGTCTGCTTCTGGCAGCCCGGTGAGGCATTCGAGACCCTCGCCGTGCCAGAGCCGGACATGCCGGACAACAGGTTGAACGAAGGTCGTGTCGCGCCGGATGGCTCGTTCTGGGTTTCAACGATGCAGAACAATCTCAATCCGGACGGTGCGCCCAAGCATATGGACGCCAATACCGGTGCGGTCTACCGCATCGATCCGTCGGGCACCATCACACGGCTTACTCCGAACGAATACGGCATCACCAACACCATGGGCTGGACGCGCAACAACCGCTTTCTCTTTGCCGACACGCTTGCAAACGAAATCTACTCCTTCGCCTACGATCCCGAAACGAAGATAATCTCTGACCGCCGTACCATCGTCAGCGGCTTCGACCGCGGCCTGCCCGACGGCTCCTGCCTTGATGCGGACGACCACCTCTGGAATTGCCGCGTGGTGGGCGGTGCAGCGATCGCGCGGTTCAGCGCCGAAGGTACACTCAGCACTTTAATCGAGCTGCCGGTTTCCTGGCCGACGAGTTGCACATTCGGCGGCAAGGATTTCTCGACGCTTTACGTGACCTCGGCCCGCTTCACCATGACACCAGAGCATCTCGCAACCCATCCACTCGAAGGCAGCCTGTTGGCGATCGAAACCAGCTTTCGTGGCGTGCCGGAGCCGAAATTCGGATATTGACATACTGGTATGGTAGAATGTTAATAGATCGAATTGCGTGGAGGAGCGCCTGGATATGGAATTTGACGGCAAGAGCATCATCGTCACCGGCGGCAGCCTGGGCATGGGCCGTGCTTGCGCGGAACGCTTCGCCAAGGCCGGAGCGCAGGTTCTGATCGTCTCCAACGACAGGGATTCGGTCGACAAGGCTGTGATGGAGATCGGCGGCAAAACGGCCGGCTTCGTCGGCGACGTCCGCAATTCAACCGACATGAGGAGCGCTGTCGCGCAGGCCGTCGCGAGCTATGGGGGTGTCGATATCCTCACCTGCTGCGCCGGTATCCAGCGCTACGGCACAGTTGTCGACACGCCGGAGGACATTTGGGATGATGTGCTCGACATCAACCTCAAGGGCATCTATCTCGCCGCGAAATATGCCGTTCCGGAAATGAAGAAGCGCGGCGGCGGCGCGATCGTCGCCATTTCCTCGATACAATCCTACGCATCGCAGGCGAATGTCGCCGCCTATACTGCCAGCAAAGGCGGCATCAATGCATTGGTGCGCGCCATGGCGCTTGATCATGCCGCCGATAACATCACCGTCAATACCGTCTGCCCCGCCTCGATCGACACCCCCATGCTGCGTTGGGCGGCCGACCTCTTCAAGGGCGACCTGACTCAGGACGAAATGATCGCCCAATGGGGCAAGGGCCATCCGATCGGCCGTGTCGGCAAGCAAGAGGAGGTGGCGGAGCTCGTCGCCTTCCTCGCCAGCGACAAGGCGCGCTTCATTACCGGCGCCGACATGAAGATCGATGGCGGCACCATGGCCAAGCTCGGTATCGTGCTACCCGACTGATCAATTGCATTCATTCTACGGAGACCTGCATGAAGCGGCCTAAAATCACAGATATCCGCGCCACGACCGTGACCGTGCCGCTCGAAGCGCCGCTTCGCCACTCCAACGGCGCCCATTGGGGACGCTTTGTTCGCACGATCATCGAGGTCGAAACGGATATAGGCATCGTCGGCCTCGGCGAGATGGGTGGCGGTGGCGAAAGCGCAGAGGCCGCATTTCGTGCGCTGAAGACCTACCTCGTTGGGCACGATCCGTTCGAACTTGAGCAACTGCGCTTCAAGATCTGCAACCCCACCGCCAGTCTCTACAACAATCGCACTCAGATGCATGCGGCCATCGAATTCGCCTGCATCGACATTATAGGCAAGTTCCTGGGCGTGCCGGCCTATGACGTGCTCGGCGGCAAGATGCGTGACGAGGTTGGCTTTGCGAGCTATCTCTTCTTCCGCCTGCCCAACAAAGACACCGGCAAGGGCGAGATCCGCACTGCCGACCAGCTGATCGAACAGGCACTCGAGCTGAAGCGCACCCACGGCTTCAAGGCTCATAAATTGAAGAGTGGCGTGTTTCCGCCCGACTATGAGCTCGACGTTTTTCGTGCCCTTGCAAAGGCAGTCGGTACCGATTCCGTTCGCTACGATCCGAACGCGGCCTTCAGCGTCGAAGAGGCGATCCGGTTTGCCAAAGGTATAGAGGACCTCAACAACGACTATTACGAAGATCCGACCTGGGGCCTGAACGGCATGCGGCGGGTGCGCGAGAATACACACATGCCTCTCGCCACCAACACCGTCGTCATCAATTTCGAGCAGCTTGCCACCAATCTGCTGAACCCGGCCGTCGATGTCATCCTGCTCGACACCACCTTCTGGGGCGGCATCCGCCCCTGCATCAAAGCGGCGGGTGTTTGCGAAACCTTCCAGCTCGGCATTGCCGTGCACTCTTCTGGTGAGCTCGGCATCCAGCTTGCCACCATGCTGCATCTCGGCGCGGTGCTGCCGAACCTTGTCTACACAGCCGACGCGCATTACCACCAACTCATCGACGACATCATCGTCGGCGGCCCCATGAAATACGTCAACGGGTCGATCGCCGTGCCGACCGGCCACGGTCTCGGCGTGGAATTGGACCGCGAGAAGCTCGGGAAATATGCGGATCTCTATAAGTCGCTGGGTGGTTATCTCTATGATCGCGACCCAGCCCGCCCCGGTTGGTTTTCGACCACGCCAAATACTCGCTGGGCTGACCCGACCGATGGCCGCATTGTGGACTATTGACAGAGTGGATTGAGACCGGGGCAGCAAGCACTCAGCGTTGACGGCTAGGCCGCCTGCGAGGCTGGGTCGTGCCACCATCCAGGTGCGTGCCCGCTTCCGATATCTTGCCGTTTCGGCGGCAACGAGAAGCCTTTCAGGGGATATCGTCGACCATTCAGCGTCGCCTGAAAACGATGAGGGAATTCATGGAGAAGTTGGCGATGAAGGCAATTCCGATACCGACGATCTTTGCCAGGATCGGCCAGACTCCATAGGCGGCCAGGCAAGAAGTAATCAATACGTTGATCAATAAGCCGACGAGCGCGGCGGCAAGGAAGGACAATCCGCGTGCAACAGATCGCCAATCCGCTGCAAAGACGAAGATCGACGTCGAGATGTAGTTGAAAAGGCAAGCCACGAGGAAGCTTATCGTTGCTGCAACCAGAATGGTGAACCCGAGGCTGTTCAGATAGGAAAAGACGGACACATCGATTATCGCAGCGACACCGCCGGTGACGAGATAACGCGCGAAGGTCGAGCGAATTGCAGACGAACGCAACGACTGCCTCATCAGGCGAGAGATCATCGACGGACCCAGATTTCAACATTTTGCGATGCGGACTGCCGTGTGAAATTGCTGTCGAGAAATTCAGCCAGATTCCGCACATATGGAGAATCTATCTTACGCATATCAAGCCCGTCCGTATTCAAAATGACATGGCTAACGCGCCTCGATGTTATCGCCTCGAAGTTTTTGACCCAGTCATTCAACTGCGTTACCGACGTGCTCGTCAGAACAACGAGATCCGGCTCTCTGGCATTTTCATTCGCTCTCCATTCGGGGCGATACGTGATTTGAAAATAGGGATAGGAGCCCTCGGCTTGATAGTTGCCAAGGCTGACGATGTCCCTATCACCATAGCCGCGCCCACGATGATACCAGGCCTCGAATCCGACATCAATTCCGCCTTGCTCAACGAGGATACGGCCCTCTCTGGCGATACGGCCAAGGCTGAAGGGAATGACCACCGATCCGGCCGGCACGCTCTCCTCTGCCTTCGCAAGATCACGCATGTATTGGCCGAAACGCGCATGGGCAAAAGTCCGCTCCACGCTTGAAACCGCAAGAAATAGCATGGAGAGGCCGAGAAGAGCCACACTCCATCTCCCCTTTGGACTGGCTGTGGCAAACCACAGGAACACCATGTAGTGAGCGACGGGTAGGATACGCTCGGGGATCTGCGGCACGGCTTTCGTCCCGTAAGGCAGCACAACGACCAGCGTCAAGACAGCCGCCGTCCCGGCGAAGGCCCAAGCCGGCGCCAAAGCAATTTTCCTCGCTCTCCATCGTGACAATACCCATCCCAGAGCGATCAAAACCATCATAATGAATGTGACGGCGAGCAACACACGGTCGAAAAGAGAAAACTGCACGACATCGAGACGCATCAGCACTGCATAGATGCTCTTCAGCAGATAGCGATTTGTCTGCTCGCCAACGCTTCCCGAGGACATGGTGCTCATATAGACGCCGATCAGCGCGATGGCGGGGGTTGTCGCCAAGCCCAGCGGCAAAAGCGGCCGTAGCGGCGGCAAGCCGCCTCGGACAAGCTGCCAGACCACAACCCCGATCGCTCCGCCTAGCACTGCGGTGAGAAGGACAAGCACAGACTGCACCTGAACGAAAAAAGCGATCACGGAAAGGATGGCGAACAGCGCCAGATACAGCGGCTTGCCGCCCTGAAGAAAGGCTGTTGCACAGGCCAAGGCCAGAAAAACCGCAGGATAGGCCAGGACGAGGCTGATGGAGCCCATGTAGAGCATGAGCGGCATGGCCACGGGCAAGGCAAGGATTGCCCATTTCCTCTCCTTGCCGAGCAGCGATGGCGTCGTAACGATGAGAACGCAGATCAAAACCGTCGAACACAGCGCGATCAACCATTCTGCTGTGAGCGCTGAGGTTAGCGAAGACACTCTGGTTAGCAGCCAAGGTGCGACGCCATTCGACAGCGTGGGAGCCGCAAGCTCATAAACCGAAGAGACGGTGGGCGCCGCCTTTGCAAGAAGCGCAGCAATGCGACCCGTATCCAGGTGCGCCGGAACATCCTGCGATGGGAATGTGAAGATCAAGGAAAGCGGAAGAAGGACAAAGGCAACCCCGATCAGCGGCGCATATCTAAGCCTGTCCTTCATCGAAGCCTCGCCAATCATAGACGGGCCAGCCAAACTCCCGGGCAAGCATTCTGAGCTTCTTCGTGGGATCTACCGCGCCTGGCCAGCGAGCCGCCGAAAACAGAGGCGCGTCGCTTTCATGGTCCGAA
Source organism: Rhizobium sp. P44RR-XXIV (assembly GCF_001999485.2). Lineage (NCBI taxonomy): Bacteria > Pseudomonadati > Pseudomonadota > Alphaproteobacteria > Hyphomicrobiales > Rhizobiaceae > Rhizobium > Rhizobium sp. P44RR-XXIV. Next base: position 997,960 of record NZ_MPVZ02000027.1, on the reverse strand, counting down.
TAGAAAAACGTCGGACTGGCATCGAGGCTATGGCGCCGTAAGATCCTTGCCACTGCCGCCGCCTTGGCCGTACCTCGCAGGTTTGGACCATCGAGCTGGCCCGTGATCCTGCCGTCCGCCGACCATGCAACCTTCGTCGCGACAACATCGTCAAATCCAAGTTCACCCGCGAGCGGCACAGTGTAAATATCCAGGCTTGCCGATGCCAGCAGCAGGAAATGACCCTGCCTGCGGTGTTCCGCTACCCTTCGCAAGGCCGCGGATTTCAACATGGTCCTGCGCACGGTCTTAATAAAGCGGGCCGCCGCCTCATCCATGAAATCTCTGGAGCGGCCGCCATAAATGCTCGCCAAGAATAGGCTCTTCAGCTGGTCGTTATTTATGACGTGGGCAAAGAACCGGACCAAGTGAGCCGGCAGCAGACAGGCAGACCCGAGATTGGCCGGTTGCCGCAACCCCTGGATCAGGAAGGCAAGATAGAGATCCTGCCTCGATATTGTCTTATCGAGATCGAATATGGCGACGGCACGCTCAGTCATCATCAATATCTCACCGGTTCCATGAGGATAGCCAGTGCCGGAATATTGATAAAGGTGAGCACGCCAACGCTCGCCGCCAGTGCAAAGACGACGATAACGAGGCTCTTTTCCTTGTAGAGTTTTTCCGGCGCCTGGGCAGCGGAATCCGCCTCCATCGACAGAGAAAAATACTGCGTAAACAAAAGCGCAAACAAAGGAACCGTTAGCAGATATTCTATTCTGTATTTGATCAGGAACACACCCAGAAGCAAGCTCGCGGTCAACGCGTAAAAGAACGATGACAGCAGCAGTGTTCGTTCGGTGTAGACATAGAAGCTGCGGCGATAAGAACCAGCGACTTCCGGATTATTGATCCTGCGGTATTCGCTATACCGCTTCATTGCCATCAAAAAAGCACCACCCATCCAGTAGCAGATCAGCAACGATGACGGTGGCAATTGTCCAGGCAAGATCGCCAGCCAGCCAATTGTCAGTCGTATAGGATTGTTGATGCTTTCCGAGAGTACGTCGAGATAGGCACGATCCTTTGTGCGTACGGGCTCGACATTATAGAGAATTCCCATGAACAAAAGAAATGCAGCTGCAACGACCATAGGCCAGCTTGCTTCGGCGGCGAGCGCAAGACCAATAACGGATAGTGCGGCCCACTGAACAGCGACAAGAGGCGCCCACAAATGCCCCTGTGCACCCGGCCTATTTTTCTTTATCGGATGGAACCGATCGAATTTTGCGTCGAGAAACTCATTGATCGTGTAGTTCGCACTGGCAATCAGGCAGGTGACGATCACGGCGTGAGCGACCAGTAGCGATATCTCCGGGCCGGTGCGGCCACTCAGCGTGATCGCCAGAGCGCAGCCCGGAAGAACAAATATGTTCTTCACCCAATGATCAGGCCTGGCAATTTTGAGATAGTCGCGCCAGCTCGATGCTGGACGCGCAAATTTAATCGCGTCCCTCATACTGTCTCCCCTATTTTTAGATTATATTATGTCTTTCTGCGTCTATACAGCAAATTTTAAAGTACAACAACACTTAATATTAGAATATTACATTAATCAGCCTAATTAATAGATATACGTGTGGATATATTAATCGAATAGTACGTGAATTATACCTATATTCGTGTTTTAAATTGTCGAAATGAGCCCCTATACATACAAAGTCGAATGAAAATGCGGGAACGATACAAACAGATTAAAACTCAGCCACCCTTCAGCTAGGGAACAACGGTCGCTTGTTTTATCTCGCGGTCCGTCGCCGCCAAGGCCTCTCGCGAACGCGCAACTCCGACAATCTTGCTAGCTGCCGATGGAGCTTATTTTCGATATTCGACAATATTGATTGGCTCTGGAAAACATTCTAGGCTAGCATAAAGCAATGCACTCTTGGAGTATCCGGGATGTTCGATGTAACAAAAGTTGCAATTTCCGGAATATCCGCTGCGATCAGCAGATTTCACCGCAGTAAAAGAATACAGAGAGCGACGTTTAACGCAATTCGTCTTGATAGGCCGGAGATATCCCATATCATCCGCGATAACGACGCGAGATTTATCAGTTATTGTCTGGCCAGAAGAGACTGGTCTCACGCCCAGATCCTGCAGGATTTGTGGGTATGCTTCGAGCTGGCTGAAAAAAGAGACGGGTTCTTTGTCGAATTCGGCGCAACCAACGGCTTGAAAAACAGCAATAGCTGGCTGCTCGAGAAGAAATTCGGATGGACCGGTATTCTGGCCGAACCCAATCCGATCTGGCATTCGGACCTTGCGGTCAACAGATCGGGATCGATCGAGCACAGGTGTGTCTCGTCAACATCCAACGCCACGGTTGCCTTTATAACAACGGATGCATCCGACCCTGAGCTGAGCTCTATTGCCGACTTCTCTCAAGGCGATCACTTCTCAGGCGTCCGCAGCCGCGGATCGCAGATTGAGGTGCAGACGATATCGTTGGATGACCTGCTCGATATGTATCAAGCACCGAAAGTGGTCGATTATCTTTCGATAGACACGGAAGGTAGCGAGCTGGATATACTTTCGGCCTACAGTTTCAGTCGCCAATTTCGCCTTATATCTGTGGAGAATAATCCGAAGACGGAACCTGCCATTCAAAAGCTTCTGGAGGACAATGGCTATCGGCGGGTATTCGAGCAATTCTCACAGTGGGATGGCTGGTACGTATCGCGCGAGCTGAGGAACGGCGAGAAACTGAATGTGGTAGCACCGGCGTCCTGACGTCTCGCACCTCGGTCTGTTACGATGAATCAATGGATGCTGTGCCTATGGCGCCGGCTCAGTCCTGCATCCCGCGTCGCGCCTTGTCCGGCCCGGTGCCCTCGGCTTTTGCAGAGAGCCGGTCATTCGAATGCACGCGAAACAGATTGTAAGCAGACAGACCGGATCTTTGCTTGGGTGATCTGTTAAGGTCCCGCCCGAGTATTTTCACATAAACAAGATAGAGCAGCACATGGGGAAAAATGTAGCCAGCCTCAAGAACTGCGGCGAGCACGAAAGACCATCCAATATTGTCGAGCGTGGAGTTTGCAGAACCGATATTCGCAAGCGAATAACCGACCATCACAATCAGCACGATTATCGTGAAATGGAGGATGGGCACTCTTAGGGCGCACAAAACCCCGACTGCAAATGAGATAATGAGACCCCAGGCCATCAAAGCTCCAGCTCCGAGTAGTCCATCTTCAATCAATACGCATCATTGCAGACAGTATCAGTGATCTACGCTTGCGGAACAAGTCGAATATCGCAAGATCACGTGGTTATACGCTCCATTTTTACGTTAAAGTTCTGCCTGGAGGCATGAATTCCACTTTGCAGCGAAGAATAGATCATACAGATTGCCCGATTAGCGCGAGGCAGCCGCTTTCCGAAACCAACGGGTCAGCATGGATCTCCTAGCTATTGCCAGCCGCAATTGACGCGGCTCACGGAGAAAGAGAGGCTTTCATGCCATCATCCGTTGTCTGGGTGAGAGATGCCGGCTTTTCGTCTTCTACGCGAATGACATCTCCAGGCGCGACAGCATCATTGTCTCCGACGGCAATGATACGCAAATTGCCATCGACAACGCGATCTATGGTGGTCTTGAGCGAGCGTTGCGAATCTTCAATGGCGAGGCTTGCAGCCGCAGCTGGCGCGCGGGCCTGCACGTTGTCGAGCAGAGCTTGTGTGGTTGCCGCCTTCTCTCGGTTGGCAGCAAGACGGTCGCGTACGTCTGCGGCTTCGGTCAGCGCCTGCACGCGATAGCGATTATTAACGTCGGCGATATCTCCATCCGCTTTGGCGATATCCTGCCGCGCCTTCAGATTGGCGAGGGCTACGTCGAGATTCTGGCTTTCAAGCTGAGCAAGGTTCTGGTTTGCGCCCAGCTCGCGCGACGACACCGTCAGCCCTTGCGAAATCAGCTTGCTGACCGTGCCTACGTCCTTGTTGGCCATTTCGATCTGCTTTGCAAGCGATGCCGCCTTTGAATTGAGGGCCTCTATTTGGTTTGCGGCAAGGAGCTTTGCCTGATTGAGCGCATCGACCTCCGTACGCAACGAGCGCTGTCGCGTATCGAACAAATCCCGCTCCTGCTTCATCATTCGATCAATGAGCGGCTCGTTTGCACGCGCCGTCAGCTCCAGTGGAAAGTTGATCGAGGGTTGCCCTTGCGTGATTGCATCCAAGCGAGCTTGCCGGGTCAACAGGCTCAGGCGCTCTACCTCAAGAGATCGCAGATCACCGCGAGCAACCAGGGCTTCGCGCTGCAGGCCGACAAGATTCGGGTCGGTCAAACCAAAGGTTCCCCCACCCATGCTTAATGCCTGAATGACGGTGAGGCCAGGGCTATAGTCGTATCTCCCCGGCTTTGCGACAAGACCGGTCAGGAAAAAGGGCCGATATTCCGACACTTCAACGGATGCATTGGGGCGCTTCTGCATGCCGACCTGCGTCTTCAATCGTTCGCTGATGCTTTCTGCGACCTGCTCCGATGTCATGCCCGCGGCAGGCACCGCCCCTATGATGGGAAGAGACAGGTTGCCGGCTGCCGAGATGACGAATTCTCCGGTCAAAGGCGCCCATTCGATCGCAGCCCCGGTCGTCGGTCGCCATTCGAATACCCTGATCCGCAGCTTGTCCTGCGGACCGAGGATGTAATCCGCGGCAAAAACGCCGGTTGATCCTAGAACTGCGGACAGCATGATCGCAGCGCCAACAATCGGTAAAACCTGGCCGCGAAGATACCGAGCAACAAACGCCCGACCGGGTTTGCGGGGCATCGGACCATTTGGCGGCATGGCGTTTCACTCCTGTTCGGCACCAACAATGGCGCTCACGACGACAAACGTCCCTGCGACGGCTCCAACCAATGCGCCATATTGAGCTGCTCACCGGTTGATCTGCTGACGAAACGCCCGAATTTCTCCATGAAGACCCCGGTCCTGAACTCCGCGGCTCGCGCCACCGCGTCAGCGGGATTGAATTCCATACGCTCAAGGCGCTCAATCGCCTCAATTATCGCCTCGGTCGTCTGCACGTCAAAGAATAAGCCCGTCCTGTCAGCGATGACCGTTTCGGTGGCACCGCCGCGATTAAATGCGATGACAGGTCGACCACTCGCCATTGCCTCAACGGGCACGATCCCAAAATCCTCCTCACCGGGGAAAACAAGCGCCTTGCAGCATGCATATTGCTCTTTCAGAACGCTGAACGGCTGAGGCCCCAAGATTGTCACAGTGGGACCTGCTACCTTTCGTAATCGGTCGAGCATCTCGCCGCCGCCGATGACGACGAGTTTCGCCCTCATTCGGTTGAACGCCTCGACCGCAAGATCAGGTCGCTTGTAGCCGACGAGTTCGCCGACCATGAGATAATGGTCGCCGATCTCGGATGATGGCAAGGGGCGAAATGCCGTCGTATCTACCGGCGGATGAATGATCTCGCGCTGCGCCGATAGTAGCTTTTGATGCGTTGGGCGACAGTTAGCGAATTTGCCGCAAAATCATCGACCCGATTGGCCGTCGCGACGTCCCACGTTCTCAGATAATGGGCAAGCGGCGGCATCATCAGACGCGTCATCAAACCGGAACTGTCATAGTAACTATTATACATGTTCCAGATGTACCTCATCGGCGAATGACAGTAGCAGACATGTAAGGCGGTTGAGTTGGGTATCACTCCCTTTGCAGGTCCTGATTCACTGCTTATGACCAGATCGTATTCATTGAGATTCATCTGCTCCAAGGCCATCGGCATCAATGGAAGGTATTTTTTGTACAATTTCCTCGCATAAGGAAGGCGATCGATGAATGTCGTGCGGATCTTATGTCGCTTTATGATATCGGAAACGGCTTCCGGGTCGTAAACATGCGTAAAGATGTCCGCGCAGGGATACATCTTGCAAAGGGCTTCCAGAACCTTTTCCCCTCCGCGCATACCAACCAACCAATAATGTATGATTGCAACGCGCATGAAGTACTCCATGAACAAGGTAGCCATTTGACGGCCACATCGAATGTATAAGTGAAGTTATGCTGAACAACACCCTCGATCTTGATGCACTTAAAGTTCTCGATATAACGTCTGCTGCGTTTTTTTGTCGAAACGCTTGCCTGACGACTTTATATCATCGGTAGATCCTATCCATTTGTAGGGCTTCAGATTTTGACTGTGCCGTTCGATAAAGGCCCGGATGTCGGCCTCTAGCTGGCTTGCGGACTTCGAGGTGCCATACGTCGCTTGCCGACGGCTAACTTCCATAAACAAGCTCTCCACCTGGCGTAACCACAATGTCGCCGTGGGCATGAAATGCACATGATAGCGAGGCCGATGCATTAGCCAGGATCGCACCATCGCCACCTTGTGCACGTTGCAATGATCCAGGATGATATGAATGTCCAATTCCGCGTCGACGCTCACATCAATCTGCTTCAGGAAATCGAGGAATTCCCCCGCCTTATGCTGCTTGTGGTGATCATCGATCACAAAACCAGAGACGACATCAAGAGCAATGAAGAGCGACGTAGCCCCGTGCTGAACGTAGGCCGGCACTTTCCGCTCGGCAGCTGAGTGCATTGTTGTCGAAGCGATAGGCTTGCCACAGACGTCCTGCTTGCAACCTTTCTCGTTGACGCTTAGCGCCAGCGCTCGATTTGGCGGAAACATATAAAGTCCAACAATATCACAGACTTTATCCACGAAAATCGGATCGGCCGACAGTTTGTAGGACTGACCGCGATGAGGCTGAAGCCCGAACGCCGCCCAGATTCGCCGGATTGTCGTGTGGGAGAAGCCCGTTGATGCGGCCATTGAACGGATCGACCAATGAGGAGCATCGTCAGGCGCCGACTGCAGCGTGCGCTCGATGACCGCCGCAATCTGTGCATCATCTATAGTGCGCGGTCTTCCGGGGCGCTCTTCATCGAAAAGGCCATCGATGCGGTTCCTTAAAAAGCGTCGCCGCCACTTGCCGACAGTATTTTCATGAATGCCCAACTCCGCCGCCACAGCCTTGCTGGTTATGCCGTCGGCACAGCGAAGGATGATCTGACATCGCTCCGTCATGGACCGCGTCACCGTCTGATGTTGGTGAACCTGCAGCTCCAGATAATCCCGCTCTTCCCTACTCAGAACCAGGGGCTCCGTCGGTCTTCCGGTTGCACTCGCCATTGTTACGTTCCCCGTAAAAACAAGTACTTGCTAAATGATGCGAAATTCAGTTCCAGTCTATTGTCGATACAACTAAATAGACATACAACTTTATCACTACATTAGACTTAATAACACCTAATTATTGCGTGTGATAACTCGAATATATCATAATTCATGCGCATATATTGCGACGCAATAAAGTTATTGTCAATTTATTTATTGTTTGTTAACTTAACTGTACATTCACATCAGGTGCGGGACAGCACCTTTCCAGGCATTTCAAGCAACATTTCTTTAGTCTTCCGAATACGGAGCAAGCTGATGAGGGAAATAGACCTTAGACGTGAACTCGCCCCTTTGGGTGACCTACGAACATCTCGGTTACCTGGCACGACCGCCCGCGCAGCACCATCAAGGAAGATGTACTCCCAGGCCATCAAGCGCCTTATTGACGCAACGCTGGCCGTAATTGCCTTGGTTGTATTGGCACCGATGATCCTGATGGTGGTGGCTATCCTTCTCGTGACTCAGGGTCGCCCCATCTTTCATTCACATCGGCGAATTGGCAGGCATGGCGTGCTGTTTTCCTGCTTTAAGTTCAGGACAATGGTCGTCAACAGTGAGGAGGTCCTGGCGCGCCATCTGGATACCAATCCCGCCCTCAGAGCCGAATGGAATGCGACAAGAAAACTTAAGGACGACCCGCGTGTTACCCCTTTCGGCCAGCTGCTGCGCAAGAACAGCGTCGATGAAATCCCTCAACTCCTGAACGTAATCCGGGGTGAGATGAGCCTTGTTGGTCCGCGCCCCATCGTTACAAGCGAGGCGGAGCTCTACGGGGTCCATTTTGTCGACTACATGCGGGTTCGCCCCGGCTTGACCGGCCTCTGGCAGGTAAGCGGGCGCAGCGATACCAGCTACGATACGCGCGTCGAACTCGATACGCGCTACGTGACGGAGCAAAGCCTGGTGGGCGACATTGTCATTATGGCCAAGACCATTCCGGCAGTCTTGACCTCACGAGGCAGCTATTGATCTACCAACCAATTCCACTCGGCCATTTGGCTATGTTGGATTTGGAGAGATGTAAGCCGGGGTCGCTTGATAGCGATCCGATATCGCCAGGTTTCTTTCGCAGTCCGCAGCAATCGAACTCTTGATGAGGAATGGTTAGCTTTGCACGACATTTATCTCACCGATCACTACGCGGAACTCAATCCAACGTGGCATGAGGAGGATTCACCGTGGAAGGCGCGTCAGATCGAAGCGATCATTCGCAAGAACCGGCTGGACTTCGACAGCCTTTGCGAAGTCGGCTGCGGCACGGGTGAAATCCTCCTGAATCTGTCGCGCACATTTCCAAAAGCGCGTTTGACAGGCTACGAAATCTCCCCGCATGCGTATCAAAGGGCCAAAACGAAGGAAACGAGCCGAGTAGCCTTCCGTATGGGCGACATTCTCCAGGAAAAGGATACGCAATACGATATTGCCGTGATTGCCGATGTCATTGAGCATGTCGAGGATTACATCACCTTTATCAAGGGGTTGCGCTCTTGCGGTCGCTACAAGATTTTCCACATCCCGCTTGATCTGTCCGTGCAATCACTGTTGCGTGCGTGGCCAATTACAAAACTGCGCGCAAATGTCGGGCATCTGCACTATTTCTTCAAGGATACTGCACTTGCGACACTTACCGACTGCGGTTATTCAATCGTCGATTATACATATACGGCGAGCCGCCTCGAGCTTCCCAATCAAGCGTTCAGCAGCATGCTGATGCGGTTGCCGCGCAAATTGCTTTATTCTCTTCATCCGGATCTGGCTGTACGGATTCTGGGCGGCTATTCTCTCCTTGTTCTTGCCGAGTAGCCGCCGATGCAGCCGCTCCGAACGTATGCTGTCGCCCGGAAATTGAGAACCACAAAATCCGATTCATGCGTTCACTTATGGTCCGTACCCGACGGTCGGCTGCCTGCCACTTATCGTCATGAGCATCGAAAGGCCCTGCCATGAGCATCGAGCCTATCGGTATTGCCGCAATTTTATGTGGTCTCTTTTGTCTGTTTCTTGGAAACCACGCGACAACCATCGCGCTGGCGATTGCAGCGGTATTCGGGTCAGCTGCGGCAATGTTCATAGGATCTGCAAATATTCAACCTGGCCATGTTCTTCTCGGATTTCTCGCCATTGGCATTATCACGCGTGAGCGCTCCGCGGTCGCATTTGTTCATGCATTGCGGTTTGGCGAGCCAGGTTTCTGGTTTGCCTTGCTTGTCTTCTATGGCTTGCTGACCGCCTATTTCGCGCCCCGCCTTCTGTCCGGCATCACACAGATCGTTCCGCTTGGAACAACGATGTTCGATGACAGCCGCTCCACAGTTCCGCTGGTCCCTGTCTCAAGCAATCTCACGCAAAGCGTTTACATGGTAGGAAACCTGCTCTGTTTTGCGATGACGGTTGCCGTTGCATCGACCAGACAGGGCTTCAATGCCGTTCTCATAGGCTTACTTGCCTATAGTATCGCCAACACGCTCTTTGCATTGCTCGATATTGCGACCTATTCGACGGGAACACAGAGTATGCTCGCCTTCATGCGAAATGCTCAATACGTTCTTCATACAGATGACCAGGTCGCGGGTGTCAAGCGTATCGTCGGCTCCTTTACAGAGGCGTCATCCTACGCTCGATCGACACTTGGTGTATTCGCCTTTTCCGGTACGCTCTGGCTTTGTGGCCGTCATCCCTATCTTACCGGATCAATCGCGGCAGCATCACTTGCGCTGGTTGTGATGTCGACGTCGTCGACTGGCCTCGTCGGTGCGCCCGTGATGGGATTGGTCCTCTATGGAACCGCCATCATGGTCGGAGGGCGAAAGAATGCCCGCCGCTTCAGTACTCTGATCATCGTATTCGTGCCGACGATCGCGGTCGCCGCTGCGCTTCTTGTTGCAACCGATCCAACCATGTCGAAACTTGTCTACAACTACATCGATATTGTCGCACTCGGTAAATCCACGTCAAACTCGGCAATTGAACGGGGCGCGTGGAATACTGTCGCCATTCAGAATGTCTTCGACACCATGGGACTGGGCGTTGGCCTCGGCACTGCCCGCACATCCAGCTTTATACTCGCGCTTCTTGCCAATGTCGGCGTCGCCGGAACCGTCTTCTATCTGCTCTTCGCCTTTGGGGCCCTGATCAGAAAGCGTGGCATCCCTGGAAGCTTCACAGCGGATGCGCGTTTGTCGGCGTGTAATGGCTGCTTTGGGTTGCTGGTGGGCGACATGCTGGTCAGTCCCGTTATCGATCAGGGTCTTTTCTTCTGCATGCTCGCCGGCCTGGCCTCGGCGTGGCCCGAGCGCAGCAGGCAAATAGTGCATGCGAACCGCCCCATAGGAGCAATCGCCATATGAGCGCTCGCGCCCTCTTTGCGGTCAACGGCCGTTTCCTCACGCAAAATGCAACGGGAGTGCAGCGCTATGCCTCGAACGTTGTGCGAGCCCTCGACGGGGCGCTTGCTGCTGTGGACAAACACGCTGCAATCATCGCGCCTTCAGGGGCACCAGATCCCGGCTTCGGCCATATGCCGCTGGTTCAATCCGGAGCTCTTTCCGGTCACGCCTGGGAACAGATGACACTCCCTGCGCAATGGCATGGCCGGCTCCTCAATCTGTGCAATACCGCGCCCGCCACAAAGACTGATCAAATCGTCTGCATTCATGACGCCAATGTTTTCACCACCCCCGACAGCTACAGTCGCGCATTTCGAGCCGTCTATCAGACCCTGCAGCCGCTCCTCGTGCGCCGGTCCGCCCGCATCGTCACCGTATCACATGCCGCCGCGCGGCAGATCACCCGACATTTACCGATCAAGCTGGACGACATCGTCGTGCTTCCGAACGGTCACGAACACGCACTAGGCTGGGATCCGGCGCTGGCGCAAATCGCGCCGAGCTTCATAGCCCAGACCTTGGGGCGGAGCGATCGCCGGTTTATTCTCGCCCTCGGCTCACAAGCACGTCACAAAAATCTCGCTCTCCTTATCGACGCGGCTTCGGGACTTGACGAGATCGGTGTCGACATCGTGATCGCCGGCGGAGGCGCGGATATTTTCGTTCCCGGCGCCCTCAGGGAAAGATCGAATGTCCATCTGATCGGCCGCGTCTCTGACCATGACCTAGCTTACCTGCTCGAAAGAGCACTCTGCCTTGCCTTTCCATCCTTGACTGAAGGCTTTGGTCTTCCGATCGTCGAGGCGATGGCACGGGGATGCCCCGTCGTCGCCTCTCATTGCGCCAGCATACCGGAGGTCTGCGGCGAAGCGGCGCTGTTCGCCTCGCCCACGGATCCCGCCGCCTGGGTCCGGCAAATCCAAACTCTAAAAGAGTCCTCGGCCCTGTGCGAAGACCTCGTCGGGCGGGGATATGAACAGATCGGAAACTTCTCCTGGTCACAAACCGCAGCCGGTTACATGGAATTACTTGAACAGCCTATCGCCCGGCCAAAGACATACAAACCATCCAGTACAAGCGCTCCACGTGTCGCTGTCATCGTCGCAACGCGGGGACGCCCGGGTATCGTCAGCGCTACCGTGCGCCACCTGCTGGCCACGCAAACATTGAAGCCAATGGCCGTCATCGTTTCCTGCCCCGATATCGCGGATGCCGGCGATCTTGTCGGCCATCAGGAAGTGACAGTGGTAACCGGTGCTCCGGGCCTAACCAGCCAACGCAACACCGCCCTTCTGAGCCTTCCGGAGGACTGCGAATTCGTCGCCTTTTTCGACGACGACTTCCTGGCCGACAAGAAATGGCTGGCGGCAGCGGCTAGAGCATTCCGTGATGACCATCAGATCGTTGGTTTCACCGGACGCGTTCTTGCCGATGGCGTCGGCGGTCCGGGAATAGGGTTCGAGGAGGCATTGCGCCTTGTTGACGCAGCCAAGCCAAGCGACTGGGCCTGGATTGAGCCCTATAGCCCTTATGGCTGCAACATGGCGTTCCGGGTGGAAAGCCTCGGGGAAACGCGTTTCGATGAGCGCCTGGTTCTCTACGGCTGGCTCGAGGACCGTGATTTTGCCGCGACCCTGGCCAAACGCGGTGGCCGCTTCGTCAAATCCGCGGAGGCTTTCGGCGTGCACATGGGCGTCAAAAGCGGCCGCGTCAGCGGGGAACGGTTCGGCTATTCGCAGATCGTAAACCCCATCTACATGCTCAGCAAGGGAACGATGAGCAGCACGATGGTCGCCAATCACATCTTCTGCAACATGGCCATGAACTTCGCCCGAGCAGCTCGGCCCGAGCCCTTCGTCGACCGCCGTGGACGTCTGAGAGGCAATCTGATTGCCATCGTCGATCTTCTTCGCGGCCATCTGCAGCCCGAGCGTGCGGCTGGACTGCAGCCTAGAAACAATCCAGCGCAACTTAAGTCGGAGGTCAGGACTAGATGACGCAGAACAGCCCGTCTCTCTTGGAACGTTCGTCCCGGCTCTGGCGGCTCGACGACCTTTCCACCGACAGATCCAACGAAGGACCGATCGCGCTGCTGCGCTCGATGAGCATGCTGGCGCTGAATCACAAGACGACGCTGATCCTCTGCACTGCCGTCGGCATCGGCGTTGCGGCATTTTACGCTCATTCGTTACCGCGCATTTATACCGCAACGGCTTCAATTCTGCTTGAGCCGCATCGCTCGACGCTGGCCTCCAGCCAGGACGCGCAAAACCTGGACCCGAACAGGGCGGATAGTGAACTTCAGATTATCCGCTCGGAGCGACTGCTTTCCGCAGTTTTCGACAGCCTGGATCTGGCCAATAGCCCGGAACTCGGTCCGCAACCGCCGCGCATGCGCGATATCATCGTCAACAAAGTGGAAGGCGTTCTGGATGGATTGTGGCTCAAGATAACCGGTCCAGGTGGAGGCAAAGCTCCACGTCCGTCTGACACCACGACATCACGCAACGCCGACGGTCGCGAGGCAGCATTCCAGAATTTCGCGCAACATCTCGACGTGCGCCGCGTGGGCCAATCCTATGTCATAGAGATCAGCTACTCCTCATCCGATCCGGCACTTGCCGCCCGTATCGCCAATGCCGCGGTTTCCGGCTATGTCCTCCAGGCCGTTACCTCTAAGGAAGAAATGGCGCAGGCGGGGACTGAAGTCTTGCAATGGCGCCTCGACGCATTGGCGGCACAGGTCGACGCTGCGACGATTGCCATGAAGCAAGGCGCACTGCCCGCAATCCCTACCCCCGACGGAGACGCCCGGATTATCGGCGCCGCGCAAGCACCGCTCGGCCCATCCGGCCCACGCACCACGTTAATCATAGCTCTTGGCGGCATTCTCGGTCTGCTTTGCAGCTTTTCCTTCATTGCGCTCAATCTGGCGCTTGATCGCAAGGTGCGTAACGGCAAGGATTTGGCGCGCGACACCGGAATACCCTGTCTGGGAACACTACCGGATGCGGTAAGTCGTGGGGGTGTCTTTCGGGGCTCACACCGCCGACACGTTTCCGTCGTCATCAACCAGCCAGGCAATGCTTACGCTGCTGCAATACGCGACCTTCGAACATCCATCGAAATCGCTTGTTCGGCAATTCGCAACGAACGCGGCATCATTGTCGCTGTCACCGCCTGGGACGGTGCCTCGGGCGTTTCGGCTCTGTGCCTTAGCCTGGCGCAATTCATCAATCGAAGCGGCCGGCATATCACGCTCTTCAACGCCGAGACGCATCCGTCCGATCTCAGAGATCATGATCCGGAAAGGCTGGCGACGACCTCTCTGGCCGATGCTCTCGTTGCCGACATACGCCCCGAGCAGGTGATCTTTGCCAACGGCCGCGGCGACGGCCATGGCATCGCCGTCCTTCCGATCCACTCCAACAACGCCCTGACGAACCTCTATGTCGACTTTCGTGATCGTCGGGTCGGGCGGATTGTGGAAACCGCGCGCGCCAGAGGAGATGTGCTCCTAGGTCTACCGCCGATAGATGGCTCAAGTGATGCCCTGGCTTTGGCGGCCCACGCGGACGCGGTGTTGATCGTGGCGCACGCCGGAAAAACAACGACGGACGAGGTCAGTGACGCATTGCAACAATTGCGGCGCTCCGGCGCCAATGTCATCGGTACTGTCATCGACCTGGCAAAGACCTGATGCGCAACACCCGATGGCAGAACGGCTACGGCAGATGGCGCCAAGGCCGGGTGGCTTCAACGGATCGGTTTAGAATGAGGGGTAGATAGGACAAAATGGAGATACCGCGAATTGCCGTCGTCATAACCTGCTGGAACTATGAGGCCTACGTGGCGAACGCAATCCGCAGCGTCGTCTCCCAGGGCTGCGAGGAGTGCGAGCTTGTCGTCGTCGACGATGGCTCTACGGATTCGTCGTGGGATGTCATCCAGCGTGAAGGTGTCACGGCTTACCGGATCGAAAATAGTGGGCAAAGAGCCGCCGGCTTCTACGGGCTCGAACGGACGCACGCACCCTTTATCCTGTTTCTCGACGCAGACGACGAGTTGGCTCCTGGCTCGCTTGCGACGATATTATCCAAGCTGGATAGTGACGTTGCCAAGCTTCAGTTCTCGTTGACGCGCATCGATCACCAAGGAAACGTCACCAGCAGTGGAACAACTCTGGAGGCTTTTCGCGACCGTCATACGATCAGGGATCGCGTGCTGCGCACGGGTGTCTACACCAGCCCTCCGACATCGGGCAATGTGTTCAGGCGCGACGTCTGTGAGTATCTTCGCGAAATGGACTATGATCGGGCGGTCGATGGCATAATTCTCTTCATCGCGCCCTTCATGGGAGATGTGGTGAGCCTTTCGGACAAACTGGGACGGTATCGCGTCCACGGCCGCAACATCTCCGGATTGGGTCGCCCGGTCGATCCGGTTTCATTGCGCGCAGAACTGCACCGTTTTGTATTGCGGATGGAGCATCTGCGCCAGATCTTGACGCAGTATGACCGGGCGGAAGATCTGGTTGCCCCCGAGAAAGCCTATTTCTATCTCGAACGCAGCTTCTATTTGGCGATTGCTGAGGGCCGACGGCCGTCCGCTTCAATCCTTCTGCCCCTGCTTGGGCAGCTCTGGCGAGAATATTATCCCGTGAAGACCAAGGTGACGATCACAGCGTTCTGCCTGCTGACCATGGTATTGCCAAACCGAAACGCCCGTCGCGGTCTTGCCTATCGGCTCAATGCCGGGAAGCGTTCCACAATCGGACTACTTCAGGCGTTGATATAAAGGCTCGACGCCCGCCGTTACGGATCGTGTACGCTGCTATCGCCGATCGGCCAGCTCGAGGCGGCCGCCTCCGGCAATCAAGCGGACACCGAGAACCAGGAGTGTCCCGACATAGGCTGCGGCGCCGGTTGTCGCGACAAAGGCAAGCTCCAATATGTGGTTCAACGACCTATCTGCCAATTGCTCTCGCAATATGACAACCCACGCCACCATCACCACGCCAGCAAGCACGATCTTCCAGAGATTCTTCAACTGTGCCGAAATCCCAAGTCCCAGCAGCACCCGTACCTCATTCAGATAGAAGGCAAACATGATTGCCGAGAGAACAACTCTCGCTACGCCGACACCGCTGACTGAAAAGAGATAAAAGCCAACGGAGATCAGCAATATCCGCAGGCATAGATCAATGGCGTTCAGCCTGAATAGAGTGCGAGGACGATCAAGGGCAAGGCTAGCGGAATACAAGGTCTGGAAATAGGGTATAGGGATCACCGCCAGTGACAGAATGCTGAGCAAAGGTGCTGCATCTTTCCATTTTGCTCCGAGCAACAGATCGGTCACAAGGTCGGCCGTCAAAGATATCCCGATGCAAGCCGGCACCGAGATCAGCATCGCGAAGCGGGCAGCCTTGAGAAAGGCCAGCCGCATGCGCTGCGGATCCGAGGTGATGAGCGAAAACGCCGCCATCACCGGCTGGAGTGCTGGCCCTATCAGGCTTTGCGTCGGCACTACGGATACGTCACTCGCAACAGCATAGCGACCAAGCGTGGTGCTGTCGGTCGCGGCGCCAATCAGGAAGCGGTCGAATTGCCAGTTCAGCGCCGAGATCAGCTGCGCGGAACTGAACCAGCCGACGAAGCCGGCGAAATCGGATAGGCGTACCAGGGAAAGGGCTGGTCTGTAGGGTGCCAGCATATAGGAGACCGCGACCGCTGCCATCGAATTGGTGACGAAATTGGCGGCAATCGCCCAATAGCTCCCCCCGGAAAATACCGTAATCATCGCAACAACGAAGGCGCATAGCTTGCCGCTAAATTCGAGAAGGAAAGTTTGCCGGAAACCCAGTTTCCGAACGAAATGCACCATGGCCGGACTGTAAAATCCCTTGATGATCGGCCCGACGGCAAGAACGGCTATCAGCGGAGTGAGCTGCGGATTGTGATTGAACATCGAGAAGGGCCAGGCGGCGATCATAACAATGACCGCAATCAGCCCGCTCCTTGAAATGCTCAGGGTAAAACCTGTGTCCAGATGACTCTTGTCGATCACGGTTAATCGGACCATGGCCTGGGTGACCGGTACTTCCAGCACCGTATCGACAACGACGACAAGCGACATCGCCAGGGCAGCCAGACCAAAATCCGCAGGTGTGAGGATACGGGCAAAGAACAGCAGCGTGCAAAAGTCGATAAGGCGGCCTACAAATCGCGAAACGACAAGCCAACCTGCTCCCTTGAAGGCTTTGAGTGCAAGCATCTCGACTAGGACCCCACCCGTCGCCGGCACGTCTCATCCGCGAGCCGCGCAATCTTTCGGGCATCCAGTGAACGGCGCAATAGCGGTGCTCTCGCGGTTCTTCCAACCTTCTTTGCCTGAATTTCGGGTCGATGGCCTGATGATCTTCGAGTTAGGCGGTGACCCATGCGCATCAAAACACTCATGAAGCTATCCTTGGCAAACTCAACTGTTCATCGATGCAGGCGCGCCGAAACTCCCCTCAGCACATGCGCCATTTCAAGTGCCGCCAGCAGCGGCGGTTTGAAACGTGGAAAATCACGCGCGATAGCACCCTCGCGCCACAGCTGCGATTTCACAGACTTCAGTTTCGTGGCGAGGTCCGCCGCTTGCGGGCGGTTGAGCACGTGCACCATGTCCGACCGTCCGAAATCCACGGAGCGAGCACCGACGCCAAGTGCGATGATGTCGATCTTGCCCGGATTGGCGATGGCGCGTTTGAGCCGCAACCAGGCATGGTCGGCTTCGCGTAAAACCTGGGCACCGCTCATGACATGATCGATATATTGCAATGCCCCATGCAGAAGCGGATTTTCGGCGGAAGGCTCGAGCGCGCCGAAGCGGATATCACCGCAATTCGCCATGACCGCGCCATCGTCGGTTTCGCTGAAGTAGCGGACTGACTGTACCGCCGGCTCGAACAAGCTCTCGATGATCTGCCAGTATCTTAGGACTGTTGTTTCCGGCTTGAGCGGATCGTATAGATTTTGCTCGACAACCAGACCGGCAACTCTTGGGAAATGATCCTCGCTTAGCCCTTTATAGTTGCAGCGAGCAAACTGGATAGTCTCGAACCGGCGATCGGGAAAGCCGACTGTCAACAAACGCTGGGTGCTGCCGTAAAGACCGGTATCGCAAAGCACAATACGCTTTGTGCCCGGCGATATTTCCTCGAGATGACGCGCAAACAATTCGTTCTGCTTGCGAATATCCTCAAACACCGACTGGCCGGCATCTGTATCCAGCAACGGAAAAAAGCGTGTGGGATCGAAGGTTTGATGCCAGATATCCGGCAATTCGTAATTTTTTCCGCCGAGTGCCCGCGCAACATCCGCAAAGCTGCCGCGCTCGAATTCGCGGCCAAGCTCGTCCAGTACCGCAGGACTTCCGGTGACGACCGCAGAACGCGCTGCGACTAAGCGTGAAATCATTATATTTTCGCGTCTGACATCGAAGGGGAGACCAAGAGCGCGCAGCATTCGTTCAAATGCTTCCCTGATGCCGATCCCACCTCTTGCGCAGAAGAGCACTGTCGTGTCGCTGCTGCGTTTGGCTTGTTCCGCATAGAGCCAGATGTAGAGGCAGAACTCGGCAACGATCGGCCCAAAGACTTCGCGACCAAAGGATACCGTGTCGGTCGGCTCCAGAAGAAGATGTCCACGGCGCTCCGCATGCCGACGAATATGGCTGAACATACCAGCTTTGGCGCCGTCGACACGCGAGGTGTAGCGTTCAAGCAAGCTTTTCGGCATATGAAGCGTCTTGATCCCCATCCCGTCTGGCACCCGAAAGTCGGCTGCCTCATCGTCACCGATGTGCAGGAGGCTTGACGCAGAAATAGCCTCCGCCTTGAGCACCGCGGCAAAGAGGCCACCGAACCGTTTGCTTGTCTGAGCATCCGCGCTCGAGTAGATCCTGTCAATAAGCCCGGGACCGTGGAAGTGATTGATCAATTCTGCAAGCTGGCCTGTCGAAAGCGCCGTATCGCTCACAGCTATAACCTGCATTCCCGCCTGCCGTTGCTGCCTCAATAAGGTCGCAAGCGCCGCATTTGCCGATAGAGACGTTTTCTCGATCGCAAGTTCTATGGCGATACGCTCGTCGACCAGATCGTCCGGCAAACCAAGCATTTTTAGCTGCCAGCTGATAATATCCGTGAGACGCACCTCGCCGACACCCTCGCCAATATTCAGCGCGCGGTAGGCAAATTTCTGGGCAAGAAGGCGACATCTTACCAGCTCATCTATTCCGACGATCAGGCCCCGTTGTTTCAGGAGATGGACGAACTGTGCTTCGCCGGCAGCGATGCGCGAGCGTTGCGATTTTCCTCGCCGCAGAAGCAGCGTGTCGAATACATCGGTCGAAATCACCCTGATTTCGCCCATGCTGTTATCGAGATCGTCGAGGCTTGGCCGCAGCACGAAATACCCCCTCGGCGTTTACCGAAATATTCACAGTCTATAGGTTGTAATTTACTTCAGGACAAACAGGCTTCACCCGAGGGCTTTACCCCTCTCCAATATTCATTGTAACTACATACACGGAAATATATCAAGTTAAATTAAATATAACTCAATATTTCACTCGAATTTCTGTTCCACCTTGCCAATTCTGACGTATTTATACACATTTTCTCGAAATAGATTGATAAAAAATCTTAATTAAACTTTCGTTGTACGTAATTTTAAATTACGCTCATAAAAATTCTGGAGCTGGGGACGACTCCATGGACAATGCAGACCATCTCACCGTTAGCGACGTCATTTCGCAAACTGAACAATTCGACGCCATAGTCCTTGGCGCGGGTATTTCAGGACTTGTGTCGGCATCCGTTCTTTTAAGGGACGGCCTGCGTCGGGTCCTGATCGTTGACGAGTATGACCACATCGGCGGCAATCATATCGATTGGTCATGCGGGGGCTACACGTTCGACATCGGCAGCCTGATATTTCAGGACGATTCTCCGCTGCTCGCTCACTTTCCGGAATTGTTGCCACTATACATCCCGATCGAACCAAGATGGGCGCGCCTCAATCCTCAGGGCATGATCACCACCTACCCCATCTCGGTCCGCGACGATATCTTCGGAGCCGGAATAGCCGAGACCATCCGGATATTCGCTTCAGTCATCTATGCTCGGCTTTTTCAACGAAACATGCGCAATGCGAGGGAATTTGCACGCTACTGGATAGGTAGCCGTCTCTTGTATCGATCTGGCCTTGAATCCTACATGAAGCGCTTCTACGGGATCGCAACGGACGGCATAGACATTGATCTCGCGCGTAAGCGAATGCTCTGGATCAGTGAGCACGCCTCCATCCGGAACCTGATTGGACGGGCGCTAAAGCGGAAACAGCAAGGGCCGACCAACCGACAGATGGCACGCCCGAAACAGGGATTCCAATTTCTCTACAGTGCGGCAGCCGAACGGCTGAAAAGGAATGGTGCCGAATTTCAACTGGCAGCCGACATGCAGGCGATCGACAAGATCGGCGGACAATTTCAACTACAACTCAAGGACAGGATCGTCACGTCCGATCGCATTATTTCAACCATACCCATCCACATGGCGGAACGATTGTGTCGGCGGGATTCAGGACGAAAGTTGGAGACAATCACGCTCATTGGCCTCTATTTCAGTTTTGCTGGTGACCGTGGCTTTTCCCAGTCGATCATCTATAACTTCTCCCATCAAGGCGCCTGGAAGCGCCTCACGATGTATTCCGATTTTTATGGCCTAGTCGACGGTCGGGAATATTTCACGGCAGAAGTCATCGGCAACCATGTCGGCGGCTCGACAGAACGAGCCGAACGCGATTTCAGAGACCATGTTCACACCAATGGCCTGTTTCGCGGCGACCTCAGGCTGGAAGGCAGTCACGTGCTTGACGAGGCCTATCCGATCTATAGCAAAGGGGCTGCCCTGCACGCAGCTGAAGCGATCCGGCAGCTTCGCGACTTCGGCCTAGAATCTCTTGGCCGCCAGGGCGGTTTTAACTACCAACCGACTGCGCGCGCCTCTACGGTTGAAGCGGAAGCTGCGCTACGCATCTCAGTAGGCAGTTAAATTGCATGATATAAAGAATATACCAGAAATAATACGAATATAATTCGAATTTTCATTCGCTAAATTCGGAATTTTTATCATTGATCCGGTGGAAAGACTGTACCATAGTCAAAATGCATCCTTGATATAGAGTGTCTATATTTATCACACATATATATGGTGCGTTTTAATGCGAATTTTACATATCCTAAATCATACAAACAGGCTGAATGGACATGTTCATGCGGCAGTCGATTTAGCCTGTGCGCAAGTGCAGCTGGGGCATAGTGTCTGCGTCGCAAGTGGCGGCGGCGATTTCGACCAAATACTGCATAAGAACAACGTCACGACAGTAATGATCGATCATCATCGCAAACCGATCAAACTACTCAAATCTTCATTCGCCTTGCGCAAGCACGTGAACCTTTGGCGGCCGGATGTCATACACGCGCACATGATGACGAGTGCCGTTCTGGCATGGCCGATTTGTCGGCTTTCGGGCGTTCCTCTCGTCACCACAGTCCACAACGAGTTTGAAAAGAGCGCGATACTGATGGGTCTTGGTAACCGTGTCATTGCTGTTAGCGACGCTGTCGGCGCCTCGATGCGGAAGCGGGGAATACCGTCATCGCGGCTTCGTGTCGTCTTGAACGGGACGATCGGCTCGGTCCGTTCCAACGGGCGTGGTCGGAACCCGGTTGTCATGACGTCACCGAGTATTCTTTTCGTTGGTGGACTTCACCCTAGAAAGGGGCTCCCCGACCTCTTCGAAGCTTTTTGCCTCGCCTACAAAGAGCATCCGCAGGCCCGGCTCCATATCGTTGGAGACGGCCCGTTTCATGCCGACTACCGTAGTATGGTTGCCGATATGGAATGCGCTTCCGCCGTCGAATTCCTCGGCGCAAAGGAGGACCCATTTCCTTGGATGATGGCCGCGGACATCTTCGTACTGCCCTCGCATGCAGACCCTGCTCCGCTCGTTCTATCAGAGGCTCGCGAGGCGGGCTGCGCCGTCATCGGCAGCAGTGTGGACGGCATTCCGCAATTGCTGGAATATGGCGCGGCCGGAATGCTCGTACCACCACACGATCCAATCGCTCTTGCAGCTGCACTTTGCCACCTCCTTGAAAACCCTGCCCATGTCAGGGAATGGAAAGACAAAAGCCAGGTGCACATCGAGCGCCTGACCATCAATCGCGTCGCACGCGAAACATTGGATGTTTATGGCGGCGTTCTTCCCAAGAACAACAAGAGCGCGTCCGCCGCTGCCTAGACCATGACTGCTTGATGCGACGCACTGATGATCCACCGGACCATGGGAGAACAAGCGATGAGAAGCCTGACATCGCGACGCAATCTTCTGATCGGAGCGGCTTCGCTGGCAACCGGTGGTGGGTTATTGCTGACAAAAGGCAGACCGGCGGCGGAAGAGCGCCACGATCCGACCCAAGGCCGCAATATCATCTTCGATGAGAGTTTCGTCTCGCTCGACCAGACGATATGGCACGCGGGCGCCAAAGCGACGACGTTTGACAGCGGATTTTATGGCCGGTCAGCCTTCAGCCGGTTCGGCGGTGAAGAAGGCTTCGACCCTTATTCCATCGTGGACGATCCGTCTGCAGGCAATGGCAAGGCTCTGCAGATCTCGGCTCAATACATCGGCCAGCCCATGCATGTGCCCAATTACTACGGCAACAATCTACCGGAATATCAATGGATCTCCGGCAATATCCAGACAGCAAAACCGGACGGTACGATCCTCAAGGGCTGGCGAGAGGGCTATTTCGAGGCGCGGGCGTGGTTTCCCGCCCATCCTTTGAGCTTTCCTGCTTTCTGGCTGATGAACGGCAGAAGCATCCTGTTTCCGGCAACGAGCATCGAGCTCGATGTCGTCGAGCAGAAAGGGTGGGAGCACGAGCTTTACGGCGCCTATCTGCATGAATGGGGAAAGCCGGGCGAGCATCACGAAGGGGTGGGCGTCCCGACGGCTGTCAACATCACAAGCGGCTATTTCCGCTACGGCCTGCTCATCGAGGGCGCGCGGTGCCGCTTTTATTTCGAGCGCAAGCAAATCCTCAATCCTAAGACCGGCGAGCCTGTCGATTGGATCCTAGGGCGTGCAGCGGAGATGGATGAACGACGCGATGTCTTCTGGCCGCTTCTGACGCTCGCGTTGCGTTCGGATGTGCCTTTCCCAAATCCCTTGCTGCCACAGGACCGCCAAACCCATATGCGGATCGACTATATGAGGGTCTATGGGTGACGTGCGCACCTCGCGGGCGAACCGCCAGGAGAAAGGGAAAGGGTGATTCAGGCAATCACCCGTGGAAGACCGATCGAGGCGACCCTCAGCGCATCTGCGTGCACATCCACGACACGCTCGGTGTCATAACTGTCGATGAAACTTTGCCGGAATTCGGCATGCGAGAGCTCAGTCTCGAGATTGTCGCAATAATAGATCATCGCATTGACCAGTTCTTCACCGCCCGCAACTGGCACCAGAAGCCCCAGACGCCTATCGACAAGAATGTCGCTGGGGCCGAATTCGCAATCAGTTGATACGACCGGAAGACCAAACCGCAAAGCCTCGCATATTGCCAACGACCAGCCTTCCCAGCGTGACGTCGACACATAGACATCACTTGCCGCTAAGGCCGGTGACGGGTTGTCCGGATAATGTTCAACGCTCACCACGGTTTCAAGATTGAGGCGCTTGATCTGATCGCGCAACTCGGCCTCGCCTGGTCCGTAACCCACAACCTTCAACTTAACATTCTCGCGAACCTTATGGAGTTCAGCAAACGCTCTTAGAAGGATGTCCTGCCCCTTCTGAACTGAGAAACGGCCGACATTCACGAAGGTGACATAGCCTCTTTCCTCATTCGGCTTGTTCCGAAGAGCGTCAAATCGCCTGACGGGGTTTGGCAGCCAATATTGCCTCACTTTGCTCTTGAACATCGCCCTGAACGACTCGAGCTGTTTGGGCGAGGTGCCAAACACATAGGAAAGCCGCCTGATGAAATAAATCCTCATCAGAAGGAAGAGTATCTTGGCTTTCAGGTGGCTTGGCTCCAACCGCGGATTGCCATGCAGGTGCATGGCAAAATTCCTGCGGATACCGATAGAGGCAATCATGCAGATCACGGTCGGCTCGATCTGCGGGACAACGATAAGATCGTAGTCCTTCCCTTTGAACACGCTCCTCAAAACGAGCATCAATTCTCGTCTATTGCGCACGATTCTATCGATAGTATTGTAACTCTGACTATCGCTTGGCCTGTTCTTGTGCTGAGAGGTGTAGAGAACATCGATGTCAAAATCGGCTGCATATTTATCTGACAGGGCGGTGCATATGGTATCGACAACCCTCTCAATGCCCGCAAAGGAACTGGTGCCAGGCTGAATGTAGAGAATTTTCTTGCGGGCTATGGATGTTGATCGTTCTTTCCCGACCGGCAATTCAGTTTTCATCTGCATTCGCCCCGTTCGATCTCTTCAGATTATACCGCCGATATCAAGACACGATACGCATCAATAGTTACAATAGAAACGTATTCAAATCGCTTGTACATGCCGTAATAACGCATTTTTCTACCATGAGCGTCACAACGGTTTTCTTCACAACCATCAATCTCGTTAATCTAATCAGGTATAGGCTAGCAAGTTATCATTATTAGCTTGAATTGATCCATTTTTCCAGTTTTCCACACTTCTATTCTGGCAAAAAAATGATAGAGCATCTGGCGCGATATGAAATATCTCCATAGTCAGCACAAAATGTCCAATGGGATCACTATCTGGTAGAAATCAACGCTTTGCCAACTTGGCAACAAGCGACGGACAGACCTTGTCAAGATTTGTAGCATTTTCCGGTAGAGAATTTATGTAGCTAGTGTCATTCGGTTGCCGCTCACTCAAACGGGCATGACTTGTGTCGTTGGTGACCGGCAGGAAAATGCTCAAAGCAAAATGATGTGTATCAGTAGATTAACAATGCTTTTATATGTTCCGGCGACAAATGAACTCGACTCGTATCACCATGCGAAGCATTATTCTATGGGCACATAACGGCTGTAGAACGCAACTTTTCCAGGACCCATTCACAAAGCGGGAGATCCTGATTGCGCTCGAGTTTTACAGATTAGACATAGCGGCGTTAGGTAATGTGGCGCTCGCAATAGCAAACATTCGAGTGTTGAATACCACATGAAACTAACCAATTTTCCACTTCGTGATAGCCCGCGAGCGGCTTAAAATAGGGAGGCACTTCATGGGCCCGCCTTCACCTGCCACGGTCAGTGCAAGCAGAAAACGGGTCAAATCATGACAGAATTCAATACCCATGACAGATCGACTGCATAGACATCTCTAATACTCTCTTTGACCACCTATCATGAAGAGACGTCACTCGATCTCGCATCGAACGGAAACTGGAAGCTATTCGGTTTTCCGGATGATGGACAATAGCCGGTACTCCGGCCTCGCATTGTCCTCGCTGCTCCCTCTCAGCCCTACGATCCTAAGCGATCGGAGCGCTTCGCCCGCTTTTTCGCCGGATCAGGCGATGGCTGCGTCCGATCACCCGAAATCCAGATCACCACACCCCGCCACACGCGCCACAGACCGGCGGGAATTAGGAGCAGTGACAGAAGTCGGTACGCCATTTCTGGAAAATGCAGGCTTCCCCAGATCGCTAAGGCAACTATCGCGAAGCCGCCAACGACGTTCACGACGCTACCTATGGCGAACTCGATTATCAAAGCGTGGACGGCGACACCAAGGATGCGATCGGCGAAGGAAAGCCCCAGCGCATCCGCCGCCACGAATACGAGAAACAGGAACAGCGGCAACATCACCGCTGCAATGAGGATAACCGCGATGATGGCCGGGACAGTCGTCATGGCCACATGCCCCTTGCGAAAAGAAACCTAGTCCGATCCATAGGCATATCGCTTACATCTGAGCTCGATCCGGACGAGCAACTACCCACAGCGCACCACTTGGCCTACTCAAAACCGCTGCGGCCTTAATCGCTGCTGGACGATAGTTCCGTTGCAGCTCATGACCGATTTTGTGAGGCACACCCACAAAGCATCTTTTTGCCAACGAGTATAGAGGTGTCAAAACAATGTCCCTAACTCACGCACGCCATTGCTTCACGTTAGTCGGTGTAGCGCTCACGTCAGCAACTACCTTATAATATTCAAAGACTTGCCCTAGCAACGTAGTTTGTGGACACAGGCCAGAAAGCAGCGGTCTTAATGGGAATTGAACCGCTGATCACCAGCCGACTTTTGCAATGGAAGCCCCCACGGTGTTTGGGAGCCACTATCCGATAGCAGCTCCACCCATTCTTGTTCACTCCGAACTAAAGGTACCAGATCGATGAAATGCCCATCGAACACGGTTCACAATGTCATATCGCCTGAGGGCTGTAATCGCTGACGGCAACCGGCATCACCTGCTTCATGACCGCAACGGACTTTTCCAACCCCTCGATGCTGTTAAGAAGCACGTCTTCGTGCTCGATCGAAAGCCACCCATCATATCCAGCCATTTTGAGGCGATAGCAGAATTGACGCCACCACTCTTCGCCATGGCCGAAGCCGAGTGTGATATAGGACCAGCTGCGCGCCGGAATGTCCAGCAGCGAGCCGTTCTCCAGCAATGACGTCGTCGCCTGGATCGGGGCGTTGAGCAGCGTGTCCTTGGCATGGACATGATAGATGGCGTCGCCGAGCGCCTGAGCGGCTACCAGCGGGTCCGCCCCCATCCAGAACAGATGCGAAGGATCGAGGTTTGCGCCGATCACCGGACCGATCGCCGCCCGCAGTTTCAAAAGGGAGGGAATGTTGTAGACGCATTGGTTGCCATGCAATTCAAGCGCTATACGTTCGACACCGTTTTCCTTCGCGAGCACCGCGATCTCGCTCCAGAACGGCAGGAGCTTCTCATGCCACTGATATCTCAGGATTTCCTGCGTCTCCGGCGGCCAGCTCGACACCACCCAGTTGGGCATGAGGTCGCCATCGCTGCCTGCAGGAAGGCCGGACATCGTGCAGACGGTCTTTATCCCGAGTTCTCCAGCGATCCGAATTGTATCCTTGAGGCATTCCGCCTGCTGTGGCTGGGTAGGATGCAGTGGATTTCCGTTTGCATTCAACGCGATGAGCTCGAGGCCGCGCGATTGGAAAGCCCTGCCAAAGGCCCGCCGGGCCTCGGCGCTGGATTTCATCGCAGCCAGGTCAAAATGCGGGGCTGTCGACCATCCGCCGGTATTGACCTCGACGCCGCTGACGCCAAGGCGGGTGGCCTCGTCCAGCACCGCATCGAATTTCAAGCCGCCGAGACTGTCGGAAACAAAGCCGAGTTTCATGTCTAACTCCAATTATCGTGCGTAAAGGCTCGGTCGGTCGACCATCGAAATTACAATTCTCTCGCGCTTCGTCAGCGCTTGAACGCCGGCTTCGGCAACGATTGCGGCGCAATACCCATCCCAGGAATTCGCGGCGATGGCAGGAAACCTGCCGGTTCGCGCAAATTCGACGAAGGCTTTGTTTTGCAGCCGATAGGCCTCGGCAAATCTCGGGCGCCAATCGGGTGCGTATCGCTCGGTTGCCGTCAGATTGGTGTTGTGGATGGCGTGCACAGGCGCGTTGAGGGAAACGGACCCCTTCTGACCAACCAACTCGCCCCGGACGTCATACCCATAGGCGGCATTGTTGTTCACCTCGATGTTGACCAGCTGGCCCTTGTCATTCTCGACAACCATGAAGACGGGCGCGCCGGTGCGTGAGGGATCCAAGCCGGCAGGTTGGAAAACCGATATCGCGGTGTAGTCCGCGTCGAGCACGAACCTTGCCACATCGAACTCGTGAGGCGCCGAATTGGTAATCGCCATCTGGCCGGTGAAATTTGCAGGCGCTTCGACGTTTCGATGGAAGTTATGCATCATGATGGCGTCGCCGATTTCACCACCGGTCAGCGCCGACTTCATTTCCCGGTAGGACGGATCATAGCGCCGCATGAAGCCAAGCTGGACAAACTGACGGCCCTTCGAAACTTCCGCCCTGATGACCTGCAGGCATTCGTCTGAACTTTGCGAAAGCGGCTTCTCGCAAAGGATCGGCTTACCAATTTCGATCGCTGCAAGAGAAAGAGCCGCGTGAGTTTCGTCCGGGCTCGCGATTAGGATCGCGTCGACATCGTCGCGCGAAATGGTTTGCAGCGGATCGGTAAGAGCATGCGCCGCGCCATAATCATCGGCGATCCGGCGAGCGCGTTCCAAGGATGCGTCGCACACGACCTGCAAGGTGGCTCCGGGCACGTCCTCGGCGATCAAACGCGCGTGGTCGGCTCCCATCAAGCCTGCCCCGATAATTGCGATCTTTATTGTCATGAGTTTTCCTGTCTGCTTGTCGATATCGGGTATAATCCATTCATTTCGCCACGCCCGGACATGCGTGGCGAAATCCTGTTTGACGGACTGCCGCCAATCGACAGCTCCCGCCGATAGCGGCTTATCGCCTCCTCGTTGAGCTCGACAATGGCGCAATACACGGCGTTTCGCGTGCCGGCACTGACCGAGCGTTCATTTTGAATGGCCCGGTGAATGGTGGTTGTACCAAGCTCCGTCCTTTTGGCGATCTCGGCGATCGTACAGAATCGCGTCGTTGGAATCTGTCGCATTTTGAGTGCCTTGGCGATGAAGAGCAGCCTTTGTCGACTGCGTCTGGTCTAATGGATCAAGTGCGTGCCGGGCGCAGGCCCGACACGCAGCTTGGGAGATGTTACTTCTTCATGTACTGAGCGACATTGTCCTTGGTGATCGACTCGAAAGGTACGAGTTTTTCGGCCGGCGCCGGCTCGCCCTTTTTCAGGCCTTCGACGACATCGAAGGCGGCCTTTGCCTGACCTGCGGCGTTCTGAAAGATGGTTTGCGTCATGTCGCCGGCCTTGATGGCATTGAGCGAATCCGGAACGCCGTCGACGCCCGAGATCATCACGCCTTTCAGACGATCAGCACCCTGCAGAGCCTGTAAGGCCCCGAGCGCCATCTGGTCGTTTGCCGCGACGATGGCATCGAACTGCGGGAAGCTCTGGATCCAGTCCTCGGTGACCTTCATGCCTTCGGCACGATCGTAATTGCCCGTCAGGCTGGCAAGGGTCGTGACGTCAGGGCGACCCAGGGCATCCTGGAAGCCCTTGAGACGTCCCTGAGTATTAGAAAGGCCGAGAGTGCCCTGAAGGTAGAGGATCTTGGCATCCTTCGGCAGATGGGCCTTCATGTATTCGCCCTGCAGGCGGCCCGCATCCTCCTCTTTCGAGCCCACGAACGTGTATTTGCCACCCGCCGACTGGATGCCGAGCGCGATCACCGGAATACCCGCTTCATTCGCCTTCTCGACGCCGGGGACGATCCCCTGATAGTCGACCGGCACGACAACGATGGCGTTGACCTTTTGGGCGATGAGGTTGTCGATCTGGTCCAGCTGCTTGCTGGCGTCATTATTGGCGTCGGTAAACTTGATGTCGACATCCGGATCGGCCTTTGCCGCAGCGATAAAGGCAGTCTTGCGGGCCATCACGAAAACGTCTGTGTCGGCCATGTTGGCATAGCCAACGACGAATTTGTCTGCGGCCATGGCGGCGCCTGCAGAAAGCGCGGTAGCGGAAACGGCGCAGGCAAGTGCGAGTTTGACGATAAGTTTCATAGGGTCCTCCCATTGGTGATTCAAAGATCGATCGAAGCGCTCGTTGCGCCAACACATAGGTGGTCTTCCGCACGAGCGCTCCATCGCTCGCGCGGCACTGACGATGTCATGCCTTCTTCTTGACCCGGGCCGACTTTGTCCAAACATCGAGGATGACCGCGATTGCGATGATCAGCCCCTTGATGATCTGCTGCCAGTAGGAGCTGACATTCAGCAGATTGAGGATGTTGTTGATGACGCCGATGATCATGGCGCCGATCACGGTGCCGGTGATCGTCCCGGTGCCGCCCATCAGGCTCGTGCCACCGACGACGACGGCCGTGATCGCATCGAATTCGTAGCCGACGCCACCGGCGGGCTGGCCGGAATTGATGCGCGACATCAGGACGATGCCCGCCACCCCGCACAGGATCCCGTTGAAGATGAAAGCCTTCACGATGATGCTGCTCGGATTGATACCGGATGCACGCGCCGCCCGCTCGTTGCCACCAACGGCGTAGACGTAACGGCCGAATTTTGTCTTGTTGAGCAGCACCCAGGAGATGACGACAAAGACCGCCAAAATGAGCACGGAGATCGGTAGCGGCCCGATGGAGCCCTGACCGATAAGCTTGAAATCGCCCAGTCCGGAAACCGGCGCGCCGCCCGTATAGAGCAGGACGGCTCCCCGCGCGACCGTCGTCATGGCCAGCGTCATGATGAAGGAGGGGATGCGGAAAAATGTAATGACGAAGCCGTTTACGATGCCGGTTAACGCGCCGACTGTCAGTCCGGCGATGACCGCAAGCGTGATGCTGCCCGTCATCGCCATCACGCTTGCGGCAATGACGCCGGCAAGTGCCAGCACGGACCCGAGTGAAACGTCGATATGGCCAAGGATGATGATGAAGGTCACGCCGCAGGCGAGCAGGCTGACGACGACAACCTGTCTCAGCACATTCGTCAGATTGGCCTCGGTTAGAAAGGTCGGGCTCAGCAGCGAGGCAAGAATGCAGATCCCTATGAATATGAGTGTCGTGCCGTATTTGCGATAGACGAGCGCAACGCTCAAGCCGCTTGATCGTGATTGAGGTTTCGAGACGGCGTCATTGGATATCGGTGCCGCAGGTTTCGTAGTCATCAGTGTCCTCCCGTTGCGAGGCGCATGATGCTTTCCTGATCGGCCTCGCTTCTTGTCAGTTCGCCCGTTACACGGCCCTCGCTCATGACCACAACGCGATCGCTCATTCCGAGAATTTCCGGCAACTCGGATGAGATCATGATGATCGCGAGGCCCTGTCGGGCAAACTCCGTCATCAACCGATGGATCTCGGATTTCGACCCCACATCGATGCCGCGTGTCGGCTCGTCGAGTATGAGCAGCTTCAAATCGCCGAGCAGCCATTTCGCCAGCACGATCTTCTGCTGATTGCCGCCGCTCAGGTTCTCCACGATCATGGCCGTGTCCGGCGTCTTGATCTGCAGCATCTTGATCATGCGTTGAGCGGCGGTCTCCTCCTGCGTTTCGTCAATGAAGAGGCCGGAGGCGAACTTCTTGAGGTTGGCGAGCGAGATGTTCTCGCCAACCGACCGGCAAAGAATGAGGCCCTCGGCCTTGCGGTCTTCAGACACCATGGCGATCCCTTGAGAGATGGTCTGGGCCGGGGAAGTGACCTCAAGAGCCGCGCCATTCAGCCGGATCGTCCCCTCATCGCATGCATCGAGCCCGAAAATCGCTCTTGCGACTTCCGTTCGCCCCGCGCCGATCAGACCTGCCAGACCGACGATTTCCCCCGCGCGTACAGAGAAGCAGATGTCCTGGAAAAAACCGTCGCGGCAGATGCCTTCGACGGAGAGAACGACATCCCCGATCGGTACTTCTTCTTTCGGAAAGATGCTCGATATGGTGCGCCCGACCATCTGCGAGATCAGCTTGTTCGCGTCATAGTCGCTGGCTGGGCCAGCTGCGATGAACTGACCGTCGCGCATGACGGTAATGTCATCGGCGATCTGAAAGATTTCATCCATTTTATGGGTGATGTAGATGACCGCGACGCCACTCGCCTTCAGATCAGCAATCTGGCGAAACAGCATGGCCACTTCAGTGTCGCTGATCGCCGAGGTCGGCTCGTCCATGATGACGAGCGATGCTTCGCGTGAAATCGCCTTGACGATTTCGATCAACTGCATGGCCGCGATCGACAGATCGCGCATTCGGGTGTCAGGCGCATATTTGAGGCCAAGCCGATCCAGCAGGAGCTGCGTATCCGTGTTCATCCTGTGGAAATCGACGAAGCGGGACAACGGGCCCTTTCTCGCCAGGACCGGCTCGCGACCGAGGAAGATGTTCTCGGCGATGGTCATGTCGAGAACCGGGCTAAGCTCCTGATGAATCATGGATATGCCGCGAGCAAGTGCCGTGCCCGTATTCTGCGAGCTCAGCACGTCGCCCTTGAAGATGATTTCTCCACCATCGATGGAGTAGGTGCCGCTGAGGATTTTCATGAGCGTCGACTTGCCGGCGCCGTTCTCGCCGACGAGCACATGGACCTTGCCGGCCCGAACCTTGAGGTTCATCCCATCCAGCGCGAGAACGCCGGGAAATGCCTTGGTGATGCTTCGCATCTCAAGGACGAAATTATCCGCAGTTGCGTTCCCATCAGGTCCGCAAGGGCGCGCGAAATCATTCGCCGAATTGATCGCCGCTGGCATGAACCGGTCCTCCCGAAACAGGATTTTGTGCACTCAGCTCAACCGAGCACTTCCTCCAATGGGCGGCAAATCACCACATCTTTCCATTTTCTGTCAATTTATTCGTGGACGATTCTCCCAAATTACATCATAATTGCTTTCACAATTTGGGAGATTCACGATGAGCCGACCGACCATCGCCGATTTGGCAAAGGCAGCAAATGTGGGTGTATCCACGGTCGACCGTGTGCTGAACGGCCGCGACCCGGTTCGCCCACAGACGGCCGAACGCGTGCTACTGGCGGCTGAAAAGATCGGCTTTCACGGGGTGACCGCCATTCGGCGAAGGATCGAGAGCGACAAGCCGGTCATCAAACTCGGCTTCCTATTGAAGCAGTCCCACCGCAAGCTCTACCAGATGTGGGCCGACGTGCTGACGAAAGCTGTCGAGCTTTACCCCGAAGCCCATGGACGAGCCATTGTCCGCTTCATGGATGACCTCAGTCCAGCCAAGGCGGCAGAAGCAATTCTGGCGTTGAGCCGCGAGGTGGACGCGATCGGCATGATTACCTCCGATCATCCGCAGGTGAACCATGCCGTCGATGGCCTGGAGGCGGAAGGCATTCCGGTGTTCACGATGATCTCGGACCTTTCCGCGCCGGGCCGGGCCGGTTACGTCGGCAATGACTGCGTCAAGAAAGGCCGGACCGCCGCCTGGTTCATAGACAACGTAAATCCGAAGCCGGGGAAAGTCGCAGTCTTTGTCGGGAGCCATCGTTATCTGGCGCAGGAGCTCTGTGAAATCGGATTTCGATCCTATTTTCGCGAGAGCGCGCCCGATTTCCAGATGATGGAAACCATGGGAACGCAGGAAGAACCTGAGCTGGCCTATGAACTCACACGGAAACTGCTGCGTTCGGAGCCCGACTGGGTCGGCCTCTATGTCGCCGGCGGCGGCGTGACCGGCGTCATGCGCGCACTGCGCGAGGATGGCGGACCCGCAGCGAAGCGTCTGATGGTCGCCGCGCACGAACTCACCAACGAGACGCGCACTGGATTGGCGGAAGGATTGATCAAAGTCGTCCTCTCACACCCCCCGCGCTTGCTGGCCGAAACACTGGTTCGCGCGATGGCGGAGGCACTCGATACGCATAGAACACCCCAGGTGTCACAGCATATTCTGCCGTTCGAGATCTATACGGCCGCCAATATTTGACGGTGACACCGGCACTACCGGCCCCTTCATCGGTGGTGGTGAGGCAAGATCCATTCCAAAACGGACTCGCCCCATGGGAAATACGGTAGGCATTCCGGGGTCCACTCGCCTCGGCTGTCAACTAATCTCCGAGCATGACGATGCCCTCAATGAGATTTCGAGCTGCAACCGCCTCATTCCGTTGTCGATGAACATTCCGACGGTAACCGCATCCGGCGCTGTATGTAATCTTTGACAAGCCTGCCCAACACATCTCCCCATCGACATCGAGGCGACCGGCACATGTGACCGATCGTTGGGCCATACTGTGCCGTGCTTACGAAACCGTATGGTTTTGGAAAAATCCCGGCAATCTTCCCGCCGTAAAAGCACCAAGCACTGACGCCGCCTCACGGCGCATATCCAAAACGAAGCTGCGGCAGGGCTTCGTGCAAAAGGAAATCGAGCGGCTTCGGCAGGATTATCATGAGCGCTAGCAGCCTTCGCCTGAACAGATCTGCCAATGTCGAAAACTTTCCCGGCGGAAATTCTTTCAGCATGCCTTCGTCAGGTCCGATCGCCCTTCGGCTGAAGACCTACCTCATCAATCTTGATCGGGCCGAGGATCGCCTCACCTTCATGAGCAAGGGACTTTCACGCGCAGGGTTGCCGTTCGAGCGGGTGTCGGCGGTAGACGGCCGGAATATCACCTTCCCGATCCCAGAATTTGACGCCGAAGCATATCGCAGATGCCATGGAAGACGGGCGAATCCATGCGAGGTGGGCTGCTACCTAAGCCACATCGAATGCGTGAGGCGTTTCCTTGCTTCGGGTGAGCCGCATGCCCTCATTCTTGAAGATGACCTGGTCTTTCCGGAGGATTTTGGCGATCTGCTGCGTGGCGCGCTGAACGCCGGGGCGACATGGGACATTCTACGTCTCTCGACGGTCAATACCGGCCGCAAATATCCCTTTCGGGCAATCACATCGAAGCGGTCGCTCGCCATCGCGCTGACGCGGGAGAAAGGGTCCGGTGCCTACGTCATCAACAGACGCGCAGCCAGATGGATGGTCGAGAAGCTGATGCCGATGAAATTGCCTTTCGATCTCGCCTACGACCTTGAACACTTCGCCGGATTGCGGGCGGTTTTCGTGAACCCGGTGCCGGTCGACCAGATGACCGGTTTTCCAACGCAGATCCAGCAGGGACATCATCAGTACCGGCTGCCATGGTGGCGCCGCTTCAGCATCTATCCATACCGCGTCTGGTTCGAGGCAACACGCTTTCTGTTTCGGGCAGGAATTCTGCTGCGCTTCAGGTGGATGAAATGACATCGCGCTATTCACTCTCCCAGACGTCGATCGCTGCAATCAAAGCCGGTGATTATTGGAGGACAAGTAGCTCCTTTTGCAAACCACCAACCATGACCGGCAACGGCCCAACTTGATGCTGGCATGCGAGAGACTTTTTGAAATCAAGGCCATGGCCTCATCGGCCAGACATTGGAGAATGAAATATGGACGGTCCGGATTCTATACGGCTCAAGACGACACCAGGTGGCGGTAAAATAGCCTTGGGAGCCATTACCTGTATCGCGATTGCCGGGGCAGCCATCTTCTTCGCATTGCCTGCCAACGAAAGCCAGTCCGCACCGCAGGCTACCTCGCCAGCTCTCGCATCGGTGCCGGTGGAAACTGCATTTGTTTCCAGGCAGGACGTTCCGATCGAACGGTCCGGTCTCGGGTATGTCACGCCGATCACGGCGGTAGATGTGAAGGTGCGTGCCGACGGCCAACTGCAGAAGGTGCTCTTCAGCGAAGGACAGAACGTCAAGGCTGGCGACGTTATCGCCGAGATCGATCCACGTCCCTATGAGGCAGCAATCAACCAGGCACAAGCCGCCTATCGCAAGGATATCGCCCAGCTTGATGCCGCCAAGATCGATGAGGCGCGCGCCAGGAAACTAACAACGACGGGAAGCGGCACAACACAAACAGCAGATACCGCCGCCGCGCAGGTCGCGATCATGGAAGCGACGGCCGCCGGTGAGCAAGCTGCAATCGAGACCGCCAAGCTTAACCTTAGCTTTGCCACCGTGACCGCTCCAATCAGCGGCCGTGCGGGCCTGCGTCAGGCAGAACAGGGCGCCATCGTTCATACCAGTGACACCACCGGGATCGTAACCATCACGCAAATGCAGCCGATTGCAGTTCTCTTCTCCTTGCCGCAAGACGAACTGCCCGATCTGATTTCCGGCCAGACGCAGAATGCTCTTTCTGTTGCTGTGGACAGCCGGGACGGTGTCCGCCATCTGGCCGACGGCAAATTGTCCGTCATCGATAGCCAGGTCGACATGAGCACGGGCATGGTCAAGCTCAAGGCAGTCTTTGCCAATGACGACCTGGCGCTTTGGCCGGGAGAATTGGTGAGTGCCCGTATTGTTCTGAGGACCGATCGAGGCTCGACTGTCGTGCCCTCGGCCGCCATCCAGAATGGCCAGACAGGTCCCTATGTCTTTATCGTGAAGTCGGACAGCACCGTTGCCACGGTCTCGGTGAAGACCGGCCCGGTCACCGCCGGCATGACGACCCTTCTCTCCGGCCCGAAGCCGGGAGATACCGTTGTGACATCGGGCCAGTCGAGATTGACGGACGGCACCTTGGTCAAGGCGCGTCCTTCGACCGCGAATGTCGCTGCTGCCGGAGATCAGGGTCAATGAGCTTTTCGGAGATTTTCATCCGGCGTCGGGTCGGAACCTGTCTGCTTGCTCTGGGGGTTTTGCTTCTCGGCACCGTCGCTTACATGATGTTGCCGGTCGCATCGCTCCCGCAAGTCGATTTCCCGACGATCCAGATTGAGACCACGCTTCCAGGTGCCAGCGCCGATACAATGGCGACATCGGTCGCAACGCCTTTGGAAAATCAGCTCTCGACCATCGCCGGCGTGTCGCAGATGACCTCGGTCAGCTCCTCTGGACGCACCAATGTCACCATGCAGTTCGACCTGAACCGAAACATCGACAGCGCCGCGCAGGACGTGCAGGCGGCGATCAGTGCAGCCAGTGGCCAGCTTCCCAAGGATCTCCCGAGCGCACCGGCGTTTCACAAGGCCAATCCGGCGGAGGCGACGGTGCTGACACTGGCCCTGACCTCGGACAGACTGCCGCTGACTGAACTCGATCACTACGCAGAAGACATCATCGCACAGCAAATTTCGCAGATGGATGGTGTCGGCCTGGTGGACTTCCATGGGCCGCAACGCCCTTCGATCCGCGTTCGCCTCGATCCCGACAAGGTAGCCTCACGCGATCTCACCATGGAAGATATCCGCACAACGATCGGACAGCAGACCTTGAGCGCGCCGAAAGGATCGGTCACCGGTGGCGGACGAACGATGGTCCTCGACGCCACCGACCAAATCGTCGACGTACCGGCATACAAATCCATGGTCATCGCCTATCGAAACGGCGCGCCGATCTTCGTGCAGGATATCGGCACTGTGCTGACGGCACCCCTGGATTCGAACCAGGCCGCCTGGCTAAAGATGAACCGGTCGGTAATGATCGATGTTCACAAGATGGCCGGTTCGAATGTCCTGGACACGATCCGGGCCATCAAGGATCGGCTTCCCATGCTGCAAGCCTCTCTTCCGGCCGGCATCAAGCTCTCGGTCGTGGGCGACCGCACGCAGATCATCGACGCCTCGATTCGCGATGTCCAGATTACGATGCTGATCACCATCGCATTGGTCGTCATGGTCATCTTCAGCTTCCTGCGCAACCTGTGGGCCACGCTCATCCCGGCCGTCACCATTCCACTTTCGCTGGTTGGCACCTTCGCTGTCATGTATCTGCTCGGCTATAGCCTGGATAACCTGTCGCTGATGGGATTGACCATCGCCGTCGGCTTTGTCGTGGATGATGCGATCGTTGTCATCGAAAACATCGTCCGCCATATCGAGGACGGAAAGCCCAAGCTGCGGGCCGCGATAGAGGGCGCGGGTGAGGTCAGCTTTACGATCGTATCCATGACCATTTCGCTGATTGCCGTGTTCATTCCCATTCTGCTGATGGGCGGCATTGTCGGGCGCCTTTTCCGTGAGTTTGCGGTGACAGTAAGTGTCGCGATCCTGATTTCCGGCGTCGTGTCGCTCACTGTCACGCCAATGCTGTGTGCCTGGCTCATCAAGAATGACCACGGCCGGCCGCGCGGCCGCCTCTATCGCTGGTCCGAAATGTTCTTTGACGCCTGCACGCGACGCTATGGCGACGGCCTCGATATCGTGTTGCGTTACCGCCTGATCACTCTCGCGATCACCATCGCGACGCTTGGCGCCACATTGTGGCTCTATGTGGTGGTTCCGAAGGGCTTCCTGCCGCAGCAGGATACAGGTTTCATTCAAGGTCAAGCGCAAGCTGCGACGGACATCTCGTTCGACAACATGTCCGAACGTATGCAGGCACTCGGAAAGATCATGATGGCCGACCCTGCCGTCGACAATGTCGCCTATTGGATCAACCCCAGCCCTTCCGCCAGCGTCGGGCAGGTGCAGATCAATCTCAAGCCGTTCGGACAGCGAAGCCCGGCGCCGGATGTCATGGCGCGATTGAAAAAGGCGGTCTCAGGTCTTGAAGGCCTGACATTCGGGATGCAGGTCCGCCAGGACATTCAGGTTGGTGGGCGTTCATCTGCTTCTCAGTATCAGTACACGCTGCAAGGCCCGGATCCCGCAGAACTGGACAAGTGGGCCGCGGTGATGACAAAGGCATTGAGCGCATTGCCGCAGCTCCAGGATGTCATCTCTGACAAGCAAAAAGCCGCAAGCAGCGTGACGCTCGATATCGACCGCGCGACTGCGGCACGACTGGGCGTCAGCATCGAGGCGATCGACGAGACGCTGTATGACGCCTTCGGCCAGAGACAGGTAGCGACGCTGTTTACGCAGGTCAGCCAATATCATGTGGTCATGGAGGTGGACCCGCGTTTTGCCCTGTCTCCAGAGGCGCTCGGCCATCTCTACGTCCGATCGGCGACCACCCAGAAACTGGTGCCGCTCAGTCTGTTGGGCTCGCTGAAGACCGGCGTGATGCCCGTCTCGATCAACCACCAAGGCTCGATGCCCGCAACCACACTGTCGTTCAATCTGAAACCGGGCGTCGCGCTGAGCGATGCGGTAACGGCGATCCATGGTGCCGAGCAGACCGTCGGCATGCCGATCACGATCATCGGCTCCTTCCAGGGGACGGCACAGGCTTTCCAAGATTCGCTGAGCAGCCAGCCATGGCTCATTCTGGCCGCCGTAATCGCCGTCTATATCGTTCTTGGCGTTCTTTACGAAAGCGCGATCCATCCGTTGACGATCATATCGACCTTGCCTTCCGCCGGTCTTGGCGCACTCTTGGCGCTGAGGTTATGCGGTCAGGACCTTTCCATCATGGGGATGATCGGCATCATTCTCCTGATCGGCATCGTCAAGAAGAATGCGATCATGATGATCGATTTCGCGCTGGAAGCGGAGCGAAACCAGGGGCTGTCACCGGTGGAGGCCATCCGCCAGGCCTGTCTGCTTCGTTTTCGGCCCATCATGATGACGACCCTTGCAGCCCTTCTCGGCGCCCTGCCATTGGCGCTAGGAACGGGTGCGGGCGCCGAGCTTAGGGTGCCGCTCGGAATCGCGATCGTCGGCGGATTGATCGTCTCGCAGATGCTTACCCTCTTCACAACGCCCGTCGTTTATCTGGCGCTCAATAGCCTGTCGCGCCCACGTACCAACGCCGGTTCGCATGCCTACGAACTGGTCCGCCGCGCCAATATGAGCAGGGAAGCGGCGAATTCGCGATAGATAGGCCATTCGTGAGAGAATAAGACCTCATGAAAGGGTGAGGTGGCGGCAAGACTAAAAAGGAAAATCCGGTTGGCAATGCCACCTCAAGCGCAGATTCCAGAGAATAGGCATTGTGGCCGGATGTCCCTTTTGGTGCGAGGTGACTGATAGGTAGAGCGGGCATTTTCGCCAAAGAGCAGCTCTCTAGGCAGAATTGAGTGGAACTGGTTTTCCCGAGCTCCCGCTGCAGGCAACTCGGCACTACCTTCAATGACGTATATGCAGGAACCAGGAGATGCTGGCTTACTACAGCCTACAAAGGCAGGCGCCGCACTGCATAAACCGCTCAATATGCCCACTAACTGCAGAACGCTCAGGTGGACCCGACCAGGAAAGCCACGGGATGGTCGGCAAACAATTGCGCCACCGGAATTGCGCTCATCGGCCGTGGATTACCCGTCAGAAGATCATGCATTTGCTGATCAGGCTTTAGCGGCATGATAACCGCAGTATCCTTCCAGAAGCCAGAACCGAAGTTGGCGGCATCAACGAGACGCGGCACTATCGTCACGGCAATCTCGCCCTCGAGAATTCGTGCGAAGGCCACAAGATTATTCGCGCGGGCTCCTGTGACCTCAAGCGGCACATAGCTGCCTTCATCAAAGAGCCTGGGATGATCCTCGCGGTGGCGCAGCACACCGCGCATGATCCTTCGCTTGAGAGAGGCCGCCCAATGTTTGTTCGGCGTGTCTGCCTGCCCGTAGACGACCGGCCGGCGATTATCCGGATCGACCATGCTGAAATCGAGCCCTTCATTGCCCTGATAGATATCGGGAATACCGGGAACCGTCAGCTTGATCAGCAGTTGCGACAGGCTGTTCAGATAGCCGTTGTCGATGAACGGCTGCAGGGTCTTCCCAAAGTCGTTCATGAACACTCCATTGTCAGGCGAAAGCAGCTGCTCGATATAGTTCAGAATCGCCTTTTCATAGACCGGATCCCCATCCATCCAATCCGTGCGTAGTT
The DNA here is from genome assembly GCF_001999485.2 of Rhizobium sp. P44RR-XXIV. Taxonomy (NCBI): domain Bacteria; kingdom Pseudomonadati; phylum Pseudomonadota; class Alphaproteobacteria; order Hyphomicrobiales; family Rhizobiaceae; genus Rhizobium; species Rhizobium sp. P44RR-XXIV. The sequence continues at coordinate 957,813 of NZ_MPVZ02000027.1, read as the reverse complement.
TCGCCTCGCGTATCGCCTTCAGGGCATAGGCTTTGAATCGATCCCTGAGATCACCTCTCTCAGCCTCTCCAGCATATTCCAGCCAGATGCCGGCGAGCGCCTGATATAGCATCCACTCGACATTCGGTTCCGGCGCTGAACCATCGGCGAGCTCGGAGCGAAAGCCCATATTCATCGAACACCAGCGCGCAACACCCGCGGTCCAGATCTCCGGATGCTGTGTGAGGCTGTAAAGGCGCACGCGTCCATCCTCTCCGCGTTTGGTGTCATGGGTTGCGGTTGCGGACAGTCCCTGGGGTTGCCGTTGAAGGCGATCCGCCATGAAGTGGTGGAAGGCAGCAACACCTCCCGGCACTGCGGTGGGATCACCTCCCACCTCATTTGAAGCGATCAGGCAGTTGTAACGATAAAAGAGCGTGTCCTCGACAGCCTTCGCCATAACCGGGCCGCTCAATTGCTGAAATCGGGTTCGGAATTCAAGGGCCAAGGCACCCGCAATATCCCCTCGCAGCAGCGTAGCTATCGCGCTCAGAGCGGAGGTGTGCGGCAATCTGGATTGTGCATCTTTGATAGCGTCGCAGAGCACCGCTTCATCTTCGGACGATAGCGCTCCCCCGTAGCCGTAAGTCCGGTAGACCGGAAACGCGACCAACAATTCCCGAAGTGCCGCCGACAGATCCGCCTCGCTGAAATCCGAGAAAATGGACAGAACCAACCCAGTCAAGCGTGCCATCTCCCCGGCAAAATTACGCTCAACCATCAACAGCTTTGCACTGCGTAAACCTGTCGCAAACTCGGCATGTTCCGTGCCGATGGGGCGATATGCCATATCGATTTTATGCAGCCCATCCTCCGCGATGAATAGGTCGCTTATCGCGCAGATGAATTCATACCCGGTCGTGCCTGATATGGGCCAGTCCACCGACAGCGCCTCGCCACGCCCCAAAATTTTCTCGACGACAATGAAGATATCCGGACCGGTAGCTTGGCGGAGGCGCCCGAGATAGGTCTTCGGATCAGCCAACCCATCGATATGATCGACGCGTAAACCCTGCACCTGACCGGAGCGAACCAACTCTATGATCAATCGATGCGTCTCTTCAAAGACGCGCTCGTCTTCCACCCGCATACCGACCAGCCCGGCGACTTCGAAGAAGCGGCGATAACTGAGATTGTCGGCAGCATCTTTCCATTGAAGTAATTGCCAATGCTGCGCTTCGAGCAGAGCCTTCATTCTAACAGCGTCTCGCGAAAATGCCTGCAAGAGCCGGGCATCCGCGGCTGTCTGCGCCAATACTTCCCAGACGCTTTCATCTGAAAGGGGAAATCGATGATCAAAATAGGCAAGTTGCACCAGGCCATTGTCAGGCTCGCAAAGAACCTCGAATTCGCCGGCCGCCAAAGCCTCCTCAAACGGCTTTCCCAGCTGAGGCAGCGTCAGTTTGCGGCTCCAATCAATGTCGAAATGGCAAGCATAGGCGCTTTTCGAACCGCGCTGCAGCACATCACGCCACCAGGGATTTTCGACCGAAGCCGCCATATGGTTCGGTACGATATCAACAATCAGGCCAAGCCCTCCCTGCTGCAAGGCATCCACGAAGGCATCGAAAGCTTTTCGGCCGCCGAGCACGGGGTCGATCTCGTTTGCATCGGTGACATCATAGCCATGCGTCGACCCCTTGGTCGCGGTGAAGATCGGTGAAGCATAGACGTGGCTGATGCCGAGATCCTTTAGATAGGCTACCAACCCCGTCGCCCGCCTGAATGTCATGTCGCCGCGAAATTGCAGGCGGTAGGTGGAGGTTGGAATCGTCATGGCTTCCCCTTGCAACTGACCGGCTATTATCAACGGGGCTGAAGGCGATCCGTTCCAGCCTCAGGAACAGTTACCGCCAAAGTGCGTTGGGGATGCGCGGATATTTAAATCGGGAATGGACGGGTGATATGCAGGCAAGCCTCGCATTCGGACCGGAAATCAGAGAGGACGCCACCCTTTTTCGCCTATGGGCACCCCTCGCCGAAAGAGTGAGTGTGCGAATTGAGCAGCGTGGGGAATGGGAGATGCAGCCGATTGAACATGGCTGGCATGTCGTGGAGATCTCCGATGCACGGCCGGGCGATCTCTATAAATTTATTTTGCCAGATGGTCTCGAGGTGCCCGATCCTGCGTCGCGCTTCCAGCCCCATGACGTTCATGGGCCGAGCGAACTTATTGATCCGGAATTTGACTGGCGGACGCAGGATTGGAAAGGCCGCCGCTGGGTAGAGATCGTCATCTACGAGCTTCATGTCGGAGCCTTTACCGAAGACGGTACATTCCTGTCGGTGATCGAAAAGCTCGACCATCTGCAGAAGCTTGGCATTACCGCCATTCAGCTCATGCCGATTAGCGATTTCCCGGGACGTTACGGCTGGGGTTATGACGGCGTTCTGCCTTATGCGCCCGACAGCAGTTATGGGCGCCCTGCGGATCTGAAGAGGCTTGTCGATGCCGCCCATGCGCATGGGATCTGCGTCTTTCTCGATGTCGTCTATAATCATTTCGGGCCGGACGGAAACGAATTACCGGCCTATACCCCCATCTTCAGCGATCGGCACAAGACACCGTGGGGATACGGTTTGAATTACGATGGCGACGGCAGCCGCTTCGTTCGCGATTTTGTTATTCAGAACGCGATCTATTGGCTCCGCGAGTTTCGCGTGGATGGCCTACGGCTCGATGCCGTTCACACCATCAAGGACGATAGCGACCCGCATGTTCTTCATGAATTGGCGGACAGCGTCAGACAGGCTTTGCCGGAGCGCCACATCCATCTGATCCTTGAAAATGAAGACAATAATTCCGGTCTTCTGATCCGCGATGGCGAAGGCAAGCCTTGTCATTTTACGGCTCAGTGGAATGACGATATCCATCATGGTCTGCACGTGGCGGCGACGGGCGAAACCTTTGGCTATTACGGGGATTATACCGACTATCAATCCCGCCTTGGCCGGGCACTCGCCGAGGGTTTCGCGTTTCAGGGTGAACCCATGACATATCGCGGCCGATCCAGAGGCACCCCGAGCGCCGGCTTGCCGTCCACCGCCTTTATCTCCTTCATCCAGAACCACGATCAGATCGGCAACAGGGCAATGGGGGATCGCATGGTCGCTTCCCGTCCGATCGAAGCTATCAAAGCGATCGCGGCTGTCTATCTGCTCTCACCACAAACCCCGATGCTCTTCATGGGTGAGGAGTGGGGCTCCACGGAGCCCTTTCCGTTCTTCTGCGATCTAGACGAAAATCTCAACAGCAAGGTCAGGCTTGGCCGCAAGGAGGAATTATCACGTCTGCCGGGTTTCGATGCGGAAGACGCGCCCGACCCAACCGGCGAGGCCACCTTTCTCAGCGCGAAATTGCGTTGGGACAAGGCTGCGCAAAACAGCGAACTCAGTCACTACTATGAACGTCTGATAGGTCTTCGGCGCGAAAAAATTGTGCCGCTGCTTCAGCGCGCATGCGGACATTCCTCAATCTATGATCAAATAAGCCCACTCATCTGCGTGCGCTGGCAGTTCGGTCAGGTAACACTGCAGCTGACGGCTAACCTGTCGGGTGAGACGGTATGCCACGAAATCCCAGCTGGAGATCACGTCTTGTTCACATCGGCAAGTCCTTCGGGAAACCGTATGGCGCCCTGGACGGTCGTCTGGGATCTTTCAGCAGGAGTTTTGGAAGATCACGCCCATGATCATTAGTTTTCCTTTGGACCGTCGCGATTGCCAAAGGCTGTAAATCCACGCATTCAATCGCCACTGGCATGGCGGCCTGTCAGCCGGAAATCCCTGGCTCGCTGCAGGATCTCAGCGACCTCGGAATCGACGAATGGCTTTATTATCGCGTCGAATGCACCCGCGAAGCCATCTTTCAAGATTTGCGGTGAGCCTGTAACGAAGATCACGGTCGTATAATGACGATCAATCAATCTACGTGCGAGCTGTAGCCCGCTGGTGCCGTCGACAAGACCGACATCGATCAAGGCGATTTCAGCTTTTGGCCCATAGGCCATAGCCTGCTCCATGGTCGATGCGGGACCAAGCGGAATGAACCCGGCATCGATCGCTATCATCCTCAAGTGCTCGGCAATGATGGCTTCATCTTCGACAATCAAGACTTTCATGTGCTGAGCGAGCCCCGCATAGATAACCTTGCTAATAACTTGGTCGATACGGCATTTGTTCCGGGCGCGCCGATCAGAGGAGGAGCGCGCCTGTCTCTGCGAATTGCGCCCGATCGTGTGGGGGCATACCCGCTCTGGATAGTTGACGATGCCGGACGCAGGAGGAGCTGCTGGCCAGCCACATCAGTGATGTCTCCAAAGACATAGTTGCCACGGCCGGCTTCAGCTCATGTGCAGCGCTTACACCCTGCTCCGCCAGCCCGCTCTGATGGCAAGCGTGCTGCCCGGCCCGTGCACGGCGGCGAACAATAGGCCGGCCAAGAATGTGAAGTGGTCAACGAAAAAGCCAAACTCGGCTTGGTTGCCGGCCCAGTGCGATGGACCATGGAATGAGAACCCCAGGAAGATAACATAGACAGAGCCAATGAGGGCCGCCGGCGTGAAGAACGCGCCGGTCAGGAAGGCAATGACCAGCAGCACTTCGAGGGCTGCTGCACACCAGGCGAGGAACAGCGGCAAGGGAAAACCGGCAGCGGCGATGTAGCCGGCCGTAGCCCCCATATCCATGAACTTGAACGAGACCGCCATCAGGAAGATCGCAGCGAAAATCAGGCGGGCGATGAGAATGGCGGCAATCTGCCAGATCGATTGAGTGTTTTCCACGATATGCCTCCGGTTTGAACTGGTTGATGCTCCAAGGACGGCACGCGGAGCGGGGTTCCGACAGGGGGAGAGAGATTTTTTTCGAGTACGATGACAGGCGGGCCAAACGAGCAGGCTCCTCAGACGCCGGCCGCGAATATTATGGACGCCGCGCAATGATGCCTGAAAGCACCTCAAAATGAGCCTCTGCATTCCGGAGAAAAGATGCAATGTATCGGACCGGCCAACCCGTTTACGTCACTTTCGCGAGATTTAAAATTGCGCAGCCTTATCCTTTCCAGCCTTCTGACGATCCTCTCAACGTCTGGAGCACTTGCCCAGCAGGCGGATCACTATGTAGCGATGAGCAATACAGCCATGAGCATCACCGGCGATGTCTGGCTGGACGATTTCAGCATCAAGTTTGAGAACGGAGAGTCGCTCGAATTTTCCGATCTCGTCGCCGACCACTTCAGCGTTGATGGTCGGAACGTGCCGGCGTCGGTCTATCGTGTCAAAGAGCCTGGCGATCCCGAATTGCAAAATGGCAATCAACTTTGCGGATCTGGCGACGTAACCTTTGTTGCGTCATGGGCCGACGGATCGGAGTCTACCGCAATTGCCGTCTTCACTGGCAAACGGGCACCGAGAAGCAGCAATGAAATGTGTGCACTCTATACTTATGAAGATCCGAAATAGGCTGCGCACCGTGAGAGATGTCACATTGGCCTTTGGTTCGTATGGAGTACTCGACGGCTGTGAGCGCTTGAAGCGCTCAAGCATTTTTCTCAGCTGAGCCTTCCGCAAAAGTAGCTTTTCAACCAACTGGCCCTTCAGCTACCTGATGTCGTCATCCAGACTCGCGACCTTGTCGGAAAGCGGATTTGCGGACATCGAAGGAGACTGTGCCGCCTGCGCCTTAGCCTGTGCGCGCGGCTTGGAACTTACATGCGTGCGGTTCGGATTTTAACTTCGTCCAATCTGGAATTTGCAGCCGTCTGTTTCGGAGCTTCATTATAAGCTCGCGCCAACCATCGAGCAGGCCAAGCGGTAGTCTGAGCAGAGGCACTTTCAACCCGCGACCTTGAAAGTGTATCGAGCCGGCGACACGCCGGCCAGATTACCAATCGCGCTGTTCATATTGATCTCGTCATCCTCGACGAGTGCGGCGACCTGCCTTCGTGGGTAGCTTTAAAGTTCGCAACAACCGTATTCGCCGCATGTTCAGTTGACATGGACAAGACGACTTAAAAAACAAACCAAACTTAAAATAATCAACCAAGAATACATCACATTTTCTCCGAATAATTCGACCCATTAACACATGGATCATTGGATAAATTATTTATAACACGCAGTTTTTTATTTCCTATTGTTTTTCTCAAGAACAGAAATATGGACAAATTGTAAAATTTTCGAATTCCCGGATAACGACAGAATAGTTAAATATTAGTAAATTATAATCGGAAGCGAATAGGCCCGCTTCCTAGATTTATACACCTACTGGAAGGGAAAACAGTGCCGTTTTTCCTTGAGTTTCAGGTGTGCGTACAGGTTTTGGGAGAGTTTTATGAGTATAGTGTTCAAATCCGAAGCCCGATCTCAAAAAAATACACACAAGCGCACTATTCTCGTCGCGGGTGGGGCGGGATTTCTTGGTTCGCATCTTTGCGATCGCCTCCTACATGAAGGTCACAATGTCGTCTGCGTCGATAACTTCTCAACCGGACGCATGGAAAATCTGTGGCATCTCCTCCGTTTCGACACGTTCAGTTTCATACGACATGACATAATAACAGCGATCAATCTGCCCATTGACGAGATCTACAATCTGGCATGTCCGGCCTCGCCGCCGCATTATCAGGCGGACCCGATCCATACGATGAAAACATGCGTCCTTGGAGCCCTCAATCTCCTGGAGCTCGCCGCCCGTCATCAAGCGCGCATATTCCAGGCCTCCACCTCGGAGGTCTATGGCGATCCACAGGTTCATCCTCAACCGGAGAATTATTGGGGCAACGTCAACTCCTTCGGCCCCCGTTCCTGCTACGATGAAGGCAAGCGCTCAGCCGAAACGCTCTTTCGCGATTTTCACGTGACATATGGCGTCGATATCAGGATCGCCCGCATCTTCAATACCTATGGGCCTCGTATGCGTCCCGACGACGGTCGCGTTGTCTCCAATTTCATCGTCCAGGCACTCAGAGGACACGACATCACCGTTTATGGTGACGGTTCACAGACACGGTCCTTCTGCTACGTCGACGATCTGGTTGAGGGTTTTGTGCGGCTGATGGGAAACCAATCGGCTCTTCATACACCTATCAATCTCGGCAATCCGGCCGAATTCACGGTGCGCGATCTTGCCGAACAGATCATTGCCATCACAGGCTCGTCCTCGAGGATCGTCTATAAGACATTGCCGATAGACGACCCTCGTCAGCGTAGACCAGATATCGCGGCCGCGAGGCGGGAATTGGGATGGGAGCCATCTGTCGCGCTGGTAGAAGGCTTGAAGTCCACCATCTCCTATTTCGAGCGCCAATTGGCCCGGCCCGGCAACGAGCTCTTCGAGGCAGCGTGATGTCCAGGCGGCAAATACTGGTCGCAGGCGGCGCCGGCTTTATCGGCAGCCACACCGCCAAACTTCTCTACAAGCAAGGCTTCGAGCCGATTGTCTATGACAATCTTTCGACGGGCCACCGGACTTCGGTGCGCTGGGGGCCTTTTATAGAAGGGGACATCCTCGACACCCAACGACTTGTCGAAACGATTGAGAACCATAAGCCTGCAGCCGTGATCCATTTCGCAGCTTCGGCCTATGTTGGCGAGTCCGTCGAGAACCCGGCAAAGTATTACGCAAACAATGTAAACGGCACGCTATCATTGTTGGAAGCTTGCCGTCGCACAGGTGCAGATAAACTGATCTTCTCGTCAAGCTGTGCGACCTACGGCATTCCCGATCATCTGCCGATCCGCGAATCCCAGGCCCAACGCCCGATCAATCCTTATGGAAGAACAAAGCTGATTGCGGAACATATGCTTGCCGACTATTCGGCAGCCTACGGGCTGCACTACGTAGCGCTGCGCTATTTTAATGCGTCGGGCGCTGATCCGGAGCACGAGTTGGGCGAATGGCACGATCCGGAAACACATTTAATTCCCCGTGCGCTCTTGGCGGCCAGGGGGACCATCGATGTCCTCGACATCTTTGGTGACGACTACGCCACACCAGATGGAACATGCATTCGAGATTATATTCACGTCACGGATCTGGCACGAGCGCATGTATTGGCAGTTGACTATCTGATTAGAGGTGGAGCCAATCTTGCCGTCAACCTTGGGAGCGGACGCGGAACATCCATCAAGGACATCTTGCACACGATCTCTCTCATTTGCGGGCGCCCGGTTCCGGTCGCAGTCCGCGCCCGGCGAGCAGGCGATCCACCCGTCCTTTACGCAGCGTCCGATCTTGCAGCTGAAAAACTCGGCTTTCGCGCCGTTCATTCGGACATCGAGACGATCATTCGGACTGCAGCTCCGTTCTTCGGGCTGGAGGTGCGGGGATGAACTCAAACCTGACGCAAGTCCAGACGATTGGCGACGAGCCGCTTATGACGCGCGTGCTACGTGGCCGCCAGCGAACAGAATATCTGGGTTATGCCGCACTTTGGCTTCTGGCGCTTGCCTACTTTTGGAGCTGGTGGCTCATACCGGCGCATCATGTCGATCCTATTGGTTCAGTCTTGTTGACCCTGGTGCTTGCTTGGGTGACGATCATCCCAGCTTATTTCATTGTCGTCTTTTATCGCGCCCGCCGGCCAACCGGCCAGCTTCGGATACCGGTTGGCAGCCGCGTGGCAATGGTGGTGACAAAGGCACCTTCAGAGCCGTTTGCTGTCGTTGCTCGAACATTGGAGGCCATGTTGGCCCAGGATGTAGAGCATGACACCTGGCTCGCCGATGAGGATCCGTCACCCGAGACGCAGCGTTGGTGCGACACCCACGGTGTCCATATCTCCACCCGCAAGGGAAGGCCGGATTATCACCGCCAGACGTGGCCACGGCGGACCAGATGCAAGGAAGGCAATCTCGCCTTCTTCTACGATCAATATGGTTATGAAGGCTATGATTTCGTTGCCCAGCTCGACGCCGATCATGTTCCCGAGCAAGGATACCTTCATCAGATGCTTCGCCCGTTTGCAGATCCGGCCGTCGGCTATGTATCCGCGCCCAGTATCTGTGATCAAAACGCGCCCGAAAGCTGGTCCGCACGCGGACGTCTCTATGCCGAAGCCAGCATGCACGGATCGCTTCAAGCGGGGTTTAATGGCGGGCTCTCACCACTCTGCATCGGATCTCACTACGCGGTCCGCACCGTAGCGCTTAGAAGCATCGGTGGTCTCGGCCCCGAGCTGGCAGAGGATCATTCGACGACCTTGATGATGAATGCTCACGGCTGGCACGGCGTTCATGCGCTCGACGCGATAGCCCATGGCGATGGTCCGCGCACGTTTGCCGACCTCATCACGCAGGAGTTTCAGTGGTCGCGCAGTCTGATGATGATCCTTTTGCAATATTCGCCGAAACTGGTGGGCCGACTGCCGGTGCGCCTCAAGGTCCAGTTCCTGTTCTCGCAGCTCTGGTACTCGCTTTTTTCCCTCTTCATGGGTCTGATGTTTGCACTGCCGATAATCGCGCTGATCCGTGGAAAGACTTTTGTTGCAGTCCCCTACCCGGAGTTTCTGCTGCACTTTTTGCCACAATCGGTCCTGCTCGTCCTGTTTGCCTATCGTTGGCGCAGGACGACCACGTTTCGACCGATGAATGCAAAGATTCTGAGCTGGGAGCTGACGTTGTTCTTGTTTGCCCGCTGGCCTTGGGCGCTCGCCGGCGCTTTGGCGGCAGTTCGCGACTGGGCGACCGGTTCGTTCGTGGATTTTCGGGTCACACCGAAAGGTACTTCGGAGGTAGATCCGCTGCCTCTTCGGATCCTCGTGCCTTATGTTTTGCTATCGCTGCTGTCCATTCTACCGGTGCTGTTTGTGACGAACGCGCAGGAAGCCAGCGGCTTTTACATTTTCGCCGGACTGAATGCTGCGATCTACACGTTGCTGCTACTGGTTATCGTTCGGCAACATGCACGCGAAAACACAGTGCGCATGAGCAGGCGCCTTTATCGTCCCCTGCTCGCCTGCAGCCTCCTTGCCCTGATGGCACTCCCGGGTTTCGGCGTCATCACGCGCGGCCGCGACGGGCTGCAATCTCTGACCTGGGACACCGATGGCTACGCGTTGTTTGACGATCGCTTTTCGATAGCAGGAGCGGGCATCGGAGGACGTGGCTTGCACAGGATGGTGATCAGTCCGCATTGGCGCGCGAGTGATGTCGACAGAAGTGGCTTATGACAGGAAGGACGCCTTTGGCGCTTATCCAAAATGAAAATAGCCGTTATTGGAACTGGATATGCAGGTTTGGTCAGCGGCACTTGCTTTGCCGAATGGGGCCATGATGTCGTCTGCTTCGACAAGAATGTCCAGAAGATTGCATCCCTTCGGCAAGGGAAGCTGCCGGTTTACGAGCCTGAGCTCGATGAATTGGTGGAGCGCAATTGTGCCTCCGGCCAACTGGACTTTACCTGCAACCTCGCCGATGCGGTGGAGGGAGCTGCCATTGTCTTCATAGCCGTCGGAACTCCCTTGCGCGTCGGCCACGGCGATACGGACCTATCCTCTGTGCATATGACCGCGCGGGAGCTCGCACCACTTGTTGCCGACAATACAGTGATCGCTGTGAAATCAACCGTGCCCGTCGGAACGGCAGACATGGTTCGAAAGATCATCGCCACCGCCGGCAAGGCCGGTGCAATTTCCATTGCTTCCAATCCGGATTTCCTGCGCGAGGGTTTCGCAGTCCGTGATTTCCTCGCCCCTGATCGGATCATTATCGGCGTCGAGGATGAGCGGGCATGCAGGCGCCTTGTCGAACTTTATGACAGCCCGCCCGCGCTGCGGAATACGCCGCTCATTGTAACCACGCGACGCACCGCAGAACTGATCAAATGCGCTGCAAATGCATTTCTGGCCACAAAGATAACTTTTATCAATGAGTTGGCCGACCTCTGCGAGGAGGTGGGAAGCGACGTGAGCGAACTGGCCCTTGGCATGGGGCTCGACAAGCGCATTGGAACGAATTTTCTCACAGCTGGGCCGGGCTATGGTGGCTCCTGCTTTCCGAAGGATACGCTAGCCCTCCTGCAAACGGCACGCGATCACGGGGTGGCGCTTCGCATTGTCGAGGAAACGGTTGCTGTCAACGATGCACGCAAACGACGCATGGCACGCAAGGTGACGGAGGCATTCGGCGGAGACATAGAAGGGCTGACGATTGCAATCCTTGGCCTCACGGTCAGGCCCGATACCGATGAGGTGGGCGACGCGCCTTCAGTGCAACTCATAGAGGCATTGCAGCGGCTGGGCGGACACATCCGGGCCTATGATCCTGTGGGGATCGAGAATGCCTCAAAAATTCTGGATGGCGTCGACTTTTTTGACGATCTCTACGAATGCACAAGGGATGCCGACGCGGTCGTCATCATGACGGAGTGGGAAACGATCAAGAAGATGGACCTGGTCCAGCTCAAAGAGCACATGCGGCAGCCGATCCTCATTGATCTTAGAAATGCGTTGGACCTGGACGCCGCCCAGCGGCTCGAATTTCACATTTCGACAATCGGCAAGTCAGCGAGCCTCCATGGCGACCTCAAGGAAATCGCCAGGCGTGCAGGCAGGCCGCGAACAGTCAGGACACGGGAACAGCTGACCTCAATTACAGTGCGGGAGAAGTGAGATGAAGCCATCGAACAAAGAAACCTCCTTTGCCCCTGCAAGAGCGATGATACTTGCCATCGGCCTCACTCTTGCTGCCGGCGGCAATACGGCAAGAGCAGCAACGGATGTAAAGCTGCCAGAGGGCGCGCGGCCTATGACGGCGAATGAGCTATATATCCTCTATCGCGATAAGACCTGGAGCTGGCCCGATGGCGCGGGCCGAACGCAGGATGCCGATCGGCGTTTTTCCGCCTGGGTCGACGGAGCCAAAGGGCAATCCTGGGCTGAGGGACGCTGGACCGTGACTGACGCTGGGCGTCTGTGTTTCAACGCGATCTGGCATGCGACAAGCGGCCAGTTCCCCGCCAAGACCTGCTTTCTTCACCAGATCCACGATGGAACTGTCTATCAGAGGCGGGAAGCGGGCGGAGCGTGGTTCGTGTTCCGCCATCCAACGATCAACAATACCGACGAGGCGGCGAAATTGATCGCCGACGATCTGGTCTCGCAGCGATTGGCGGCCTTAAAGGCCTCCATCAGCGTTCGCAAGACCGAATAGGGGAAGGAGACTATCCGATGAAAACCCTTTCAAAACTGACGGCAACCTTGCTGGGAGCAGCCGCACTCTATGGAGCGGTTTACGCCGCCAGCAACGGTCTTGATGCGAAAGCCGAGGACCAGACCTTGTTTCGTGACAAGAGGCCGATCATCACATCGCAATCGCTTCCGGGGGGAGCCTATGATCCCAATGGGGACTTCTCCAACGACACCAACCCCAAGATCGAGCATCTGTTCCTCCCTTGGGAGGATGTCGATCTGTCGACGCTTGGCGCGGCGGACGAATATGCGCGCAAACGCGGACGTTCGCTGCTGATCACGGTCGAACCGTGGTCCTGGGCACGCGACTGGCGCGTCACTCCGGACGATCTTCTCAGCGGCATTCTCGCGGGCCATTACGACTCCAACATGGCAGCGATATGCTCGGCGGCGGCCAAGCTCAACAGGCCCGTCACCATTCGGTGGGCGCAAGAAATGGACGAAAAGAACGGGCAATTCACCTGGGCCTACTGGAAACCGGAAGGCTATATCAAGGCCTATCGGCATGCGATTGAGATATGCCGGCAAAGCCTGCCTTCGGCAAAATATATGTGGTCCCCAATGGGCAAGGACGGGCTCGAAGCCTACTACCCAGGTGATCAATTCGTCGACGTGATCGGGCTGTCCGTTTTTGGATACCAGCCGTTCGATCAACTCAAGCTCGGCCATGACTCGACCTTCGTGGACGCCACCAGACCCGGTTACGATCGCGTCAAACGCTTCAAGAAGCCGATCGTTATCGCAGAGCTGGGTTATCAGGGAAACGAGGCCTATGTGCACGCATGGGCTGAAGAAGCCAACAAGCCGCACCCTGAATTCCCGGACCTGACAGCAGTCGTCTATTTTGACGACCGTGAAGTCTATCCTTGGCCGGATGGTCTCGGCCGGCCGGATTGGCGCGTCGCGAGCCCGCTATTGAATTGATTGGCGCGGTGCAGAGTTAAAGGAGAACCACAATGTCTTCGTTCCGTTACATAATACTGGCCGTTGCGGTTTCGATATTGTGTTCGATCGGCACCGCGAATGCAGCAACACAGCATCAAATCGATCGGATGACCGCGCGAGCCGCACGCCAGGCCGACCCGATGACCGCCGTCGCGCTCAAAAGACTCTATGCAGGACGCTCCTGGATCTGGACGAAGGGGGCAGGCTTCTTCTCACACAAGCATAACCGCTTCACGGCGTGGTCCCACGACAACGGCCAGAGATCCTACGCAAGGGGCATGTGGTATGCGACCAACAGCGGCAAGCTATGCATGAGGGCCGTCTGGTACAGCAGGAAGAGCGCCGCATCCAACCTATCCTGCTTCCTGCATCGCAAGAAAGCTGGTGTCATCTATCAGAAACGAGCATCAGGCGGGAAATGGTATGTGTTCCGTCATAACCCAACAAGACATGATGACGAAATTCTGAAACTGCGGCCGGGAGATTATGTTCGCAAACATCTTCCCGGTTGAGGTCGCATTCTCAAATAGGGGTCATCGCCAGGATGGCGAAACGGCTTGCGCCCCCATGTTTCGCCGTTTCGTCGCCCAACACGAGGCCCCTATTCTTTTTCTCAAGCAGTGCGAGGCGGTTTTACCGTTGCCTCAAAATAAACTGCGAGTCCGACAATGCGACGTCCGTCCGAATCCGCTCGGTGTACAAACATAGGGAGAGCCTTTGAAGTACTCTTCGGATGACACCTTCACGGTTTTCGCGAGTGAGCTACCGCTGTAATGGACGACATCGTTCTTCTCGTACTTCTTCATATACAGCTTAATCGTTGCGTCCTTGCCCTGCGGCAGCTCTGACGCATCTGCGCCAATAGATAGCCCTATCGGAGACACAATCAGAAGAATTGCTGAAATAAAAGATGCAATCAGAATGTGATTACGAAATAGATTTCGATACTCTCGATCTGCCGCCATAGGTTTAATCTCCAATATCACTTTCCCCGGTTCGTCGCGGCGGGGAATATTTAAGTCCTGCTTATAAATATCTTGAAAATATTAACGAATTCTGCTTAACTCTTCAGTGGGGGCTCAGGCTAAGGTCTGTAGCGATGTTGTGTGTGAGGGCATTCTTTCGGCGTGCGGGACAAGAGCTGCCCAGGACCTTCGGTCGGGCATGGCTCGCTTCTGTTGGCCCGTCTTTCGATCTATCGCCTCTAGCCAGAACTCTCTCCTCACAAACCAACACTGCTCCTTCATTGCGATCCATTCATCAGCTTCGCGGTCAGGGAGCGGGGTCGGCGACTGCCCGACCTGTTGAGACTGAAACTGTTGGCTGCATCACGGCCACTTCCGGTTTTAATTGGCTACTTACACATTCGGATCCAAAGCAACCGGCTACAAACACGCCGTGCGCTCCGCCCGGCGGTTTCGCATTTATTGTCGAGAGGCCATTACCATGATGTGGAGCAAAACTGAAGCTTCGTCTGACCAACCCGAATTTGTGGAAAGACGTCGATGGCCGCGCATCTCGCAAACCCCTCTTTGTGGTAGGCTGGATGAATTGCCTGAGCTGATCTCGCTCCCCTTCTCCACATCGGATGTCCCCGCCGACCAACAGTTTTCAATGTGGCAAGAACGTATGACGCCGCTCGTCGACATACGTCTGCAAGATCGGCTCAAAGCTGATGACACGTTTCCGGTCGAGCAAACCGTATGGAACCTCGAAGGCGCTCTTCTTATACAGCAGGATACGCCGGCGTTCAGTTATGAACGCTCGACTGAGAAGATACGCTTTAGCTCCATTGATCACTGGCAGATCACTTTTCTGCGCACCGGGAAAACGTGGACGAGCGTCAATGGGCATGTCGTCGAAAACGAACCGGGCATGATGGAGATCCGGGCACTCGGCTGTCCATTTTATGGGCGTACCCTCAGCGCCAAATCCGTCATGCTCATTTTGCCGTGCGATCTGTTCGCGGAACATGGTGGATTGCCTGGCACCAGCAACAATATTGTCTTCGCAGGCCGACGGGTGAGCCTTCTGTCCGACTATGTTTCATTTCTTGAGGCAAACTTGAGCCGCTTGACGAAGGATGATTTGCATAGTGTGCGAAACCAGCTGCAGGAGATGATATTCCATAGCGTTGCACCACTCGTGGACACCTGCGCGGACGGCGACCGAACCTCTCACATCGGGTTGATGAACAAGGCCCGTCGATTCATCCAAAACAATCTGGGATCGCCGGACCTTACGCCAGATGCATTAAGTCGGGAATTGGCGATCTCTAGAACTCGGCTCTATGAGCTTTTCCAGACATCGGGCGGCGTTTTGAATTACATCAGAAGAAGACGGCTTTTGGCAGCTCATGCGGCAATTGCCGACCCGATAAATAATCGAAAAATAGTCGATATCGGCTACGAGCTCGGCTTTGAATCAGCGGCCAACTTTAGTCGCGCCTTCACTCATGAATTCGGCTACAGCCCAAGTGACGTGCGCAGGCACACCGGAGAGTGTCAGATGACGCGCCTACCGCGCACGGCAGAAGCGCCGACTTTTAGCGGCTGGCTAAGCACACTTGGGATTTAGTTTAAAACCGGTGATCGGCGCTCAATCAGTCGAAGCATAGAAAAGCGAGACAGTCCGCAATCAGAGTGTCTGTCCTTGTCAGGTGCGGGAAGGAGAAACAACATAAGCATCGTTCGCACCACTGAAAGAATAAATACTCAGCTCGCCTCCTGCCTCATGGGGGACGTTTCCGTTGTAAGGGATTGGGAAGCGGTTCTGGCACTTGCAAACGAGACCTTGCTGACGCCAGCAATATGGACAGCAGTTTCGCAGAAAGAGCGGCAAGCCCTCCTCCCGGATGAGGTAGCCTCCTTCCTTAATTTCATTCACCGCTGCAATGTCGCAAGAAATTTAAGGCTGCTCGATCAACTGGAAGAACTGGTTGCAGCGTTGAACTTCGTTGGAATAGTACCACTGCTCACCAAGGGTACAGCATTGCTGGCGATGGCAAGCTTAGAGCAGCCAAGCGCTCGGATCATGCGAGACCTGGATGTCACAGTCGCTAGCGATGAAAGACGAATGGCTGAAGAGTGCTTGCTTAAACTGCAATATGCTCCAATTGCTGCTCTCGGCTGGGGTAGAGCGAAAGACGTAGGCGCAGTCGATTTGCACTACCCACCTGGCCGATATCCCGAATATTGGCCTTCAGATCCGGTGCTGGCAAAACACCAGCGAGAAATTGCCATCGGCTCAGGAAAAGCTCACGTTCTTTCAGCCACCCTTCAGGCCCAGCATTGGATTGTGCATGACCTGCTGAAAGACGGCCATTTCTGGAATCTTCACATCAATTTGCGAAACCTCTTCGAACTATACAAGCTTTCCAGCAGCGATGATGGGATCAATTGGAAAGAACTGCATGTTTTGCTCTCAGATCCATTAGGTCGAGCCATGCTGGCTGCGCAGATGGCGGCACTTCGTTCTGTTTTCGCAACCCAAATCGCGCAAGACGGGTCCATGCCGTCGTGGCTAAGATTGCATTCTTATCTGAGGAGCCGTGAAAACCATCCGGTGCTGGGCTACGCCGTCCGATCTATGGGAAATGCCGCCTGGAGCATAAGAACCGCGCAGATTCATTGGCGATTTCGTGGCCCATTGAAGGAATTGCCCAGGCGCATCGTTCAAAAGGGGCAGAAAATCATGATGGCTCGGATGTCGGGAGAAATCTAAAGGCTGCGTATCGCCTGAACCGCGTCTTCTAGGCTGCCGACCTCCATTTCAAATGCCTGCGATCTATTGACAAGCTCGCCCAATGATCTGAAGGCGCGATCAGTCAGCTTGTGAGCGGGTGCGGCCGCTTCAGCCAACAGTCTTTGGAAGGCCATCAAAGGCGCCATTCTCGACAGCGAACATTGTCCAACTTCACTCCGGCGAATGAAGATCATGGTCGTCGCGCGAAGGGATGGGCTGTTATCGCCTTCGGCGTCGGTGGGAAGAAATTTGACAATCTTGCCGTCGGAGCGAACGTAAGCGGGGCACGTCGCGAGTTGCGGAAAACGATCTTGCAAAAGTGTCCAGCTGCCATTCTTGATCGCGATTGGAAACGAGACGCCTTTGAGCTGGCTCTTTTCATCGACAAGGACAATGTCATCACCTTCCACTGACCACCGGTTATCTGCGGCCAGTGCAAGCGCAAGGGTTGTTTTTCCGGCTCCCGAAGGCCCCGCGATTAGCAGATGCATATCTCCACAGCGCAAGAAAGCTCCGTGCAGAGCCAACGTAAACTCTGTTTGCAGCAAGGCGTCCGTCAAGAACGATTTTACCGCCGGCACTATTTCTGAGCGACTGAAAGTCCCCAGACATTCGTCTTCTGCAATCAGGTCGTATCGTTCCAAGTTTTTTCTGATGACAACAAGACGATGTTCCCACGGCGCCTTGATTGGAATAAGGATGCCGCGAAAGAGCTCTTTCAATTCTCCTGAGAGTGCCTTTGGCGACTCGATCATCCATCTCGTGTCATTCATGCAAATGGCAAAGACAGATACCATACAAGCATGGAGGATACCCAGCTCGACATATCGATCGAGTAGAGTTCTTGCGTCCGCACCAGTTAACCCGAACTCAGATGACAGTCGCGCCGACAGACAGCTCCAACTTATACCTACAGCATCGCAGGCAACTTGCTGCCATGTCCAAGCGGCTGGTGCGTCTATTTCGTACAGCCTTTGCTCGTTGCAACTGAACAAAACAAACGCATTTCCCAGCTGTTTAACCAGCGTGCGCTGACCTGGCAGCACCAGCAGATCTTCTGGCAAGACGATCAGCGATCTATATCTTCTTTTCCGGAGTGACCCGGCACACCATCGTCACCACCGTTGCCGTATCCATTGTTGCCGTGACCGGATTTGGCTATAGCGCCCGACGTCATTGTCGTGGAAAGCAAGAAAGTCAAAACGGGGGGAGCTACCACCGCAAACTTCCCGCAACCCTCCACAAACTCTCGCCTGCTTGGCCCGGTATTCCTTGCTTCATCATGATCAACCATATAACCCTCCCACTTAAAAGCGAAAATTCCAAGTATAGAGTATATACACGATCAAATTTCAACTAAAGGATACATAATATTTGAAATTTGATACAACTTTATTGTATATTAATATATTATGCATTTCAATATCTTTTATATAATCCTTCAATGCCGTGAAATTTTCACTTATAAAATTGGCGCTTTAATAGTTATCTATTTTCAGTTACAGCAACCTCAGAAATATGGGAAAAGTATCTCTGTATTTTTCGGATATCTTCGAATTATGCTGTCACATATACTTCATCTCATCTTGTGAGCGTCAAGCCTTCTAACGCCCATCAATCGCACTTGGCCCACCCTTTGCAACCCCGATACGCACCGGGCAGGCCAAGCGCTGATCGCCCGCAGCGAGGTGAAGATTAGACGCCGATAAGGGGTCAGCCCTCCGCGCCGATTGAAAACCAGGATCGACGCGGAATGTTGGGAAGACGGCTTCGCACCATCTTCACCAGAGCATGCTTGCGTGCATTTTTATTCATGCGGGCTTTCGGCACTAGGAATGCCCCATTGCCGGCGGCCTGGCCCACGCCGCCGTGACGTTGCCGCCGAGCCGCGGGTTGATAAATGGTCGACGCGGAGCAATCAAGGCCGCCAAACGTGAATCATGGAAGCGGGCTTGATATGGCTCCATCCAGGCAAGATCGCCGGCAAAAGTCCAGGGAAATAGGTGTTGCGGTGTAGAGGTGTAGGCCGAAAAGCTGTTTTGATTGATGACGGCATTGATTACCAAGTTCGCCAGGCGTCGTATGGCGCCATGGTTTTCCGAATACAGATCGATGCCCCTCGCCTGCGCCAATTCCGCTGTGAAGACCAATGGAATGAGGGCAAAGTTATGGTAATGAAGAGCCCGGTCGCCGCGTTTGAGCTCACGCTGAAGCGTACCGTTTGGTTGAATATCCTTGATACCTTCTCGCGCCCGAGCGATGCCGGCGTCGATCAGATCGGGTCGGTTCGTCAGTGTTCCCGTTGCTGCAAGATCAAGGCCTGCCCAGTAGACCAGATTGTTGTGCAGCCGGTTGATGGCGTTCGCATCCCGCGTGGAGGCAGCCATGTCGATAAGCCATTTCGAGATGACCGGAGGAACGGTGTGAGCGCCCGTCTTTGTCTGCGGAAAGAACCGACGCAGCGCCAGCGCCAAATCGGCGCCAGCCCATGAGCGTTCATAATATCCCTGATAGCCTTTGATCGGTGCCATGAGGGCATTGGCCCGCGCCCAGCTATCAATAAGCGCGACCAGGCAGGCCTGATCGCCACTGTCGGCGACCTTATTTACCTCTTCGATAAAGGCATGGAGCGGCTTTATCGCCTCGCTATAGCCGCCCGGATCATCATAAAAGCCGGGAGGGTCTATGGCCAAAACTGGCGGCGGAACCTTGCAGATATCTGCTCGTGCCGTGATGGGGAGAATGAAGACAAGCAGGATGCCAAGAAGAATTGCCTGATATCGCCGGCTTTGGTCCATTGGCAATTTGAATGACGCAACCATTCTCGCTCTCCAACAATGGACCGTGATGTGTCCGAACCTTGATGAACTATGTCATTTGAGGCTCTCATAAGATTTGTGCTGGTTGAACGGTCGAGAGACCGAAATCCGTCGCCTAAACCCGAGATAATCTTCATAGCAAGAAACGGCTAACAGGCGACGCGCTGACCAGCCCTCGTGAAACGCCCTCTATCCCGTCTTGGTCTGTTCCGGCCACTCGGCGTCCACGTCTTGTTCCCACTTTGCTCGATCAGCGTAGGCTTGCCTGAAAGAAGCGGATCAATTCAGCATTCAGTCGCTTGTGGAAGTCGGCCCGATCGAAGCCTGGCGCATCGACACAAATTTGGGGCAGGGATTTGAGCATGTGAGCACTGCAAGGGGGAAGAAAGGCATAGTGGCCCGCTTGCGCTTCGACATGATATTCAGCCACCAGCGGCAGAGCGTCGCGAATGTGTTCCTCATACCACGGATTTGGCTGACGTCGGTCGTCGGCCGCACGCCATAACAATACCGGAATGCTCACGGACGCCAACCCGGCGCGATCAAACGTGAAGCCGAAGGCAGGTGCCGCCGCGGCAATCGCCTTGATCCGTCGATCCGGCTTCCAGGCGTCAGAGGGTATGTTGATCGCCGAAATCGAATGCACGCCGGCCTGAGCCAGCGCGGTGCAAAGGTCGTGCGTCGGGTTAGAGGCGCAGTAGGGATCGATTTTCATCAAGCCCGGTATTCCGCCTGCTTCGACCAGCACCGTAAAGCCGCCGTTCGAGAAGCCATAAGCCCCTATACGGCGTGTATCGATTGCGGCGCGCCCACGCCAATCCGACAGCATATAGTCGATCAAGCGGCTCAGTTGCGCCGGACGCCGCCAAAGCATCATGACCTTGCTTTGATCGTCATATGTGTCGCCGGCGTGGCTGATCGCAGCGACGACGAAACCAGCTCGGGCAAGCGCAAGCGCGGTATCGTAATGGCCGGCATAAGATCCCGCGCCGCCGTGGGAGAGAACAATGAGCGGCAACCCGCGGCCCTTCACCGCCCCGTTGAGTGCAACCTGTTGGGAGAAGCCATCGAGAGGAACATTACCGGGGCCGTCTGTGGTCGGATACCATATTCCGCCGATCAGCGGCGGCTCACTTCCGTTTGGAACCCGCACTTCGTCGAAGCCGACCTGCGTTTCCTGCGCTGGAGATACGGGCGGCCGATCTATGGGGGCTGCCGCATCTGCGACGAGAACAGCTGGCTTCGCTGTCGCACCTACCGCCATTCCGTTCAGGGATAGCAGGAAGCCCGCGATAGCAACGAGGACCAAATTAATCTGGCGGACCGTCTTCGCAAACTCTGCTTTATGGCGCTTCATGATTGCCCTCGCTTCTGGTCTCAGCCCATCCCAAACAGTGACATAAACCATCGGACTATAATCATAGGTTCTACCATTAAGTCCTTTGTCGAGAGCGACCTGCAGTTTGTGGCGCAATGCCGCTGGGTTGCCGGTTCTATGACGTTGAAAAAGCCTTTCGAGCAACACGGTCAAGTTGCTGCAATCAGATGCCGCTGATTACGGGGCCTGCCTAAGCAGGCCCTCCGATCAGTGACATGCGGGAAGCCCCGGGGCTCCGCACTTCTTCTTTTCCGGCGGCTTCTGCGGCGGTGGCGGCGGAGGTCTCCTCACCTGCTGTGCGACCTTCGGCTGCGGTTGTGGTCTCGGCTGAGCCTGAGGCTTCGGCGCAGGCGCCCTCGCCTGTGCGACCGCATGCGGCGCCGGCCTTGGCTGTGCGGCCACGGGGTTCACATGCCGTGGCGGCGGCGCAGCTGCGATATGCGGCTGGTTGTTGTTGACCGCCCTCGGCTTGGCGGGGGCTCTGGTGGCGACAGCTGGGGCTGCTGCCGGCTTTGCCGCCTGGCCATGTGCATTCGGCTTGGGTGCTGCAGCAACCGGGTTCTGCTTGGCGGTCGGAGCGGCTTGCGGCGGCGGCGTCTTTGCCACCCGACCCTGACCCTTCACCGGAGGCGTATTGCCAACGACAGGCAATGGCTGCCCCTTCGCACCGGGAAGCGCATGCGCATTGTCGTTCGCGCCCGCTGGAGCAGGTTTGGCAGCAGCGGTGGCCGGAGGATTATGCGCGGCGCCGGGTGCTGCTTGCGGCGATTGCGCCTGCTTCGTCGGCACTTGCCCCTGAGCAGCCGGAAGCTTGCCGGCAGCCGGCAAGGGCTGGCCGTTGGCGCCGGGAAGCGTATGAGCAGTGGCAGCATTTCCGGCCTGCGGCTGTGTTGCAGGAGCAACGGGGCTGCCGGCAGGCGCTTTTACGGCTGCCGCCGGGTTCGGCTTCTGCAGAACCGCGGCCTTCTTCTGTATCGAAGGCGGAAGCGCCACATGCAATGCAACCGCACCGGCGCCGGCAATGACGGCAGCTCCGGCCAGCTTCTGCCCGGTCGTCAGCCCGGGCGCCGCGGGTGCAGCACCGGTCTCGTTGACGGTGGTGTTGTTGACGGTCGTGCTGTTGTTGATGACCGTATTGTTCACGACCGTGTTGTGGATGTTGTTGAAGATGATGTTGTTTTCTGGCGGAGCGATATCGCGCGGCGGCAGCACCCAGGCTGCGACCGGAACGAAGACCGGCACTGGCAGAACATAGAGGTCGACCACGGGCGGCGGCGGTGCCAGCACAACGAAATCCGGTGGCGGCGGCGCCAGGAAAACACCGGCGGCGGCGGCGCATAGCCGAAATCGGCATCGTCGAAATAAAGCACCGGCCGATCGACATAGACGATCTCCGTCGGTGGCGGCGGCGGCACGTCATATTCGATCACGGTGAATGACGGCGGCGGCTCCAGGGCTGCCTCGAAGTGATCGAGACGGCGGCGGGCATCCCAGACATGCGGGCCGCGCGGATAACGCCTGAGGTAAGACCAATAGGCCTGCGGCGTATCCGCAATCCAGGTCTCGCGCCAGGTGATGGCCTCGCGGCGGGCGGCGATGATGGCACGGACGCGCCGCGCCATGGAGTCGTTCGGATAGGCGGCAAGGAAATCCTCGTAGCCCTGCAGCGAGTCGCGGTCGAGTGCCGCGAAATAGGCATCCTTCTCGTCGAAGTCGCGGATGGCCTTGGTGCGGATCGCGGCATTGTCATAGGTCGACACCTGAGCCGCCGGCGCATCGGGAGCGCGATCGAAGAACGTGAATGTGTTGGTGAACTTCGAGGCGTCCCAGGAGATCTCGGCGCCCTTGGTGAGATCGCTGACCCGCAGGCGTGTGCGGTCGAACACATCGCCGAGCGAAAGACCGCCGAGGCGGATCATTTCCGCCAGCGCATGCGCATAGGAACCATAGGGACCGGCTTCCGGCGGCGCGACGGTGCCGGGCGCGGCATTGAACGCGATCAATTGATGCGCATCGGGTTCGACAAGCGTCAGGCCGCCGGCCAGCGGCTGGTTGGACTGCGCGAACGGATTGGCCCTCGCCGCGTCGAGCACGACGATGCTGCCGCGATTGCTGATCGCCGCCAGGGACTTGGTGAAATCCGTCACCCGGATCGCCTCGACGGGAACGTCCGTCGCATTGGCGATCTGCGCATCCACCGGCACAAAGTAATTGTCGCCCTGATACTGGAGGCCGTAGCCCGCCAGATAGACGAAAGCCACGGTATTCGGGCCTGACGCATTCGCCTTTGCCAGGAAATCCCTGAGCGTATCGCGCAACCCGTTCTGGTCGAGGTCACGCGCGCCGATCACATCGAAGCCGGCTGCCTGCAGTGTCTGCGCGATCAGGCCGGCATCATTGGCCGGCGTCGGCAATGCGCCCGTCTTGTAGGCGGCGTTGCCAACCACAAGCGCTATGCGCTTCTCAGGAGAGTTCTGCGCCTCGGCCGAACTCGCAACCGCGACCCCCGCCAAAACCAACATCATCGCAAAAAATGCAAAGCGTCGAACATCTCGGCCTCGGCTTGCCAGCATCTTGAAAGATGGAATCAATTTCACTCTCCAGTGTCGGACCGCTGTGGGTCGCAGTCTCAATGAGCTCCCGTCAGGCGGATCTCCGATAGGGTTCTCCGTTGCTTGAACGGATGATCGAACAAAACCCGTCGCCGAGCTTAAAATATTCTGCGGTTTCAAATTGAAAGCCGTGATCTCACCGCCTCTGTCGTTCAATGCGAGGCACTGCCTTAGGAGCCGAAGTTCAATGGCTGACATCGAGCCGGCGAGATCGGATCCTCAGGATTGAGCCATGATGACACGCTAGCCTACCGATAGCGGCAGGTAGCGTCATGTTTGCGCAGCATGATCTTCCCATCAACTTCGCTTCCACCGCAGCCGCATAGTTGGAAAACCTTCAATTTTGATCCCTCCACCAATTCGGACGAAATCTAAGCCCTGCCACCACTTTTGGGTGATTGTGGCGACAGGGCAGGCCGCTGCACTCGGCGGGGCGCCGTGCAACGACGGGGGCAAGGATCCATATCCCACACCCTGGGCAAATCATATTGAACCTTAGTATAATCCCACGTGCTTATTCGCCGCTTTCCGCTAGCCCGAACCGCGAGATCGCTGCAGTCCGGCGGAAAGTTGCGCATCAATGCAGCACTGGCCGTGGGTCAGGATGGCCGATGAAATTCGATATCATCGGCTCGATGTATCTGGAAAACGTCGATGAGGGACTGCTCGCATTGCCCCTTGGCCGTCTATGCGCGGGCAGCCAAGGACTCACAAAATAGCCATCTCGATCTCGGCTTCGCGGCCAAGTGAGACCATCCAGTCCCTAAATTCGGGCTTGCTTTTGAGCTGTCGTCCGTAGTGGCGCGCCAGTTCTTTACCGAGCGCGCCTTCGCGACCGAGTTGCTCGTCAGCGAAGGCAATCATTTGGGAGTTCGGCCATGCCTGCGGCCGGATCGTGACGAGACGCTCGAACAGTGCTTCGGCGGAGGCGTCAGGATTGGCCTGTGCCATCAGGGTCATCATCGCTGCTGTCGAACGGGACACTCCCATATGGCAATGGACGAGTATGTGGCTCGGAGCATTCTGATCCTGCCGGTCATGGAAGGCGCGTCCGAAATCCAGGATCGCTTCGACATGCTGGGGCGTGGGCATGATTTGACCCGGTATGGGGCTGATGATGTCGTGAAAACGAAGCGTCGTGCGGAAGTGATTACCGTAGGCCGCGAAAGCGGTAAGCTCAGCGCGGTCGGGATCGATGATCGAAAGAACGTGGGTTACCTGGCGTGAACTTTGCGCTGGCAGTTCCTCAATTCCACAAACCGTCAACTCAGGGGCGAACATCAATTCCATCTTGCTTAACTTCCATATGCCGATTGTGGTCCCAGGACGAATTTCATTCTGGATTGTGGCTCTTTTTGCGCGCCGTTTCGTCTGAGGTCAATGTAGCCCGTTGCCTCCAGCCCAGAACTTCCGGTCACTTCGGTCGTAATCCAAAACCAGGCGGTACACCCGCTTCCGCGGTGGATTGCCCCGGATTGCCGAGACTTCTCTGTCACGCTTTCGGCGTGATCGAGATCGATGCGGCCTGCCATTCTGCGATGACAGCCACTGCTTTTCATCGGTGAAAAATATGCGGCAAAATTTGCGGTATGCGCCGATCTCGATCATCCCCTATTGATTGTCAACAATTGGCGACAGAGGAGGATATCCCGGTGAGGAAGCCTGGTAAGGTCACAACGATCGATCTATGGAACGGCCGTGAGGTTCCGCGGCTTGGCATGGGCTGCTGGGCAATTGGCGGACCGTTCTACGCAGGCGATGTGCCACTTGGCTGGGGAGAGGTCGACGACGGCGAGTCGATCCGCGCCATTCATCGTGCCGCCGATCTCGGTATCCGCGTCTTCGATACGGCTTCGAACTATGGGGCGGGTCACTCTGAGAAAATTGTCGGGAAAGCTATCGGCAATCGCGACGATATTGTCATAGCGACGAAGTTCGGTTTCGCAACCGATGAGCAAAGCAAGCAGGCAACGGGCGCCTTTGCCGATCCAGCTTTCATTCGCCGCTCTGCCGAGACGTCGCTGCAGCGACTGAAGCGCGAGCGACTGGATCTGCTGCAGTTTCATCTGAATGATTTTCCACCGGAGGCATCCGACGAGGTCTTCGAAACACTTGAAGCCCTGAGAACTGAAGGCAAGATCGATGCGTTCGGTTGGAGCACCGACTATCCCGATCGCGCATCCCGCCATGCGGCGCGGGAGGGTTTCGTTTCCGTCCAACACACGATGAACGTCTTTGAGGCAGTGCCCGAGATAATCGATGTGGTCGAAAAGAATCGCCTCATCTCGATCAATCGCGGCCCGCTCGCCATGGGGCTTCTCAGCGGCAAGTTCACAGCCGAAAAGCACGTGGGTGCCAATGACGTCCGCGGTGCGAGCCTTGATTGGATGGTTTATTTCAAGGACGGCAAGATCGCGCCAGAATTTGCAGCGCGGCTGGATGCTGTGCGTAGCTTGCTGACTGCGGATGGGCGTACGCTAACGCAAGGCGCCCTTGCCTGGCTCTGGGCGCGCTCCAGCCGTACGTTGCCGATACCCGGATTCCGAACCGTTGCGCAGGTGGAAGAAAACGTCGGGGCGCTGCAGAAAGGGCCGCTACCTGACGAACTGATGGACCGTATCGACGCAGAACTCGCCAATCTCTAGACGCGATTGCGCGCATCGAGGGTTACTGCCGGCCGAGTCCACCGTAAGGGCATCGAGTGGATCGAACCCGCGGCCACTCCGTTACCAACTGCCTGAAGCACCACGTCATCGCCAAGATCGCGTCAACACGCAAATAGAGATGGTGGTGTCTGCGGCGGTCCACGCGATTCAGGCCACGTAGACCTATTGCGATCATGCATTACGGAGATAATCCTGCTCGCAACCGGTCCTGTGAAGACGTATGGCTCCCTAACGCCGGATTGACTCCAGATGTGTCACGCCAAAACCTTCTGCGTATTTAAGCCCGTAGCCGAGCGCTCTGTCTAGGCCGATATGGGCAGCCCATACCAATCCGACGGCCAAGACCACAGTTGCGTGTCCAACCATTCCCCAAGCGATCACAGCAAGTGGTGGGATGTACCAGTGGGCCGCATTGTAAAGCGCGGCACCCACTTTCTTACCGGCGAGGTAGCCGATCATTGACAGGTCGGGGGCCAAGATCAGGGCGGCAAACAGCCACCAACTGGCGTCCAGTGTAGCGTACCAGGCCGTAGCGGCAACGAGTACACCAAGCCCCTCAAGGCGAAGAAGCACTTTAGGTATTCCAGTGACGAAACCTGTCATAACTCAATCTCCAACTTTTATGTCGGAGTGATAACATTGATGGCTGAGATACAAAATTGACTAAACTTTACTACCAGCTATTCATAAATGAATACCTATCACTTCGAAGACGCTTCTATGATGCCTCGCAGTGAGTGTTGAATTTCGCGCGAAACTCACCCCATTTTCCACTTCACGGTAACCTGCAATCGATTCAAAAAAGCGAAGCACTTCAAAGGCCTGGTTCCGCCTCGCAGGATCAGCCTCAAGTGAAAAGACACGTCAGAAAACGACGAAATTCACTACCAAGCCATTTGCGATAGGGGATCCTGCTCAGAAAGTCAGCGAGACCCTGCCCTAAGCAGGATGAGGCTCGCATTGCCAATGACACCGATCGCCGTGGAACAATTCATGTCCTGTCCACCTTCGACATCCATCGACAGAGCGAAGGGCGGCCATCCATCAGCACTGTATCTTGCCTGAAGGGCTTCTAAGAGCCGCGAGGATAGAGCACCATTGCCCGACGCGCTCTCAAACTGTTGATTTCCATAGGAAACTCATCCCGTCTACTCTTTTGCGAAGTACGACGTTGGTTCAACATGGTGAGAGTTTCATAGATCAGAGTCGGCCTCGCGGTACCGGCACCAGCAGCACGGCGGCCATATCTCGACGGAACTCGGCACTCTTCGGCTATGTAGATGTCTATAGTCAGCGAAAATCAGGCTTTTATCAGTATCGGCGTCTCTTGCCAAACCGCTCAACAGTTGCAGCAGCATGCAGGATTTCTCTCTTCCCTCTTAAATGATCGTCTGCGCGAACGGTCCGGATTCTTCAATTGGGTATTTGTCAGCTCGTCAGAGATAGCAAAAGTCGTGAACCGCCTGCTCATTGGGCCAATCACCCCCCAATCTCTGTATGTGCCGGTCCATGCTAGAGAAGCCCTGCGACTGGAGGATTTCAAACTTTGGTTTTGGCATGAGAAGTTAAGCGACGAGGTCAACCAGGACGACGTGGAGAAAATTGCAGCAAAATATGAGCGTCTTCGTAATAACTTTCTGAAAATGCTCGAAAAGCCCATCCGCTATATCGTCCTCAGCAACACGCAAAACAACATAGAGAACTTCTATCCCCACAAGATCCAGGGAATGGACATCTTTCTCGATGCTGACATTGTTTCGGAGATTGCCTGCGCTCCGTGGGCAACCAACCAATATGGCAACGCCCAAATCATTGCATTGACCTATCCGCGCCGATGGAGGGGAAGACCGCATGGATCAGTTTCATACCTGGAAGAAGATGACAGTGATTGGCAAGGTAACATGGCGTCTTGGGACGAGGCCTTATTACGGCACTTCAGGCCGATCTTGCTGACGAAATCCCGAGGCGCAACCAGCGCGCGCTCGTGAATTGGGCTTATCCTTGGTGATGACATTCTGCTTGGAGGGATCGGTATTGATCTGATCGACCGGCCGGGTGGCGCCATCCTGCTCGAGCGAAGCCTGCTGGTCGGGATTGCGGACGGTGACATTGCCGGCCGCGCCACCGCCGGAAGCAGTCGCGTTGCGACCGCTTGAGATCGCCGCGTTGACCGACTGCTCGACATCGTCGAGCTGGTATTTACCGCTGGCACTGGAATTGTTCTTATTCTTGCCATTGGCGTCGGTGCCGGAATAGAGATCGATATCGGCATTGACCTCATAGCCCTGGTATTTCTGCGTGCCGACGAAGTCGGACCAAGTCAGCGTGCCGGTGTCGAGATTGACCTCGCCATCGGTCGAGATCAGCCTAGACGCGGCAAGATTGGCATTGCCGCCGACGGTGATGGTCTGGTCGCCGGTGGAGTAGAGACCGGCCGGCGTATCGGTCCAGTTGGTCGAACCCTTGCCGGAGCAGAAGCCGGGCTGCACGCCGCCCAACGTCAGACCGCCGAGTGCGGTGCCGATATCGCCTGATGTCAACAGCGACTGTCCGGCAGTATTGCCGATCGTCGGACCGGTGAAGGAGAAGCCGAGCGAGGCCGAGCTGTTCGACTGGCTGCCGGTGTTCGGTGTCGAGACGATATTGAGATTGCCACCGACCTTGCCGTCAATCGTGTCGGCAGAGAAGACGGTGTTGTCGGGGTGGCTAGATGTTTCCGTCTTATCGGAAACATCTAGCCAAAGCCGGTTCAGTTTGAAGAACTCAAGTTATTTTTGATCCACCAATTGGCAGAAATGCAAAGCTTCTGTATTGCGCTGAGCTGCAGCTGGTTGAGACGATGGTCTCAGCATACTCCGCCAGAATCTATTTACAATTAAGTATAACAACTATCAATATTAGAGAATAATTATTGTAATCATAGTTATATTCAACAACATCTTCGTGCGAGCAAATGTGACCATCGATCTTATCCACATAGATGTACCTTCCACCAGACCTTTCCATTCCGTTGTTATTCTTTTCCAAAACAGGAAATGCCCAATAAACAGGAGAGTATTGATTCAAAGTATTCGAACTAGAAAGAGACAGAAACTCCGAACTCATATAATTTCTGGCGATTTCTCGCGCGTTGTCTTCCGAAATATTATCTGGATTGCGATAAGAAATGGGAACATTAAAAGAGGAAACTCCTCCCTTTTTTAGGCATGACACCAACGATACTGCGTCTATCCTCGGCAGATTCATAGAAAATATAGGCACACAGATTCGAATTTAATCCCTCCGGTGAACACTTTTGCTAAACGAAGGCACGCATTGGCGCCGAGAGTTTCTTGCGTCAAGTATACATCACAGGTGATTCTCATTTCTTGGCCTAAATTGGTATTGTTTTACTCTGTCGATCTTATGGATGAATTACAACAACGTTACCGGCGATGTTCGCTTCAAAGCTACTCATCGGTACGGAATAGCTGGAACCCATGCCGACCGGCCAAGGATCGCAAACATACACCGCCCCGCCAGATACTGCGTCGACAATTATCGCATGCGCAGAAGTACTGCCTGGGACTTTTATATTGACAATGACGCCGCTACCACCAGCTAGGGCTCCTTCAATTGTTCCAACCGTTGAAGCTGATACGAAATTGGCCGTCCCTGAATAGCCCAGTTTCCCCAGCGCGCTCGGCATCCGCATGACGCCGCAAGCCTTCATCGAATTGGGACAGGCAAGTGGCCTAACGCCGTGGCAAATGTTCGTGAAAATCAGACTGCCATTTGCCATCCCGAGTGTTTTGGCAGGCATCAACCAGAGCCTGATGATGGCATTCGGCATGGTTGTGATCGCAGGCATCGTCGGTTCCGGTGGCCTTGGCGAAACCATTTATAGCGCTGTGCGCACACTCGACGTCGCCACCTCCATCAACGCTGCTATCGCAATCGTCATCTTGACGATGGTCCTCGATAGATTGACGCAGAGCGCAGCCGGCCGCGCTAAGGCAGGTGCAAGATGAGCCTCGACCTTCTCCGGTTTTCGCCCGGTACCTATCTTGCTCCTGTTGTCGATTGGTTGAACACAAACTTTCATCCGGTCTTCGAAGGCATCACAAGAGTGATCGAAGCGGTGCTCGGCGGCATCGAATCGACACTTCTTTACCTGCCGCCCTATGCGGTGATTGCCATAGCCGCGGTTTGCGCAGCCCTTGCTATCAGCATAAGGGTTGCGGTGGTGACTGCCGTTGCGCTGACCTTCTGTTGGTTCACCGGCTTCTGGGCCGCATCCATGCAGACTCTGGCCCTGGTGGCGGTTTCGGTTGCCATCTCCGTAGCGATCGCCTTTCCGCTCGGCATTCTTGCGTCACGCCACAAGATCTTCGAGACGGCTGTCAGGCCACTGCTCGACATCATGCAGACCGTCCCGCCGTGGGTTTATCTCATTCCCGCAGTCATGATCTTCAGTCTCGGTCGCGTTCCGGCGATTATCGCGACGATCGTCTATGGCGTGCCGCCGATGTTGCGTCTGACGACACTGGCATTCAACCAAGTGCCGAAAGATCTCCTCGAACTCGGCCAGGCGACAGGCGCGCCGCCGCGCTCGATCCTCTTCAAGATCGAGATTCCATCTGCAATGCCCACCCTGCTTGTCGGCCTTAACCAGTGCATCCTTCTTTCGCTGGCCATGGTCGTTCTTGCCGGGCTTGTTGGAGCGGGCGGGCTTGGAGCCGAGGTGACGCGGGGCCTGACCAGAATGGAAATGGGACTGGGGCTAAGGGCGGGGCTTGCCATCGTTGCCATCGCGATCCTGCTCGACCGGCTGTCAAAAGGCGCCTTGCAGGGACGTGCCCGGTCATCGGCAAAGCGCGGCTGAACGGAAAGATCTCGAATGCGTCACAGCTTCTTCTGCATCGACTCCCACACTTGCGGCAACCCCGTACGGCTCGTTGCCGGCGGCGGCCCTTTGCTTCCCCATCTTCCGATCGCCGAACGCCGTGAGGTATTCGTGCGCGATCATGATTGGGTTCGGCAAGCCTTGATGTTCGAACCGCGCGGGCATGATATCATGTCAGGCGCAATCATCTATCCGGCCTTTCGTGAGGACTGCGACTTTACCGTGATTTTCATCGAAGTCAGCGGATGTCTGCCGATGTGCGGCGCCGGGACGATCGGTCTGGTGACGGCGGCAATCGAGGAAGGCCTCGTCACACCGCGCATTCCCGGCAAGCTTTCCATCGAGACGCCGGCGGGCCGCGTGGACATCAACTATGAAAAGCCCGGCGAATTCGTCGAGGCCGTCCGCATGTTCAATGTTGCAAGCTACCTGCACGCGGCTGATGTCGAAGTAAACGTGCCGGGGCTCGGCGCCTTGATGATCGACGTCGCCTACGGCGGCAACTACTATGCTGTCGTCGAACCGCAGAGCAATTGGCCCGGATTGGACGGCATGTCGAGCGACGATATCGTCGACATCAGCAGGAGACTACGGGACGCGCTCGAACCGATTTGCAATCCGGTTCATCCCGAGGATGAGAGGATCGGAGGCGTTCATCACGCCTTGTGGTGCGATGCGCCAACGAGTGGCAAGGCCGATGGACGGGGCGCCGTGTTCTACGGCGACAAGGCGATAGACCGTTCTCCAGGCGGTACCGGAACTTCGGCGCGACTGGCGCAATTGCATGGCAAGGGCCGGCTGAAAGTTGGCGACAGCTTTCGGCAGGAGAGCCTGATCGGCACGATATTCGAAGGTCGCGTCGAAGCAGAGATCGAAGTTGGACACTTCAAGGGTATCAAGCCCAGCGTTGGGGGCTGGGCGCGGATCATCGGCCACAACACAATCTTCGTCGACGATCGTGATCCCTTGGCCTATGGTTTCCAGATAAAATAGAAGGGCTTGGCCGGGCGAGGCGTTTTATGAAATCCGTCAAAGATGAAGCTAGACATGGTCTCCTTAAAGTTGGGTTCATCCTTGCGCGATCATTTACTCTTTCGGCCTTCGCGTTGTTCGTCGATACGCTAAGATTGGCAAGCGACGAGGCTGACAAATCCGGCCGGATTCTGGCCGACTGGCAGGTGTTGGGCAGCACCCGGCATCTCATTACGTCGAGTTGTGGTGTGCAGGTCGCGCCGACTTCGGATTTTATCGACCCGCACGAATTCCACTACATCGTCGTGGTTGGCGGGCTTCTGAATTCCGATGTCACCATCGACGGTCAAACTTCGGATTATCTGAAGAAAGCCGCAGCGCAAAAAGTGCCGCTGATCGGGCTCTGTACCGGCACATTTATTCTGGCCCGATTAGGGCTTATGAAATCGCACCAAACCTGTGTCAGCTGGCTGCACTATCAGGCATATCGTGAGCAATTCCCGGGCCATCCGGTTCGCTCGGACCGCCTGTTCAATCTCGACCGGAACCGCGGCTCCTGCGCCGGCGGTAGCACAGCGGCCGACATGGCCGCCTTTCTGGTCCGAAGGCACATCAGCAGGGACGCGGAGCGGAACGCCCTGGAAGTGCTGCAGATCGAGCGGGCGCGATCCGGGCTGGACATACAGCCGCGCAAGCCGCTTGACATCCAATGCCAGGATCCGCGCCTCAAGGCCGTGCTGATAACGATGGAGAGACATACTGAAGATGTGGTGCCGACGGAAAACCTTGCCGCATCCGTTGGATTGTCGCGGCGACAGCTCGAACGGTTATTCATGGAGGAAATGAAAGCGTCTCCCGGGATAGTTTACAAACGCATTCGCATGGAACGCGCCCGGCAGATGGTCCTCCAGACGAAGGCGCCGCTCATTGAGATCGCGTTGGAGGTTGGCTTTGATAGCGCTTCCCACTTCGCACGGCTCTTCCGCAGGCTCTACGGTCAATCGCCGACCGAGCTGCGTCGCGCGAACGCTTAAGGCGTTCACCAGAGACTCATTTCGCTAAACAGATGAGATTTCGGCAGGGCGACCGTTGACGGTTTTGAAGGAATTCGAATCCGAAAGACTACTATCATCCGGTTGGCCAACGAATGCAGCGTCTTCAGCTCGAATGCACTATTCAGCCTTGATGGCCTCTAGAGCGTCGTACGATTAACATGGCGCATATCCTGCTGCGTTGAAGAAGTTCCAGCATTCGGTTCGATTGAAGAGGTTACAGATTGAGCCGAGGACCTTTGTGAGGGTGTCGAAGGTTCTGGCGGCTGCGGTCCTGAGATGCGCTTTGATCTTGGAGAATGCCATTTCGATGGGATTGAGGTCTGGGCTGTAGGGCGGCAGGAAGAGGAACCATGCGCCATGATCCCGCAAGATCTCTGTGGCTCTTTTGCTTTTGTGGACGGCCAGGTTGTCAAGGATGACGACATCGCCGCGTGACAGTGTGGGGACGAGCTGGGTCTCGATATAGGTGTCGAAAGCAGCGCGGTTCATGGGGCGGTTTATGATCCATGGCGCGGTCAGTCCGAAGCATCGAAGCCCGGCGATGAAGGTCTGCGTTCCCCAATGTCCGAACGGCGCATCCATGCGCAACCGCTCGCCGCGCGGGCAGCGTCCACGCAGCCGAACCATCTTGGTATTCACGGATGTTTCGTCAATAAAGACAAGACGATGCGGTTCCAGCCGCATGCGTGGCTGACGCTTTGCGATCCAGGTGTCACGATCGTGGCGCACCGTCGCGCGTGCGCGTTCCGACGCCATAAGGGCTTTTTTTATATGTGAACCCTTCCGCCACCAGCACCCGTGACAGCGACGAAGGTGGAACACGAACACCGTGCGCCTCATCGAGCCTGTCGGCCAGTTCCGGCATGGTGATATCGGGTCTGGCTTCGACCTGCGCAATCAGGAACGACCGATAGGCCGCAAGCTTGCCGCTGCCGGACGGACGGCCCTGACGCGGAGGCGATACCGCTCCTGTCGTCCGGCGGCGCTGCATGAGGCGGATTGCCGTGCTGTCGCCGATGGCGAAACGACGCGCGGCCGCGCGGCAGGAATGCCCTGCCTCAACCATTGCCACAACGCGTTCGCGGATATCAAGTGAATGCGATTTGCCCATGAAACACCTCCGCTTGGAAGGGAATCATGAAATTCACCAAAATCAAACACCCAACGATTCACGTTTTGTGAACGATGCTCTAGCCAGATGCGGACGGCGACGGCTCCGCCTTCGGGATGGCCGACGGCACGCTTGCCGAGATAGCTTGCACGGCCGAGCCGTGGTTTCATCGACTTCGTGGAAGTTTGAAATGTGGTCCGGCTTTGTCCCGGCGAATTTGCTCCTCGATTTGCTATTCGACGAGGCGGTGACGAAGAAAAGGCCGCGGTCAATCTCCCATTCCACAGTCGCTAGACGCTAGGCCCTTGCTTTCCAATCGCTGCAATGCCGCTGTGCGTGGAATGTAAGCCGTTACACTTGAGCCGGACACGGGATCGAACGATGCGGGGTCAAGCAGGTAACCAGCGCACTCCGCCTTAAATTTTCGTGCCACGGGTTCTCCGCAGAGCTCAATGATCATACGCTCCAGCCGTGATGCCATCAGTGGCAGGGACTCGTCCAAAGAGCGAGATCGCGTGCCAATGGTGATCTGCCTGATCTGTGTCGACGAGTGATTGAACGCCACAATTGCGTGTAAGCGATCCGCAGCGCCACTGCGAACTGTGACACGTAGTCGAATAGGACGTTTGGCCAAAAATTGTTGGTCGATGGCCGCAAGGATCTCCTTGATCCTGTCATCAGGCATCACACCGCCATTGGTGACATCGGGGACAGAGCTGAGGCGATCCGGAAATCGTTGGTGTGCAACTAGTTTGGATTCGTCGCCGACCGTGTGAAAGTCTGGCGGAATTTCCGCAAGCCATGTGTGTCGCTTTGCGATCGCGAGGTGTTTCGCCGCCTCCTCACCATATTTCGAAACAGAATAGCTCCTCGTTCTGGTTCCCTCCTGGGAGGATATGTAGGCGACCCAACGAGGCTGAGGATCGTGTGCCTTGTAAACACCGGACACGCCACTGGTGTTGTCGCTTCGCCGGCAGTTCGCTTTCTCCCTCAAAGTTGCCGGCGGCCAGGCTTGCATGACTGCGTCGCGGTAATCGCGGGCCTGTTCGAAGGCAGCTTCAGCTGATCCGTAGGCGCTATCCTTGAACGTACGGCCGATTTGCTGACCTTGCCGACGCAGCACGAGCCTCCATGCGCCCGAGATGGAGCCTCTAGGGAACACACGCTTGAGTGCGTAAAAATGCTCACCGTCTCCGGAATTCGTGCGAGAAAGACGGCCAGGTTCGGTTGTTGCGGTATCAATTTCCGGCTCATCGCAGGCTTGATTTTCCAAGATAGCACCTATCTTTGATTGCGTCGAACACGTGTGGCACTCGCACCGCAAATCAAGCCTTACTGATCCTACGTTGTGAAAATCAAGAAGGGCACGCTGAAATGGCGCTTGAAGAACTTAGCGACACGCTTACGAGCGAAGGTTTTTCGCAGGTCGATCGCATAATTCGAGTTGAAACGATTTTGGGAGCCGACGTCCTTCTTGCAGAAGACCTCCATTATCGAGCCGGTATCAATGAATTGTTCGAATTGCGTGTGGACGTGCGAGCGAAACATGGCGAGATCGATCCCAAGAGGCTGATCGCCACGCTCGCCGACGTGTCGCTGGAAATCGGACAGGGACAACGCAAGAGCTGGAACGGTCTCATACAAGGTGTGACCGCCGGACCGCCGCTGACAAGAGGCGCGCGGGCCTATGCGCTGGTGATAAGGCCCCAACTCTTCCTGCTCAGCCAAAAATCGGACTGGCGCTCATGGCAGCATTTGTCGAGCGTCGATGTTGCCGAGATGCTGCTCTCAGAGCATGGCCTGCCTGCGCCAGACGTATCGGGCGTGATCCATCA
This sequence comes from Rhizobium sp. P44RR-XXIV, assembly GCF_001999485.2. NCBI lineage: Bacteria > Pseudomonadati > Pseudomonadota > Alphaproteobacteria > Hyphomicrobiales > Rhizobiaceae > Rhizobium > Rhizobium sp. P44RR-XXIV. Next base: position 921,562 of record NZ_MPVZ02000027.1, on the reverse strand, counting down.
GCCCAAGCCCATGGTCTATTCCGTTCAGGCGGGCGAGACGGATCTCGATTACCTCACCCGCCGTCTCGAGGCGGACGGGATTTTCTACTATTTTCGGCATGAGGGTGGTCAGAAAGGCTCGGTTTCGGCCAAGCATGTTCTTATCCTGGCAGATCATCAATCGGGTTATGACAAGCCAAGTAATGAGGCAGACGGGAAGGTTCGGTATGCCCTCGGCAGCTCTGATCGCAACCATATCAACAATTGGCTACAGCGTTTCGAATACTCTCCCGGCCGCCGCACCGGCGCGGACTACAACTTTCTGCATGTCGACATCCCGACAGCAAATGCCCCTTCGTTGATCGAACTCAACGGCAACCAGAAATATGAGCTGTTCGAATTCGGCTCCGTGGTCGGAGGCTATGGTGTCGGTTCCGCATCGGAAGGCATCGACAACGCCGAGGTGGAGAAACAATCCAGGTGGCGTATGCAGGCCACCGAAGTCGATCACAACCTCACCGAAGGCGCGTCAACCGTCCGGACCCTGGAGGTCGGCCAGAAGTTCCTGCCATACGATGTTGCCAATCCCGCCAACAAGTTCGAGGAAATGGTGGTCCACAAGATCGAGGTGACCGCGCGCGATCATTCCTATGAGGCGGCCGATCAGGACGAACCGGAATATGCCAACCGTTTCGTCGCCTTGCCTGCACGAGTGCCGGCGACGCCGCACCGTATAACATCCAAGCCGAGGATAGATGGAGTGCATGTTGGCTTCATCGCCGGGCCGGAAGGGGAAGAGATTCATACCGACCCGCACGGCCGTATCAAGCTTTGGATGCCATGGGATCGACGAGCCAAGAAGGACGGAAGCGACGGTCCGTGGGTTCGGGTTTCGCAGGCATGGGCGGGTTCGACCTGGGGTGGCCAGATCATCCCGCGCATCGGACAGGAGGCGATGGTAGCCTTTATCGGGGGCGATCCAGACCGTCCCGTGGTCCTGGGGCTTGCGCCGAACGCCCAGCAAACCGTCCCTTACGATCTGCCCGCAAACAAGACGCGTTCCACCTTCCGCTCCAATTCCCATAAGAGTGTCGGCTTCAACGAATTTTCGATGGAGGACAAGACGGGCGGGGAGAACATGTTCTTCCATGCCCAGAAGGATCATACTACACGCGTTCGCAACGACCGAACCGCCCGTATCGACAGTCACGATGTGCACTCGGTCGGCGGCAATCGCGCCGTTGAGGTAAGCGGGAACCAGAAGCACGAGATTGGTGGATCGGTGAATACCGTGGTCGGCGGCACGGGTCCCATGGCGTTGGCTCTGATGGGTGCGGTGCAAGGGCTCTCAGGTCATACCGCCGGATTGTTGGCTCAAGCTGGACAGATCGCCGGCGGTGGCGGAGCCGGACTTGCCGCATTTGCTGGAACGGTTGCTTCGTCGGCGCTGGGCTTTCTTGGTACGGGAGGACTCGCGAGCAGGGAAGGCGTCGTTTCAGGCCCCAGCCCAAGAGCGGATGCCGGCACGGATCTAGCCGGGTCGGGCACTGGTGTCGGGGACGCCGCGGGCGATCTTTTTCCGCTATCTGGCATCATGAACACGGTCGTCGGGTCGTTCAAATCCGACACGGTTGGTATCGCCCGCGTCGAGCAGATCGGCGTGAGCAAGGTGACGAACGTCGGCCAGACGTCAATGGAGAGTGTGGGCAAATTCAAGAAGATTGCGGTCGGTGAGGAATTTATCATCGAATGCGGCGATTCCAAATTCATCATGAAATCCAACGGTGAGGTGATTATTCTCGGCAAGAATTTTAATTTCGTCGCGACCGAGCATTTTCAAATGCGCGGCAAGCCGATCGATCATAACTGAGGTCGGCCTCTTCCATGGAACTGATCAACAGGACTCCGCTCCGCGCCTTTGCCTTCCGCCAGTTTGACCGGAACGGCGACCTGGATTGTATCGTTGCCGTTCGAGGCACCTTTCTACATCGGCAGGGACGGCCAGTCGCGCTGGCCGCAAGCCAGGAAGATTTCCAATGGACCGATAGCTATGCCGGCGATCCCCATGAGGGAATCATGCTTCGCCAGACCGATCTGACACCGGAAAAGCCCGGCACTGACATTACGTTCCTGGGTAGCGCCTACGCGCCAGGAGGCAAGGAGGCACCAAGCTGGACGTGTTCACTGCGGGTTGGCGCGAAGGAAAAATCCCTTCGAGTGCACGGCAGGCGATATTGGAGGCCAGTATTTCGAGATGGGTGGGCGGGGCTTGCCACTGATCGACCGAAACGCGTCCTGCAAGGCTGGAAGCTGGAAGGGCCCATGCCGACAAGCCAGACCACCATCGATTGGCATCATGCTTACGGAGGCATCGTACCGGGAACGGGCAATTCGGAGCAGGGTATCGCTGCTGATGTCGAGCCCGACAATCCACTTGGGCGTGGCATAGTCGATCCCAATTGCAGTGATGAAGCCATGATAGTCGAGGCCCCCTCGGTCACAGCTATCGATGAGGCGGGCCTCGATTGGAGCACGCGTTATCAACCCGAGGGTTTGGGTCCCATTCCTCCATGGTGGCATGCCCGGCAGCAATATACCGGCACTTATGATGATGACTGGCTCGCTCGCCGTCATCCACTGTTACCCTCCGACTTCGATCCGCGTTTCTGGCAATGCGGACATCCCGACCTCATCGCCCAGCCTTGGCTCAAGGGCGATGAGGATTATGAGCTGAACAATTTGCACCCCGATCTACCTCAAGCGAATGGACATCTGCCAGGCATCACCCTCGGTGTTCGATGCCAGCAGGAGGGAGAGGATAAATGGTTTCTCCTCAATCTCGACGGCGTGCAGTTCGACTGGCGAGACAGTGAAGCAATCCTCCTGACTTGGCGGGCTCGTTTTCCGTTACCAGAAGCGGATGGCGTACGCCTCACTCTCAACCGGGTGGTGTTCTCTCAAGAGCAGAGACAGCAAACGGAGGCCAATGACGCATGAGTCTGACACCTCCCAAAGACAATTACGCCGGGGAACCGCAATATCCATCCCCGTGGACGACCAGTCGACCACGCGAGGGATTGCGTGACAATGATGCCGCACGCATCGTCTCGCTATCACCGGATGTCTGCAAGACACCGATCGGCTCCTCGACGCCGCCAATTCCATATCCGATAGTCGACTTTTGTGGTCACGACGAGAACTATACGGAGTCGGTGCGCTTCACTAGCCAGAAGGTCATGGTGCTGCGTTCCAACACTTGTCACGTTCACGGTGACGAGCCGGGCCAGGCCAAGGGTGTGAAATCCGGAACCGTCGAAGGCATTTGCCAACCCGTCGAAGGCGCTGACCTGGTGCGAGCCGAGGGTTCGCCCATCATTACGCATCTCCACCGCTTCGACATGAACAACAGGAACACGGTGGGAGAGGCGTACTTCGTGCGCGACACCGCGACTTATCCGGCTCCCAAGGACAATGATCCAGTGCCAGGATCATTGCGGTCGGCAGGTTTTAGCAATCTCGACGAAGCTTTCGGGCCGGCGACTTCCTTGCCTGCCGGATCGTATCAGGTAGCCCAGGCTGCCACCGGAACGATGACGGACGCAGGCGGCGGATTTGGGGGAAGAAGCCCATCAAGAGGCACAACCACTGTTCCGCAATCGGGTGGCGCGACAACCGCGCCGGGGTCATGGACATCGAGGCTGCTGCGATGGAGCATTTTCGGGCGTGCTGAATCCGCAGCAAATATGCTGAATGATCTCAGTGGGGGAGCGGTTAATCGGGCACGCATCGAGAACCAACTCCATGAATTCGATTACTACGCCACGACTCCGAACCAGGGGCTAACTCCCGACCAGATGGCCATCTGGGCAAAGGGGGCGGCGGAAGTGCGCGCCACGGCCCTGCCAGCGGGCGATATGGATGCCTTTGATGCGATCAGAAAGAAAACAATAGACGCCATCGTGTCTTCGGCAGCGCAGGACAAAGCGAAAGCATCGGCGGCGACCGGCTCCAATGTTCGGGTGTCCGCTCAGCGCGAAGCCTGTGACGACATCTGCAAAATGGCATGCGAATGCATGAAGGACAGGCAGGGCGCGGAAACCTACACAGAATGCGTGGCGCGAAAGATCAGACGGGATAAATATGATCCCGACAATGGCACCCGCCCTGACGGAACTCCGCGTTATCCGAAAAGCACGGATGCGGATGGTCCTCGACCCGAGGTGAGTTATGATCCGAACAACGGCTACAAGGCGGCGGAAAGCCAGAATGCTACGGGCATGCCTTCCAGCCAGTATCCCAAGCGTGGCATGCCAAGGCCGGACATTTCCTGGTGGAAGGGTGGTAAACTATGGAAGATCTTTGAGCTCAAATTTCCAACATCCAGCGGCGGGGTCGACCGCGATACAGCTATGCAGCGCGATGGCGAGTATGAAAAAATCGCAGAAAAAAACGGCCTTGATCCGGAAAAAGATTTGATCAAGCTCGACGTTGGCGAAGATTGCGACTGCGAGGCAGGTAAGGCAAAACCTGACGCTCCCTGTTAAGAAGGAATGCCGGATGGAATATCCAGAAGACCTGAAACTTGATCCGAAAGATATCGAAGAACGTGGCGTCCTCCGGGCTGGGAGCAAACGCACCATACGTTCTCGCGTCGGCATTCTCTTGTCGATTTACTTTCTGGATGGATGGAAGAAGGAGAAGCGGCAGGCGTTACTCGATAACCTGGAAGACTATTTGACCCTCTTCGCAGACAAGATCACGCATTTTCAGCCATATGGTGATGGCAATAGCAAACGCATGCGGAGGTATAAGGGCAAGGGAAGTGTTGAGGATTTTTCGGGCGCCACCAGTCTGGATGTTTCCGAGACCGCGTATCTTTTCGCACAGCATGTCGATATGGCGGAGCCGGATGATCCCTCGCTCTACATGTTCATGGCATTCGGACATCAGCAGGGGCCGAAGAAGCCACTCTCGGGGATGAAGGTTTATCTGCCGCCGAGCTTCGTGTTCGAAAATCCTGACCGTTATGTTGAGCTTGTGACACGCTGGTCTGATCGGCTAGGCGCGATACACGGTTCTAGTGGTTTGGGTGTCCTCTCCATGCCGGGCTCAGAATTGATGGAGGATGCCTATCATTATCCCTGGATGATGCACTATCCGGGCCTGGAATATGACGCAATGGGAACGTATTGGGCGCAATGCGACGAGGGAGGTTACGAACGACCCCGCTCATCGAATTGGCTGACCATCCTCGGCTCGGCCAATCTTGACGCACTCGGCGGCGAAGACGCCATGATCCGCGAAAAGCTAACGCCCGATATCGAGGTGAAGCGATATTCGGGCGGCGTCGTATTGCGGGCCGGAAAGCTACCGGTGCTTGGAACGGCCGAGACGGGAGGCGTCCCAAAAACCTATCAGACAGTTGCTCGCTTTGTTGAGCCTATCCGGTTCGAGGATTATCGATACAATATCATGAAACTCCCACGGCCGATGCTCGACTTGGATCGTGAGGTCAGGCTCCAGGTAACCTTGAACTGGCTCAGACGTTTCGATCAGTGAGCGCAAAAGAAGAAGACGTGGGAAATTGTCAGCGAGAAAATCCGATGTCCGGCATCCGTCCTGTCGAGTTTGATTGGTCCGATACATGTATCGACGACGATGATCTGCAAGCAGTTGTTGACGCGCATCTTCGCTCGGATCAAAAGCTGCAAGCCTCTCTCTGTGCGGCCGCCGGTATAGGATATATAGCGGATACCCGCGGTCTTCGTTGTCCTTTTCCAGTACGAGAGATGCGAAGCGTTATGGTGTCGATGTCTCAAGGAGATAGAGTTATCCTGTTGACCGATGATCCCGTAGCAAAGATCGATATCCCTCATGCGGTGATGGAGGATAGCAATTATCTGAGGGTTAGGATCATCGTACAAACCGCAGACGTGTTTCTGATCGAAAAGTCATGATCGACCCGAGGTCGTCTTTTCCTTTTTATCGGTTCCCGAAAACTCTTCTACTTCTGAGGTGAATCGCGATCTGTACTGACGAGGCTGGGCGACGGATCGGATAAACCTTTAACCAAGTCGATGTGGAATTGCTTCAGAGCACGCTTTTGTTTGTGCTCCTTCCTCGCCTCGGTCCTAAAGCAAGCAGGCAGTCGAGCCCCAAAACGAGCCAAGCTTTTTCAATCGTTGCAAGGCCCTGAGATTCGGCTCCATGCCATTCAGGCGTAGGTATCGTAACTCGTCGGCCTTGAAAGGATTTGAGCGGTCATTCCACGATCAGAATTGTGAAGATTGTTTAGAGATGCACCATATTCGGTCCATCGAAAGTGCGGCAGTCCTGAATTGCTCGCTCCGGTGAGATCGCTCACGGTCTTACTAGGAGCATCTACCAGCGCAGAAACCGCTTTCCGGCGACGTAGCTGATCGTCACGACGATAAGAGTGGCAAGGGGATACCAGGTCACGACGAATAACGGACTGTCGTCGAAGCAGTTCATGGCGTAAAGGGTTGCTGCTATACCGACCGAAACAAGACCTGTCAGTGCACCTGCCCGCCCGGGGTTTGCCGGTGCGCCCTGGCGCATCGCAAGAAAAAGGAAAACTCCCGGCAACAGCGAAAGCGCGGGAATGATCGTCAGGCAATGCAGTGCATTATGTCCGATCATCTTTCTCAGCCAGAGATCCGAAGGCGTCACGAACAATTCAACGACGGTCGCCGCAACAAGTAGGAGCGGTGCAAGCAATAGCAGCCAGCGGCGAATACCCAGGTTGCTGCCGGGCCGAACCATCGGTCCGATCAGCGACACGGCTGTGGTGAACAAAGAAAGTGTCACCACAAACTTGAAAAGGAATCTGGTCGTCTCGACCGCCTGAGAGATGTCGTGCCTAAATCCCAGCGTTGAAAAGAACGCCGCGGAAGCAATCAGTGCTCCAGCCACAACCGCGCCCGTCAACGCGAACGTGAGATTGATCGGCCGCCGTGTATCCGCTGCTATCAGACTGATCAAATCTTCCGTCTTCACACGACCTATTCCCAATTCATGATCCGAACGCACGGATCCCGCCGATGACTATTCCCAACCACTGATATGGTGTTCCGAGACGAGGGCATCAATCGGCTTGTTGTCGCGCCTACATGTGATTGATTTCGTCATTCGACCATGCACCTCATCTGACAATATTCGAAAGCCGCATATCGACCAACAGCACACCTTGGATCGCCCGACCGAAATCCGCCCACCTCCACTGTCCGTCTCAAGAGCCGAAAAGAGACATCGTTCCCTGGCCTACCAGCGCAGCATATTTCGTCCAATCAAGGCACCGGTCGCAACGACAGTCGATATGGCGATGGGATACCAGAGAAGCACGAAAAGTGGGCTGTCGTCGTTGCAGTTAGCCGCGTAAAACGTCGCCGCAATCCCTGCCGACATCAGACCGGCCGTCGCGCCGGCAAGGACCGGCCTTGCTGGAGCTCCATGCCTCAACGCGGTGATAAAACAGGCCAAGGGGCCAAGGGAGAGCGCTGGAATGATCGTCAGGCAAAGCCTCGAATTGTGCCCTATCATGCGCGCAGCCCACATCGATGACGGCATGACCGAGAGCTCGAATACCGCCGCACCTACAGCCAGGATCAGCGGCACCAGCAATCCCCAGCTCTGCAGCCGCAACGATAGCCCTGGCTTACCAATGCGGAACATGACCAGGCCGCCGCTAACCCCCAGCGCAATGGTGATGGCGAATTTAAACAGGAAGCGACCCGTATCGATTGCCGTATCTATGTCCGCTCGGAAGCCGATGACCGAGAAAAATGCGATGGCCGCAATCAGGACCGCAGCAATCGTCGCCTGCTGAAGTAGATGGTTGAGGTGGGAGCGAACCGGCGCATCCTGGACAATCAGCGCAATGAGACTGCTTGTTTTCATTTCAGCTGCCCCGAATAGAGAGCGGACAATGCCTTCAACGCTCTATGGAGCGATACGCGCACGGCCACTTCCGTCATCTTGAGGCGCTCTGCCGTCTCGCGCACGCTCGAACCTTCGACCGAGATCGACTGTACGATCGTTTTCTGCGGATCCTTCAGCTGTCCCAGCATCCGGTCGATGTCCATGCGATCGGCGGCATCCGTGCGTTCGTCGCTTTCAAGCGTCGCGATGACGTCCTCCAAGGGAATGCTGACCCGCCGTCCCCTCCGCCGGAGACTGTCGATCAGCTTGTTGCGTACAAGAGTCGCCATCCACGGCCCAAGAGGCCGGGTCAGATCCCAGGTACCTCGCTTGAGATGTATAGCCAGCAACACTTCCTGAACCACGTCCTCGGCCTCGCTTGTCGCGCGCCGAACTGTTCGCACCGCTTGCGGGCAATCACGCGCAAATGCGGCGTGATTGCCGTCAGCAGTTTGTGGTAGGCCCGGCCGTCGCCCGCAATTGCGGACCGCATCCAGGAAGCCCATTGTTCTTCGCGCGCCAGATCTTTCATCCGACACACCCTATCTCGGAGAAAAAGGGGCAGTTGTTACAAAAGATGCCGTATTTTTTTGGAGAGGACACGAGGTCGTAGCCTTGAGATCCTGCAAGGAACTGCATTTCTTCATGATCAAGCCGATTCCAGTTGCTTTGGTGCATCGGGCTCAAGGAGCGCGAAAATGGGCCTGACGAGCCCCTCCAGGAGCTCCTTTTCAGGCCGGGTGCGTGCGAGAACCCGCACGCCAAGGAGCGCCCCCAAGAGCGTACGTGCGAGGTCTGATGCAGCCTGGCGATTGCCGATGCTGCCGTCTTCCTGCCCCCTTCGGATACAGCGCAGAAAGAAACCCTCGACTTGAACGAGGACGCCTGCCACGACGCGCTGAAATTCTTCATCATGCGGCGCAACCTCCAGAGCGGAATTAACCAGCATGCAGCCTTTCCGCTTGGTATCGCTCAGGGAACGGGTGATGATCTCGCCAAAGAATGCGCCGATCGCCTCGCGAGGCGGCTTCGATTCGAAGCGGCCGACGCGATCCACAAAACTATGCTCGACATAGAAATCCAGAGCCCTGCGATAGACCTCGCGCTTGTCACCAAACGCATTGTAGATGCTGGCGGTCGTCAACCCCATCACCTGCGCAAGATCGCGGATCGATGTCGCTTCATATCCCCTTTCCCAGAATTGCTCGACCGCCAGCTCCAGCACTCTTTCTTCGTCGAATTTTCTTGGCCGGGCCATACCTTCGTCTCTCGGAAATTTGATCGCGCCACCAGCATGGCTGCCAACTTGGCGGGATACATTTTATAACGACTGATTTAAAATACAATTGCGTGGCCACAAAGGTTACGCACACTTTCGTTCACGCTTGCGTTTCCGCGCCAGAGAAGACGGATGGCCGTTGTCTCGTCAAGCCGAACGCAAACGCATCCCGATGCCCCAGCGTTCTCAATATCGAACATCCGCAGCCAGTGGGCATTCAACGCCGAAATAGGAGAGGATCATGACCCAACTCGCACTGTTCGTTCAACTGAAGGCAAAGGCCGGAAAGGAAGAGGAAGTCGCTGCCTTTCTCACCGGCGCATCCGCCTTGCTGCAACAGGAACCCTTGACCGTTGCGTGGTTTGCGGTTCGCTTCGATAGATCCACCTTCGGCATCTTCGATGCTTTTGACGGGGAAGAAGGACGCCAGGCTCACCTCAACGGCCCGATCGCCGCTGCCCTCGTGGCAAAGTATGACGACCTCTTTGAAGGACCGCTCGATATCAGGCAAATCGAAGTGCTGGCCGATCGACTTCCGGTGTGAGAGCACTCGTTCCGGCACCGGACGCTGCTAGTTCCGGAAGCTTCGGTCTGCTTTCGCAAACTCAGCGGCGCGGAAGCGCGGTGTCGAGAAAAACCATGACGTGTTTCCAGTTTTCGGCAGCACCTCGCGGATCCTCGTCGGTCCGCAGCGTCGATGATCCGTGCACGCCGATCGCCGGAGTATATTGAACCGCCCTATGACCAGGCACCGCTCTTGCCAGTGCCTCGCCGCTCGATACCTCGCTGCTGTCGGGTGCGGAAGTGATGAAGACCGGAATGGAGAGGCTCGCCGCCGCCTTCTCGATCGAATAGCCCTGGATATATTCGGCCGGTGAAAAGGCAAGCAACGCCTTCACCTCGGGATGCCGTGCCGCAACGATGAAAACGAGCGCCGATGAATAGCTCGATCCCCAGACCGCAAGCGAGCCTGAGTGTTTGGCATTGCCGTAGGCGATGGCGGCCTCCAGATCGGGAAGGGCGTCGGCATAGTCGGCACTACCTCTCGCCTTGGCCGCCGTTTCATTGACGTGCCCCCAAAGATCACCGCCGGAGCGCTGGTCGATCGCGAGGGTCGCAAAGCCCGCCTTGTTGAGAACAGGCGCCAGGGGCGCATACTCGTTTCTGTTGGAGCCTGCCATGTGAAAGAGCAGGATAGTGCCGCGCGGCTTGCCTTCGGCCTCGCGAAAATCCCCGTATATCTTCACGCCATCCTTCGCATCGAAGGATACCGGTTCGGCGCGTGCCGGAACAGCAAGCATCGGGCTCAGCACCGCGACGGCGACGAGCAAAATGGACCGGAACGAACTCATATCTTCTCCCATACGAAATCATGGTGACGACACCCATACGGGCAAGAGTGCCTGCCTGTTACAATGGCAGGGGCAATCGCGGGGGCAGGAAGCCCCTCCGCCGATCACGAAGGCGTGAAGCTGTAACAACATCCGCCATACCGGCGAACTCTCGATATGCGCCTGGATGGTCCGGCGCGGTGCCGAATTGGGAGGCTTATCATGAAATATCCGGCCAGGATCGGCGGATCTGTCCTGTCGTCTTTGCTTATCGCTGCCGCAGCAACGCCTGCGTCGGCGGCTGACCATCAGCCGACGGTCGTGGAACTGTTCACCAGCCAAGGCTGCTCGTCCTGCCCGCCGGCCAATGCCAACCTCATCAAGATCAGCAACCGCAAGGATGTTCTGGCGCTCAGCTTCTCTGTGACATACTGGGATTACCTCGGCTGGAGGGATACGTATGGACGACCCGAGTTCACCGAGCGCCAGGTCACCTACGAGCCTTCTCTGAAACAGTCGGGCCCCTATACACCGCAAATGGTCATCAACGGCAGCGCGACGACCGTCGGAAACAATCTGCCTGAGATCGTGTCCCTGCTCGACGAAGCGCCTCGCCTGCGAGGCCCAGGTCTCACACTCAATCGGGATCGCATCGAAATCGGCTCCGGCTCCGAAGCTGGAGGCGCCGATGTCTGGCTGGTGCGATACGATCCCCGGATCGAGGCCGTTCCGGTCGCACGGGGTGAAAACAGCGGCACGACGCTGCAGCACACCCATGTGGTTCATCGCCTCGAGCGACTTGGTACGTGGGACGGGCATAGCGCCAGCTTCTCCCTGCCCGGGCCGGATGCCGGCTTGAAGACGGCGGTGCTGCTGCAGCGGCCAAATGGCGGGCCAATCCTCTCAGCCATTACGGATTGACGGGCCACTTCCGCTATAGAACCCGAGATTGAATTGCCGCTCGAACGGCGCGTTGCTCCGCTTATCTCGCCGGCGGATAGTTGGACGGAAATAGCGCTCGCTTCGTTTCCTCGTCATTCACGCGCTTGAAGGCATGGTCCTTGCCCGTCTCGCGCGCTCGGACAACAGCCGGGCGCGCATCAATCGTCTCGAAAAACCGCTGCAGATTCGGAAAAGACGCGAGCGGATTGTCGGTTCCCTTGAGCACCCGCGAGGCCCGATCGAGCCAGCCCCAGGCCGACATATCGGCAATGGTATAGGTATCGCCGACGATAAACGTCCGCCCTTCGAGATGATCGTTGAGAACCTGATAGTGGCGCTCCGCCTCGCGACGGTAGCGATTGACGGCGTAGTCGAGCCCAGCAGGAGCGGCATGCTGAAAATGCACCGCCTGGCCGGAGAAGGGACCAAGACCGGAGGCGAGGAACAGAAGCCAGGACAAAAGCTCGGGCCGATCCTCCGCCGAACCGAGAAACCTGCCGGTCTTCTCGGCGAGATAGATCAGGATCGCGGTCGAATCGAAGACGCGGGCTTCCTTGCCTCCAGGACCATCCGTGTCGAGGATAGCAGGCACCTTGCCATTGGGATTGATGGCCCGAAACCAGTCCGAATGCTGTTCGCCCTTGCTCGTGTCGACGGGCTTCAACTCGTAAGGGAGCTCGGTCTCCGCCAGGAAGAGCGCCACCTTGGCGGGATTGGGCGTCGGATGAAAATAGAAGCGGATCATCGATTGTCTCCCATGGTTTGCTTGCGCCTGCCGCCTTGCTTGCCTCGAACGGCGATGGCAGGCAATGATCGCCGTTCATGGCTGGAAGTGCCCTCTTGTTGGCAATCAGCACCGTTTTATTTCGATCGTTTTAAAACATAAGCGAGCGCCGATCAAATTAAGGTTGGAAACCAAAGCGATGACGCTCAAAAAGGTTTGGTCACAGCAAGCCAGGCAATCATCGCAAACGCGAGAAGAATGGCCACTGGCGCTGCAGCGAAGAGCGGATGAACTGGCCTTTCGTCCCGTAACAGGCGCTTCAGCGCCAATCCTTCGAGGCTGTGCAATCCGGTTAGAAAGACGGCGGGGATCATCTTCAGCATGAGCCAGGGCGAACTGTCCCACCCGGCGCCAAAGGCCATGGCAAATCCCGCCATCCAGACGGTGGCGAGCGCCGGTGTCGTCACGAAGCCATCCCAACGCAGGAGCGCTTCTCCATACCGGCCCATCTCCTTGCCGCTCGCCCCCGTGGCAGCCATCCGCAAGGCAAAGGCCATCGCCAACATGCCGCTAATCAGTATCACGACGGCAAAGACATGCAGCGCTTTGATGTAGAGATACATTAGCCATCGGCCTTGCGGCTGGTGAGGAGATCGGGAATCTCGGCCAGCGAATGAACCGTGATATCCGCCGCGTTATCCAACGTCTCGGCCTTGCCGCGCATCAGGCTGAAAAAGAACCGTTCGTCCAGACCGGTGCCAGTTAACGGTACCCGAGGATTGTCTGCGATGGTGCGCGCCACGCGGATAACGGTGAAGCCAAAGCTCTTCGCGCCGCAAATATCAAATCCGTTGGACGATATGAAAGCCACTTGCCCGCGCGAGACGCCAAGCTCTTCTTCAACACGCATATAGGCGGCCGGAGCTGGTTTGAAGGCGCGTTTCTCATCGACGCTGAGGATATGGTCGAGCGCCGTATCGAGCCCGGATTTGGCGGCAAGCGTCGACAGCATCGCCGGGCTGCCGTTCGAAAGGATGACCCGCTGGCGAGGGGCTAGCCGTCCAAGGCACTCCAGTACATCATCGTATGGCTTCAGATCGAGATAACTTGCGGCGACGTCCTCCAGAAGCTGTCCGCCGGCGCTGAGGTCAAGGGAGCGAAGGGTATACTCGAGCGAACGGAGCGTGATCGACCAGAAATCCTCATACCGTTCCATAAGCGTGACCAGCCATGAATATTCCAGCTGTTTCATCCGCCAAATGGCGGTGATCAGGCTGCCGCGACCGGGAAATGCGGCTTCGACGGCCCCCTCGACCGACTGGACATCGTAGAGCGTTCCGTAGGCGTCGAAAACGACTGCCTTGATTTCCCGACCGTCGATGGTCCTCTTCCTGGATGCTTGCATTTCGCCAGCCTCTCAATGTGCCGCCAAGGATGCCGGCATCAATATCAAGCTGTTACGGTCGTGGCCGGCTATAATTTTCAGCGGGATGCCCGCAGTCACCTTGATCGGCTCTGGAAACGGATGCAAGACCTGCAGCCAACCACCATCGGAATAGTCGTCGGGATGATTGGAAAACTCGATACCCTCTGCAAGATCGATCCTCATCCACTGCACGATCCCGACCGCCGTTCCATCCGCACTGACGGGAACATCGATGAGACGAATGTCTTCGGCATGTCTTGGACATGTGAGGTCGATGGTCTGAAGTTCGATATCAGGCGAGAGCCGCCTCCATTCCGTCATCGTGCCGTGAATCGGCAGGCGGTTGGCGGCAAGTCGCGTAAATTCCGACACGTCGAACCCGGACACCGCGCCCACGAACGCATAGTTGCCAAGCACATCGCTCTCAACCAGGCAACCAATGGCACTCGCTGCCCGCGGGATGATTGTCGCACCTTCGCTTATCAGGCGTGCATGGGCGTCCTCAAACGTATCGAGGACGTTCTCGGCCAAGAGATCACTCGACAGAATTTCGGAGACGAGAATGCCCGCGAGCTCCTGCATGTCGCGCCCGATAACCAGATCCGTCGATACCTTGTTGACCACGCTTACGCGGTTCGAAAGCCCGTTCTGTTCAATGATGCGTTCGGCCGTTTCCGCGATTACCGGCACCACCTCACACGCAACCACGTTCGTCGCACCCGCGCGTGCCGCCATCATCGACAACAAGCCGCTGCCGGCGCCGATATCGAGTATTTGCACCGATGGGCCATGCTCGGCGATGGCCCTCTTGATGGCTGCCTCGAACGCATCGTTGCGGCGAACATCGTTCAACATCGGAATATGCCAGAACGGAACAATCCGCGACGTGAGGCGGCGCATCTGGTGTCGCGGCATGACGCTGTCCGGTTGAAGGGATACCACACGGCGAAAACCGGCAAGAGCATCGCCATTGCGATCGGCTTGGGCGAGAGCGACCGATAGATTGTTCAACACAAGCGGATTGTCGGGGGACGCTTTGGCAGCGAATTCAAAACATCTGATCGCCTCGTTCGTTTCCCCCTGTTTGAGGAGTAGCGCGCCCTTGCCAAGAAGAGCAACCAGATGATCCGGCTCGATGCGAAGCATGTCGTTCCAATAGGTGATCGCGGCGTTCGTATCCCCCCTCAAGGTCGCAATACCCGCCAGCAACGGCAAAATATCCGGCACGCGATATCGATGTTGCAGCACTTCAAGATAATAATGCTCGGCGCGTTCGATTTCGCCCGATGCGTGAAACTTCATGGCCAGACTCAACGACTCGCGCGCCTCGACGAGCGCCTGAACTTCGCCCTCTGCCTTCATTGAATGCCCCCAGCTAGCCTGTTTAAGTTCTCTCTGCCGCTACGTTCGGGCTGATCGCTTTGTTACAAGGGTTCGACAAAAAAGATGGGCGCCGCCCCAAGCCGATAGATGGAGATGCGGACTGTAGCCTTTCATCGGCGCTAAACACTTGCCATGGGGGCTCGCATTCATGGCAAATCCCGTCTCGAACCATCGTATGGCGATCCCAATCGGAGATGGCGGGTCTCAGCGCACGAACCGCGACATCAGAGAGTTGAGGCCCGAGAGCAAGCCGATAGCGACAACCGCAAAAATCACATAGCGCAGTTCTTCGAACGGGGTACCATCAAGGTAGTCCAGGCCATATTCCCAGATGATGACGATGGCAACGGCAGCCAATGCAGCGAGCGAAAGACCAAGCAAATGGCGCCAAGGGTCGCGCGCGTGGCCGGTCATGCGCGAGCTCCATCGGCAAAGCGCTCGACCTTGAAGATCAAAAGATCGTCGCGCCGCTCGATCGTTCCTTCAAGGACCACCGGCACGCTTGTCTTGTCGAGCAACCCCTTCGGCATGGGTCCGCCGTCCTTTGCCGCCAACAGGAAGAAGATATGCCCGTCGACGGGTGCAGTCGAAACGAAAACAGGCGGGACGCCGCCCGAAATGCAGAGATTGGCGCAGGCCTTGTGTGCAAGCCCTTTTCCCGGCTTCATGGCCCCGCCGCTGCATTTCCCGTCGCAAATCTCACCCGTAAGCCGCCATCGCCCGAGATCTTGTGGTGGCGAGACGGCTGGCAGCACCGAACGCTGCACTCTCGCTGTCTTCAAGTCGTCCCCACCGCCGACCAACAGCATCTCCAGATCCCCGCGCTTGACGAAGATGCCACCGACCTCAACTGCTTTGCCGGAAAGTGGCAGAGCGCGGTCGTCGACACCGAATTTTCCGGAGCCTCCGAGCATGATGGCACGGGCGGGCTGCCCCCCGTTTCCCGGCACTCGCAGGATCGGATATGGCGCCACCTCCATCCTGCCGATGAGATGTTCGCCGTGTAGTTCATCCGCATAGCTTCCAGCCCCAGGGCTTTCGGTGCTGAGAGACAGGAACACGGAAGCTGATGCCATTCCGGCGATGAAGAAAACGACGAAACCGATCATCAATGCCTTGACGTCAGCCGGCACCTTTTTGAAATAGCCGACAAAAAAGCCGCGTTCGGCGGGTTTCAGCATCATGCGCCTCCTTGCTTTGCAGGCGTTGCAGAAGCTGCAAGCAATTCTCCGGGGATGGGAAACGGTTCGAGTTTCGTGCCAAGCGGCAGGGGTTCGGGATCGACAAGCACGGTCGATCCCTTCAATTGCACGCGATATTTGCGGATGCGCTCTCGGAACGGCGGCGGCGAGCAGCCATCCTCGAGACGATACTGGTAGCCGTGCCATGGACATGTGATGAAGCCGAGCACGACCTTGCCCTCGCCAACCGGTCCGTTTTGGTGCGAGCAGACGTTCGACACAGCCGATAGACCACCCTTGGAACGAAATATCGCAATGCGCTCCCCGCCTGGAGCAGCGCCGATAATTGCCCTGCCCTCGGCAATCTCGGAGAGATCGCCGACAACGATCCAGGGCTCTTCAGCGGCCTCTGCGCAAGCAGCGTCGTCGATTGATGTTTCACGGCGCCCGGCAATCAGATGCAGGGTGCAGAGCATCACCAGGCCACCGAGTGCCAAGAAGCCGAGGGCAAGATCGCGACGATCAAGCAATGCTCCAAGCGCCACATGCATAATGATGGCGGCATAGGCGAAATAGACGCTCATATGGATCGCCTTCCACAAAGGAGGCGTCAGAAAAGAGAGCCAGAAGTCGTGGCTGGTTACGGCAAGAACGGCCAGGATAATCAATGCGAAGACGCCGAAAAGTTCAAAGGGGAAGCCGACGACACTGGTGAAGCTGGTATTGCTGGTCAAAAGTGCCGTCAACGGCGGCGTCGGACTGAAGGAAAAATACCATCCGAGCACGTAATAGGCATGCGTCATCGCGATAATGGCGGTCATCACGCCGAAGTGGCGTCTGTTATAGAGCAAAGGGAGAAAACGCGTATCGATGCGAGATATCGGACCTATCGCAAGCACGATGGTCAGCATCAGTAATGCCAGCGAGCCGAAGGCGCGCATGCGCTGCGTTGGCAGATCGACGTCGCGCAGCGCAGACGAAAGCATTGGTCCGGCTTTAAGGAAAAGCAATATGTAGACGGCAATGCCAGTCAATAGGACACCGTCGTAGATCATCTTCGTTCGGTTCCAGATGACCGGCTTGTAGGATACGCTCACGGCTGCGCTCCTTGTGAGGCCGCGCCATCCAGGCGAACCGCCGGCGCATCGGCCGGCAGCTTCGGAGCGCTGGCGAAGACGACGCCAAGCAGCAGCGGCAGGGCAATCGCCAGGCCGGTCCAGATCACCGCATGAGCGCGACGATGTTGGCGCCGCATGCTATTCTCCTTCCTTCGTCAAGCGCAGCCACCGCCAGACAACGAGCGGCCACAGGAGAACAAGGCCGGGGACCAGCAGAGGCCTCACGGCATAGGCGTCATGGGCGCCGGGATCGACCTTGTCGAAACCGAAGAGCAGGAACGCGATTGCAACAGCGAGACCAATGCCGGCCCATGACATCAGCGCTGCGGCGACTGGACCCGACGGATCGAACATGTCAGCCTCACACGCGTCCGGTCGCCGGTATGGCAGCACCGGTGACGATGCCTGCGGCCGGTGAGATGAGAAAGCCTATGAGCTTGGCAATATCGGCCGGCTGGACCCAGCCGTCCGTCTTCGCATTGGGCATCACCGCGCGGTTTTGTGGCGTGTCGATCGTCCCGGGAAGAATGCAGTTGGCGGTGATGCGCTTGTCGCGGTTTTCGGCAGCGATCGCTTCCGTCAACCGGATCACAGCTCCTTTCGACGCGGCATAGGCCGCCTGGTTGGCTCCCGCCTTCAATCCCGGCGCAGCGGCGATGTGCACGATGCGACCGTAGCCCACCTCCTGCATCGGCTTCAGTACCGCTGCGCTGATGACATAGGCAGTACGGGCATTCATCTGGAACATATGGTCCCATTGATCGAGCCCAGTCTCTCCCACGGGACCGGTCTGAAAACCACCGACCGTATTGACGAGTGCGTCTATTCGACCGAACGCATTGAGTGCCCGTCGAACGGCCTCCTGACAAGAGGATAGGTCTGTCAAATCTATCCCGCCGAGTTCCAGAAAACTTGTACCCTCCCCGGCTGGCGGACTTGTCTGCGCAACGAGATTTCGCTCGACCGAGACGATCTTCGCGCTGGTTGCCAGCAACTCCCTGACAACGGCGTTGCCAAGATTGCCGGAGGCACCTGTCACCATCACAACGAGTTCATTCCCTGCAGTCTCTTGCATAGCAATCCCCTCTGAGCAGCGGACCAGAACGATCATCATACTCGATACGCTTCCACGGGGCATTTCGTTACATGCGTTGAAAACATTTCCGGTGGCCGACCGAAGAGCATGGCAGATTTTGCTGCCTCAGGAAAAAATCGCCCGCCGATGTAACGAACCCGGGCATGCAACCGTAAAGGCCTTTGTTGGAGCCACGCTTCGGATTTCGAAAATCTGGATGGCGATCCCTCCTCAAGGAGCAGATTCATGAAACGCGATGCATACGACCTCGTCACCAGCACAGACAGCACGGAGGCACACCGAGCATTTGAGAATGCCGTATTCGGAATTGCGGCGCACAGGCCGAATACCGCTGCGGCATTGCAGGCAACGCTTGCGGCTGATCCGGATCATGTCGCGGCACATGCCTTAAAAGGCTTTGCAAACCTCATACTGGCGCGATCCGAGCTCACCGCGGTTGCCAGCGCCACGCTCCAAGACGCGCAAACAGCTTTGATCAGAAAGAGTGGCGGCACATCGGATGAACGGATTCTTGTGATTGCGCTGGAAGCCGCTGCCAACGGCCTTTTCTCGACGGCGGCCGAATTGCTGGATGACGGCTTCACGGATCGCCCGGCAACGTTTCTGCCCTTCAAGCTGGCACAGGCACTCCGATTCATGACCGGCGATGCTGCCGGAATGCTGGTCGCAAGCACCCGTGCCGTGGGTCGCATCGATACGGAAGCAAACTCCGCAGGCTTCATTCTCGGTTGTCATGCCTTTGCTCTGGAGGAACATGGCCGCTATGCCGAAGCGCTGGAGGCTGGCCAGCGCGCCGTCGCGCTCCAGCCCGACGATTCCTGGGGCCTTCATGCCGTTTCGCATGTCTTCGAAATGCGGGGCGATACGAAGGAGGGCATCGACTGGCTCGAGGGTAGCCGCAGGGCATGGTCGCGCTGCAACAATTTCTCGTTCCACATGGCCTGGCACCTCGGCCTGCTTCACCTTGAGCGCGGCGATCACGAGCGGGTGCTTGAGCTCTATGACGACGAGATTCGTCCGCAGCAGACCGATGACTTCCGCGACATGGCCAATGCGGTTTCTCTCCTTTGGCGCCTCGAGCAATCGGGTGTCCATGTCGGCAATCGCTGGATGGATGTTGCAGAGATCGCCTACCGAAGGAGAAACGACACCACGCTGATTTTCGCCGCCCTCCACAATCTGGCGGCCATGGTTGCGGTTGGCGATCGGGCGGGCGTGGCCGAACTTGTCGCCGAGATCGACGCCAAGGCATTGGGCATGGACGAGCAGGCCCAGATCGCAGCGGAGATCGGTGTGCCGATGGCGCGTGTGCTTGCAGGCCTCGACGCACCCGCCGATCAGCGAATGATCGATCGCATGGTTGCCAATCTCCCGAAGATCGGCGGCAGCAATGCCCAGCGCGATTTCTTCGTCCTCGCTTTGGCCAAGGCCGTGGGAGCCGGTGGCGACAATGCGGCCGTGACACGCATCGGCCAGATTCGACAGCAGCTGAAGGCTGACGACCAGCTCTTCAAATCCATCGAACGTTCGGTCGGCATGCGACTGTCGGCCTGAGATCAATCAGTCAAACAAGGAACATCACCATGTCCATGATGGAAATGCACAAGACCAGCGTCTTCCCCGAAATTCAGCCCTCGCTTGCACGCACGATCGTCTTGTCCGGCCTTGCGGCCGACATTACCTGGGAAATCTGGGCGCGCTTGATTACACCGCTTTGGGTCGGCGGGCCATTGCAGCCGGCGGCGCTCATCCAGTCGGTCTTCGGCTTCAACAACCTGCTGCTTGCCGAAGCCATTCATGCCATCGTCGGCATCGTCTTCTATCCGATCGGCTATCTTTTCATCGCCCGACCGCTCCAGCGGTTGATCCTCCCGAAGCTGCCTCTGCTGTTGACCGGCATCGGCTTTGGAACCGGGCTGTGGGTGTTTGCTCTTTACGTGATGGCGCATCTGATTGCCGGCCTGCCGGCTTTCCTCGGCTTCATCACCCTGACCTGGGCTTCGCTCATCGGCCACATCTTCTTCGGCACCGTCGTCGCGTTCGTTGTCCGCTCAATGGAGCGCTGAAAGTGCCGTGAAGAAGGCCTGCCCGGTTCCCCTCACCATCCGCCGGGCAGGCCGCTTGCCTCAACAACAACTCGTATCATCAGGTCCCTTTTCAATGTCCGAACCTCAAGCCCTTAACCGCGTCGCGGATATCGTCGCGAGAACGCTGCATGGATATCAGGTGCGGAACGCCTTTGGGGTTCCAGGCGGCGAAGTTGTGACGCTCATCGACGCGCTGCAGGCGGCAGGCATCGCCTTCCATCTTGCTCGCCACGAGACATCGGCCGCCATAATGGCTGCGGGCGCAAGCACGATCAGCGGGAATCCCGAACTGCTGGTGACGACCGTCGGTCCAGGACTTGCAAATGCGGTCAACGGCATCGCCGACGCCGCGCAAGAGCGCATTCCTCTCATCGTCGTTTCCGGCGTTGTCGACCGGGCGACGCGCGGCCGCTACACCCATCAGGTGATCGATCATGCCCAGTTGCTGCGGCCACTCGTCAAGGCATCGTTCGAAATCGAGCCGGAAAGCGCTGCCTCCACCGTGGCGCGAGCCCTGGCGATTGCGATGAGAGAGCCGATGGGGCCTGTGCATCTCGATCTGTCGCCGGCGGTCGCGGCTGCATCGAGCCCCACCACGATGGCCCCTGTGCCGCCAACCGTTTTCACGGTCGATGCCACTATCGCAGACGCGGGTGTCCGCCACCTGTCGGAGCGCATCCGCGCTGCCGAGCGGCCGTTGATCATCGCGGGCCTCGAAGCGGCACGCAGCGATGCCGGCCCGGCCCTGCAACGTCTTGCCGAGACAATCGGTGCACCCGTCATCACCACCTACAAGGCCAAGGGCATCATCCCCGAAGACCACCCTCTTTCGCTTGGCGGTGCCGGCCTTTCGCCGATGGCCGACCGTATCCTGCTGCCCTTCGCTCATGAGGCGGATCTGGTGCTGATGATCGGCTACGATCCGATCGAGATGCGTCTTGGCTGGCTCGACTTCGTTGCCGACCAGGCGAAACTGGTGGATATCTCCAGGACCGCTCCCGATCACGCCATGCACCATGCCGGGACATGGTTTTCCGCCGAACCTCGAAGCATGTTGCAGGCGCTCGACAGCCTGCTTGTCGAACAGAGGAGCTGGAGTGGTGGCGAGCCGGCTGAGGCTAAGGCCAAGCTCGAAGGCATCTTTTCGAGCAAGGACGCATGGGGGCCTCATGCCATTATCGATCATCTGAACGAAGCGGCAGGTGTGGATGGCCTGGTCACGGTCGACAGCGGTGCCCATCGCATCCTTCTCTCGCAGAAATGGCGCGCGACAAAACCATCCACCCTGCTGCAATCGGCAGGGTTCTGCACCATGAATGCCGCCCTGCCATTGGCGATCGGCGCGAAGGTAGCCGACCCCTCCCGACGCGTCTTCGCGGTTATGGGTGACGGCGGCCTCGAGATGGGCATCGGCGAACTTGCGACCGTTCGCGATCTCGGCCTGCCGTTGACCATCGTTCTATTCCAGGACCGCAGCCTGGCCCTGATAGCTTTGAAGCAGGCGTCCGCCGGCCTGGCTTCGGCCGGGGTCACCCTCGGTGAAACCGATTTTGCCGCCATCGCCCGCGGCTTTGGCGGCTACGGCGCCAATGTGGAGACCATCAATGACTTTCGCAACGAGCTTGAGAGCGCCAGAGCACGTCCGGGTTTCAGTCTCATCGCCTGCAGGTTCGATGCAAGCGCCTACGACAACGCCTTCTGACAGAGAGCCGGCGATATTGCCGGCCGCTCAAAAGACGAAGCGTCCCCGAGATCCGCGCCTCGATTTTTTTCGCGGCGTCGGCATGCTCATCATTCTGCTGGCGCACATTCCCGACGATGGCTGGGCGCTCTGGATCCCTGCCCGCTTCGGCTTTTCCGACGCCACGGAGATGTTCGTCTTTCAATCGGGCATGGCCTCGGCCATAGCCTTCGGCTCGACATATGACCGCAGTGGCGCCATTGCCCTGATAGCACGTGTCGCGCGGCGTATCTGGCAGATCTTCCGGGCGCATATCGCCGTCTTCATCGTAGTTGCCGCGATCATGGTGGTTGCGGGAACACGTTATGACGGCGTGACCTATGTCGACAGTCTGAACCTCGTTCCCTTCATGAAGGATCCGGGTCATCTGCTCGTTGGCTTGCTGACACTAACCTACGTGCCGAACTATTTCGATATCCTTCCGATGTATATCGTCATCCTGGCGTTGATGCCGCTGATGATCTTCGCTTCAAAAGTTAATCGTTACCTGCCATTCGTGTTGATGATCGCTGTGTGGCTCGCCACGCAGTTTGGCTTCACGCGGCTACCCGCAGAGCCATGGTCGGATCGCCCCTGGTTCTTCGATCCGTTCGGCTGGCAACTCCTATTTTTTACCGGTTTTTTCCTGATGCGTGGGGCGCTGCCAGCACCGGGCTACGATCGTCGTCTGATGGCCATGGCCATTGCAGTCGTGATTGTCACCGTACCCTTCGCCTGGGTCCGGTTCCAAGAGGTTCATCCGTTTTTTCAAATGGCTGCAGATCGCATCACTCCACTGACCGACAAGACAGATTTCGGCCTGCTGCGTTTCGTTCACTTCATGGCGCTCTGCTACATCGCCGTCCATTTGGTCGGTGAGAAAGGGGCGCGGCTGCGCGGCCCGGTCGTTCGCGTCCTGACCGTCGTTGGCCAGCAATCCCTCGCCGTCTTCATAACCGGCATGGTGATCGCCCAGCCGATCGGGATCGCGCTCGACCATGCCGGTCGCACGACATCGGTAGAAGTGGCCGGCAATCTGTTCGGCTTCGCAACCCTTATCGGCACCGCTTACCTGGTGCGTTGGTTCAAAACGTCTCCATGGAAATCGTAAGACGATGACATCCGATCATGAAAAGCCAGCTAGCCTCGAAGGCCTGCGTATCCTCGACCTCTCGCGCATCCTTGCCGGACCCACGGCGGCGCAGCTTCTTGCCGATCTGGGCGCACAGGTCATCAAGGTCGAGCGTCCCGGCGCCGGGGACGACACGCGCGGCTGGGGACCGCCTTTCGTGAAGAATGCCGATGGAAGCGACAGCGATCTCAGCGCCTATTTTCTTTCAGCCAATCGCAACAAGCAGTCGATTTCGATCGATCTTGCAAGCGACGACGGCGTCGCGCTCGTCAAGAGGCTGGCGGCCATTTCCGACGTCGTCATCGAAAACTACAAGCCCGGCGACCTTGCCCGGCGCGGCCTCGGCTATGACGACATCAGGAAGGTCAAGCCTGACATCGTCTGGTGCGCGATTTCAGGCTTCGGGCAAACCGGTCCCTATGCCGATCGCACCGGCTACGACTTCCTGATCCAGGCCATGGGCGGCATCATGAGCATCACCGGCGACAACGACGCCAATGGCGGACGGCCGGTCAAGGTGGGCCTTGGCATCGCCGATGTCATGTGCGGCATGTATGCAACCGTCGGCATCCTCGCCGCCCTTCGCCATCGCGATCGCAGCGGTGAAGGTCAATATATCGATCTGGCGCTTTACGACGCCCAGGTGGCATGGCTCATCAATGCCGCCACCAATCACCTCGTGTCCGGCAAGGTGCCCGGGCGAATCGGCAACCGACATCCGAACATCGCCCCTTATCAGACGTTTGCCACGGCGGACGGAGAGATCGCGATCGCGGTTGGAAACGATCAGCAGTTCGCACGCTTTTGCGGGGTTATCGAAACGCCGGAACTCATCGACGACGAACGCTTCGTCCGCAACCGCGACAGGGTGCTGAACATCGACACATTGGATCGGCTTGTGACCGAGGCACTGAAGGCGGATACGGCGGAAAACTGGGAACGGCGCCTGATCGCCGCCGAAATTCCGGCCGGCCGCGTCGCGACGATCGACCAGGTCGTTTCCAATCCGCATACGCTTGCGCGGGAGATGGTTGTCAACATGCAGACAGAGGACGGACAGGCCTTGCGGCTTCTCGGAAACCCTCTGAAGATGTCGGCGACTCCGGTACGTTTTGACCGGGCGCCGCCGCATGTTGATCAGGACCGAGACGATGTCCTGCGGTTGCTGCACGACATCGAGACGAAAGCAGGATCCTAGAAACCGGAACGATACTCTTCGATCCTATCGCGCATCGTTCCGTCAGGCCGCGCGAGCCTGTTTGATGGCGTCGCGGAGCTGATCCTTGCTAAGCACGCCGGACGCGATAGCCCTGCCCACGACAAATGAGGGAGTGCCACGGAAGTTGAGAGCAAGCGCCTGATTGTAATTGCGGGTCAGAAGATCGGAGATCTTCTTGTCGTTCTGTCGTACCGCATCGGCGATCTTGGAAACATCGAGGCCTGCGGATGTCAGAGTTTTTTTGACGTCGTCTTCGCTGAGAGAGGCGGGTGTCGCCATCAGCGCCTCCATCGCCTTTTCGTAGGAGCCGATCTCATTTGCGCCGAGAACCGCTTGTGCGGCAAAGACCGAGGCGTCGCCGAACACCGGCCAATCCTTCATGATCAGGCGCACATTGCCGTCTTCGGCAACAACGGATTTGACATCCGGATGGGTCTTCTTGCAGTAGGGGCACTGGTAGTCGAAAAATTCGACGACGGTCACGTCGCCCTTTGGATTGCCGAGAACCGGGGCATCGGGGTCGTGGAAAACCTCATTCTGCGTCAGTTGCTGGGCAAAGCCCGGCCGGGAGGCCAGAACGGCCGCAACAGCGCCACCTGTTGCTGCCATGAGAAAATATCTGCGATTGAACATGTCGGTTTTCCTATCCTTGAATTTCACGCCGGCTCATGTGCCGGTGCTCGCGGCAGCAGCCGCTTTCAAAACATCATCCGCACCGAATTCGCCGATGAGCCGCCCGTCGACGGCCTCCTGACGGTCCGGGCGGAAGAAAATCATCGTCGGTGGTCCGACGACATTCAGTTCGCGCATCAATTCGCGCTGGTCAGGGCCAATATTGGTCAGATCGACCTTGAACGTCTTGAGCGGTGCCAGCGCGCCGGCAACCTCCGGTCTTGAAAAGACATTGCGATCGATCGAGCGGCAACTCACACACCAATCGGCGGTAAAATAGACGAGGCTCGCCTTGCCGCTGGACACGGCATTATCGAGCTGACGGCCAAGTTCCGACGTTGAGGCAAGCAGGGTCATTTGCTTCTCGGGATCGGCGCGCGCAATGGTTTGACTGGCGCCGAAGCCGGCGAGCGGACGCAGGGGATCGACAGAACCGGCGGCAAGGCCGACGATCAGTATCACGGCATAAACGGCGGCCAGCAACCCCAGCGACTGCAGACCCATGCGTACCGGTGTCAAGCGGCCCCTTGTGACGTCAAAGGCTCCAAGGAAAACCGCCACGGCCATGGCCCAGGCAGCCCAGAGGCCAAGCGGTAGCCGATCCGGAAGCACAGGCTCTGCCATCCAGATCGCAAAGCCGAAGAACACGAAGCCGAACACATGCTTGACCGACGTCATCCACGCCCCGGCGCGTGGCAGTGCCTGTCCACCCACCGTACCGAAAATGACCAGCGGTATGCCCTTGCCGAGACCGAGCGCAAACAGGAGTGCCGCTCCAAGCACGACGTCCCCGGTGCGGGCGACATAGAGCAGCGCGCCGGCAAGCGGAGCCGTCACGCAGGGGCCGATGATGAAGGCGGAAGAAAATCCAAGTGCGGCAGCCGAACCGATCGAGCCTCCACGGCCTTTGCCGACCCCGCCCAGGCGTGTCACCCAGGCCGAAGGCAGCTGCAATTCAAACAGGCCGAACATCGAAAGCGCCAGCAGTGCAAATATCAGCGCCACAACAGCAACCGTCAGCGGCGATTGCAGGGCGATCTGCAGGTTTTCCCCTGTCCAGGCGGCAGCGGCCCCAAAAATCGCAAAGGCCGACGCGAGCGCTACGGCATAGCTGAGCGACAGAATGAAACCGCGCCGCGCATCCAATGCCTCTCCCTGGCGCGCAAGCGCAGCGGCCAGGATCGGATAGAGCGGAAAAACGCATGGGGTGAATGCCAGGAGGATGCCAAAGCCGACAAAAGCCGCAAGCAGAAGCGGTATGCCCCCACGCGACAGGAAGCCATCGACGACATCGCCACCACCTGCCGGCGCGGCGGCCGACGGAGCTGGCTTCGCGGACACCGCCGCCGGCTTGGTGTCGGTTTCAGCAGCCTTCGACCACGCCGATTGTCCGCCTGTCGGCAGGGAAAAGGCCGGTGCTTCCGAGACCGCAAGTGTTTTCGGATCAATGATGCGCCGAGCGGGAGGATAGCACAGACCATGCTCCTGACACCCTCGATACGTCACCGTCACCGGAGAGGTCACGGGACCGAGTTCGGCATCGGCGCTGCCGAAATAGACTTCCGACTTTCCAAAATTGGGATCGTCCTTTTCAACGCCCGGCGCCGTGGACAGCGGAACCGGAGCACCGTCGGCGGTATTGGCCGAGAGATGTTCCCGATAGAGATAATAGCCGGGCGGCATCTGCCAGTGCAGGCGGATCGATCCGGATGCGGCGCGCTCGACGGAAAACCGGAACGCATCATTCATGGCGAGCGGCGTCTCTGCCGCAACCGCGTGGCCGACGAAGAAAATGAAAAGCAAGATGGTTGAGAAGAATCGCATGCCATTCCTATGGTAGATGTGAACTGATGGCCGAGGCAACGTCATGCAACGCTGCGCGTCGGCTGCCCCATGTAACGGGCCATCGTGCGAAGCAGCCCATCCGCATCGGTTGCCTCCGCGTCAAGTAGATCGACAAGCGCCATGATAACCTCGCGACGATCCCAGCCAACAGTCGTCGCTTGATCGATCAGCGCATTGAGGTCGATCACGACCGATCGCTGACAATCGCGAAGACGACCTGGATATTGATGGGTCGAATATGGCGCGGGGATCATGGTTTGCCACCTTAAACAATATTAGCTGATATTGCGCCCGCCCGCAGATCGCGGGCAGGCAGTGCTTGGCGAAATCGAGCCGTCACGGCGAGGGCTGCGCCTTCACCGTTGCCCAGTTCGCATTCGCCTTCTTGATGTAGCCGCCGATATCCGAACGCCAAGTCTTTGCAACATCATCGTTATAGTTCAGGTAGAGCTTGTCGTCGACAATGGTGAAGGCCTGTGGCTCGGTCGGAGCCTTGTGTCCTTCGGCGGTGCCGAAGGCGCAATAGCCACCATACTGCGGTGCGTAACGCCCCGGATTGCTCGCAAATGCGTCGCGATGTGTCGCCGAAGCGAAGTAGAAGGTTGCGCCTTTGTAAGTGGTTGCGAACTTGTCGGATCCCTTGACCGGCTTGTGATCGGTGAAATAGGCGACGGCATCGTAGCCATTGATCGCGACGCCGTTGGTTGCATAAATTTCAGTGGCGAAAGTGACGGAGGCCGCAGACAGTGCGAGCGCGGCAGCCCCGGCAAGAGGCAGAAAACGCCGGATGGATAGGTTCATGGTCTTTCCTCTGCAGTTGAGATGAACGCCCTCTTTACGTGGGCGGCCGGGAGGACGTTACATCTCCTAGCGTTCACGACTTCGTGCATGCTCCTCCAACCGACTACTGTGCGCACATCGCCAGCGCGACCTTGGATTCCAGCTCCCCGATCCTGCGATCCTTCTCGGCGGATTCACGCATCAGCTGGTCGAGTCGCGTATCGACGGCCCTGGAAATTTCCCAAAAGGTCACAGCAAAAATCACCGGTATGGTTGCTGTAGTATCGCGATCGGCTCGACCCGGCGTTCCCCATTTCTGGGCTGGATCTTCAGCCGTGACACGCCCCCAGAGCTTGAGCGCGCAACCGGCGCTCGCCTCGCAATGAACCACGACATCGACGGCTGTCGACGGCCGCCCGGCCGCATGACGAAACGCTGCGGCTTCCGCGTGAAGCCGGAAGGTCGAGGGGCCGGTCACATGGGGCAGCATGGCAACGCCTCTGGCGACTTCGAAAACGATGCCGGGGCGCACTCTGGTATAGTCGATCGCAACTTCGTGATGAACCTGAACCAGATGAGCGATACTCGGTGTGATTGCCTGGCCCCATACGGCGGCGCCCTCGTCAAAGTGATGAATGATGGAGTGGCCAATATTCGGACATACGACGGTCTGCAGCATGACGATCTTCCTCTGTAAGGGTTGAGCGCCGTGCCTGGCTCGATCGAGCCGATGGCAAGGCACTGCTACAGACCAATTCGCGAGCGGGCGGCCAGTTGTTACAGAATGCATTCGGATAATCCGCGCCGATGGGTCACTTGGAAAAGCCAGCAGCCGTCAAACCGGCATCCAGCATGTCGGCACGCGCCTCGTGACCACCGTTATGAATACACATGATACTATCGCCGCGAATGCAGCCGGGGACGTCTTCGCAACGAATACCATCCAGCGTAATCGACTTGGCGTTCTCCACATCACACTTGGCGCGCTTGCGCATCAAAGCCATGCTGTCGAAGGCGTTGCCTTGATGAAATTCTTTGCCGATCGCCCGTCCGGCCAGCGGAAAGGTTTGATCGGCGGTTCCGTGAAAATGGACGATCGGTGGTAAGTTCGCGATACAATCTTCGGCTTTCGGAAGCGGATTCCAGAAAACGCCCGAGAAGGTCACCATCGCGGCAGCCTTCTCCCCCTGCTGGCATGCTGTGTACCAAGCCATCGAGGCACCGATCGAGAAGCCACCGATGATGGTCTTCTCCGATGTGAAGCCGTAACGGCTTTTGAGGTCATCAAACACTTCTGCGATGAAGGCTTTGTCGTCACGCCCGGGGCGCGCGCCATGGGGAAACGACCAGCTTCCATCGATGCCATCGACCGCGACATAGGCGAGGTGATGCGCGAGCGTCGTCTCCACCAAAGGCCGCTGCTGCATCTGCAACGCGGCCGAGCCCTTAAATCCATGAAAATAGACGTAGACGCCACGAATATCGCCATCCTTGGGTAGTTCAATTCGATAGTTTCCGTCCTTGACGGAACAGATGACGCTGCCACCGCAGGAAACGGCGGACGACGCAATCGAGGGCAAGGCGACTACGAACAAGAAAACTGCAAGAAGATCGTATCGCATAGGCAGGTTCTCGGGAATTGAACGACAAGCCTGCGTAGAGCTTTCGCGGATCCTAGGCAATTTCACGAAAGATCAATTCAACGCGAGTGGTTCTTCCGCAGATCAATAAATCGCGAGATTTCGGTCGGCGCTTACTTTAAGTGATTGGGGCAAATCGGCGCACGCTCAAGTCTCTGGTCTTGAAGGGATATGAACTGTTGATACCCGTATCCACTTTCTTAAACCGCTGTATAAGTTGAGCTTTCGCCTGGAATTCTCAAAGAGCCCGTGAATGTAAACCAACCCAAAAGCACGGCCGAAGATTTTCGGTCAGTAAGCCCTTTCCGATTTTTATCCAAAAATGCCCGCGTCGTCGCCGTCAACTCGGTCCGCAAACGTGACCTGGGGCGGCAACGGAGATCCTGCGCGGTGGATCGGCCACAATTGCCAGCCACTATTTCCAGCCGGAACCCGGCAGCGACATGGCGACTGTTCGGAGCATGACCAAAGCCATCTTTGTGGTAGACGGCGGCGATTACCAATGAGAACGTGACGAAGTTACCGCTTCGCTTTAGGAGCAGGAGCGACGAGCCCGTCAAGCCAGTCCTTGGTGTCCGTTGATCATCGGGTTCGGCTTAGTTTGTGCCAGTTCTTCCGCACGCTTACGCTCGCGGGTTGGCAGGCTCTTCTCCCAAGCCAAGAATTGCTGCGAGTGGATTAGATCTTCCGCACTCAGATCATCAACTTCGTCGTCGATCCACTCCTCGAAAGCGGCGAATGGCCCCCTCGGCTTCCTCGCACGTCCTTGGGTCAGCGCAAAAGGCGACAAACGGATCGAGCGGTCCCCACCATTAGAGTCCAACACCATGCCGTCGAACCAACCCCTGACCTGGCAGCCTCAGAATAGCTAGCCGTCAAGGCGATCTGAAGCGTTCACAGTCCAATTGGGTCGATGTTACCTAATGGATTGCCCGCAGCATAACTATAGAGATTGAGGGTCGGATCGCCGGCTTCTCCAAGTGGATCGCGCGACAACCAGCGTCCCGTCGAAGGGGCATACATGCGACGTATGGCGAGCAAGCTTCCGTTCCGGCCCGAGCCCAGCATCCTACCGAAACTGAACCGCGCCCATTTAATCGAAGCTTTGAAGCTGTTGATAACCCCCTTTATCGCGTCGTAGGGTTCCGCGCCGGTTGTTAGCCAGTTCATGCCATTAAGACATGATGGCCGATAAAATGGAGCCGCCGAGCGTCTCTGCCCGATCACGTGCCTGTGCCGCCTACGAAGCCGAGCGACTTCAACTCCTGCAATCCTACAAGATGTTTCTCCCGCTGCGCCTTCAGCTTTGCGAGCGGCGCGGTGCGGATCCTTTATCATGCCGAAAGTTTGATTCTGATAGGAAATCATCGCAATAGAACTGCATTTGCTGGGAGCCCGGAAGCCGCCGCTACGATAAACAAAATCGAAAACCCTAAAGACCGGTGATCCAGCTTCGGTCCAGCCGACTTCGCGGCATCATCAACTCGCATGCTGAAATGCTTCGAGCAGTTTAGAGCCCAGATCCGCGTCATCCAGGCTGCAATGTACAGCGCTCTGCTCCCAGCCTTCTCCGCCGTGATTTCGGAAATTTGCTGTCGGAACCATGGATACCTTGTTAGCTTCAGACTCGATCCCGACTGATTTTGCCTTTTTGCCCAAAGCGGCCCAGGTCTTTACTCCCGCCGCTTCCAGGATGGGACGCTGTACGTCCTTCCACTGGGATTGAGGTGGATGCGGAACATCTTCAATCGAATTTGCAAGGGATTTGACGATCTCGGCAGTGAGCTTTTCTTGATCATCTGCGCGGATTGAAAAAACTTCACCGTATGCAATCCATAGCCCGGTGTCGGTCAATGACATTGCTTGCAGAAGGATGGTGTCGTTGATCATATATGCTGCAGACTTTTTCATTTTAGCCATATGGAATGATGATCGGGTTCACGGTCACGCGCCCGTGCCGCCTACGAAGCCGAGCGACTTCAACTCCTGCAATCCTGCAAGATATTTCTCCCGCTGCGCTTTCGGCTTTGCGAGCGGCGCGGCGAGGACGACATCCTCGTCGGTCGTGGACAACATGTTGTAAATCCAGGGAAGCCATGGATTGCTCGCAGGAATGCGATCTTCCCAGCCACTGTCGAGCTTGCTTCGCGGCACGATGCCCTGCGTTTCGGGATCGAGACGAAAAAGCCGCCCCGGAATGCCTGTGCTGTCGAAGCTCATGAGGCGCGCTTCCGACAGGTCCAAAGCCCAGTCCGTCGATCGGTAGAATTCCTCGCGGGAGCGATCATAGAGGTTCTGTGTCTGCGCGCCGGCCGAAAACTCGACGATGGTGTTGATCTTGAGAGGAAAGATATTGCCGGTCAGCTTGACCCGCGAAAAAATCGTGCCCCAGGCGATCACCAGATCATTCGCCCTGCACTTCGTGATCTCCACGTCCTCTACCCGTGCAGGACCGAGTTGGCATCCCACGAACTGGCTGTTGGATATCTTCACGTTTCTTACGACGGAACGGGATCCGTTCGCCTGATGCTCCGAGAGCAGGCAGTTGTTAATCACACACTCTTCGAGTTGGATATCGGCAACGACGCGGTCTGCGCGCAGATCCTTGATCATGCTGAAGGTCTGGTTCTGATAGGAATTCATCGCGGAAATACCGTATTTGTTGGAAGGCCAGGGTGAATGATATGTGTTGTAGTCGGCCCATAGGGTCGCGCCAAGTGGCTTGGTAGCCCGGCTTGCGTCGTAATATCGTAAGTGCCGCCTGCACCGACAAAATCCGGAGACTGGATGAACTGGCCGTTCGGTCCACGTGACATGCCTGTATGCTGCAGAGTAGGATCATTACGCAGGATTTGCGCTGCCCGCCGTTCGACAGCTTTGCCATAGGAGGCTGCGGCGAGACCGTCGCGAACGACAAGATGGTTGTAGCTGCCGGGCGACATGAGTTGCCGCGCCATGCCCGGGTTTTGCGCGAGTTCGCCAACAGCCTGGTCGACGGCGCTTCGTATTCTGGCCGTCTCCGCGACGCGTGCGGCAAGTGCACTCAGTCCGAGTGGATCGGTCCATATCTGCGGATTGTCGACATAACCTTGCGGCCGATCGCCTCCCAGAAGCCCGATCGGATCCGGGCTCGCATATTGCCCCGCCAGCGGGTCATAGTGTCGCTGGCGGTTGTAATAGAGCCCCGTCTCCACGTCCTCGTACTGGCCGGGAAACCGCCACGGGCAGAGCGATACGGCGCTCGGCTTTTCGTATTTGGGCGCGAGCGCCAACGTGCCATAGGTTCGCTCTGACCGCACCGCGCCCCAGACGTGGTGATCGACGGCCCACACCAGATCGCCCCTGCGGTCGAACATCTCCTTTGGCGTGCCTAGGTGGTCGCAGACCACCGCCAGCATCTCGCCCGAAGCGGTCTGCCTGCCCAGCAGCCGGTGCGTGCCTTCTTCGAAGTGCCAGTGGGTTGCCATATCCGAGGCGACATGGCCGTCCAGCCGAAGTGGCGCTTCGGCGACCATATGGTCGCCATCCCAAAGATAGGCGGTTCCGACCATAGGCAACGCGTTACCAATACCACTCTCGGCCTGCTCGTCTTGGCTTCCGAAAGGGCGTGCGTCAGCGGGAATGCCGTCAGTGCCAACCAGTGAGGGAAACAGCCTTGCGGCCCTTTCCTTTTCCTCGCCGGAAAGCCGCCGCACTTTGGAGACACGCCTGCCGAAGGGATCGTAGCGGAACAGCCATTCCTCACCATCGAGCGTTTTGACGCCGACCAGACGATCATACGCATCCCAGCGATAACGCCAGCGTTCGGGCCGGAAACCGTCGCGCTCGACACGCCGTTCGACCAGTCGGCCGCATTCGTCATGCGTCAACTGGATGCGCTCACCCTTCGGCCCGCGGGCAATCTGCACCACACCGCCGGCTGTCGTATTCCAGACCTGCGGCGCGCCTGCCGGTATGACAGAGCCGAAGGCTTCGTCAAAAGCCTTGCCATAAGGTGTCGGCGCGTCCGGGGCATATTCGATCGAGGAGGATGCCCCGGCCAGATTGCGGGCTTCATCATAGCGAAATCGTTCAGAACCGAAGCCCGCTTCCGAGTCGGTCAACTGGCCGTTGTCGTCGTGGGTGAGCCGGCGCGGCCCCCAGAGATTGTCGTCGATGGTAACAGGCGCAAAGGCGCGGTCGTATTCATAGGTCCGGCGAACTTGGCCTGGGCGGGTATGGCTGGCACGCGTAGCCGAGCGTTCCGATAGCGCATCCGGCACATTCCAGCCGAGGCGTGAAACATCCAGGCCGCTCTGACTTTGCGGCCCGGCCACCTGCGCCATCAACTGGCTGACGGAATCAAAACGCTGCTGAAGATGAAAACCGCCCATGCGGCGTCCGGTCTCGCGTCCGAGACTGTCATGGCTGAAGGAGAATTCAGCCTCACCCGAGATCAGCTTCTCGACGAGACCCAAAGGGTCGCGAACATATTCGGTGAGCATCTGACCGGGACCGACGATCTCGCGCAGCATACGATTGCCCATGGCATCAAGCTTGGAGCGTATCCGCCTGCCGTTCTGCGTCTCGCTGACGATGCGGCCGTTGCGGTCGCGCCAATATTCGATCAGCGCCGCCTTGTTCTCGGCTCGTATCAGCAGGGCGCGACCATCGTACCAGAAGCGAGTGACGTCTTCGGCGTTCCCTTTGGCATCGAAGCTTTCGATGCGCCTCAGCAGGCCGGATTTATCATAGGCATAGCGAAGGTTCGCACCGTCCGGCTTGGCCATCTCGGTAACCTGGCCGGCGGCATCGCGCGTATATCGGCGCACGCGGCCATCGAAATCTTCCTCCAGCACGACCCGACCGGCGGCATCCCGCTCGAATGCATAGACGCGACCAGTGGCATTGGTAACGGAGATCACGCGACCTTCGATATCGGTCGAAAGCTTGAGAACGCCGCCCTTCGGATCGGTAATCGCTTCCAGCACACCGAAAGCGCCATAACGGTAAGTCCAGGTTCTTCCCTCGCCATCGCAGACAGTGGCAAGCTGGCCCGAGCCGTCAAACGAGCGCGAGGCGCGCACGCCATCTGGCCGAGTGACGGCGCTTGCCGTATCGAAGCCGCCGGCGCCGGACTGATAGGCCTGTCGCGTAACGTCACCATTCGGCGCGATCGTGGCGATCACGCGGTTGAAGGCATCGTATTCGAGACGGGTCGTGTTGCCCTTAGCGTCGGTCACGCTTTCGAGGCGGTTATAACGATTCCAGGTTCGCCGCTCGACCGCACCGTTCGGAAACCGTGTCTCGACGATATGCCCCAAGCCATCCCGCTGCAGTCGGGTGACATTGCCTTCCGCATCGGTTTCCGAGACCACATTCGATCGGGTGTCGTGCGCGTAGGTCGTGCGATTGCCTGCTCCATCGATGACGAGATGAAGCTCGCTATCGTCACCCCAGATGTAGGTCGTGACGCGGCCTTCGGCATCCGTGTCCTCATGCACATGGCCGTGGCTGTCGTATCTCGTACGGCTTTCATTGCCATTGGCGTCTTTTGTCGCGATCCGAAAACCCGCCTGATCATAACGGTACAAGGTCGTGCCGCCGAGTGCGTCGGTTTCGGCCGTGATGTTCTGGCTTTCGTCATAAGCGAAGATCTGCGCCGTTTGCGCGCTGCCGCCGGGCAGATAACGGGTCTCGCCGTCCCCGTATTCGAAACGGTCGCCGTTCCAGATGCCATTGGTTTTCGTGGCGACGACGCGGCCGGCGTCGTCATAGGTGAAGTGCGCTTCCGACTGGCGGGTGATATTGTGCCAGGAGGACAACAAATCTTCCGTCGGCTGCCACGCGTAGCGCACCGACATGCCATAGGCGCAGTCAGCCGAAATCATCCGCCCGCGCTCGTCATAGGCATAGCGGGCCAGTTCCAGCTTGGTGCCGTCCGTGCCCAGCAATTCGATGCTCAGTCGGCGGCCGGCTGAATCGTTGGCGAAGGACAGCGATAGACCGTCCGGCCCGTCGACGCGCTCCAGCCATCCTTCGTCCGAGCGGTGCAGGACTAGCTCGAAGCCGTTCAACTCGTCGATTTTCTCGAGCCGATAGATCTTGTCGGGATATTGCTTGAAATGCTTGGTGACGCGGCCGTCCTTCAGGGTCAGCTGCTTCAGCCATGGCGCCTTGAGCGCCAGGTTCGGGTGAGCCTTGTTGGTCGAAGGCAGGAAATTGAACGGCCTGTCGAACCATATCTGACGGCCCTCGACATCGTGGAAGGCGAGCACGCCGTGGTCCGGATTGGCGAAGATCTCGTCGAACATCGAGATCTGGCAGGGGCCGAGCGGGCTCACATAGCCTGCGGGAAGCCCGAGCTGAAGACCCATGTAGCGGGCGCCGTCCAGCACGA
The DNA here is from genome assembly GCF_001999485.2 of Rhizobium sp. P44RR-XXIV. Taxonomy (NCBI): domain Bacteria; kingdom Pseudomonadati; phylum Pseudomonadota; class Alphaproteobacteria; order Hyphomicrobiales; family Rhizobiaceae; genus Rhizobium; species Rhizobium sp. P44RR-XXIV. The sequence goes on along the minus strand of NZ_MPVZ02000027.1, from coordinate 885,691 downwards.
AGGTCCCCGGAACCAGGAAATCGCGCCAGGTCTCCAGATATTCTCCTGTCGCAACCGAAACCGGTTCGCCGACCGTCGCCGCCTTGCCCTTGAGACCTTTCGCCACGCCATCGGTCAGAGCAATCATGGCCATGTCGCCCAGCGGCTCGCCCCAGTTTCCTGCCGATGCCTGTTTGGCCATGTTCGGAATGATCTGGAAGATGCCAGTCACCACGGACTTCCCGCGGTTATACAGGTTTTCGCCGGACTCCTTCGCCAGCCGCTCGCCTTCAGCCCTTAAGGCGGGGTCTGACGATTGCATCAACTCGCCGGCAGCCGCGCCTTTTCCAAGGTCGACGACCGTATTGCCGGCGCCTTCGACCATGCCCCACAATCCCTTGACCGCGCGAACCGGTGCGCCGAAGAAGCCCTTAACGTTATCCATGGTGGTATAGACCGGGGCGCCGTTCTGAAGCTTGGCGATCTCGCTGTCATAGTAGCGGATGGCGTCCTGCCGGGCCGTTTCAGGCACCGGCATCATCGCGTCGGGTCCGGCGATGCGCTCGGTGTACTCCTTATATTGGGCATCCGTCATCGACTCGGCGCCGCGCTTCATCTCGCGCAGCCGTTCGACCTCCTTACGTCTTTGTTCCTTGTGGGCCTCGTCTTCGTCCGCGCTTGCGCCGCAGACCAGAATTGCATCGGCATTGGCGCTGCGGACGCTGTCATTCGTATGCGCGATGCAGCGTTCCCATGCCTGCTGGCGCCGCATCTTGACGACGAGAGCAGCTTCTCCGGTCGACTCGCGGGTGGACGTCAGCGTGTAGTCGCCCGTACCGCTCTGGTAGTCTGTCTCGCCAGCATCAGGCATCTCAGCTTCGCGCCCCCGCTATATCAGATATCGACGGAATCACCGGTTTTCTGTGGTTCCTGCGGCCCCGGATCGGACCGGTTGATCCATGCATCCTGGCGATGATGCCAGTTCGAAAATCCCATCGAGAACGAGAACACCGATCCGATATCGACGAGACCCCAGCCCTTGTAACCGGGGTTGACCGTGCCGCGGAGCGTGCCGGGTTCGTGCCCGGTCACCCCGGGGACGGCGCAGTTGAGCTGGCAGTCGAACTTGCCATTGTCGCGCACCGTCGGCGTATAACGTTCGGTTCGCTCCAGCGTCACCATCGAACAATAGGCCACGTCGACGACCGAAGACCCCACCGGCGTCTTACACACGTCCGGTCCCGCCGACGCGATCACGTTGGATGCGCACCGTCGCGCCGATACCATTGCCGGGCTCATGCCGCACTCCTGTCTTGATCAAGCGTGGTGTTCCTGGCCATCCCGATCGCCGCGCGGTTGATACGCGCCTGCACGTAAAGGTCCGGCTCGAAATTCAACCGCCAGCTTAGGAGGATGCGCCAGTCGTCCGGATTCCTTGCCGCGATGTCGAGGAACACCGTATCGAGATTCATAAACCTCTGCTCGAGCTCTCCATCCTCCGGAACGAGATCGACGAAGCAGACCTCTTTCGGCAGGTCGAATGCCACGGTCTCGGCGGCCGCCGACAGCCCGGTCAGCACGATACGTTCGGTTCCCCGAAGGAAGGGGCTGACGATCAGGTCGGGATGGGCCGAGTTATGATAGGCGGTGTCGTAATCCTTCGGCCAGGCGGGCCAGACATTGTCTTTCCAGTTCTGGTCGTAGGTTCCCCCCAGCGGCCGGCGAGGCAGCCAGGCAGGTGGAATGGGGCCAAAGCTCTCAGGCCTGAGCTGGGCGTAGGGGTCGGTCACCGCCGCGCGGGGATCCTCGATCTGGGGCGCCGGCACGCCGGCTGTGTGATCGGTCCATTCCGGGTCGATCTTGCCGCGGCCAAGCGGATTGCGATGATCGGTATCGAACACGGGATTGCCGTCGTCATCGACCCCCTGCGGAATTTCGCCGCCATAGGCGTATTCATAGTGCAGCGGCAGCTCGCCAATCGGCTCCGGTTCCGAAAGCTCCCAGCGATCGAAAGCGCGCCGATGCTTTTGCCATTCCGCACGCTCCCCATTACCGAGTTCACGACGCCAACGCGGCTGCCAATGACGCGGCCCCGTCACTCGCAATGCCTTCTCCACTCTCGTGGTGCCGCTGCTTTCGATCGCAATGCTGCACTCCCAAAACCGCTTGGTCCGGCCGTTTGGGACACGCGCCACCGCATTGACGATGACATCCGTCGCCGGCTTGACCGGCACCAGGTCCGATGGGTGCCACAGTGAGGTCAGATTGACCGCGCCATGGCAGAGATCGGTAAACACCATCGGAGCCTGCTCCTCGGCTATCATCAGTTGGCCAGAGGGAGAAAGGGCGAAGGTTCCCTTGACGACGATGACGCCGAATTCGCGGCGATCGGAATCCTTGCTGTAGTAACGAATATTGGGGAAGGGCGTATAGTTCACCAGTTCCGGCAAGGCTGCACCCTCAATTGTTGTCGACCATCGGGGCGATAAGCTGGATGTGGCTCTCGGCTTCCACATAGATACGCACGCCCTTCAAGAGGATCGTGCCATCGTCCTTCATGATCAGGACGGACTTCGGCGGTTGTTCGTTGCCGTCTTCGTCCTTGCCGCCGCCGACCCCGATGAACAATTCCTTGCCGATCAAGACGTTCTTCGTATGGCCCACGGTCTGGTTGTAGACCTGACCGACGGTCACCACCTTGGCGACACCTACCTGTTCGGTCTGCGCCACCCCGACACTGGTGTTCTGCATTCGGCTGATCAGCGTGTTGAACACGCCTTGCCCGATCATCGACCCCACTTGCGATCCCAGCCCCGCACCGGAATTACGCATCGCATCGCCCGCGTCACCGCGAAGCTCGCCGGCCTGCGCGTCATTGACGCCGGAGCGGACCTGGTCCATCGACGGCATCATTGAACCCAACATTCCGGAGGCCATTAGACCCGTATATCCCGCTATGCTCGACAGTACGCTTCCAGCCCCGCTCGAGGGCGACGATCCGCCGCCCGCGGCCGTCAGAGCGGCACTGGCATTCTTGTCCTCGCCCGAGGGACTATCCGCAGCGGCGGCTGACGCGAGCGACATGGCCTGCTGAAGCAGGCCCGAACTCGTGCCCGACAGCCCGGCAAGCAGCCCGCCGGCAATCAGGTTGGCCATGCCGCCGACGCCCCCGACCACCATGTTGAGACCGCCGCCGACCTGATGACTCATATTGGCGCCGACTTCCAGCGACTGGTTGGCGCCGATCGAATGCAGGGCATTGGCATCGACACGACTTGTCTGGTTGTTCAGCACCTTGGTGGTGTGATCCTTCTGCGCATGGACGAACATGTTCTCCTTGCCATTCTCGTCTTCGAAGGCAAGTTCGTTATAGCCGGTTCCCTTGTGCGTATTGGAGCGCATGACCATACGGGTTTTGTTCGCCGGCAAATCATAAGGCACGCCATTGCTCGGGTTCGGCACCACCCCTGTCACCAGCGGCCGATCTGGGTCACCGTCGATGAAGGCGACCATCACTTCCATGCCGATGCGTGGAATGGTTTGGCCGCCCCAGGTGGAACCGGCCCAGCTTTGGGCGACGCGCACCCAACACGTGTCGGTCCCGTCCTTCTTGGCACGACGATCCCAGGGGAACCAGACCTTGATACGGCCATATCGGTCAGGGTGGATTTCTTCACCGGCTGGTCCGGCGACGATCGCTACCTGCGTGCCTTTAATTCTTGGGCGGCTGGTCGAGCGATGTGGGGTCATGGGAATACGCGAGGGAACCGCCTGGAACTCGTTGCGGTATTCCGGTTCGTTGGTCACCGTCTCATAGGATTGATCAACGGCATGATGGATCGCCTTGACGATCACATGCTCCTCGTAAACATTTTCCGGATGCGCTTCCTCGTAGGGCGTGAAGCGGCGGCCGGCTTCCAGAATGCGGGAAGTTGATCCGCCAAAGACATGATTATGATCCGCCTCACTTGCCTGCATCCGCAGCTTTTGCGCCCGTTCGGCTTCGGACGGCGACGAAATACGGGCCGGATAATCGTAAAGCTCACGCTTCATCGCATCGGGCATCTGGACCAGCGACGGCGTCGTGTTGGCCGGCACCATATTCGGTGTCTCGAAATTCCAGTCAGCACCTGTACGCTGGCCAGGGACGTAGGCGTATGTCCGCATCCATTCGTTGATGTGGTTGCGGTCAGTGGAGCCTTGAGCCAAGCGCACCTTCGCTTCGCCTTCAGCCGATGCGGAGGGGCCGGTCCAGGAACCTGCACTGTCGCCGACATTCAGGCGATGGCTACCATGCTCGTGGCTGAACCAATAAAACAGGCCGTCCTCTTCGAAACGCCTTAGCAGATAATCGAGATCACTTTCGTTCCATTGCACGCTATAGTGCTGAGCTGGTGGCATTGAAACGATGCCGGAAACATCAGGTGCGGGAATACCGTGTTCAGAGAACAAGGTCTCGACGACATCAACTGAAGTCTTGTCCATCCAGATGCGGCAATCCGAGCGCTGCGACAAAAGCCACATCTGTGGTCGCAGCACCATAGAGTAGGAGCGCACCCCGCGGGTGATCGGCGGCCCCTCGTGCAAATGCGTCACTAATCCGTTGAATGGCCGACGCACCGAATCGCCGCCATCCTGGCCTTGCTTGACCTCGATACCGACGTCAACGAGCCGGCCGATCAACTCCTCCGGTTTGATCGCCTCCTTCTTTGCACGCACCGACAAATGAATTTCGAAGAGCTGCGATACGCCCTCTTCCACCGAAACGCGTTCCGGAAGCAGCTGATCCGCACCCAGCGGCGAGATCACCCTCAGATTGCGGTGGGCTTGAATAAAATCAGAAACATTTGAGGGGCCGGTGTCCATAAAAATCCCAATTCGTCTCACGCGAAAACAGCATCGCTCACGGTCAAGCAATGCGGGAAAAATACACGCCAAGTTTGTGCGAGGGAATTAATGGCGCGCCCAGCAACGTCAAGACTTGGAATCCGGAATCAAGGAAAATTCAGCAGCAAACTGCTGATATCGAAGATATTTTTATTAGCGCCAGGAGTTGGGGAAGAGTCTGCGGTTGGTTTGCCTCCGATGCGCTTCATTTCGCATATAGACAAAACACATTCAGTAATTGTACTTGTGCAGACTGATTACTTTTGAACTGGAAAGCTTCTCAAGTGGATCAGACTAAACATACCGATGGATCGGCGACAAAGATCGAGCGTCAGACGGTCGACGCCGACAGATACGGTTTGACGCGTGAAGAAGCCAATAGCAACCGGGGCGCTGGATGGTCCGTGGCCCTAAAGCGCCGCGGTCATAAAATCGTTCGGCTGTTCAAGGACAGCCTCTATGGTTCATCCGAGGCAAGCTACTGCGAAGCCAGAGCCTATCGTGATGCGGTCATCTCCGCGCTTCCGCCGCCCACCAATCACGAGCAAGCGGTGCAAATTCGCAAAAACAATCAGAGTGGCATATCTGGTGTTCGGCGCATTGAGACAGAGACCGGCGACGCCTGGCAGGCGACGTTGATGACCAATGACGGCCAGAAACGCAAGACGTTTCCGATCGCAAACTTCGGCGAGGACGCCGCCAAATCCATGGCAATGGCGCAAAGGCTCCAGTGGCTGAAGGGTTTGCCGGTAAAGCATCTGGCCTATGCCCATCACGCGGAAGAAATAAGTCGGCAAAATTTTCCAGAGCACCTCGTCCCTCTGACCGATGCCTTCCCACAAGCCCAAATGAGTGATGAGGAGATGCTGGCGCGACTTGCGGTCATCAATGCCCGCTTCGATGTCAACCGGCCTCCCCGACTGAGAGTGCGGGTGAAGCGTTATGTCAAGGAACGATTGTCTATTTCCATTTCGGATGCGGGACAGCCGGCACAACGCAGGCTTATTCAGCTCAACACGGGTAAGTTCACGCATGATGAAATACTCAGCGCTGCCAACGCCAGGATCAGCGAGATCGTGGCGGAGCTTTACAGTGTCGAGGTGGCCCGTTGGTTTGAGGAGTCGCATGGCAGCTCTCTTCTTGCAGCCAACAAACTCTGTTCTTCGGGCGGTGTTAATGTTCTGGTTTGGATACCCAGTAATCTCGTTTAGTGCCTTGCCCCAAAGACATCAGCGGGAGTGTGTGGGATTGGCTCAATGTTCAGCAACGCGGCTGCGCAGCTTCGGAATGATTTATGAACGAGCGTGGTTTTCAGTATGGTTGTTTAAGCGCACGGAGCCATATCTGAATGGGGGAGTGCTGCGATAGACGTCGCCAATATGCCGGTTCCAAACAATTTATCGCTCTTGAATAGATTCGAACTGACGACGCCGATCACCGGAGCGATGAATGCTTGCCGGTGGGAGGGCTATCGTGGAGCATGCGTGCGAACGCCGGATCATTACAGGTGCGTGCTGCCCAAAAACGGGTAACTACCGGCATTAGTAATCATTTTGAATCGACCTCCTGCGTCGCCACAGGTGATCCTGTAGCGACGCAGAAGGGTAAAATGTTGCAAGCGATTGTGATCACCCGCTCGAGTCATTGCGAAATGAGCTTTGGCTCAATTCGCAATGGAAGCCAAACGTCAGGCTGTCAGCTCATCGCGGTATGCATTGACGATACGTTGCACCATCGGTGCGAAATGCGAAAAGCTTGGCGTGACCATGTCGGCAATCTTGCCGGCATCATCAAGATGGCGTACCCGCACGATTTCCCTGATATTCGGGTTTCTCTCAAATGCAGCGATCTCTTGGGCATTCATGGGACCGCCCTGCAGTTTGAGCGAATGGATGGACGCTGCTGACAACTGCCCGAAATAGCCGGGATCGGTTGCGCAAATATAGCGCTTGGCCGCCACATGGTAACGCACACAGTCGACGACCAGGCTTGGAAAGAAGCGTTCAAGCACCTGAGCACCCGCCTCTTCGTGATGCTTGTCGTGAACATCATCCATAGAGAACGTGCCGAACTCGCTGGTGAAATGGCCGATATCATGAAGCAGGGCGGCGACGATAAGGATTTCCGGTTCACCCTGCTGCTCGGCCATGTAGGCGCCTTGCAGCATATGCTCGGCCATGGTGACAGGTTCACCAAGATACTCTTCGCCGCCACGACGCTCAAAGATATCGGCAAGGAAGTCCACGATTGTCTCGGTTGACAGCTTTTCCGGATCGGGCTTTGTCATCATGCAGCCTTCCGGTCTTTCAATTCGATAGCGCCCAGCGTCGACAACAGGCCGTCCTTGTCGGCATAACAGCCCTGGAGCCATCGGGAGCCTGCACCGGAATATCCCTTGCGGGCATGCAAAACGCGGGTGTTGTCGACAATGAAAGACTCACCCGGAGCGAGCTTGAATGTCACCTGCATTGATGTGTCATCGATGATTTCGCCAAGCCGACGATAGGCGGCATAATAATCTGCCATATCCTCATAGGGAACGTCGGTGATCGCCGCCGTCGATCTGTTGTTGAAGCGGATGCCAATCAACTCGCCATCCGGCGCAAGTTCGAGCATGGGCCGGCGGGAATGCAGGCAGACGCCGGCACTGCCGGAATATTCGTAATTCGCGCAGTATCGTGTCAGGAGCTCGAACCCCCGTGGGTTTTCCGCGCGCAACCGTTCTGCGGCTCGGAAACCGTCGACGACCATGTTCTCGCCCCCCTCAGCGGAATTCTCCAGACAATAGAGGATCTGGAGCGTCGGAACGGGGTCGCGGTAAGGATTGTCGGTATGGGCCTGCAGGCCAAGTCCGGTGTATGCGAGATTGGATGGGTTCACTTCGGTGCGAACCTCGAAGTGTCGACCGTAGTTGGTTTCGCGGACATAGCCAAAGAGATCTGCGACCTTGAACAAAGCCCCATCTTCAACCGGGCCGCCAACGAGCTTGCCGAAGCCGTAACGGCGCACGCCATATAGCCAATCGCGCAAGGCGCTTTCGCTGCGGCTGACCGCGCTAAAATCGCCGACAGGGATTCCGGCGCTCAAGCCGGCATCCCATGTTTCGATGTCCGAGCCAGTCCAACCGGCAACCTTGTGCTGCCTGACGTCATAGCCGTGGTCTGCCAGCCACTTCGGATCGTAGCTGATCGTACGGTCTTCGGGCTGGAACGTCAGATGCAGCAATCCATCCTCAGGTTTCGCTGCTGAAATACTGATATCGGCGGATATGTCGCCAAGCGTAATCAGGCGTTGGCCGTTACCCGGGGCACGGGTGGCCTCATCCCATGCATTGTCTCGCAGCCAGACCGCATGAAACCGCTGCTTGGTGCCGTCCGGCCACCGGATTAAAACCGCGCGTCCCTCATCGATGAGATCAATTTCAGTCGTCATTGGCATATGTGCCTCCTGATAAGATGTCGGAAATTTTCAATATTTAGAGTCAGCCCTCGAGCCGTTTCTGCTCACTCCCGCTCGCGCAGACAAATCTGAACGCGCAAAGGTCGCAGGACCGCCCGCAATCTGAACCGGGATCCTGATCGCTGCCCGTCGAAGTGGTGGCTGCATCCAGGTCCGGATCGGACAACAACCGACCGGACGATACATCGGCGACACCGACAACGGCCGTGGCTGAAGACAATATGCGTGCACCAGATAGGTCGGCTTCGGCTTTCTCGGGCATCCCCAGCTCCTGCGATGGCTGATCACGCTCGACATTTTTCACACCATCTGGCATAAGCGCAAACAATGAATATTAACGGGATGGCATCAATTTCGTTATGGCTGATCATCATCAAACCCTGCCGCCGCTCGAGTGGGTACGCGTCTTCGAGGCCGCAGGCCGACTTGGAAGTTTCACGGCAGCAGCAAACGAACTCGGTCTGACCCAGGCAGCTGTCAGTCAGCGGATTAAAAACCTCGAATCGCAGCTAGGCGCGCAATTGTTCAATCGCCAGGCCCGTGGCGTTATTCTGTCAATTCAGGGCGAATCCTGGCTTCCACACGTCCAGGCGGCGCTCAACCAGCTCCTGCACAGCACAGCCAATCTGTTCGAATTGCCGCGCCGCAAGGTTACGATTGCGGCATCATCGTCAATTATCGAGCTTTGGATTGTGCCGCGACTACACCGCATCACCCAAAAGCTGCCGCACGTTCAGTTGTCATTTGAAACAATTCAGCACCTGCCAGACTACGAACGCTCAGAAGCTGACCTAGAAATCCGCTTTGGCGAAGGCAATTGGTTTGGACGCGACGCGGAGCGGCTCTACGCAGAGGAACTTGCGCCCGTTGCCTCACCCTCCCTGGTAAATATTGTCTCAGGGAATTGGGAGGCATCGCCAAGGATTGCTACATCCGGACCGCGTGACGGGTGGAGAGATTGGTCGCTTGCAGCAGGTGCGGACATACAGCCCGCTCCGACGCTGCGTTTCGACACATTCGTGCAGGCATTGAGAGCGGCTGAAGCAGGTGCAGGCGTTCTGCTTGGATCGCTGCCACTTTGCGAGCACTCCATCCGAACGGGTGGCGTTATTTGCCTTACCGATCGTTCGCTGCGCATGGAGGCGGGCTATTGGATCACCTGGGCACGCAATCGCCCAACGTTCGCTGAACGAGGACCTTTAATAGAGATTCTCAGGGCCTGAACAACAGGCGTGGATCCATAACGGACGCAGAGAAAGCAATGAGCAGCCTTCCGCGCGGAGGTACGAAAATGGTGGCCTCGAGTGGATTCAAACAGTCCGCAAACGCGGTGCATGGTCACCTTGGCGGCAATCAAACGTACCACGGATCTATCACAACAACGCCAGTGCCCTCGAAGTCTCGGAGATTGCGAGTAACAACAATCAGACCGTGAACGAGTGCGGTCGCGGCAATGAGAGCGTCTGCTTCATTCCGTCGATCCGGGACATACAGGTGCGCGCAACATGTTGCGATCGCATCATCGACTGATAAAATTCGGCCGGCGAATTCCAGCCGGACGTAATTTTCCAACCATGAACAGATACGGGCGCCCTGCGCAATATTGCGGCGCTGTATACTGAGCATTCCTCGCTCCAACTCCAGGATTGTACTTGCCGAAAGGCATATATCTTCTACATCCTGTGCGCTTGCCCACGCAACCACATTTGCGTCGGCTTTGCCGTCTCCGACCTTCCTCAGCTCGGATAAAACATTCGTGTCCAGCAGATATTTCAAGACAAATCTACTCCGCAAGGTACGGCCTTAACGCGAGGTGGGTCGAAGTCAATATCGGATAGACCGGGTATGGAAAGCGCATCAATAAGATTGGGCCGCTTGCCTGTCAGGCGCTCGAATTCATTGTAAGTCATTAATACGTGAGATGGCTTTCCCCGATCTGTGATGATCACCGGACCGTTTTGGGCGGCCTTCTTTGCACTGCTAACGTCGTGATTAAACTCACGACTGGAAAGGATTGTCGTCGTCTAAAATATCTCCATGTAGAGAGGCACCCGCATATAATATTCTTGGTGTGAAAGACAAGATCAAACGCTTGTTTTTGAAGAAATTCGAAACGGCACTCTGCCATGAACGCGGCTTTGTAGCATGCCATCATCCATGAACAGGCTTCCAGATCGTAATGTCGCGCTCCCTTTCAAGCAATTCGGGCAATGCTTCGTGCCACGCCTGCCTGTAGGGTCGCTGTAGTTGCACGTTCAGCACATCGTCGTGATCCTCCCAGGTTTCATAAAGCATGAAACGGCAATCCGACGCCGGATCGGCATGCAGGACCGCTTCATGGAACATAGGCTCGGATCGCATGGCCTCGAGTACGCGTTCAAGAAGCGAAAGGAAGCGGGAGCGCTGCTGGGGGACGACATCAAACTTGATGACATAGGTGACAGACATGGGCGGCTCCTGGTCAGGCTCGCGTGAGCGGCTCGGTGAATTGATGGTCAGAGGCGATGCGGCCGCTCTCATCCAGGCACAGGAAATCTGAGCCGACAGCCTTGATGGCATCCAATTTCGGATCGACCATCACCCAATAGAACTTGATGACGCCGTGATGCCCAAGTGGCTCGCCCAACACTCGGAAGACAAATCCCTGATCGCGAACGAACTTGTTGTGTGACTCCTCAATCCGGGCTTCCAGTGCCTCATAGCCTTTGACTTCGCGGGTGGGCGTGAAATGCAGGCCATCCTGTACCCATAACCTTTCGATGCCGTTGCGGCGCTTCAGTTGATCCGGCTCATTCCAGACGGCGACATACCGGTTCGCCAGTTCATCAAGATCGGTCGTCATATCGCTTTCCCTTCTCCGAAATTGCTTAGCCAGCCGACAATGGGACAATGCCGAGCATCAAGTCAGCTACCTGAAAGGTAGTTTTCTGGAGGACCTTTGGGCTCTATTCTCTCTATTGTATTCGGGAGGTATGATCGCCTGCCCCGATCGCTGAAAGGTCAGATGGAGATGCTGCAAACGACCGTGAGCTTCGGTAAGCACCTTAGCGAATGGCGCCGCCGGCGAAGGCTTTCTCAACTCGATCTGGCATTGCGGGTAAATGTGTCCGTGCGCCATCTCGGATTCGTGGAATTGGGCCGCGCTGCGCCAAGCCGTGGATTGCTGCTACGCCTGGCAGAGGAGTTGGACATTCCGTTGCGCGAACAAAATGTCTGGCTGGTCGCGGCAGGCTTCGCTCCTGTCTTTCGCGAGACACCGCTTCGCGACGCTTCATTCCAGCCTTTGCTGTCCGCCATCGAGCGCACCATCGAGGCGCACAAGCCGTTTCCCGCATTTGCGATCGATCGGCAGTGGAATGTGGTGGCATCGAATGCCGCCCTTCAGGAATTGTACGAGGGGGTAAATGCCGAGCTGCTGGAACCGCCCGTCAACGTTATGCGTCTATCGCTCCGTCCCGATGGTCTTGCACCACGAATCCTCAATCTCGACGCATGGGCGGATCATCTTCTCACAAGGCTGCGACGCGAGGTCGAACTGACGGCCGACCCTAGACTGTACGACCTGCTGAAAGAGGCCGAGACGCTGCAAAAGCCATCAAGGAGACAGGTGCATCCAGACCTCGCATCCGCGCTTGCGATCCCGCTGCGCATTCAAACCAGGCTTGGCCCTTTGTCATTCTTCAGCACGGTCACCGTCTTTGGCACGCCGGTGGATGTGACAGTCTCGGAAATCGCGCTTGAAATGCTCTATCCCGCCGACCGTGAGACCGATGTGGCTGTCAGAGCTGCATCAAGATGCTGAATTCCATACGCAGTTCACCCCATTTTCCATTTCACGGCAGCCGCAAAATTCGAGATAGTCAGGTATTTCATAGATTTATATCCGCCGAACAGAGTTAGCACCAAGCGGAAAACGGTTCAAATCATGACGAAATTTCACATCCAGAGTGAAGGCAGTGATTGTGGACCTGAAAAGATGAGAAACAACAATCCGTTGGTGCAGAGCCCCTCGACCTGAATTTCGTCAGTATTGGACATCGGTTTTGCTCGCAGGGAAGGACTGATTTCAGCCAAATGTGAACATACTCTGCGTGCTTGCCAATGTCTGTTCCCGACCTCATTGCGATCGTGCGGCTACCGTCGGTGATCGCCTACGATCTGTCGTTGCCCATCTTCCGATGACCCGGCCAAAACCGCAAGATTGGTCGAGCAGGCTATGGCCGGTAGTGAATAGATGATGTCGCCACGGAGCAATGGACGATGAAGACAGCGTTTCAAAACTATCATGCCCGGATGAAGCGAGTGCTAGACCATATCGACCGGCATCTTGACAGTAATCTGGACCTTGAAACGGTGAGCCGGGTCGCAGCCTTTTCGAAATTTCATTTCCACCGGCAGTTTACGGCGGTCCTCGGATTGTCCGTGCATCGCTATGTCCAGCTCGCCCGCTTGAAACGCGCAGCGCACCAGCTCGCCTCGAAGGACGTGCCAAGCGTCACGGACATAGCCATGGATGCCGGTTACGATGCCCCGGATGCCTTTGCCCGCGCCTTTCGGCAACGGTTCGGGCAATCGCCCTCGTCGTTCCGCAAGTCTCCCGATTGGGGGGCGTGGCTTTCGGCCTTCGGGCCTTTGGACAACGCAAGGAGCAAGATCATGCAAATAATTTTCGACTGCGAGGATGTGACCATCCGCGATGTGCCCCCGACGCCGGTGGCGATGATAGAGCATAGAGGCGACCGTGCTTCGATCCCCGCTACCAGGCAACGCTTCCTGGCTTGGTCAAAGGCGCACGGCTTGGCGCCTGAGACAGGCCGCCCCAGTTTCATGGTTTTCCGGTCAGAAAGGGAGCCCGCGAACCCGGCCGATTACAGCATGGACCTCTGTGTCGGAACCGACCAGGCAATTGCGGCGAACGACGAGGGGGTGAAGGCTGACGTCATTCCCGGCGGACGCTACGCAGTGCTGCGCTATCCCGGCAATACAAACAATCTCGAACCCGCTGCACTCTATCTCTATCGCGAATGGCTTCCGACCAGCGGCGAAGAAGCCCGCGACTTCCCACTGTTTTGCAAGCGTTGGCTATCCCCTGTCCCCGAAGCGTCGGCACATGAAGTTGTCGCGGATCTATTTCTGCCACTGAAATAGCTATCTGCTGCGCTCCTCTGCTCCAGTTACAGGAAGCGGAGGAGCCGCCAGCCAGGTCATTTTGGAGATTCCCAGATCAGTCACGTAATGGCGGCGTTGGGGCCGAAAGGGAGCGACTGCCTCGCGTGTCGGCGAGAGTGATAGCAAGCCGAATGCATTCTCGTTGGCGCCCTGACCATTTGGACCAAACGCCAATACGCCGACATCGGTAAGCTGAACTCAAGCTATCCCTACCAAGCCCGGCGAAGCGCGCAAACGGGCAATGTCGCGCGCCGGCGGTTCTCCGAAGTGACGGCGATATTCACGAGTGAACTGCGAAGGGCTTTCGTACCCCACGCGGAAGGCGGCAGTCGTGACGTCGATGTCCTCGACCAGCATCAGGCTACGTGCGTCCTGAAGCCTTAGCTGCTTCTGGAATTGCAGCGGCGTCATCGCCGTCACGGCGCGAAAATGCTCGTGCAAGCTCGACGGGCTCATGCCAACCTCCGCGGCAAGTCGCTCGATGCTCAACCGTTCCCGGAAGTTCTGCCCGATCCACGCGATGGCGCGGCCACGAGGCTAAGATCTGCCTGATGCTTGCTAGCGCACCGCACAGGAGTGGCTCCCAGTAAATGTAGAAAAATTGGAGTTCTTTACCCAACTAACATATCACTCCTTAGCAGCAGCGGTGTGACCGCGACCTTGCCAGCACCCCCTTGTCCTGCCGACCAGATAGAGTGCTTTTCGATCCCGTACGACGGTGCTTATGATGGTCGGCTCGGCGATATTGCTTCGGCAAATATTATGAAATGCCCGCAACTGTATGCGGTTTCAGCGAGCCTGTACCTGGTCGACGCAACTTGTCGAGAAGAAGATAAATGACCGGCGTCGTATATAAGGTCAGCAACTGGCTCACCAAAAGGCCGCCAACGATGGCGTAGCCCAGCGGCTGGCGCAGCTCTGAGCCCGAGCCGTGACCGATCGCCAGCGGCAACCCTCCCAGAAGGGCGGCCATCGTGGTCATCAAGATTGGACGAAAACGCATGTGCGCTGCCCTGATGATCGCAGCTTCGCTGCTCAACCCCTCCTCTTTCTCCGCCTGAACCGCGAAGTCGACGAGCATGATCCCGTTCTTCTTGACGATGCCGATGAGCAGGATGACACCGATCATCGCGACAAGCCCGAAATCAAGGCCCGCAAATTGTAGCGCCAGAAGTGCACCAAGTGCTGCGGACGGCAGTGTTGACAGGATTGTCAACGGGTGAATGAGGCTTTCGTAGAGGACGCCGAGGATAATGTAGACCACAACAAGCGATGCAAGGATCAGCAGTGGCACCGTCGCCAGCGAATCCTGAAAGGCCTTGGCGCTGCCCGAGAAGCTGGCCTGCAGCGAAGCGGGAGGATGCAAGGCGGCCACGGCATTCTCGATCGCGCCCGTTGCCTGACCAAGCGCAATGGACGTCGCAAGATTGAAGGAGATGGTGACCGCCGGCGATTGACCTTGATGCGAGATCGAAACAGGCGAGACGCCATTGGTTGACCACTTGGCGACGACGGAAAGCGGTACCAGTGTTCCATTGCTTGCCCTCACCGAGAGGCGGTCAAGCGTTGCGATATCACGCTGCAGGTTTGGCAGTACCTCCAGAATGACATGGAATGTATCAGCCTGTGTCGAATAGGAAGCGACCTGGCGCTGGCCGAATGCGTCATAAAGCGTTTCATCGATCGCAGCGGGCAAGACCCCATATAGTGTGGCAGCGGCACGGTCGATCCGGATGGAGAGGCTGGGCGCCTCGGCTTGCTGATCGCTGCCGACATCGCGCAGTTCGGGTAGAGCCTGTAGCCGGTTTGTGATTTTCGAGGACCAGCTGGCAAGTTCGGCGATATCGCCATCCTGGAGCGTATATTGATACTGCGTTTTAGCCGGCCGCGCTCCGATGTTGATATCCTGGGCCGACTGCATGAACAGCTTGATACCCTGTTGTGTGTTCAAGGCGTCGCTGAGCCGCTGGATGACCTGCTGAGCGCTGACATTACGCTGCGAGAGCGGTTTCAGCGTGATATTGACATGCCCCTGATTGAGGGCGTTGCCACCATTGCCGCCGCCGATATCCATGAAGACACTATAGACCGCAGGATCCCGAAGGATGATGGCGCTGACGCGCTCCTGCAGCTTTGCCATTTCGGTGAAGGAGATATCTGGCGACGCCTGGGACAATCCCGCAATAAAGCCGGTGTCCTGTTCCGGAAAGAACCCCTTTGGTGTGATCGTAAATAAATAACCGGTCAGTGCGATGGTACCCAGGAAAACCAAAAGCGTTAGATAGCGATGGCGAATGACGGGGATGAGACTGCGACCATAGAGAGATAGAAGCCACTCGAAAAACGCTTCCCCGGCTCGATAGAAGCGGCCGCGGTCTTGTGCGGGCGTGGCGCGTATGAAATGTGAGGCCAACATCGGCGTCAGTGTCAGCGACACGAACGCCGAGATCGCAATCGCGATCGTCAAGGTGACGGCGAACTCGCGAAAGAGCCGCCCGACGATACCGCCCATCAGGAGGATTGGGATCAGAACTGCAATCAGGGAAAGGCTGATGGAGATGATGGTAAAGCCGATCTCGCCGGCGCCTTTTCTCGCCGCTTCGCTGGGCCGCATTCCTTCTTCGATATGACGGGTGATGTTTTCCAGCATGACAATCGCATCGTCGACGACAAATCCGACCGCAACGACGAGAGCCATGAGCGACAAATTGTCGAGGCTGAAGCCGAGCACCCACATGGGAGCAAGTGAACCGACCAAGGCAATCGGCAGCGTGAGCACCGGGATGATGGTCGCGCGAATGCTGCGCAGAAACAGGAAGATCACCAAAACCACAAGGCCGATGGTCAGCACCAGAGTGAACTGCACATCATCGACAGAAGCTCTGATTGTCGTCGTGCGATCAGTTACGAGTTCGAGCTTGATCGACCGCGGCAAGGACGCCTGCAATGCTGGCAGCTGCGACTTCACGGCATCGACAACCGCGATGACATTGGCGCCTGGCTGGCGGAAGACATCGAGCGCGATACCGCGCTCTCCATTCGTCCAGTGCGCCATTTTAGCATCTTCCGCACCGTCGACCGCCTGACCGATGTCGCGAATGCGAACCGGTCCACCATTGCGATAGGCGATGACGGCGTCGTTCCACTCGGCACTGGTTGTGATCTGGTCATTGGTATAGATCGGAAAGGTTCGCGTCGGATCGTCGATATTGCCTTTGGGCGCGCTCAAGCTGAGATTGCCGATTGCCGATCGTACGTCTTCGAGCGTGACGTCGGCCTGGGCCAACCGCCCGGGATCGACTGCTACGCGGATTGCGGGCTTTTGCTTTCCGCCGATATTGACGTAGGCCACACCGGAAACCTGACCGATCTTGGTCGCCACGTTGCGCTCGATATATTCATCGAGCTGCGGCAGGGTCAGGCTATCCGAGGTTGCCGATAGCTGCATGACAGGAGTATCGGCCGGATTGACTTTCCTCACGGTTGGCAAAGACGGCATGTCCTTCGGCAACTGGCCGGATGCTTCGCTGATCGCGGTTTGCACATCGCTCGCCGCGGTCTGGATATCCTCATCCAAATCAAACTGGACAGTTATTGATGCCGTTCCCAGCGAGCTGGTAGAGGTCATCTCTGTGACGCCGCTGACCCGCGACAGGGCCTCCTCAATCGGCTGAGCGACGCTTGATGCCATGGTATCCGGGGATGCGCCGGGCAAGCTCGCAGCGATCTGGACTGTCGGAAAGTCGATTTGCGGCAGTGCCGATACCGGCATGAATGGATAGCAGATCGCACCGACAAGGAAGATGCCGAGCATGATCAGACCTGTTGCGACAGGATGATCGATAAAAAAGTCAAAGAAACTTGATTTGTCCGACTGCTCGCGATCATGTTCGGGAGCAGTCTTCATTGGGAAACCTCTCCGGAAAGCTCACCCGTCGGGGCGCCGCTCCAGGGTGTGACCGAGACTTTCATCCCGTCGCCGATCCGCGATTGTCCGTCCATGACGACCTCGTCGCCATCATTAATGCCATCGCTCACTAGTGCCATCGCATCGGTCACGAAGGCTGTTTTGACACTTCTCTTGGCTACTTTTCCATCAGCCTGGACGACGTAGGCATAAAGACCGTCACGCCCACGGGCGAGCGCCTTGTCCGGCACCACGACACCCTTGCGGATCTCAACGGTCAGTCGCGTTGCCACTGGCAAGCCAGGCCAGAGAATGCCGTTCTTATTATCAAAGGTGGCCCGCAGATGGATGGAGCCATTGGATGCATCGACGGCATTATCCATGATGGTCAACCTGCCCGCAGTCAAATTGCGTGTTCCGTCAGTCGTTGATAGCTCCACCTCGGCGATCCCGCTTTGCAAGGCGTCGCGGATTTCGCCAAACCTGTCACCCGGAGCGACGAAGGAAACACCTATCGGGTCCATCTGGGTGATGGTTACGATACCGTTCGTCGAGTTCGCGCTAACGACACTGCCGACATCGACTTGCTTAAAGCCGGTCTGGCCAGTGAATGGGGCCACAACGGTCGCAAAGCCGAGTTGTGTTTCCGCATTCTGGATCATCGCATCGTCATATTGGACGGCTGCGGCATATTGTTGGCTGGAAGCGTTCTTCTGTTCCAGCACTGATGTCGAAGCGACGCCTTTCTCCGCGAGTGTGGCATATCGTTCGGCATCCGCCTTGGCGCTTTGCAGTTGCGCTTCGTCCTGTGCCTTCTTCGCCCTGGCAGACGCTAGATTTGACAGGAGTTCACGATCGTCGAGCCTCAACAGGACGCTGCCCTTCTCGATGATCTGCCCTTCGGTGAAGGGTATCTCTATGACTTGACCATCGATACGCGGGCGGGCAGTGACCGATTGCAGTGGCGCTACAGTGCCAATTCCGTTGATAACGCGATGGATCGTCGCGCTCGTTGCTTTGACAGCTGTGACGGGTATTGCTGCTGTTTCCTGATCTGTGGCCGCAACACCATGACCGACAATCGACAGGAACGAAAATGTCACCAGAACCGGTAACCGTTGCTTAAATTGGCGCCGCGTTGATCCTAACGTCATGAGATGACTCCAAGTGATGCCGCGCAGGAACGCAGTGGCGTGACGTTAGTTCAATGCTTTGGTGAAAATATTTCAGTAAAGCTGAGTGTCGTTTCAGATATCAGTGGCAACACAGTCTTCAAGCCAATGGGCGTATTGAGTCGATGGCTCTGAAAGTGGCAAACTCGCTTTTCCGTAAACGTGGAATTGATCGTGTCGGTATAGCTAATGACGCAGGATGAGTTTTACGCGCATTTTTCGTCGAACGAGGCGCTTGAGGCTGACGCCTTTTCACCTGCAAGGCGACCGTTGGCGCTTGTGAAGGGATTGGAACCAGCAGCCGCGCTATGGATCGGATAACGCCCTGCCATAGAACTAACGGGGCGCTCAGATTTCGTAGGATACCCGAATGTCGGGCATTTCCTTCGGAAAATCCTTCGTGTTTCGAGTAACCAATAACATCGAGTGAACATTGGCTGTTGCCCAGAGGATCGCGTCGGGAAGTTTGATACGATGTAGCTGCCGCAGAGATACTGCAGATTCGGCTATGTGATCATCGACAGTAATGACCGTAAATCCTGCCGGAAAAGAGCGTGTTCCGATTGCCACCGCGGGCTTGGCGCCGACGAGAACCTCCATCCAGGTGATATTGCTAATCGCCTCTTCCTGATACCCCGTCAGCTCTTGTCGCTCCTGCGGTACGGCATTGAATGGTCGATCAAGATGTTTGTATCGAAAAGGACTTTTACCATTCGTTACGAATATCCTCCTGATACGCCAAACCATCGACCTTTCGCCCACCCCGGAGCCCAAACGCCTCTACTTCGCTAGCGCTGCTGTTGCGAGCTAGAAAATCATCAATTGCCTTGCGGATCAGCGCTGCTCTCGAGACTTTTTCTCGTTGCGCCAACCGATCCAGCGCCTTGACCTCTGCGTCACCGATGTCCACCAAGGTTCTCATGGAAAATCTCCGATATCGGATATCGGCATTATGTATCAAACACTGTGCTCGTTTTCCACGCCCATGGCGGTTCTCTATCTCAATGGGAATCTGAACTTCGCATCCCCCACTTCATTAAACCACCAGCTTTCCCCCGATGAACAAATGGCTTGATCTTGAAAGGGTCAGAACCATCGGTCCGACGTGACCGTTGATGGCCAAACCGCATTCCTATGAAACTTACGTCCATCAAAACCGCGCAAATAGGAGCCAGATAGCCGCCCCTGCAAGTCTCCGCGTGTCGTCTATGGCGGCACCAATTTTTTGCCGCCGCGACTTGGGTGCTGACGGATTACCGCCCGTCGCCCCCTAACCGCTCGTACCGGCGCAAAAGATTAGAGGCATGGATGTATTGGATTATTTCTCGGCCGCTTAAGCAGAAGGCTTTCACCAAAGCGTATAACCCCCATCGACGACGAAGATAGATCCGGTGACAAAGGATGATGCGTCACTTGCCAGCAGCAAGGCAATCGGCGCGATCTCATCGGCCGTCGCATAACGTTGCATGGGAACTTCGTCGCGCCAGTAGTGTCGATAGTTTTCATATTCGTCGCTGGCGATCTCCGTCTTGACGTAGCCCGGGGCAATGCCGTTGACGCGGATTCCGGATTGCGCCCACTCCGCGGCGAGCGATCTCGTAAGGTGGTGCACCGCTGCCTTGGCGATCCCATAGGGAGAGTGCCATTGCGGCCGGTTGACGATAAGGCCCGAGATCGATCCGATGTTTACGATCGAACCACGGCCGTTCGCCACCATGTGGCGCCCGACGATCTGGCTTGCCTTCCAGACACCGCCAAGATTGATCGCAAACAAGCGTTCCCATTCGTCATCGGGCAGCGTCAGCGCATTAGCGTGGAAGCCGATCCCGGCATTGTTGACGAGGACGTCGATCGGCCCAAGCGTGCGGCTGACGGTCTCGACCATCGCCTCCAGATCGTCGCGGTTCGCCACATCAGCCTTGACGCTGATTGCCTCGACGCCGAGCTTGCGCAGCTCTTCGATTGCAATCGCACTCTGCGCCTCGTCGCGGGCGGCTATCGCTACCGCAGATCCTGCTTCTGCGAGCCCCTGCGCGATCGCTCTTCCGATGCCGCGATTGCCGCCGGTCACAATCGAAACCTTCCCCTTCATCGAGAACCGATCCAGTATCGACATGCATTCTCTCCCTACTGCGTCACAGGCTTGGATTTTAATGTGTGGTGAAAACGGCGGACTTCACGTCATCGGGCTTGAGCGCGCCCGTCATGACCGCGACGACATCGCTCATCGAGGTCGTTTTCGGCGTCACGATCGTGGCGCGGCGGCCAAGGCGGTGAATATGGATGCGGTCGGCGATCTCGAAGACGTTCGGCATGCTATGACTGATCAGCACGACCGACAGTCCCTGGTCGCGGACCTTCAGGATCAGGTCCAGCACCTGCTTCGTCTCCCTGACGCCGAGGGCGGCGGTGGGCTCGTCCAGAATGATGACTTTTTTGCCCCAGGCCGCAGCACGCGCAACAGCGACAGCCTGCCGCTGGCCGCCGGAGAGCGTCTCGACCTTTTGCCGTATCGACTGCACGCGTATGCCGAGGTTCTTCATATGCTCGGCCGCCTGTCTGCGCATGCCGGCCTTGTCGAGCTGCCCGAACAGATTGCCGAGTATTCCCTGCTTTCGCTGTTCGCGCCCCAGAAAGAGGTTCTGCGCGATGTCCAGTTCGGTCGCGACGGCAAGCTCCTGGTAGACGGTCTCGATGCCGGCGAGCCTCGCATCGAGAGGACTGCGAAACCGCACGGTGTGACCGTCGATGAAGACCTCGCCGCTATCGGGGCTAACCGCACCGGTCAACGCCTTGATGAGGCTCGACTTGCCGGCACCATTGTCGCCAACGACGGCCAATATTTCGCCCTGTGCAAGCTCGAAGTCGGCACCGTCCAAGGCCACGACATGTCCGTAACGCTTGTTCAAACCCGTTGCCTGGAGCACCAGATGCGGTGTTGAAGGAGCCGAACTCATGACTGCTTCCTCCTGCTGAAATATTGATCGGCTCCAACGGCCACCACCACGAGGATGCCTGTCGCGATTTGCTGATACAGAGAGTCGATGCCGACTTGCGTCAGTCCGTTTTTCAGGACCGTAACGATGAGGGCGCCCACAAAGGTCCCGGCCACGCCGCCGCGACCTCCGAACAGGCTCGTGCCGCCAATCACCACCGCCGTAATCGTATCCAGATTGGCGGTCTGGTAACCACTGGGATCGGCGATGGGCGTGCGGCCAAGCGCCTGCCAGGCCGCCAGGAAGTAGAACAGGCCGGCCAGCGCATAGACGCTGAACGTGACGCGACCGACGTGGATACCATTCAATCTTGCCGCACTTGGCGAATTGCCGATCGCATAGACACGAACGCCCCAGGGCGTTTGGGTCAATAGATAGCTGAGGAACAGCGTGAGAGCGATCCAGAGCATGCTGCCATAGGTGAAGGTCACAAGCCCGCTTGTCGGGCCAGTTCCCAGGATCGTCAGAAAATCAGACGAAATCGGATAGCTCTGCGACTTGGTATAGAGGCGCGCGAAGGCCGCGAGCACAGCCAAGGTGCCGAGGGTGACGATAAAGGGCGGCAAGCGAAACCGGGTGATCACGACGCCGTTGATCGATGCGGCGACCAGGCAGACAATAAAGCCAAGCAGCATAGCCGGCATATCGCCATGCGACGCGAAGCTTCCAATCATCACGGTGCCGAGCACGAGGATTGCACCGCAGGCGAGATCGATGCCGGCGACCAGTACAATCAGCGTCTGGCCAAGCGCGAGCGTTCCAACGACGACGGACTGCTGAAACAACAGAGAGAGATTTCCGACCGTGAAAAAGGTCGATGTCGTCAACGAGAAGATCAGCGTGATCACGATCAGGGCGAGGAGCGGGCCGGACATCGGCTGCGCCATCAGCTCGCCGAAGAGCGTGGCGATCCGGCCTTTACGGTGGACAGCCTCGCTGTCCACCGCGATCTCACCGTTCAAGGGACGGTTAGACGTCATTTCATTCCCCCCAGCAGTTCTCGAGACCCCATTTGGAGTCCTTTGAGTCAATGCCCGGAACCGGCTGATCCGTGATCAGGATCGTGCCGGTGTTGGTGAAACCACTTGGCTTCTCGCCGCCATTGACGGCTTTCACAACGGCGTCGACCGCCATCTCACCCATCCTTGAGGGGAACTGCATCACGGTTGCGCCGATTGTGCCATCGGCCACGCTGTGCACGCCCGAGCAGCTGCCATCGATGGATGTCACGACAATCTTCTGCTTCGTCTTCTTGATCGCAAGGAAGGCGCCCTGGGCCGCCGGCTCATTGATCGTATAGAGGACATTGATGTCCGGATGCGCAGACAACAGGTTCTCCATGGATGCCTGACCCGTCTCGACATTGCCCATCGTCAGGGCTGTGCCGGCGATCTCGGGCGAACTGTCGGAAAGGCCATAGCCTTTCAGGAAGCCATCGTGGCGCGCTTTCGCAGTCTTGTCGGAAAGGTCATAGTCCAACATCGCAACACGCGCGGGTGTTGCGCCGAGCGTTGCCTTTGCCCATTGGCCAATCAGCGTGCCGGCGGCAAGGTTGTCGGTCTCGAAAGAGGCATCAGCCGCGGTTGCCGGGTCCAACGAGGTGTTTGTCGTGACAACAACGATACCGGCGGCGCGCGCCTTCTTGACGATCGGAACGAGCGCGAATGCATTGGCAGGATCGAGAACGATGCCCTTCGCACCGCGATTGATCATGTTTTCGACCGCGGCAATCTGCGTCGCAGAGTCGCCCGCTACGGTCGCCTCGGCGGTCATGACGTCGAGCCCGTGCTTCTTGGCCTGCTCGACCCCCGCCTTCTGCAGCTTGCCAAAGAACGGGTTTGCAAGCTGCAGTTCCACGATGCCTATCAGGAATTTGCTGTCAGCCGCGTGGGCAACTCCGCCGCCCATCGATACCATCAGGCCAAGCGAAGCGAGCACGCTGATCGAATGACGCAATTTGCTCCGGGTGTCCAACAGCCCCGTGGCCGCAAATGACATAGAAAATTTCATGACTCCCCTCCCTTTTAAAATGGGCGCCTATCGCCCAGCCTCCACACATCGGTACCAGTCCGATGAGTCTCCTCAAGCGTTTCAGGCGCCATTACGAGCACCCGCCTCCACGCTTGATGGATCTTATATATGGATATATATAAAAGGCAACATAGATAGAGATAATATTTTACATAATGTGGAAATCGACAACGGAGATCGGATTCGATTGAAATAGGGTATCGGCAGAGCGCCCAATCACCCGCGGTCGGCCTTTCTGAGGCTGGGATCTTTGCGCGGAACATTGGAGCACAAACTGGAAGATATAGATAGTTTTATACAAAAGATATCCTCAAACCACCGATTATGCTTTAAACTTGAGTGGCGATTCTCTATGGCGAGAGGATGGGAGATAGCGATTCATGAGAAAGCAAGACGCTCCAATCGACGTGACGACGCTCGCAAATTCCGCGGACATTCTTTCGCTGATTGCCAGCGGAGCAGCCACCTCACGCGGAGCCCTGCTTGAGGCGTCCGGCCTGTCTCGTGTGACAGTCACCCAAAGGGTCAATGCCCTGTTGGCTTGCGGCCTGATCCGGGAAACCGAGGAAACACTGAAAAGCGGTGGTCGCCCGACCAGAGTGCTGGCAGTCTCCGAATATGCCGGCACCATACTCGTCGCCAATATTGGCGAGACACACATCCATCTTGCCGTGATGGATATTCAGCCGGCGATCATCGCGCAGAAGACAATCCCGCTGTCGTCACCGGATAGTCCGAGCAAGACGCTCGATCAGATCAAGGCCGCTTTCACCGAACTTTTGACCAACGGATCGGCCGCCAAGAGATTGCTGTTCGGCGTCAGCCTCAGCCTGCCGACCCCGGTCGACTACAAGCGTGGGTGCGTGGTCGGGCCATCTGTCCTGCCTGGTTGGGACGAGTTCGACATCAAGTCCCATATGGGCCAGTTCTATGATGCGCCGATCTACGTGGAAAACGACGTGAACCTCATGACGATCTACGAACACCGCCACAATTTCCGGCATGTGGACGACATGTTCTTCATCAAGGCGGGCACAGGTATCGGCAGCGGCATCGTCACCGGCGGGCGGATTTTCCGGGGAGCGCAGGGTGCCGCAGGCGACATCGGGCATATTCAGTTTTCCTCGGACGACCCGCCACTATGTCGCTGCGGAAAGCTTGGATGCGTCGAGGCGCGCGCCGGCGGCTGGGCAATTGCCAGGGATCTGTCCGAGCGCGGGATTTCGGCCGAGAACGCGCGGGATGTCGTGACACTTGTAGAGAAGAACAAGCCTGAAGCGATCATGCTTGTCCGGCGCGCGGGCCAGACAATCGGAGAGGTCGCTTCCGATGTCGTGAGCCTCCTGAACCCAAGCCTAATCGTTGTCGGAGGCACGCTTGCAAGGACAGGCGAGTTTCTCTTGTCCGGTGTTCGGGAACTCGTCTATCAGCGCTGCTTGCCGCTTGCGACTCGAGACCTTCAGATTGTGCTTGCCGACCCGCATCCAGACAGCGCCCTCTTCGGCGCAGCGCACCTCTTGCTCGAAGATGTCTTCAGCAAGACCAAGGTCGATGCGCTCATCGAGCGCTTCGTCCAGAAGACGGAAACAGCCCGCGTGGCATAGCCAGGCGGGCCGCTTTTGGCGTTTTTGGCGCGGAGCTATCGAGCTGCCGTCCAGCCCTTGTAATCGGCGATGTTGTCAGCCGTAATCAGCTTTGGATCCAGCAGAACCTTGGTTTCCGCAGGCTTCTTGCCCTCGAATATATCCAGGGCCAGTCCAAAGGACTGCCCGGCCATCGTGTAAGGATCCTGCGATGCAGTCGCCTTGATCTGCGTGTCGCCGCTCTTGATCAGTTTTTCAGTATCCGGAGCGCCGTCGACGGAAGCGATGATGAACTCCTTGCGGTTCAACTGCTTGGCCGCCAGGTCGCCCCCGATCGATGCCGGATCGTTGGTTCCGAACACACCATCGATATGATCCTGCGCCGTCAGGATGCTCTGCATCACCTGCAATCCGCCATCGCGGCTGCCGGTGGTGTTCTGATCAGCGACGATCTTCATGTCCGGATGCTTAGCGAGAACGCTCTTGCATCCCGTAAGACGATCGACGACCGCGGAAACCTGAACGCCATTGAGAATGACGATATTGCCCTTGCCGCCAAGCTTGTCGGCCAGATATCCGCAGGCTTCTTCGCCGGCTTTGACATTGTTCGTGGCGACGCTGACGTCGGCGTTGCTTGCGGTCGTATCAAATGCGCCGACGATGATGCCGGCGTCCTTTGCCTTCTGGATTGCCGGCACACTCGCTTTTGGATCGACCGGGACGATCATCATGATATCGACGCCGGCGCCAATGAAGCTGTCGATCTGCGAGAGCTGCTTGTTGAGGTCGTAATCAGCGGAAACCGCGGTGATCTTGACGTCGGGGTTTGCCTTTTTCGCCGCTGCCTTGATGCCCTCGACAGCCGCGACGTAGAACGGATTTCCGAGGCTGCCGACAGAGATGCCGATGCTCTTCAGCGGCTTGGCATCCTCAGCGAATGCTGTGGTTGCCAGCAGCGCGAAGACGCCGACCGACAAGCGCAATGTGGATTTCAGGTTCATTGTTCACTCCTCTTGAATGGGCGATTGCCCGAATAGATCCGCCCCAAACCCTTCAGGTGCGGACGCCTCCCTTGGCGCGATACCGGTCGAGTGCGACCGCACCGATGATGACCAAGCCCTTGATGATGTACTGCCAGATGTCGGATACCCCGACGAGGATGAGGCCGTTGGACAGGACGGCGATGATCAGCGATCCGACGAGCGTGCCCCAGACCGATCCGACGCCGCCGACGAAGCTCGTGCCGCCGAGAATAACCGCGGCGATGGCATCGAGCTCATAGGCCTGGCCAAGCTGCAGTCCGTTCGCAGCGTAAAGACGGGCAGCGGACATGGCGCCGCCCAGGCCTGCGAGCAGGCCGGATGCCCCATAGACGAAAAGCAGGACTTTCCAGAGCTTGATGCCCGTCAGGCGCGCCGCCTCCGGGTTTCCCCCGACGGCGTAGATCCATGTGCCAAGCACCGTGCGTGTCAGGATCACCCAGGAAATTAGGATCACGATAAAGGCAATGACAACCAGCCATGGGATGCCGAAAATGCCGCTATTGCCGATGAAGGCGAAGGGGAGATCGGCGTTAAAGACGGTCGTGTCGCCGCCAACCAGACGCGCCACGCCCCGGAACGCCGTCAATGTCCCCAATGTCACGATGAAGGGGGGCAACTTGACGGCGGAGATCAGTATGCCGTTGAACAGCCCGCACGCCAGACCCGCGGCGAGAGCTGCCAATATCCCAAGCATGCCCATGTCCGGGATCAGGCTGACGATCAGTGCGAACATCGCAGACATGGCAAGGATCGAGCCGACGGACAGGTCGATCCCACCTGTCAAAATGACGAAGGTCATACCGGCCGCAAGCACCGTATTGATCGAAGCCTGCTGCATGACGATCGACAGGTTGTTGACCGACAGAAAGCGCCCGGTGAGCAGATGAAAGCCCACGGCCAGAATGATCAGGATCGGCAACATGCCCAGGGCCTGGAGCGCCGAGCGGACGTTGAGGTTCTTTTTGGATGGCGCGTGTGCCGGCTGGCTCGTTGCGGGATCCGTCATTTTCTTATCCTCCATAGCAGATCCTCACGCGGGCACCGCTGGTGCGGTCCCGGTTGAAAACGCCATGATTTCCTGTTGGCTGATGGTGCCGTCCGACGCAGGCAGAACCTCGCCGCTGATGCGACCCTGGTTCATCACGAGGACTCGGTCGCAGACGCCGATGATTTCCGGAAGTTCGCTGGAAATCATGAGAATTGCGACATCCCGCTTCGCGAGCGCGTCGATCAGGCGGTAAATTTCCGACTTGGCGCCGATATCCACGCCTCGCGTCGGTTCGTCGAGAATGATCACCTTCGGGTTGGCTTCGATCAGGCGGGCAAGCAGAACCTTCTGCTGATTTCCGCCGGAGAGGGAGCCGACCGCAACCTGGTCATTGGGGGCTCTGATGCCGAATTCGGAGAAGGCTTTGCTCGACCGCTGCGCTGCGATCCGAAAATTCAGAAATCCAAGACGATCCGCGTCGCGCGCGATGACTGAAACGTTGACATTCTCGCGGATCGTCATGTCGAGGAAGAGGCCGAGACCCTTTCGGTCTTCCGTCAGATAGGCGATCCCGGCGGCAATTCCGTCGCTGGGGCTTTCGATCTTTTTGGTATCGCCGTCGACGGTGATCACGCCGCTCGTTGCGGTATCCGCGCCGAAGATCAGCCTTGCAAGCTCGGTGCGGCCGGATCCAACGAGACCGGACAAGCCGACCACTTCGCCGGCACGGACGTCGAGGGAACAATCATGGACCTTGCGCCCATCCGACAGGCTCCTGACCGACAGGACCACCCGCGCGTCCGACTTATCGGCCGCATGTGACTTCTTATAGAAGGTCGAGACGTCGCGCCCGACCATCATCGACACCAGGGTTTCAGGCGACAGATCCGCCCGTTCGAGTGTTCCCACCTGCCTGGAGTCACGCAAGACTGTCACCCTGTCAGCGAGCGCGTAGATCTCTTCCATCCGGTGGCTGATGTAGATGATGGCGATCCCCTGGCTCTTCAGATCGCGAATGACCTTGAACAGCCGGTCGGTCTCGCGGCTGGTCAGCGACGTTGTCGGTTCGTCCATCACAAGGATCCGCGGATTGAAGGACAGCGCCCTTGCAATCTCGACCATCTGACGCTCGCCGATCGACAGGTTGGCAACGACGGTATCGGGAGAAAAGTCCAGGCCGAGCTGCCCGAGCACCGAAACGCATTTCGCCTTCTGCTCGCCGCCTCGAACAAACCCCAGGCGCGATCGCTCCGCACCCAGATAGATGTTTTGCGCAATCGTCAGGTTTGGAGCGAGGGAAAGCTCCTGATATATGACGGCAATCCCGGCGGCCTTGGACGCATGCGGATTGCCCGGCGCAACCGCTTGACCGGCGACCATCACGCTTCCACCCTGATCGGGCACATAGGCGCCGGACAGGATCTTCATGAGCGTGGACTTTCCCGCGCCGTTCTCGCCCATCAACGCATGCACTTCACCGGCCCTGACCGTCAGCGAAACATCATTCAACGCCTTCATCGCGCCGAAGGTCTTCGAGATCTTACGCATTTCGAGAACCGGTCCGTCGCCGGCTTTTGCTTCATTGGCCATTGTGCTTCCTCCGATCCGACATAGCTCCACGGCCCTCATTGAACCTGGGAAGTCGCGATGGAATGGTGCTCGGCCGCCGGCATCTCGCTGAGGATATGCATCGAGGCGCGCGCTCGGACTGACTGGCTCATTTCGCGGTAGAGCTGGTAGAGCGTTTCATAGATCGCAACGTTGTTTTCATCCGGAACGAAATGAGCGTAGCTCTTCGCTCCGAACCGGATGGCGCCCTCCTCATAGGAAGACACCACGCCACCGGCGACGGCGCCGTGGATCGCCGCGCCGACCGCCGTTGGATTGGCGATTTCCGGAACATCGATCGGCCTGTTCATCACATCGGACATGATCTGGACCAGCAGCGGATTGTTCTGCGCCAGGCCGCTCGTCATCAGCATGCGGTTGACTGCGATTTTTCCGGCTTCGAAAAGATCTACGATCGAGCGGGCGCCGAAGCAAAGCGACTCCATCAGAGCCCGATAGATGCCGACCGCCGTCGTATCCATGGAAAGGCCCATGATAATTCCGCTCAGCCGTGAATCGGCCAGGGGAACGCGGTTGCCGTTCCACCAGTCGAGCGCCACAAGGCGGTTTTCCCCAGGCAGCAGCGCTGCGGCCTCGGTGTTGTAAAGACGGAAGCTCTCGTCAATCGTGGCTGCTCGCGGAAAATTCTTGACGAACCAGGCCAGCATGTCGCCAAAGCTTGCCTGGCCGGACTCGTAGCACCACAGATCACGCATCGACCCGTTATACGCCACGCCCTCGATGCCGCTTGGCAGTGGATGGAAGCCTTCGCTGAGCAAGAGATAGGCGGCCGATGTTCCGAGTGCGCCGACCAGGCATCCGTCGTCGACCGCACCAACCGCCGGTAGAACGACATGGGAGTCGATGACCGAGACGGCGATGGCGGCCTTGCCCTTGATCCCGGTCCTCAGACGCCAATCGTCGGTGAGATAGCCGGCACATGTTCCAACAGGATGGGGAAGGCTCAGCCGATCCTCAAGCCCGTCAAGAACGTCCTTCGGATATCCGTCAGCTTCGGAGTATTGGGCCTTGTAGGCTGCAAAGCCCAGACTTCTGCTCTCGACGCCGCTGAGCTGCCAGACCAGCCAATCGCCAGACTCAATGAAGCGATCCGTGGCATCCCAGGTCCCCGGTGCTTCCTTGGCTATCTGGACGGCCTTCGCCAGCAACCACTCGCCCGAGACCTTGCCGCCGAAATTCTTCAGGTAGCTTCCGCCGTGCGCGTTGATGTCGTCAGCGTATTTTTGCGCCGCTCCGTGTTTCCAGAGCTTGACATAGGCATGCGGATCTTCGGCAAACAGCTGCGAAAGCGGGGTGCCATTCGCCGTTGTCGGCATCGGAGAACTGGCGGTGAAGCCAAGGCCGATGCCTTCGATCTCCCGGCCGTCGCCCAACTGCGACAAGATCTCGGTCGCCGCTTCGATATAGTCGGCGGCGTTCTGCAAAGCCCAGCCCCGAGGAAGCGGGCTCCCCCCCGGCAAAGCCTGCGTCATGATGCCATGACGATAGGCATGCGTATGGCTGGCTATCTGCTGGCCGCTGGCCGTGTTGATCAGAACACGCGCGCGGATTCAGAGCCATAGTCGAGGCCGATGATGAATGTCTCAGCCATGCCGAACAACCACCTGACGCACGGCATCGACAACGCTGTCGACGTTGATCTTGAAATGCTCGAACAGGACTTCCGGAGCAGCCGATTCGCCAAAGGTGTCGATGCCGACGCATACGCCGTCGAGCCCGACATACTTGCGCCAGTAATCCGTCACGCCGGCTTCGACGGAAACGCGCGGCACACCTGCCGGCAAGACGTCTTCGCGATAGGACTTGGTCTGCCGGTCGAACAGATAGGTCGACGGCAGCGAGACGACGCGGGTGTGAATACCCTGCTCTTCCAGCCGTGCCTGCGCGCTCACCGCCAGGTCCACCTCGGAGCCGGTTGCGATGATGATCGCGTCCAGCTTGGCTTTTTCTCGAACAAGTACATAGCCGCCTAAGCTTATCTCCGCGATCTGCTCCGGCGTGCGCGATTGCGGCTTCAGGTTCTGCCGGGAGAGTGCCAGAACCGTCGGCGTCTTGCCATGCTCAAGGGCTGCCTGCCATGCCACGGCGGTTTCCACGGCATCGCACGGACGCCAGACGTCCAAGTTCGGCATCAGGCGAAGCGTGGCTATCTGCTCCACCGGCTGATGCGTCGGGCCGTCCTGACCAAGGGCGATGGAATCATGGGTCAGAACATAGATCGAGCCCAGCTTCATGAGTGCGGCCATCCGCATGGCGTTGCGGGCATATTCAGAGAACATGACGTAGGTGCCACCGAAGGGCCGAACGCCGCCATGCGCCAGCATGCCGTTCATGATGGCGGCCATCCCGAACTCACGGACGCCATAATAGACATAGTTGCCGCCGTCATCCCGCGTCACCGGTTTTGAACCTTTCCACATCGTCAGGTTCGAACTCGCAAGGTCGGCGGACCCGCCGACAAGTTCCGGAAGATCGGTAACCAGCGCCTGGATGGTATTGAGGCTCGCCTTGCGGGTCGCGATGGTTTCAGGCTGCGATGCGGCCGCGGCAGCCACCGCTTTTGCAAGCTCTCCAAAATTATCCGGAAGCTCACCGTTCATGCGGCGGATGAAATCGGCGGCCTCTTTCGGATAGGCGACCTTGTAGGCTTCGAGCCTGCGCTCCCAATCGGCCTCCTGAACTGCACCGCTTTCGACGGCGCTCCAGGCGTCATAGACATTTTGCGGCACTTCGAATGGAGCATGAGGCCAACCGATCGCCTTGCGCGTCCGTTCGATTTCCTCCGCGCCAAGCGGATTGCCATGGCTGTCATGGCTGCCCGCCTTCGTCGGCGCACCCTTGCCGATGACCGTCTTGCAGCAGATGATCGTCGGCCGGTCCGATTGGGCCTTCGCCGCAGCAATGGCTGCGTCAACAGCGGCGACGTCATGGCCGTTGATATTGGCAATGACGTTCCAGCCGTAGGCTTCGAAGCGCTTCGGCGTATCGTCGGAAAACCAACCTTCGACATGGCCGTCGATCGAAATGCCGTTGTCATCGTAGAAGACGATCAGCTTTCCCAGACCAAGCGTTCCAGCAAGCGAGCATGCCTCGTGCGAGATGCCTTCCATCAGGCAGCCGTCGCCGACAAAGGCGTAGGTATGGTGATCGACGATATCGTAACCCGGCCGATTGAATTCCGATGCCAGGATTTTTTCGGCGATCGCCATGCCAACGGCATTGGCAATCCCCTGCCCCAAAGGCCCGGTTGTCGTTTCGACGCCCGGTGTATAGCCACGCTCGGGATGGCCAGGCGTCTTGCTGTGCAGCGAGCGAAAATCCTTCAGATCGTCAATCGACAGATCGTAACCCGTCAGGTGGAGAAGGCTGTAGATCAGCATCGATCCATGACCATTGCTCAGCACGAAGCGATCGCGATCGAACCAGTTCGGGTTCCTGGGGTTATGGCGGAGGTGACCGCTCCAGAGAGCAACGGCAATCTCGGCCATTCCCATCGGCATGCCGGGATGGCCGGAATTGGCCTTTTGGACCGCATCCATGGACAGCGCTCTGATGGCATTGGCCATTGCGCGAGTATTGGCGGACGAAGCGATATTTCGAGGCATGTCAGATCCCATCAATTCCCGGGAGGACCACGCCGCGCGCCAGCACGCAACCTCCTCCGCGCCGGACTTAAAATCTATATTGTCCCAAAGTCAACATAGATTTGGATATTTTTATCCATAACATGCGCAAGCGAGAGCGCAATCAACCATTCATCTATTAAAAGTGCATAACTTATGGATAACTCAGCCGGCGCGCTTATCCTGCTAATAAAGCAACACCGCTATCGATATAAGCATAGTATCAAGCGGCGCCTGACTGCTGCTCGCCCGATCTTGTTTACCTGCACACGCATTCATCCCACTTATCCACGGCAACCCGCCGAAGGAGGCTGATCGGACGGGATCACAATAGTACCCTCTCGACATAAGTGGCTTGTTTTCTGACGATCCAGTCGGCAGAGAGCAAAGAAATGCATTAATTCACGGGAGAACTCGGCAATCACGACTTGCGCTGAGGCTGTCTCCCGCGTGTGCAGGGCGATGCGGCATGCTCTTACTGGCTATCAAAATGGTCACTCGGTCGTCCAATCCTCCCTGATATGTTCTATGAGAATGTTACGATCTGAGTGCGTGCCTCACCCTTAGGATCGCAAGGACGACTGCTCCGATCACCACAGGAATGGAGATCAACATGTAAACCGGATCGATATGGACCCCGGCATGATCCGCAGTTTCGATGGCCACCTTTATCAAACCGAGAAGATAGTAGCTAATCGCGATAATCGACAAACCTTCGACTGCTCGCTGTATTTTGACCTGGGTCTCGGCTCGTTCAGCCATCGCCTGAATCTGAGCGGCGTTCTGGACCTCGATTTCCACCTGGATACGGGTTTGGAGCAAATCGATCAAATGCATGGCGGCATGTGAAAGCTGCTCAAGGCGTAGTGCGGTAGCTTCACAACTTCTCATCGCGGGCTTGAATCGCCGCGCGACGAAGACGCCAAAACGCTGAAAACCTGGAACATGGGTTTCGCGTAGCTCAGCAATGCGTTCCTCCACGATTTTGGCATATGCGGCAGTTGCGCCGAACCGATTTCGGGTCTGTGCCGCCGCCGAGATGACTTCTGCGGAAAGCTGAGAAATCTCATCGAGCAGTCGCTTATGTTCATCCGGAGAGGTCGACACATGCCGATTAGTCAACTCAACAAGCGTTCGATCGTACCCACCGAGAAGTGGAGTAAGTCGTCGCGCTTCGGGAAGGCCCAGAAGCGCCATAACGCGATAGGTCTCGATTTCATATACTCTGCGGACCATGCGGCCGAGCCGATAGGCGTTCAGATCGTTGTTGAAGAGTATTGCGCGACTGGTATTGTTCTCTCCTACGCGGAAATCTGAACAAACGAGCGCTGCTCCCCCGCCAATCATAGATGCTGCCGTGTCGCCAAAATGAAACGCGGAAAGAAGAGGTCCAAGTTCGCTCGGAGCCTTTTCAGCAACAAGAATTTCCAATCGGCAAATGAATACCCAATCCAATAAACCAGCGATCTGCGTCGCCTCGTCAATCAGTAGAGAGCCTGTTGGCCATACCGATCGATCGGCCTCAAGAGGTGTAACCCGCGTTACGGTGACAAATTCGGTATGAAACTCGACTTGTGTTCGAACGCCGTCAGACCCCGTCTTCACTGGTTCTATGCGGTGACTCGGATCGCAGGTGGGGGACATCGAGCCCGAAAGCGCTATATGCTCAACGAGAGCAGGGCCAGAGAAATAGATCGATGGCCGAGCATGAAGTTCCGAATTGAAATCGAGTTCCACCGCTTCCAGCCCCCAAGCAGACGACGATCCTATAGCGCTATGCCGATAGATTGAGCAATCCGCAATCAGTGATCTCAATGCGACAGAGTGTCTCGATACCGCCTTTGCGAATGTGAATCCGCTGACATCGTAGCGCCGACTTCCTTTTGTCCAAAGCTCAAGACATATTGTCGTGATAGGAATCGAACGTCCGCCACATCTGCTCCAGATCGCGGAAGCGGTGCTGGGGGCCGAAGCCGATCAGCTGCCGATGTCAGATATGAACCCGACGCCTCTTTAGGAGAAGGGCGACGACCGACTACTTTGCCATCCAAGCGTGATCGGCGAACTGGCTCTTGGCAGCCTTCGGGATCGAAGCAGTGTAATGGCTTTCCTGGCAGCTCAGCGCGGAGCTGCTGTCGCCACGCACGACGAAGTCATAATCATGATCGACCGTTATGGAATTTTAAGCATGAGCATTGGCTATACGGATGCCCATTTGCTGGCGTCGGTACTCCTGACCCAAGAGCCTCCTTGTGGACCAGAGACAAGCGACTGAGGATAGCGGCCGAAAAGGCGGGTGCATCATTGTACATCCCGGTCGATGAATCCCACTGAATGCTGGGGAAACGAACCAGCGAACCAGCCAGTTGATAATTCGCTATGTGTAGGACCGCAGCTTGTTGTGAGTGAAGGTTGTATTGGCGTTTTGCAATCGCCATGCGTTTCTATCTCGGGCTCAGAACGCCAACACGATCGAGAGCTGCCGAGAGGCCATGCAGCGACACCTGAAAACTCAATGCCTTGTCCGGATCGCCGATAACTTTGAGATTTAAACGCGAGCCCGCTCGCAGCTTTGCAAGTGTTGCGGAATCGACGGGAAGCAGCGCAATGCATCCGGTCGGCAAACAGGTGCGGAAACGCACCGGCTTTAAAGCCGGCTGGTCATCGACATTCGGCGTAACGCCCGGGTCGAGGACTATGCCGAAAGGGAGAAGGAGCGTTGCGATTGCACTGCCATCGGCGCGCATCTGGATCTCAACGGCAAGCAGTCTCTGACCATTTTGCTGGGTCTGATCCTGAGAAATCGCGCATGTAGACACCTTGTCGCGCATGTTACATGTCAGTCGCCAGTCCTGGTAGATCTCCTGGACGGTCGATGCTCCGTTTGGCAGGGCCGATTGAGCAAAGGCTGCTGGAGCGAGCATAAACATGACGATCGAGCAAAGAAGGGCAAAACCCGAATGACACATGCCGTGGCCTTTCCTATGAGGTCGGAAAGATGTCAAAAACAACAATGCGATACCTCTTTCTGTTGCAAGGCCGACACGTCCTCAATTGGCGCAGTTGGATCGAAGGACGAAGTATCGACATCCCCATGTCCACCGGACGACTGGCTTTGACTGGCTGCCTACCAGTTGGTCTCACAAATCACGTGCATACCCACTCGCGAACCTTGCATTGCGACCCTGAGCGCTCGCATGTCTTAAGAGCAAGATCTTCCGCCTCCTTGCGTGTCACTGCCGATTTTGCGCTCCAGGGCGTAAGCCGATTTCCTTGTTCCTTGCCGATGGCAAGCGCACCGCAGTGCTCATAGGGAAAGCCTGTGTTATCATCGTCGTCCCAGTGCCGATGATTGCGGAACACGGTCACCACGGCGCAGCTACTGCCCTTGTCCCGCTCGCAATGCCTGAGCGCAATATCCATGGCTTCCTGCCGCTTGTCGGCGCCCCAGAAGAACCCGTATTTTCCATCAGGTGCGGAATAGGCGATGGCCGCCCAAATACCGCGTTCCTCAGGCGGAGGAGCTGGCGGTTGCTCCGCCGTAAAGAGATCGGCTGCCTCCAGATGGCCGGTAAAGGCAAACAGCATGCCGATCGCCGCAATGGCGGATCTCGCTCTCATTTTGAGCCCCCTTGTTGTCCTGCTGCCGAAGCCACGGAAATGACAACGCAGCCGCTTCCGGTCGGCAGAAGCATGGCGTCCCCTCCGTCGTTGCCGAGTTGATAGACCCCGACCTGCCCGAGATTGTTGACAAGCTTGCTTCCGTTCGGGAACTTGGCCGAAATCTCCGGGCACGAGGCTGTAAACGGTGCCACGCGAACCATAGAACCTTCGCAACCGGAGGCGACGGGCGCTGCGAATACGATGCCGGCGGCAGGGCCGCTGTAGCCCTGCGTTGCATAGTTCATGCCGACGAGCGCCTGCACCGCATGCTTGTCGGCCGCCTCGTTGTTCCAGATCGATTGGACATTGTATTGGGTGCCGCTTGTCAACAACTGTCCGAGAACGGGGAAAACGGTCGAGCAGGATTGCAAGCCCGCCTTTTTGGCGTGCTCCAGAAACGGCGTATCTGGCAGCGCCTGATTGGCGTCATTGGCCGCGGCGACTGCTGGCTGCGAAAGAAGGTTCCCGATCACGTCGTATCTCGCAACGGCATAGCCGGCAGCGCCGGCGACGGCAATCGCTAGCAGCGAGAGAAAGGTCGCCTTGCGCCATGTCCGTAGCGGCTTCGCCGCGTCGTCGGCCAAGTTCTGAGTTGTGGCGTCAGTCTTGTTTCGGGACATGATGCGCTCGTGGATCGATTGCTGGTTCATTGAAAATCCGTCCGTCACTTTATCGCCTTAACGGCGGTGGAAAGGCCCTTGAGGTTTGCGGTCACGCTGATCACCCCTCCATCCGCCGTTGGATAGGAGACGGTCGGCATCGTGCTCTTCGAAATCTGCTCGCGCATGGTCGGTCCGATCGGGAGCATGCCAATGCAAACCGTCTGGCTGCAGCCATCGAGCTTGACTTGTATGGCCTCCTGCCGGCCGTCGAATTTCAGCGAGATATGACCGTCGCTCCTGGCAACCGGGGCGGTACGCAGGATCATATAGGGCTCGCCTTTCTTGGTGGCGGCAAGCGACCAACTGAACGCGATCTGCCCTGCTGCGTTCTCGATGATCTGTGTGACGTTGCAAACTCGCTGCCGAACCTTCAAGTTTTCGTCGCAGATCAGCGTCCAGTTTTCGAAAGGACGAATGATCCTCTGGTAATCACCAAGCTTCAGCTCGGGGGGAACCACGACATCAGAGGGCTTTATGCGATAGTTTGGAGCACCTTCCTGCCCGGCCGCAAACGGGGCGAACAGCAGCATGCAAGCGATGAAAGCCGGGACGCTGAAAAGCGATCCTTTAAGCATGATGCGCTCAATTCAAAGTAAAGCTGAGACCGGCGCCGACGCCCACTTGCCCACCAGCCGCCGTGCCCGACAAATTGCCCCGAACGCGTCCGTTTTCGCTGGTGTAGCCGGCACCGAAAGCCAATGCGCCTTCACCCCTCCACAGGCCGCCGCCCACAGCGACACTTAGCTTTCCGGGACGATCGTCATAACGAAGCGATGCGGCCGCAAGCCCTATCGCGGCCGCCTGTCTCGCTTCGGAACGTATGTCCCCAAGCTCCTGGTTCAGCTGGCCGAATTTCTGGTCGGTGTAGGTGTTGGCTGCGGTCAATGTGTTGGCGGCAGCGGTGTCCGTGTAGGATTTGACCTGAGTAATGCTATCGCCCAATTGGGCAACATTCACGGCATCCGTCGGAGCGACACCCTTGCCGACGTTCGAGATGACCACCGGCGCATTGACGTCGCCACCCTGGAGCGTGATGCTGTTCTTCTTGCTGCCATCGGGGTTGAGGTCGTAGGTGACAGCGTTCTTGGTGATCGTTCCGACACCGGTCTGCAGGCTGTCGATCGCCTGATTGGTCGCATAGAGCTGCGATCCGTTGATGGCGTCGGTGCTGTCGGCAGAAATGCGGCCGGCAGCGACGTTGGTGATAGTTCTTTCAGCCCCTGCAGAACCGACACTCACGGTTCCGACAGGCGCGGTACCGGCAAAGTCATAATGCTGACCCTGAATGTTGGTACCCGACGTGCCGACGGCGGCCTGCGTCGAAGAACCGGAGCCCAGCGCCACATCATTGGCATTGTTGGCCTGCGCCCCCTGGCCAAGGGCGACTGCGCCCTGCCCTACCGCCGCAGATCCAAGTCCCGCTGCCAGGCTGTTCGTGCCGCTGGCAACACTTTGAGGACCGATCGCAACGCTATCGGTTCCGCTGGCGACAGAGTCTGCAAGCGTCGAATTGGCGTGGAAATACTTGATGCCGCCGCCATTCATGATGTTGGTCAGCGAATTGTCGACCGCACCGAAGGCATCGTAGACCGTATTATAGTTATTGCCCTGGATGTTATAGATGGGGCCGGTGATCGATCCATCGGGATTTACTGTCGTATTGCCGCCGATCAGGTTAGTGATGTTCGTGCCGAGACCTTTGAGCTGGCTGACATTTACGGCATCCGTGTCGGCCGAACCGGCTGCAAGATTGGTCAGCTTGCGTTCCGACCCAGCCGAACCGATCGACACTTCGCCGACGGAGGTCTGCGGGCTCGTAAGGGCAAAGCCGGTGTAGTTCGTCTGTGCGCCCACGCTCGTTATGGATTGCGCTCCGAGCGCTACGCTGTTGATGTTGTTGCTCTGTGCACCAGCGCCGAGCGCAACCGACTGGATGCCTCCAGCCACTGAGTTCGTGCCGAGTGCGATGCCATCCGCCAGCATGACATGGGCATTCTGGCCGATGGCCGTGCCGCCGGGGGCAACCTGATCGACGACCGCCCCATTGCCGATACCGATACCATTGTCCCCGTTGACGACCGTCGTCGGGCCGACCGCGACCGATTCAACACCGACAGCAAGAGAGTCGCCCGCCGCCGAATTCGCGTGGAAGTATTTACTTGGTGTTGTCGCCACTGAAGCAATAGCACCCTGGAGCTGCCGAACCGTGACGGCATCCTGCGCGCTGGTGCCGTCGGCGACATTGATGATCTGCCGGTAGGACGTGCTGGAGCCGACCGATACTGCACCGAGCAGTGTTTTATCAGTCGTATTGTATTGAATAAAGTTCGTTGGACCGGCTGCAATTTGACCAGTAGCCGGCGCCAGAGCCCGATCGGAAATCGATCCGGAGCCGAGAGCGACGCCGCCGACGATGGTGGATTGGCTTTCTCTTCCAAGCGCGAGCGAACTGTCGGCGACAGCGGCGGCATTGTAGCCGACCGCGGTGGAGCCGACACCTTGGGCGGAGGAATCGCTGACGGCAAGGGTCCTGTCGTTGGTTCGCACATAGCGGACGCCCTTGCCGTTTGCATCGGTATAGGTCGTCGACGTGTCACCAGCGATGTTGTTGATGGTATTGCCGAGATTGGTCAGGTTGCCGCCGATGTTGGCAATGTCGGTGGTGTTCTGGGTAACTTGCTGGTTGGTCGCAAAAAGCTGCGATCCGTTGATGGCGTCCGTCGAACCATTATTGAGCCGGCCCGCTGCCACATTGGTGATGGTGCGCTCTGCACCGGCTGCGCCAACGCTGACCGTCGAGGTCGGCGTCGCGCCGGCAAAATTGTAGGTCGTGGTGCCGATCACCGCGCTGGCCGTGCCGACCGCCACGTCGGTGACGCTACCCGAACCAAGCGCGACGGCGCCCGCGTTGCCGGCGGTGGCATTGGCACCAAGTGCGAGCGCATCCGTAGCGCTGGCGGTCGCTTGCTTGCCCAGAGCGGTCGCTTCCACGTCCGTTGCAAACGCGTTCTGGCCGATCGCGGTGCTGGACGTTGCCGTCGCATTGGCATTCGGACCGATGGCGGTGCTGTATTGGCCGGTGGCCTGCGATATGTATCCGAACGCCGTTGCATCAAGTGCCGATGCCACGGCGCCACTACCGATGGCCGAAGCATTGATGCCGGAGGCGCTCGAATTGGCACCGGCCGCGATAGCGCTCGTCCCCGCTGCTGTGGAGACTGGTCCGATCGCAACCGAATCCGTCCCCGTCGCCGACGAGTCCGCCAGCGTAGAGTTGGCATGGAAATACTTGATGCCGGCACCGGTGTTGATGTTGGCAATGTCGGTGGTGTTTTGGGTAACCTGCTGGTTGGTTGCAAAGAGCTGCGATCCGTTGACGGCATCCGTCGAGCCATTATTGAGCCGGCCCGCTGCCACGTTGGTGATGGTACGCTCGGCACCCGGCGCGCCGACGCTGACCGTTGAGGTTGGTGTCGTACCGGCAAAGTTGTAGGTGGTAGTGCCGATCACCGCGCTGGCCGTGCCGACCGCCACGTCGGTGACGCTGGCCTGAGCCAAGCGCGACGGCGCCTGCGTTGCCGGCGGTAGCATTGGCGCCAAGTGCGAGCGCATCCGTCGCTGGCATTCGCCTGCTTGCCCAAGGCAGTCGCTTCCACGTCCGTTGCAAACGCGTTCTGGCCGATCGCGGTGCTGGATGTCGCAGTGGCATTGGCATTGGGACCGACGGCGGTGCTGTATTGGCCTGTGGCCTGAGATATGTATCCGAACGCCGCTGCGTTGAGACCCGAGGCCACCGCGCCGTTGCCGATGGCCGAGGCGCTGACGCCAGAGGCGCTCGAATTGGCGCCGGCCGCGATGGCGCTTGTCCCCGCAGCTGTGGAAACCGGTCCGATCGCAACCGAATCCGTACCCGTCGCCGACGAGTCCGCCAGCGTCGAGTTGGCATGGAAATACTTGATGCCGGCGCCGCTGTTGATGTTGGTGACGGTGTTGTCGAGATTGGCAATGTTGGTCGTGTTCAGGTCTACCTGCTGGTTGGTCGCGAAGAGTTGTGAGCCGTTGACCGCATCCGTCGAACCGTTGTTGAGCCTGCCCGCCGCCACGTTGGTGATGGTGCGCTCGGCACCCGCCGCGCCGACGCTGACCGTCGAGGCCGGCGTCGTGCCGGCGAAGTTATAGGTGTTGCCGCCAATCACGGTGCTTGCCGTACCAACCGCAGCCACGGTCACCGAGCCCGACCCCAGGGCCACGTCACCGGAACTTGCCGTCGCTGTTGCGCCATTGCCCAACGCGATATTACCGACGAAACCGGAAGCGCCCGCGGTAGAACCGTTGCCCAGTGCCACGGAGCCCTGCCCGATCGCCTTGTTGCTGTTGCCGATCGCGAACCGCGCCGGCAGCCTGGTTGGTGGCGGTGGCGGTGGCCGTGCCGTCGCTGTTGGCGATATTGTTGGCGCCGCCGGTGAAGGCGCCCGTGCCGCTCGCATAGCTCGGGTCGCCGATCGCGCGCGCCATCGCCATAGG
This sequence comes from Rhizobium sp. P44RR-XXIV, assembly GCF_001999485.2. Classification (NCBI taxonomy): domain Bacteria; kingdom Pseudomonadati; phylum Pseudomonadota; class Alphaproteobacteria; order Hyphomicrobiales; family Rhizobiaceae; genus Rhizobium; species Rhizobium sp. P44RR-XXIV. The sequence goes on along the minus strand of NZ_MPVZ02000027.1, from coordinate 844,376 downwards.
CGGTGTTACCCGCGCCGATAGAAACTGCCTTGCCACCTGTGGCCACCGCATTCGTGCCCACGGCAACCGCATCGACGGAATTAGCCTGGGCCGCGGTTCCGATCGCAGTTGCGTTGTCGGCTCCACCGTTCGCGTTGATGCCCAAGGAGATCGCCTGAGCCCCGCTGGAGACCGCGCCACCGCCGATCGCAGTGCTGTTCACGCCGCTGGCAGTAGAGGACTCACCCAAAGCTAGGGTGTTTTGCTGGCTCGCGGCGGCGTTCGGACCCAAAGCGACTGCGTTAATGGCAGTAGCCTTTGCCAGATAGCCCATGGACACGGCCCCAGTCCCCGAGGCATTCGCGCCCGGACCGACCGCAGCGGCGTAATTGGAGGCTGCGTTTGCATTGTTGCCGAGAGCGATACCGGAGGTCGCACCGGTTGCAACAATAGCGCCAGAGCCTATCGCAACGGCACCGCCACCGGCGAGTGCCTGTGCCTGGTTACCCAGGGCAACCCCGAAAGCCCCGGATGCAACGGTGGTGGGGCCGATGGCGACCGAGTTGGTCGCCGATGCCGCGGCTGACGTGCCGATGGCGATGGAATCGGTGTTGGAGGCATTGGCGAGGTAGCCCATGGCCGAGCCCCTGAGGGCAGAGGCGACTGACCCATTGCCGATCGCCGTGGTCTGATTTGCCGTTGCACTGGCCGACGTGCCGAAGGCGCTGGATCCAGTCCCCGTTGCAGATGAGCTTGAACCCACAGCACTCGACCATGCACCGGTGGCAGTTGAGCCCGTGCCGAGTGCTACCGCCTCGAAGGTGAAGCCGGCAGGAGCGGTGCCGCTTGCATTGGCATTCGTGCCGATGGCAACAGGAGAACCGCCGCCCGTTCCGGCGTTTGCCTTGGCGCCGACCCCCATGGCTATCGCGGCGCCGTTTGAAGATGAGGCATTGGAGGACAATCCGATCGCCACCGAGGCGCCACCCGAAGCGCTGGCCGTTGAACCGAGGGCGACGGCGTTCGCCCCGTTTGCGGTGGTATTGACACCAAAGGCTGATGCTCCGTCCGCAAGTGCGCGGGCATTCCCGCCGACGGCAAGGGCATTGGTGCCGGTCGCGTTGGCGAAGACACCCACGCCTATGGCGTTGAGGCCATTGACACCCATCGAATAGCCGATGGCGATCGAAGCATTGCCCGTTGCGGTGATACTGGTACCTAACGCCACACCGTTGTCGCCATTCACGTGGGCGCCAGCGCCAATGGCGGTTGAGGAGGAACCGGTGGCGGTGCTGCCGCAGCCGATAGCGGTGCTTTGTCCTCCTGCAGAAGGAGTGGTGCAGTTCGCAGTATTGGTCAAAACCCCATTGCCGATGGCAAGCTGCGCGAAAGCCGCCTGCGGGGTCATGCCGCCGATGACGGCAAGCAACACCCCGACACTGCCGCCGATTGTCGGCACCCCAAGACCCAACCGAGCGCGTTTCATACCCAGCACACGATGGGCTGTTCGGAGTGCCGCCATTAACCTGCGGCGGGCAGAACGGCTATCGGCCTTCCCTGAAGCCCAGTTTTGGAGAAAACCGGAATGAGATTTGAACTGCAGATGCTCCCCAATGGATTCGTTCATGCTGCTTTATCCTCGCTGTTATCTGAACGACTAAGCGCGCTTTGATCCGCATCTGCGGCCGTATCGTCGTTAAAATTATGGATTTCCTGAAGCATGCGCCCCATCCGGGCTGCCTGGCTCTCGACCTGCTCGCGAGCGCCTTCGACCCATGGCTGCGTCGGTTCGGGAACGGTATGCAGGGCGGTATCGGCCCGGTCGGCGGGGAGCTTCATCGCCACCAATGCTCGACAGACGTCGAAATGAAGGGCCGGCTCCCGCGCGGCATATGCCGGAGAGGTCAACCCGAAGACGAGACATGCAAAGAGATGATCAAGCTCCGCGCCGGTTATGCGACCAGCATATTGGCGTTCCAAGGCAGTCCAGGCCAGCTCGACTTTCGGAGCAAAGATCTCGAATTCCGGGAACTGAATGTCCATAGCGCAACGCACCGAATTAACACCATAGCGAGTATGGTTACGTTCGTGGTGGTGGTATTTTAGAAAATTACGGACTATTTATAGGAAATTCCGCTCTTTACTGGCCGAACGGCAAGTGTGTCCGCTTTACCACACTCAATTTATGCGGCTCGGCTTTTCGGTTGACCAGCGCGCGCAGGGCATCGATCCCTGTCGGATGAAGCATAAGCACAGCGGATGATGGATGATTTCCGGTGGAAGCGCGAGCAAACGGATCGCACCGATGCCCAGCTGGCCACTAGCTGACGCGCTCAACATCGCAACCGTCGCTAGAAGCGAACCGATTACTTCGCAAATCGCAGCTCTGTCGGGGTTTTCCCCCTATATCTCTTCATCGTTGTGGCCAAATGGCTCTGATCCGAGAATCCAGCCATGTAGGCAACCTCGATGATCGCAAATGCGCCGTCGACAAGCAATTTTTCCGCAAAATCCAGGCGCAGGTTGATCAGATATCGGTGGGGCGGCATTCCAAACGTCCGGGTGAACCTCACTATGAAATGGTTCGGTGAGATTCCCGCTACCGAGGCAAGCTCGGCGATGTGTACTTTTTCGGTAAGATGCTCATTCAGGTATTCCCGCACACGCCGGGCACTATTGGTGGAGAGTCCACCCTTGATCGATGCCGAGGGTTTTTTGCGGCTTGTGTAAGTACGAAGCAGATGGATACCGAACAGCGTCACCAATGAATCCAGATAGAGCTCATTCGCAGGTGTTTTCCCAGTCAGCTCTGCGGAGATCCTCTGGCCTATGTTGAAGGCCCAGAGGTCGACTGTACCAAAAGCAGGCGGCTCAAGCTCTACATTGGCAAGATCGAACTCGTGCATAGCCAACTCGGACAGCGCTTCGGGGGGTATCGCTATGACGACGTTTTCCCGGGTTGCCGACCAGGCAAGGCTGCTGTCTACATTTGCGGGATTGATGACGAGACATCCGACGGGCGCATCGTACTCCTCAACCCTGTCGCTGCCGAGCGAGGCTCTCAACCGGCGCATCGGCGCCAGCACAATCCCCGCCGAATGCTCCTTGGCCAGAAACTTCTGCGATCCGGGGCCACGGATGGAGTGGATCACACTCCCCCGCGTAGTGGCCTTTCTCGGACCCGCGTTTTCAGGAATTATGTCGAAGACGTGCCGTTCTGCCCGTCCGCGATCGACGCCCTCGTAAGCGCCTCGTTCCCGGGCGTCTTTCGCATCGTTCATCATGTATCGCCCCGCCGAACGAAATCTCTCACGCTCGAACAAGCCGGTAGGACTTCAGCCGTTGCCTGAAGTCCTTCTTTGCCCAACCCCGCTTGCCCGCACAGCGCCGCCAGAAAACCAGCATGACGCGCAGATTCAGATAGGATGAAATATTCAATTGGGAAGGAAGAATCGTGGGAACGGCAAAAGAAAGAATGGCTCGGAAGACTGGTGCACATTTTCGCGTCAGTTGCCGCTTTCGTGGCCATATTCCGGCAAATGACCGACGCAATCCAACGATATCTGTACCCTTGCCGATAGATGCAGGGAGCTTGGTGCTAACTGGTGAACTTCAAGTCGCTTTCGGATTTACCACCGGGTTTACTACATTAGCGCAGGGGCTCTGATTACAGATCAGCGCGACGGTCCTCGTAGAGATCCCATGTGAGTTCCACCAAAGCCAAAAGAACATCATTCTCATTCCATCCGGCCGCAACTGCCGCTTGGACAATATCGTCGATGAGAGGCAACAATTGGCGCCGACACTCTGTCGAGATGTCGGTAGTGGCACCACCCGCCGGAGGCTTCTCGAAGTTCAAACCCACCATTGGCGCTCCCATGCAATCAATATCTTGATTACCATATTCATAACGCGGAACAAATACAGCGTGAAACATAGAATCCACAAGGGTCAGCACCAGATCATACCAGTTCTATGCTTGTAGTGTCGACGGAGCTCGGAAGCGAGCCCTAAAGTATGACTTAGCATTCAATATAGTATCCTCCCATAAGTACTGTCGATTATAGTGTTTCTTCCGGGAAAACTATGAACAAACAGCACGACCTTGCCGGCGTGTATGACCTTCTAGGTGAACTCCTTCCAGAGTGGATCGTTACAGCCGCGCGGCATTGCAATGCTTGGTCTTGAGAGAGATTCGAACCTCGGACGCATCTTGCGCGCGCAAAAATAAGCCATTAACTTCAGAAGGATAGCGAATCCTCCTCTCAAAGGAGATTGAAATCGCTCGAGAAAAAGCCGTTTTCAGAACCAACAAATTCAACTGATTTCTTGCAGGAATCGGCGGATCAAATAACTTCTGCAGCCCACTAATCCTTCGGTATCTCGAACATCTGAGGCGAGAGCCGCCCACATCCGAATGCAACGACCGGATACTGCCCGCCTGCCGACACAACAACTGATCTGCACCGTCCGAATCGGGCTCAGCGATACGTTGCGTAAAAGCAAGCCAGATGGAAAACAACGGCGAGCCGCTCGACGGCTGGCTTTGGTCAGGGCCACGCTTGTAATGCCTGCTGGGCGAGGCAAGCATGCAGGCGCTCACCTACATGGCGCGGGATCTTGCCTGACCTTCATGATGCCTACCCGGTAGGCGAGGCGGTGCAGTATCGTCCATTACAGGTGCACGGACGTTCAGATTTCCGAAATCTCGTACAACCAACAACGATATCGAGCTATTTGCGAATAGCGCCAAGACCGCGATGGTACTTTCGACAACCGCCCTGCGCTGTCGAGGGCGAGATATCACCCGGCCACACAATGCGGCGGAAGAAACAGAGGAGCACGCATCACCATGTCTGGCCATTCATCCAAGGCAAAAATCCAGCTGTCGATCGCTGGCCTGGTGACGTTCCTCGGATTTGGCATTGCAACGCCGGCCTTTGCCATCGACTGCACCAAGGCGATTGACCCTATCGACAAGAAAATTTGCGGCAATGCGGGCCTAAAGGCGGCCGACACGGCCATGGGACAAGCCTATGCGGCCCTCCTCAAGACGGTGCCGGATCCTGAAGTCCGTGCCATGCTGGTCAATAGCCAACGCCGCTGGATTGCCGCGCGCAACGAGGGCCTCGGCGGTGGCTCGGATGGAGCCGTCATACCCCTCAGCGAGATACGCCGCGCCATGACGGTACGCACCGCTCGACTGAGCGACCGATCGGACAAAGGGCTTGTCGCGCAGGCTCAAGAGCAGAGACGTTTTCTTGCGAAGTATACGGGCGGCGCGTTCACCGGCTTCGATACGCGCTGCGAGTTCATTCCCAACGACAAGGATCAGTCGAGCTACTCCTATCAGTGCTACGGTGCGATGCATGTCCGCAACAAGGACAGGCTTTGCAGCCTCAGCACCGAATGGGCGACCTGGTCGCTCTATGAATATTACACCGTCAGCACCATCGAAGGCGACAAGGCCGAGGCTTCGGCCATTTGCAGCGATCAATCGGGGGATATCTGTGGTGACAGCCAGAAAACGGGCTGGACGCGGGACCCCGGCGCGGACCAGCACCTTCCAGCGCTGAAGACCGATTTCCCCAAGCTGGATGTCGAAGGCGCATGGCCGCTCGAGGAATCCGACGCAACCTGGTTCGACCAATGCCTGACCAGCCCAACCTATCCGCCCGTGCAATGAGCTGCTTTTTCCAACAGCGAGGCAAGACGATGAACTTAGGACGATCGGCTCCCAATCGCCTGCTGGCGATGTCTGTGGGTCTTTGCATACTGTCGGCCTTCACGAACCAAGTGCAGGCAGCCGGTTTCAATTGCAAATACGCCAAAAGCCACGTGGAGAAGTTGATCTGTACGGATTCTCACCTATCGAAGCTCGACGACGAGATGAACGTATTGTTCGACAAAATCGAAGGCGAAACCGCCGGCCACGACGGCGAGACGGGCCAGGTGATCGATCCCGCCGGCAAGGAGCAAAAGCATTGGCGGGAGACCGTAAGGGACGCCTGGGATGCCCAATGCCTCAAGTCGGCCTACACCGACCGTCTTGCCGAGATGCGAAAGAATTGGGCGGAGGCTCTCGATTCCGATAAATGATGAAAAAGCAAGCCGGACAATCGTCAGCGTCCGCCTGGCCGCTATGCTCGGCACCGCGCTTGTGGGCATCTTTCTCGCGACCGGTACGGCCCTGGCAAGCGGATCGCTCCCGGCCGAGCCTATTTCGGCCGGCCCCTTCGCAAATTTCGCGGCATGCGTGGCCTATCTGGAAGCCACACATCAGCAACTGAGCGCCATGGCCATGCCCGCGCCTGTCGCAAACCCTGCTGGCGGGACACGCCAGGTTCTGGTTTATACGAAAGGCGTGTTGCAAGACGAAGGTGAACAGGCCACCTACGAGGCGGAAGTAGGGTACGAGTTTCGGCACACGGATCCCGAGCGACACTCCATCATCACGAACTACACCTGGGAGCGCTATTCAATGGCCTGTCACGGCACGGCCTTCGATGGAACGCTCGATCGCGGCTACGCGCTGCCGGGGATTGCGCCAGCCCCGTAATGGGCCGGCTCATCATGGATCACCTCGATATCCCTTATCGCGGAAGCCGGCTCTCAAGCTCCGCGGCGCGTTTGGCCGTCGTCTGCACCGAGCAATCGTCGGCCACGACCAAGGCGGCTGTGCCGCCGTCGCTGTCTACAGCACATTGCTTGTCGCGTTCGGCAATCCAACTCCGCTGTTCGTCACGCAGTTGCGTCGCGCTGACCTGATCGAGCTTTGCCCGTAGCGCACGGTACGCTCGATTGAGACGATCATCCTGATATGTATGCTCCGTGCCGGCACAGTCCCGCATGGCGACGGTAACGCCTTCGGATCTGTCGAGACAGGCCTTGTAGGACGGGCGTAGCGCATTGATCTGTTTCTGCACTGCAGACGATTTCGAGGCTCCAGTTTTATCTGCTGTGGCCGTCTCATCGACCCGGCGATAGACGCTGGAAAAGCTGACGTTGATACCACCGCACATATGATTGTCGCCGACGACGAGATAGCGTCCGAGTTGCGCCATCTTGACCTGGCAAAGGCCAGGTATGGTCTTGTCCTGATAGGGAAGAAGCTTTTCCGGCTTGCCGTCGTCGCCAGATTGGTAGCCGAATTTGACTTGAGACTGCTTTCCATCGACGAGGGCGGCAAACTGTCCTCCTTCCTCACCGTTGCCGAATTGCAGATTGGCTTCGGCGTCGATGCGGATCTTATCGCCTTTTTGCTTGGCGATGATCGTCGTTTCGCTGTCACCCCATCGTCCGACCCAGTTGGGCGCCGGCGATACTGGGGCAAGCCGTGCCAGCGGCAACCAGCCGGCAGTTTCATCATTCTCGGGTCGCTTCGCAGGATTGAGATATTCGGCGCAGGCGCGGTCGCCATCGACCCGGCTTACAACGACCTGATCGCCCGGCAACAGAAAGGCGCCCTTGTTGCAGAACACCGATTTTTCCGGGCACTGAACCTCGACCTTATCCCCTGGCTTGATCTCATAAAGCTGGACTGCGAATGGATCGTCATCCACAGCCTCGAAGCCGAAGCAATCAATCTTTTGCTCGGCCGCCAAGACAAGCGTCGGAATCGATAGCGCCAGAACGGATAAAGACACGCGGCAAAGGGCTCCACGCCAAACATTCATGCTGATATCCTTTCAACGAGATAAGGCGTTCATGGGTTGGGCTCGCTCCGAGCGCCGATCCTCCATACTCATCGCGAATGCAGGCCCACTCATACATTCAGGGCTCGCATGCGAGTTGATCCGATTTTGACCTCACACAGTCAATTCGTCTCCGCTCATTTACGGCACGCGGGAGTTGCCGGCCAGCCGCAAAGACGGCTTTGGAAAATATAGACGGATGTACACTTATGGCGGACGCAGAGATATCGGTGTCGCGAATACGCTCTGATAAACGCCTTGTCGGTGCTGCGTCTTGATGCCGGCGATGCCGTGCCTGGGCAGGCCTCACAACTGTCCGAGGATCCTGGCAAGTCGCTCAACTTGAGCCTCGCTCCCAGACAATCGGAGTCCATTGCGCGGTAGGAGAATTTGCCTGCGGGCTGGAGTGTGCTGACAGCGTTGGAATGAGAGGGAACGGATGACGGGCTTACCTCTTGAGATCGCACCCAACGACATGGGCGTGATGAATAGGACGGTTCTGTGCGTTGGTGACGGATGCATGGGCCAATGACGGAAACGAGCTGCCGCAAATGGAGCCTTACAGCTTTGCTGCCCATCACCGGCGGTATGGCGCTTTCCACCATGATCGGCCTATGGGGAGCGACGGCTCGCGGCGCATCGGGTGATGACCATCCAAGCAAAGCCCAGGCACCATTGTGCGAGGATGTCCGCGACGTGCTCGCAGACAACACCGACATGCGCATGGCAGAGACCCTTGCTTTCGGGAAAAACGCACGCTTTCGCGCCGAAGGCTGTTCCGAAAAATGCATCTCGCTTGCGGCTCTTATGACGTTTACCGGCAGTCGGGTCCTGATCACAGCGATTGCGACAGAGCCGGGCGAAAGTGGGCTCGATCAGGGCTCCAGTCTGTCAGCCTATTTCTTCCGGGAGTCGGGAAGTGCGCTGCGGCTCGTCACGATCAAGCGCGATTTCGCCGAGAGCAATGGCGCATTGGGCAATGTGGGCGATATCAATGCCGCGCATTTCGGAGCCGACGATGGGATGATGGTGAATGGCGGGATATCTCAGCAGGGCTATTCCAATGATTTGACTGACTTTTATGTGTTCCGCAACGGCAGCATCGTCTCCCTCGGCATGGTTCCGACCGGCTGGAGCAATAGCGGCGCGGAAGAAGACGACAGCAAAGCCGTGACCGTAACGAGCAGGGCCGAAACCGGCTTGCCGCCACCCGATCGCGTACGCGTCACCTATACGAGAAGCGCCGGCGGGGGCGATGAACAATCGAGTGTCGCCATCTGGCGTTCGCAAGCGGGTAAATTCGTGCTCGAGGCTGGGACTGTGCCAGAGGAGATCATCACCGGCTTCGAGCTTGCCGGCAATGTCATAGCCAAGAACGGGACGCCAGTACCTGCGACTGATGCCGCCCCGCCCCCACCCGGTACCGGTTGGCCGGGCGTCTGGTCGATCGACGATATCGGAATGGTTCCGCCTTCTCCTGACGTCACCGAGGCCATCAAACACGATCCCAACTATCCACCGATCTGCAAGCTGACCGGAAGGGAGATGTTGCCGTCGCTGTCGGCGACCAGCAAGACCTGGTTCGTGACGACCTCGAACCGCTGTGATGCGGGCGGAGGGACGGGGCCGGTGTGGATCGTATCCGTTGCGCCCACAGGCAAGGCAAGCGTGGTCTTCAGCGCCTTCCGTCACGCGGTAAAAGCCGAGCGCGGCCTGCATGGCGAGTTCCACGATATGTTCGTCAATGGTGATGCCAGGAACGCCAAGTCCGGCGAGATCTACACATTCGACGGCCTAACCTATCGCAAGAACGGATCCTGAAGCCCCCACAGAAGCCAACCCGGCACTTGCCCCACCCGAAGAGAACCAGAATGCGCTTTACCCCGTTCGCCTGTGGAGCCCTCTTGCTCCTGTCCACTCCCGCTCTCGCCGATGACAGCTCGGCGACCTTGGGAGCCGGTGGCCTCGTCCTTCAGAAGACGGACAAGATCGCGCTCGTCTCAGAGGAGCTATATCTCTCCACAACCGGTATCCGGATCTCCTACCGCTTCCGCAACCTGACAGACGCGGACTATTCGACGACCATCGCTTTCCCGATGCCGGCATTTCCGGGCGGCGGCTCCAACTCCACCACGGTCGTTCCCGACCCGGCGAGCAATAATTTCATGAAATTCCAGACCATTGTCGACGGCCAACCCGCTCCCTCGCAGCTCGAGCAGCGGGCGTTTCTGACGGCCGATGGCAAGCCCGATGTGGAAATCACCGACAAGCTCAAGGCCCTGCATATCCCCCTGGTGCCTACTTCCGAGGCGACCGAGGCAGCGATTGGCCGCCTGACGGACGCGCAACGCAAGGACCTAGTGGACGCGAATATCCTTGATTCGGGCGGAAGCGACTACACCGGAGAGGCAACAACCCTTTATCCGCTCTGGACGCTGAAATCGAAATATTGGCGGAACCAGACCTTTCTCAGAGGGAGGGATCTGATCGTCCAGCAGACCTATGTCCCTATCGTCGGCAGTCAATCCTCGCTGTCGCTTGGCTCGCCTGACATGGGGGAGGATCAGCTGAAGTTCTATCGCGAGCGGTTCTGCACCGACGAAGCCTTCATGAAGGCGGCGCGCGGCCTCTACAAAAAGGTCGCTGATGACAACGCGACGACGTTCCAGGCTTTCGAGCAATATCTGTCCTATGTCATCACGTCAGGCGGCAATTGGGCAGGACCGATCGGCGATTTCAAGCTGATTGTCGATAAGGGCGATCCAAAGACACTGGTCTCTTTCTGCGGCAATGGCGTGAAGAAGATCAGTCCGACCCAGTTCGAGCTCGATATCAAGAACTACAAGCCCGATCGCGATATCGACGTGCTGTTGCTGAAAACCGTGCCGGTTCAATGATGTCGGCGCCCTCCCCATCCCTTTGGCCATCCATCCCGAGAACCGGAGCCCGCGCAAAATGAACTTCACCCCGAAGCGCTACTCTTCCAGAAACGCCATCGTCGCCCTGGCTTTTCTCCTCGCCCTCCCGTTGTCCGCCTTGGTCCGGCCCGCACTCGCGCAAACCTCGAACCAAAGCACATCTCGACTCGATCTCAACAGCGCGGAATCGATCGAGAGCACGCTTAACATCTGGGAGAAGCGCCTTAGCCAGGAAGGATTGATTGTGCTTGGCTACTACAACGGCTTCGCAGACGGCTCTTTCGGGCAGAGCAGCCGCAATGCCATCGCAAGCTATCAGGGCGATCACAAGCGGCCTTCAACTGGCAAGCTTTCTGCCCGGGATGCCCTGGAACTGGGCGGCGCGGCCCTCGACTTGCGCAAGCAACTGCAGTGGCGCCCTCTGGACGGCTCCAAGGCCGGCGTAACCATCTCCTATCCAGCAGCGCTGCTCACGGAACAGCAGGACAACACGCTCGGCGGCGAGACCCTTCAAACCGCTGACGGCGCGCTCACCCTGAAGACTGCGCATTTTCCAAATTCCGGTCCGGGCCACATCGACGCGCTGTTCAAGAGCCTTTCCAATGAGCAGGGCAGCACGGTCACCTATCAGCTCAAGCGGCCGAACTGGTTTATCCTGTCGGGTACGGCGGGAGATCGAAAATTCTATTCCCGCTTCGAGCAGAAGGGCAACGACATACGCGGTTACGACCTGAGCTGGACCGCAACCGAGGCCAGCAAGGTCGTCGACAACATTTCCGTACTCATCTCCAACAGCTTCTATCCTTTTGGCGATAATTCAGCCGACGGCGATCCGAGCTATCCGACCTTGGTACAGCTTGCCAATCTCGCCGGCGCCGATGGCCAGGGCGCTTCCTCAGGCGAGAACGGCCCCGCAAGCGGCAGTGGTTCGGGAGGTCAGCCAGCCGATACGCAGGCTCAATCGCAGCAGAACGATGACCAGGCTGGTAATCAGACTTCTCAATCCGGCGGCAAAGATGGTCTGACGGAGCAGAAGGAGGGAGCGCTTCCGCCGCCTACGGATGGTTCGCTCGTCACGTCGGATGGCAAGGGATTGCGTTTCGTCTATCACTATTTCCCGCCGGAAGACTCCAAGTTCAACTATGCCTACCAGTGGGCCGTCGACACCCATCTATTCCTGAATATTCCGGAAATCGACGGCCTCGACGGTCTCTTCGTGACGCCGCGTCCCCTGCACTACGTCACCCGGCAATGCAACACGATCAACGCGTTCTATGACAAGAAGAACGGCGCGGTCTTTCTTTGTTACGAGATGATCGACAGCCTGTTGCAAATGGGTCAGGCTCTCTCGAAGGGCGCCTCCGACCCCAAGGCTTTGACGATCGAGTTCGTGCGCGACAACCTCCGCTTCATCCTGCTGCACGAGTCCGGACATGCACTGATCGATCTGCTGGATCTTCCCGCCGTTGGCCGCGAAGAGGATTCGGTCGATCAGCTCGCCTCGGTCATGCTGCTTGCCCATGTGGACGACAGCGAGAACAAGAACGACATCGCGCGTGTCCTGCAGCTGGCGTCCGTCTGGTTCAAGGTTAACAGCCAGTCGTCCGGAAGCCCGGATGTCGCATCGTTCGCTGACGAACATTCGCTCGACGCACAACGCTACTTCAATCTGCTGTGCATGGTCTACGGGCTCGACCCGCAAGACAATGGCGCAATCGTTGACAACGGGATGTTGCCCAAAGAGCGGGCAGCGCGCTGTCCCGACGAAGCCGCCAAGATCAATCGTTCCTGGGCACGGTTGCTGCTGCCGCACTTTTCGCCCAGATTCCAGCCAAAATCAGACGGTGATGGCGGAAATGGCGCCGGTCAGCAGAATGCGCCGGCCCCGCAACCTGCGGCGGGCGGCAATCCTCTCGAGTGGGACAGAAACACCAATCCGTTCGCCAAATGAGTGGATAGCGCAACGTCCGATACGATTGGCTACTCGATGGTCTCAATGATCGGGTGTGCCGAAAGGCAACGTCCAGCCCGAGGGCAGATTGACATCTTCGGAAAGGTGTCGAGGGACAACCTGCCTCAACACAGAGGCGCGAATGTTATCCAGCGTCTCACCGGGTGTGTGGCCAAACTCGGCTTTGAATAGGCGGAAGAAGTATTTCTCGTTCGAGAAACCGTGACGCCAGGCAACCTCGGCGATATGCGGCTGCGGACGATTGGGATCTGCCAGCATCTGATAGGCACGACGCAATCTCTTGCGCTGTATTTGCCGCATGACGCCGCCGCTGCCTTCGAACAACTGATAGAGCTTTGCACGCGACACCCCCACATCTCGGCAAATGCCGTCAGGCGTGAGATTGGCATCCAGCAAATGCGCATCGATATGGCGCAGGATTCGGCTACGCAGCATATCCCGAATAGGGCTACCTGCTTCAGCGAGCACATCCGGCGCCGAAGAGACCGCAGCCGCCAAGAGCTGAAGGGTCGATTGGACGACATAGGGGATCTCGTGCGCGTCCAGATTTGCAAGGTTCTGGAACAACGAAAGCATATGGTCCGCGATAAGACGACCTATGCCGGTTGCCAGCGTATGTCCATGCAAGAGCTCCGTCTGGCTTGGGAGGAGATCCCTCGGCACCACCAGGGAAATCACATCGCCAGCCTCCACCACGGATTCGTTGATTTGGGCAGCATCGAGAACGAACAGATCGCCAGCCGTCTTGATGGATTGAGGACTGGTCCATCGAAAGAGAAATCGGCCGCTGAGGACCAGCGTGAACCGAAAGAAATCATGACCGTCGGTCCGGATATGCTGTTGTGTTCGATGAACTTCATATGCAGAACTCCCCTGCGGATTAAGCCACGTTCTACCGGATAGAATAAGGGGGCCGAGAGACGCGCCGGTTGCTCGCGCATTGAAGGCTGGAGGATCACCATCCCGCAATCTGCAATCACAATGATTGTCCTTCACCCAGGCATGAAATCGGTCTTTTTCGGGAAAGTCGAGAGTGGAAAAATTGAATATGCGGGTCGATGATGTTTGCGCCATGCTTCTTCTGTCCGCTGCCTAAAATGCTGAGTGAACGATCGCGATGAAGTCCGCGAGCGTCCCAGTCCATTATCCGTGCCGCACCGGCTTCGGTGTGGCCGCCGCTACTTCCTGCTTTATAATCGTCTGTGCAGCATCCCACGCCCTTGTTGCCACGGTCGGATCGCGAAAGGCACGAGCATCGATCGTCGCGCCATCAAGCAGAATCATGAGGATTGACGAGGTGCGTGCCGCTGCTTGCTCTGGCAAAAGGGACGTCAGTATGTCGCGCATCCATTCGGTCATTGTTTGCTTATACTGAATGGCGATCGTCGAAATCTTCGGATACTCGGTTCCAAATTCCGCGAGCGCGCGCTCGAAAAGGCAGCCGGCAAATTCCGGAGTGGCAAACCATGCCTCATGCCAGGCGAAAATAGCATGCAGCTGTTCCTTCGCCGATGCTGTTGGCTCAACAGATGCGCGAAGACTGGCCATGATGTCTTGATAGCGACGGTCGAGTACCGCGCTGATCAGGTCGTCCTTACCTGGGAAATGGTTGTAGAGCGTCATGCGGGCGACACCGGCTTCTACAAGAATTCGGTCGACGCCGACGGGATGAAAGCCGTGCCTTGAAAACAGGTCGGTTGCAACTTTGATAAGCTGCTCTTTTTTCGAGCTCATCGGCGCCTCATCCCAAGTCCGTCATTGACCGATAGACCAACGTATCCCGCAGCGGCAGGTCGCAGCCTGTATCGTACATGTCGTACTGATCGTTCTATCTATTTTATATCGGCAGCGGCTCTCTGGCGCAAGCAAACAACGATGAGAGATTTTATAACCCAATTCCGGAGAGCACATGCCCTGCTGTTTGGGCCGCTGCGATGACCAATTGCGTTCCTGCATCACAGCCCGGTGCATATAGGCGAACAAACATTAGGGTCAGCGATCATATCTTGTCGCACAACCAGGCCGGAGAAATGACATCGCCGCCGAGGCGGTCTATTGCATCTGGAGTAGGGATTTCGTCATATTTGGTTATGCCGGGCCCATATATTGAAATCCTGACAGGCAATTTCATGCGCAGCTCCTTGAAGACCCTGCCCTTCGAACGCCGTCTTTTCGCTTTGCGTGGCGGCATGCTACTGGGATTGGCAATCCTTGCGATCAACGTCACCGGCCTAGTTCAGCTCAGTGACCTAAAATTGCAACTGGGTGCGATGGCACCTGGGACCAACCAGGGCTGGATCACGTATGAATTCATGGATGACCACATCGTGGCCTTGTCACTCGCCTGGACAGGCCTTTGTGTTGCCGCCCCCTCGCTCTATCTGGTCACACGGCGCAATTGGCGCCGCCTTGTTGGCATGCTGATTGTGATCAGCCCCGCTCTCCTTGCCCTGTTGATATTCGTGCTCTATGTCACTGCCCTCAGCAACGGCTTGCGTGCCGTTACAGGATGATATGAGCAGATCTTGTTCTATGCCCCCAACCCGGCCATCGGCAGTTCAAGCGCGTTGCATGAAGAATGCCGAGATAGGGCTTCCTCGCTGCAGATTTGATCCACGCAATAATGCCTGCTTGCACCGCTCGCGGACGGATCCCGCGCAAGTTTCCCTGATGCAGGTCGCGATCAACCACCGGATCGGTAAGGACTGTATCCAAAGTCCGCAAACTGATACCGACGAAGGCCGAAATCAAGAGGCGGCGTAATCCTCCTGGGGTGGCAACCCGAATTCGGCCTCGGCCAGAGCCTTCAGCTCTCGTTCTTGATTTGGATAGGCTGCAGACGGAAGATCCATAAGCGTCAATCGCAGGCCGGCCATATGGAGGAGTTGTTGTTGCGCTGCATTGGGATTCTCAACATCGAACAGAGACGCAATTCTGTCGCGCAACCAGGCCTCCTTGCCTGAAACCCACCCGCTGTACTGCAACCACTCTTCTTTCGGCGTCATGTGAGCGTCCTGGTGCGTCTGTTGAGAACCATTCTCAGCCAAGTACATCTCCGTCTATGGTCCAGATCCAACGCAGTCAACGGGCCGCCAACAGGGTAAGGTCGCACGCTCATCCCGCAGAGAGGCATGAGCCTCCTAACCGCAGGGCACCAGGCCAACGGTATCACCATAATTCACCGAGCACATTGGCTGGGCCTGAACTGGCGGTGGAGGTGTGCAAATATCTTTTCCCATTGGCGACAGGCATGGATCACTCTGAACGGCATTGAAGTGGATCGGATGCGCTGCAGCGGATTTCTGATCGAGCTCATTTCTCCGCGCGATAAGAGCATGATATCGTTGCGACCAATCCTTTGCCTTGGCCTGATCATGCGAGGCGACGATCGCCTGCCCCTCAGGAATCATCTTCGAAAGGGTGAGGTCGATCGGGATGATCTCCGGGGACATCACACCTGCTTTCACCGCTTTCTGATCCATCGCGATGACATTGGCCCATTCATCGGGAGAGATGTCGGCAGACGATCGATTGGCGATCGGTGCTCCTGCTTGCGAGGCGGGCACACAACTTGTCACAACGGCCGCTGCAAACAACAGGGCCGATACTCTCGTCATTACGCTCATAGGATCTCTCGCGTGCGTGGAAGGCACCGCCAAGCCGGCGCCGGTCGCGAAATTAGATAGAACGATCGGTCTATAAAGTCCATATGGAAATCGTTATCCTGGCCATGCCTTCATATCGCGATCGTTCATGGCCGACACGTTTGCTTTGCGATATCACACTGATGGCTGTCATCCGCCGGGGCAGGCGGTTTGGGTGAAGACGGCAAGGCTACGGCCGCTTACTTCGAATCCATAGAAATTCACGGCGAGATTCCCGAACATACTCTCTTCGCAAATTTCGACCTTCTTTCGATTGCCGAGATCGCAAAAGGCGCCATAGCTGGAACTATGTGAGGTCAGAGATAGAATATGGGAGCAGCCGCTGAGCGGCTGGGAAATACCTACTTCCGAAAGAGCCTTCTGCATTTCCTTGGTGATTCTAGTTATATCGGCAGGATTGCTGACGTAGCTCGCAGCACGTTCCTCGCCGATTTTGATCGTGGCGAGTTCCTCGATACGACCATCGTAGGTATCAGTCAGGCAGTCAACGCTGGTGCACACGTTGCGTGTCTGGGTAATCCAATTCTTCTGATCGGCGGAAAGCCTGCCCTTATTGACCGCATACTCATCAGCAAGCGCCCAGTCGTAAACGCGGTTGAGTGTACCGTCGAGTGTTGAGAGGGCCGGCGTTGCGCATATCATGTTCTCGACATTGGACGCGGCCTTGGTGCAATCGAGCCCCGCGGCAAGGGCGGGATTAGGCACAGCCACCCAGAGCGCCGCTTCGACCAAGAGCAATGCGCCCACAGCCACACCGAGGTGAGCAAAAGAGGCTTGCTTCATTAAACTATCTCCGCTGATGTTGAGTTTCACGAGGTTTGACCCTAACTGCAACTTCACGCTAACCCGTTCAGATCGATCGAAAATATTGAAAAGCCAATAGTTAGGCTGGGCAACCGGGTCATCACGAAACGCAAAACTGAGTTGAACAAACGCGCAAATCAACTCATAGAATCTCTCGCGCGTTTTGCAGGCACCGCCAAGCCGGCGCCGGTCGCGAAATTAGATAGAACGATCGGTCTATATTGTCCATATGGAAACCGTTAGACAAACGGATCTAACAATGCCTAATACAGGACTTAACTTGGCCTGAGACATCAATGAGCTCGAAAAAAGAGCAACTTATCAAAGTTGCAACCGACCTGTTTTCAAGGCACGGCTTTCATCCCGTCGGCGTCGACCGAATTCTTGTCGAAGCCGGTGTCGCCCGCATGACGCTCTACAACCATTTCCCAGGTAAGGACGACCTGATCAGCGCGGTACTCGACCGTCGCTATCAAGACATCATGGCCAGTCTTCGCGCATCTGTTGAGCCAACAGCATCGGCGAAGGAACAGCTGCATGCTATTTTCGCCTGGCATGAGGCATGGTTTGCCACTCCGGAATTTGCCGGCTGCCTTTTCGAGCGCGCGCTCGCGGAATTTGGAACCGACTATCCGAAGATCTCGACGATCGCCATTCAGTATAAGCAAACAATGACCGAATGGATGGGCGACATACTGACGTCCCTTTTGCCAGAGCAAGCAGCAGCACGCACCGCGTCAATCCTCATGATTCTGCTTGATGGCGCGACGATCGATGCTCGTGCCTTTCACAATCCGACGATTGCAACTAGAGCGTGGAACGCGGCGGAAGTTCTGATTGATCAGGCAAACGCTCGACAGGTTTGAAAAAACAACGAATGGGACTGATTGAGAGCAAGAACCCAATCTTCGTTCTCCTGACGCAGATAGCGGAATGGGGCTTCGCGATTGCCGACGGCTTTCCATGTGGCGCAATCATTTCAGACCCTAAGGCTTTGACGCCATTGGATATGCCGCACGTCGCAATGGGTTGCCTTGAAGGGGTTTGAAACCACGGCACATTCGAATGCTGTGGCATATCGCTCAATTATGGAACCTTCTTAGTGAACTTGGGAATGCTCGCTCTTTCAAAGAGTGTCCGTATCATAACCCAACTCACGCAGCCCATGCGAAAGATCAAGCCACTAGGGCGATACCTTGCCTATCGCTGCGGCGTTTGAAAACGCGGCTTGGCTCGGACGCCGGCAATCGGCGACCTCAGCGTCCGAGTTCGTGCAAATATGCGAGGCGGGCCAGCACGCCGGTATTCGTAAAATCCGTAAAGACCCCGTCGGTACCGAGCCGGTAGAATTTCAAGAACTCCTGTTGCGGATCACCGCCATAGTCCGCCGCCAGATACTTCTTCTCGTTGCGGAAGGTGAACACATGCACGAACAGACCGATCTTGTGCGCATCCGCAATGAGCGTGGTGGGCGCTTGTGTCGTCGACAGCGAGTATGAGGGCTTGAAGGGCGTTCCGTCGGCATTCTTCTCCGGCCATGCCGTGATCTTGTACGGGATGATCTGCGGCTTCCACGGCCCGATGCCATCGGCATAGGTCTTGATCTCCGCAAGTCCGGCAGGGGTCAGCATCGCATCGAACCAGCGCGGATCACCTGCTACGGTCCAGTCAAAGGGGCGGCTGTTGGTGATATCGTCATAGCTGACGGCGCCAGTCTTGAAATCAACGCCATCGCCGTCGATAAGCTGCACCACCTTCGTTTTCAGGCCATGGCTGACCATATACTTCAGGCTGCCGGGCTCGAAGCTCTGAACGAAGATCGGCGCTTCCTTCGAGTTCAATCCGTTCTCGTCGATGGCTTTGATCATCGCATCTTCAAGCGGGTGACTGCCGGGCGCGCCGCAACCATTCGCAATGGCCTGCGCATCGTTCCAGGTCGGATTCTTGGTCTCCGGATAGACGGAGATCGTCCGGCCGGTTTCCTTGGTCTTGGCCTTGGCGATGTCGATGATGTCCTGCAAGCTCAGGATGGGGAACTTGCCGTTGAACTCCTTCGGCCGCTCGGCAGCGGCATCGAAAGTGGTGCCGGCGATCCAGGTCTTGAGTTCGGCCAGTGTGAAATCCGAGATCGACCAGTCATTGGTGTGATCTTCGCCGTCAACCACCAAAGATTTCAGCACCGATTTCGGATCGGAGGGATTGGTGAGATCGGTCAGATATTCGGCCGGACCGCTTGTCGGTGTCTGCGCCCATTTGACCTTGACCATGACGCCGGGCACCGTGCGCTTGCGAGCAGCGACATCAGCATTGGTCTTGGCGACCTCCGCCACATTCGTGTTGTCGCTGAGCCAGGGATTATGGCGTGCGACCAGCAGGCAATCCTTGGTGAGGTGAATATCCTCCTCCAGGGCATCGGTGCCGAGGGCGGCGGCCATATCATAGGAGGCCAATGTTTCCTCCGGCATCAGGCCTGGAAGCCCGCGGTGGCCTATCACCAGCGGCTGCTTGCCGTCGAGCGTCAGGAAGGGTTTGGCATTTGCCGATGCAGAAGTGTCCTGCGCGCGAACCGGCAAGGCGAGGCACAATGCCAAGATGGCGACGCCGACCAGCTGGCAACCAGCTCTGGTATCGTGTTTCATCATCATCCCCGTTCAATCATTGACGATCAGGCGCTTAGCCGCGCCGCTGCTATCTGCATCACACCGCCCTGTAACGACCGCATGACGACTCCCACTGAGGGTTCCATCAGTCGCCCTGCCTCTGAGGGCCGTCAGACAACTCTTCCTGCCGCGGAAAGGTGGCAGGCCTCGGACAGTGTCCGAGGCCTGCGTGATTACCGCGTCAAATCGAGCGCCGCACTCATGTCGCCCATGGGCGGCTCGTCATTGTTGCGCAGCGCCTTGTCACGGGCGACCAGACCCGGCAGGACGGGCAAATCATAGCGAGCGGTGATAAAGCGCAAGATGGACGTCGTGTCATATTGCGTGTGATCGACCATTCCGGTCCGCGCAAAGGGGGAAATGATAAAAGCGGGAATCCGGTTGCCGGGACCCCAACGGTCCGCCTTCGGAGGAGCGACATGATCCCAGAACCCGCCGTTCTCGTCGTAAGTGACGATCACCAACATATGACCCCACTGCGGGCTCTTTTCGAGATGAGAAACGATGTCGGCAAGATGCTGGTCGCCACTTGAAACATCGGCGTAGCCGCTGTGCTCGTTCAGATTTCCCTGGGGTTTGTAGAACGTGACCGCAGGAAGCTTGCCGTCATCGATGTCCTTGATAAAGGCCGTGCCGCCGAGGCCTCCGTCCTTGAGATGCTGGGCGCGAGCCGGAGTACCGGGTGCATAGGCGGCAAAATAGTTGAATGGCTGGTGATGGAACTGGAAGTTCGGCACCGGCGTCGCATTCTTCCCATCAAGGGTCGCCTGCCAAGCTCCGGCATACCAAGCCCAATCAATACCTTTCAGCGTCAGAAGATCGCCGATCGTGATGTCGTGTTGCGGCGGCAAGGTTGTCGGCAGACTGGGGTCCGCAAAGGCCGTATCGCCGCCAGCAACGGGAGGATTGGCGCTCGGCTCATATGGCGGTTGCATCGTATTGACGGCGTGGAAGTCGGGCGTGAGATTACCGTCTGATACAAATTTCGGCGCACCCTCCAAAGCCGATTTGGGCGCGTTCTCGACCACGGTCAGTGAAACACCATCGGCGTCAACCTTGGCGATGGTCGGCTTTGCCGGGCTCTTATCGGCATCCGGGAAAACAGGGACGCAGGCGCAGGCCAACTGGAAGTGGTTCAGAAATGACCCGCCAAATGCTCCCTGGAAGAAATTGTCGGCAAGAACGTATTTCTTTGCGATCTGCCACATGGGCAGGTTGGAACCGTCGTAATGGCCCATGACAAGGCCGCCAGAATCCGCCCACGCGACGAACTTATCATTCTTGCCACCATCGATCTGCATCTGCTCCTGATAGAAACGATGCCAGAGATCGCGCGTGATCACCGATGAAGACTGCGCGAAGCCGCTTGCGTCATCGATCGCGAATGTCGCATTCGCCAGATGCGCCGATTGTGCCTCCGTGATCGGCGGAGTAACCCCCTTCGCTGTCAATCCACCCCATGCCGGAGGCAATTCCGCAAGGGGCTGACCATTGCGGTCAAGCTGACGCGCCTGACTGGCTGTTGCGCTAGAAAGCCCATTGGCGCCAGGGAAACTGCCATAAAGATTGTCGAAGCTACGGTTCTCGGCGTAGATCACCACTACGGTATCAATCTTGTCGTATCCGGCGGGGGCTGCTTGAACCACCGTTGAGTAAGCAGATGGTAAGATTGCGGCGGCGGCCAAATAAAAGAAATGGAGTAGTTTGAGCCTCTTCACGGCGGATTACCTCATGGCTAGGGGATATTGGCTAGAGGAGCGGAGCCGTCCAAGCGGATGCCGAGAGGCTTGCAAGCGACACGCTAACTTTCTCTCCTATCATTTTTGTGACGGCAGGAGATCGTAACAGGGGTCTAGAATTTCTCCGTCATCATTCTGTTGCACCCGCGCTCGATTATGATCCAGACCGCCCTGAAATCTTACGGAAATGCGACATTGACGCTCAATAAAATGTGGCCAACCCGTGCGCTGATGACGGGCGGTGGGCTCGCGCTCTTGCTTGCCCTCGTGCCTCTCTATGAGACCGCCGCCGGCGATGGTGTTGGCATTCATCCAGGGCCAATGTCACGAGCTGCAGCTTTTGCCAGAGCCAGGGCATTGACGGAGGTCGGCCGCAAGATGTTCTCCGATCGATCTCTTTCGGCGTCGGGCCTCCAGGCTTGCGCTTCCTGCCATGACCCGCACCACGCCTACGGACCGGCCTCGGCGTCTCCGGTGGAGTTGGGAGGAGAGCACATGGATCAGCCTGGCTTGCGCGCGGTTCCTTCGCTTCGATACCTGCAGTCCGTACCGACATTCACAGAGCACTTTTACGATTCCGAGGACGAAGGCGACGAAAGCATCGACAACGGGCCGACGGGTGGCCTCACATGGGACGGTCGTGTGGATCACGGTTACGATCAGGCCAAGATCCCCCTGCTTTCGCCGTTCGAGATGGCAAACAAAGACCCGAAAGACGTTGTTGCGCGCTTGCGCAACGCGCCATATGCGGAAGAATTCAAGATGATATTCGGAGCTGACGTCTTCGATCACACCGAGGATGCTTTCGCCGCGGCCGTCGAGGCACTCGCGACCTTCGAGCAAAGCGGTCCCGATTTCTATCCTTATTCCAGCCGATACGACGCCTTCCTCGCTGGCAAGGGCAGTTTGACAGCTCAGGAGTTGCGCGGTCGAGCTCTCTTCGAAGACCCCGCGAAGGGCAACTGTTCGAGTTGTCATTTGAGCGAACCTGCCAACGACGGGGAGCCGCCGCAGTTTTCCGATTTCGGCTTTCTTGGACTAGCTGTGCCGCGAAATCCAGACATTCCCGCAAACAAGGACCCCAACTATTTCGATCTCGGCCTCTGCGGTCCACAGAGAACCGACCTGAAAGGGCGCGCAGAATATTGCGGCCTCTTCCGCACGCCGACGCTCCGCAACGTCGCGCTCCGCCACAGTTTCTTCCACAATGGCTATTTTCATTCGCTCCGCGATGTCGTCTCATTTTATGTGACACGCGACACGGACCCGGGCCGATGGTATCCGCACAATGCCGATGGCACAGTCCGTCAATATGATGACCTGCCTGCAGCTTATTGGAACAATCTCAATCAGGACCCGCCGTTCGGCAAGAAGCCACACGAGGACCCTGGGGTAACGGATGCAGAGATCGACGACATCGTTGCTTTTCTGGGGACGCTTACTGACGCAGATCAGGATCCCCAAGCGGCTCGGTAGCCTGATCCTGTAGGGAGGCAAAGCGGAGGATCATGCCCGGCATCGAGCATTGCGCACGCAAAGGCTTGAACAATCAGGTGCTCGGTTGAATGAAACGACATTCGCGCGATCGGGCAACATGAAGCCATCCACTGCTTAAACCTCCAATCGACATCTCTCTTAGGACGCGCCGCGTTCGGAAGGCGCAAACCGGGGGATGCTGTACAAAAAGATGGGAACTCCGACCATCGATCGGCATGCGGCGAGACGCAGCGATTTTCGTCCATGCATCGTGGCACGAAGGGAACCTTGACCTTTGATTTTGGAGCTGTTGCCGGCACCGTGCCGGCTAAGGACGGGGCTTTCAAATGTCGCCTACCCGATCCCGCCGCAATGCTCGGCTACCAGCTTTTTCCAGTGACGATACACCTTGCCGCTGCTCCAAATCACAATCATGCGACTCGCAAGACCGGTGAGCGCCCCACCTTGCCGCTCGACAATGTCGTTGGCGCTCTGGGAGCCGCCGCATGAGCGAGGCCGGCTCGACAAAGGGCGACGGACCGCTTTCGGCTTTCGAGGACGCGGCAATGCGGCCTGTGTTCATGACCGACTGGCACCAACGCAACCAGACCTTTTTCCCGACCCTTCAGGTTCAGCGCAACGTCATATTCATGATCCTGACGCTGATCATGCTGATCGTCGAGCTCAATATCATTTCGGGATTGTTCATGCTGGCCAAGGACAAGAGCGCCGACATAGCAATCCTGCGCACGATGGGCGCGACGAGCGGCGCGATCATGCGCATCTTCTTGATGACCGGAGCGGCGATCGGCGTCTTCGTGTGCATGAATATCGAATCGGTCCGCCAGTTCTTCTCGTCGATATCGGGGAGGACAATATTCAATCTCTGGATCTATTTCCTAGGTCAATTGCCAGCGCGCATGGACATCGCGGAAACGGTATCAGTCGTCCCGATGGCGCTCGTCCTCTCCTTCTTCGCCACGCACTTTCCGGCCTGGCGCGCAGCCAGACCCGACCCCATCGATGCGTTGAGGTACGAAGAACCTTAATTCCTGGTTGACATCACCATCACTACGATAAATACTTCGCTACATGGCGAAGCATCAGTCATCATCCATGGACCGCACGTTTTGGGCACTGTCGGACCCAACCCGGCGGGGCGTCCTGCAGCGTTTGCTGGATCGGCCGGGACTTTCCGTCAGCGAGCTCGCCCAATCATTTTCGCTGAAGCTACCCGGCATGACCAAGCATTTGGACGTGCTGTCCGATGCTGGATTGATCACCCGGACGAAGACCGGCCGCACCGTCGCTGTGAATCTCTCCGCCGCGCCGATGCAAGAAACCATGGCCTGGCTCAATCGCTATGAGCGCTTCTGGACCGTTAGCCTTGATCGGCTCGCCACGCTCTTGGAAGAGGATGATACGAAATGACTGACGGCCTTCCGGGCGTTACGATCGTGCGTCGGATCAGGGCCACCCCTGCAAAGGTCTGGGCGGCCATTACAGAGCCTGAACTGATGATGCAGTGGTGGGGGCCTGATGCAGGACCGACCCTTAGTGTGGTTGCCGACGTCCGGCCGGGTGGCCGCTTCAGCGTCGTGTTCCGGCTACTCAACGGCGACGAACACAACCCGACCGGGATCTATCAAGACGTCATTCCCGAGAAACTGCTCGTCTTCACCTGGGATCTGCCCGGAACCTCCGATCCGAAATCGCTGGTGACATTCCGGCTTGAACCGTTCGACGCAGGAACCGTGCTGACACTCACCCATGAGCATCTGCCCGACGAAGAAGCCCGCACAAGTCATGAAAGCGGCTGGATTGGCCTTCTCGACAAGCTTCCCGTCTTCCTTGGAGTTGATCAATGACCGACCTGATCCTGACAACATACGACTGGGTTCCCGAACTGCCGCGCGGCCTCGTGCGCGACCTGCGGGTAAGATGGGCGCTGGAAGAGGCTGGGTTACCCTATCGGGTGGAGAGCACGCCGTTTCGAGACCGTGGCCCTGAGCATTTTGCAGCACAACCGTTCGGCCAGATCCCGTGGCTGACCGACGGAGACCTGACTATTTTTGAAAGCGGCGCGATCCTGTTGCACCTCGCCGAGAAAAGCCCGGTGCTCATGCCCGCCGATCCCCGAGGGCGAGCCGAAGTTTTGGAGTGGGTTATCGCCGCGCTCAACTCGGTCGACCTGCCGAGCCAGCCGTGGGCGCTGTTCCGGTTCATGGGCTTTCCTGGCGAAGCGCCCGAGGCCAGGTTCGTCGACGACTTCCTGAAGGCGAGACTTGATCGAATGGAGACGGTGCTGGCCGGGCGCGAATGGCTGGTCGGCGACCGATTTTCTGTGGCCGACCTGCTGATGGCAGATGTCATGCGACAGATCGAGCGGTTTGACGGGCTCAAAAACCATCCGGCTTGCCACAGTTACGTCAAGCGCCTGGTGGCCAGACCGGCCTTTGTGAAAGCATACGACGACCAGATGGCTCATTTCGCTGCGGCAGACGCCGCTTGAACCATGCGCTGCCGCGAAATTCATCGCTTGCTGTTGTCCATGTTTTTGGAGCGACCAACATCACCCAAAGTTGCAAAGCCCCATGATCGGCGTTCGATCAGTATCCAATCGGAGGTGAGCAGCAGCTCTTGGCAAGGATGCCAACCTCCGACAGGGTCATTTCCAAAAGCCACGATACTAATTTTCATCGAAATTTCTGTCTGAGCGACGTTCCCGACGCAAGTGGACACTTCCATGATTATGCAGTGGTCGGTTTTGGACGTAAAAAAGCAGTCACAAAAACCTGACAACCTACTCGCTTTCGCGAATGGGTCTCTACCCCGGGCACTTCATAGAAAAGCGAACAGGAGTTGCCTCGTAAAGAGCTCAACACTCAGCCCTCGCCGGTTTCTTGTCGCAGGCGCGGGCTGCCGGGAAAATACGGAACAACTCAGAGACATAGGCGTCGCACTGATTAGCGATCACCTTTTGCAACGCTGAATCCACTCTCTGGCGCAACTGGATCAGGCTCAAGAACACAGATGACAGCGCGCTGTCGTCTGTGTCGCGCGCTTCTGAGACAGATAGACCCCTATGCCGTTTGCAGGGCACCGTGTGGTGTTATTTCGAAGCGTTGAATTTTGTAAACAAAACCCGCCGTGGGCGCTGTCCTCAACCCATCTGTCTTCGTGGGAAAAGACCGCGTTGATCAAAATTAATCCCATGAAACCAGCTACTTATTGATTGTACTTGTTCATTAAACAGGCAGACCCCTCCCACGGTGAGGCAATGGGCTCCGTGATCGATTTACCTATCTAAACCAAAAGAAATCTTTCGAAATCTTGTAGTCGAATTTCAATCATAGACCCTGGTTACCGCTTTCAACGCCGCCGTTAGCCAACACTCCTGGCGGACTGGAGCCGGAAGTAATTTTAGCTAAGTTTCCGGCCTCTGACACCTAACAGCCGCCCGGCTGCTCCCCAACAAGCATTTTTTCTGGGTGACTTCAGATGTCTTTCGATTACACCGCAATGCCCTCTTCATCCTGCAGAGCTACGCTTTCCCTCGTTGAAGCTGAGGGGAAAACGCTCGTCACATTCGTCATCCCCGTTCGACATCAGGCCAATTCCAAGGATTGGCCCTCGCTGAAACGGCGGCTGGCACAGACGATCGCATCAATCTCTGGGCAATCCAATGGCAATTGGCGCGGCGTGATCGTTGCCAATGAAGGTGCCGATCTACCCGATCTGCCGCCCAAGTTCTCAGTTCAACGGGTAACGTTTCCCGCCAACCCCCTGTACGACTTGCATAGTGCCGAACGCGAGCAGGTCTATGAGGCCGTAAGGCTGGACAAAGGCCGCCGTGTATTGACGGGCATGCTTTCCGCCCGCGATACCCATTTCTTCATGGTCGTCGATGATGATGACTTCATCAGCGCCAATATCGTCGATTTCGTCGCGAGAAATGTCACCGCCAACGGCTGGAAAATAGACCGCGGCTATCTCTGGAGCGAAGGCGGACGACTGCTTTTGCATCACGACGACTTCGCCAACTATTGCGGTACGTCGCTGATCACAAGGTCCGATCTCTACAGGTTACCGGCAGCTTTCGAGGATGCCGGTGTCGACTACATCAAATCCATGCTCGGTAGCCATGTGCGCATCGGCAAGCTGCTCGCCGATGCAGGATCGCCGCTGGGGTCGCTTCCCTTCCGCGGCGCAATTTATCGTGTGGGCCATAGCGGCGCACACAGCAAATCCCCCAATCTGTTTCGAGCCTATTTTCTCAACCGGTCAATCCTTCGTCACCCCGGCCAACTCTTGCGCAACCTCAAGCGCATGCGCCTCCTTAGCCGCGTGTTGCAAGACGAATTTTTCGGCGTTGAAGCAAATGGAATCGGTGAGCGCCAAGGAAGCCGGCCAACAGGCGTCGCGCCCGCCGTTTGAAGACCTTTCAGAACAAATGCCAATTACGTCGTTTTGCATCTAATCGTGCACGGCTCCGTAGACCCTCGGAGATATTTTATGATCCAGAAAATTATTCCCGTCATTATGGCTGGCGGCACGGGCACCCGCCTCTGGCCATTGTCTCGATCAAGCGCGCCAAAACAGTTCATTCAGGTCGTTGATGGAAAGACGCTGTTCCAGGAAACACTGGAGCGCGTTGCGGATTGCGACGTGTACGAGGCGCCCGTCGTTATCACGAATCAAGATTTTCGTTTCACCGTGGCCGAGCAGGCCCGCGAAGTCGGTGTCAATCTGACCACGATCATCCTCGAGCCAATCGCGCGCAACACGGCAGCAGCCATCGCCGCTGCCGCCTTATACCTCAAGCAGACATTCGGCGAAGACGTAATCCTTCAGCTGCTAGCTTCAGATCAGGAGATTGATGCGGGCAAGGATTGGCGTGATGCGATCGTCACCGCGCGCCAGACGGCCGCCTCCGGCAAGATCGTTACGTTCGGTATCACGCCGAGCGAACCAGCCACTGGTTATGGATATATCGAACAGGGCGAACCGCTTTCGACCGACACCTATGAGGTCAAACGTTTCGTGGAGAAACCGAAGCTTGCCGCAGCCGAGGAAATGGTTGCCGCCGGGAAATTTTTCTGGAATTCCGGCATCTTCATGTGCCGTGCGGAGCTGCTGCTGAGCGAACTCGAAGCATTTGCCCCGGCCGTCCACCGGGCAGTAGCCGCTGCAGTCGACGGAGCCACCATCGATCTCGATTTCGTCCGTCTCGACAAGACGAATTTCGAGGCATGCCCAGACATCTCCATCGATTATGCGGTGATGGAAAAGACCACAAAGGCCGCCGTCGTTGCATCAACCTTTGCATGGTCGGACCTCGGCAGCTGGGATGCCGTTTGGAAGCTCGGCGAAAAGGACGACAAGGGTAACGTCGTCATCGGCCATGCCACCGTCATGAACACGGAAAACTCGCTCGTGCTGTCGCGCGCCTCGCATCTGGCCGTCCAGGGCCTCAAGGATGTGGCCGTCATCGCCAGCGAAGACGCTGTCTATGTGGGGCCCCTCGATAAGGCGCAGGAGGTCGGCAAGCTGGTCAAGTACCTGGCAAAGACCAAGGAGACGGCCAACCTGACGGAAATCCACCCAACCTCCTACCGCCCATGGGGCGGCTATACATCGCTGTTAAACGGCGGCCGTTTCCAGGTGAAGCGCCTGTTCGTTCTTCCAGGCAAAAAACTATCGCTGCAGAAGCATTTTCACCGTTCGGAACACTGGGTCTGCGTCAAGGGCACGGCTGAAGTGACAGTCGGAGACAACGTGACTTTAGTGCGTGAAAACCAATCCGTTTATATCCCGCAAGGCGAACTGCACCGCCTGTATAACCCGGGTAAAATCACGCTGGAAATGATCGAGGTGCAGACCGGGTCCTATCTCGGTGAGGACGACATCGTCCGTACTTCCGACGAGTTTGGTCGGAGTTGAGGTCCGCCTTAGGCACAGCGCCAACGCTCAAGCACATAACGCGGCAGACGATCAGTTCGAGGCATTTGAAATGCGCATCCTTCACTTCTTCAAGACTTATTACCCGGATTCGTTCGGTGGCATCGAACGAACTATTCACGCCATCGCGAAAGGCGGCCTTGCTCACGGTATCCAGTCCGAAGTATTGACACTCAGCCGCACTCCGGTTGTCAACACGCTGGAATTCGACGGTCACATGGCGCACAAGGCGAAACTCGATTTCGAGTTCGCTTCCACCGGCTTTTCTTTCGACGTCATCTCCAAATTCAGGGAACTGAGCGCCAAGGCCGATATCGTCCACTACCACTTTCCCTGGCCATTCATGGATCTGATGCATGTACTGCAACCGCCGCGAAAGCCATCGATCGTCACCTACCATTCCGACATCGTCAAGCAGAAGACACTCTTGCAGCTCTACAAGCCGCTGATGCACCGCTTTTTGTCGAGCGTCGACCGCATCGTCGCAACCTCGCCAAATTACCTGGAGAGCAGCGAGGTGCTGCAAAGATACCGTGACAAGACGGAGATCATTCCCATAGGTCTCGACGAGACGGATTATCCTCGCGCATCGGAAGAACTGAGGGGCAGCTGGAGAGCGCGTTTCCCCAGGCCATGCTTTCTCTTCGTCGGCGTGTTGCGCTATTACAAAGGGCTGCACTTTCTCATAGAGGCGGCCAAGAATGTTGATGCCGATATCCTGATCGTCGGCAAGGGACCGATGGAGGACAAGCTGCGGGTACAGGCGGCGAGTGCCCGCGTGTCCAACGTGCATTTTTTGGGTGCCGTCAGCGACGTCGACAAGACTGCGCTCCTGGAACTGTGCACCGCTTTCGTGTTCCCCTCACATCTGCGTTCGGAAGCCTACGGGCTATCGCTGGTCGAGGCGGCCATGTTCGGAAAGCCGATGATAAGCTGCGAGATAGGCACAGGAACGAGTTTCGTGAACAAGCAGGGCGAAACAGGGGTGATCGTGCCACCCGAAGATGCGACAGCGCTGTCTGATGCCATGAAGCGGTTTCTTCAGTCCCCCGATACCGTCAGCTCCCACGGCATCGGCGCTTCATCGCGGTACCGCGATAAGCTGGGTTCTAATGCAATGGTTCAGCGCTACTGCCGGTCGTATGCAAGAATAATGGATTCTTTGCCTAATGCTTTGTGAAAAGCGGCCGTTGGTTTCCGCATGGAACCGAGCCGGCTTTCGCTTCCATCCAAACAATTGGGACGGATCAATCCCTATGCAACATGCTATTGCCCAGACGCTCGTTCCGAGGTGCACGGCATTGGCCACCGCTTACATCTTGAATTACCCCGATCAGCGGCACGCCAGGATGTACAGGACGCTTGCGGCCAGCGAAACCGTGTTCGGCGCCGAGCCGGGAGAGGAACCGGACAACCAGCGCCAGCCATGTCCTGCAATGAATGATGCACGTTATCAATCTGGCTTGCGGAATGGTGTGAGACTGGTTCGTTGTGACGGCAAGACGGCTCCATGCAGCGGCTCATGGATGGCTGGCGAATGAAAATCGGCATCGATGCGCGCAATCTGGTAACGAGCACGACCGGAATTGGACGATACCTTCTGGAAATGAGCCGGCATTTGGCGCTTCTCGGCCATGAACTGCATTTCTACTTGCCGGAAGCCCCCCATAAGGGTCTGAAGGATTTACCCACGGGAACGCTGCATGTGGGGCGCTTCCCCGGTGCCATCAGGCGAATGATCTGGGGGCAGACGGAACTACCGCGCCGCGCCGCACAGGATGAAATTGACATATTTTGGGGCCCGGCGCATCGTCTGCCCATTTTCCTCGATCACCGCATTCCCCGCGTCATCACGATTCACGACCTCGTCTGGCGAGATATGGCTGCGACCATGCGCTGGCAGACATGGATAGCTGATCGCTGGCTGATGAAGCCGGGAGTGACCGTGGCCGATGAGATCGTTGCAGTTTCGGCGGCCACGGCCGACGTGTTGAAGGCCGCATTTCCGACGTGCAGGGAGAAGCTCAACGTTATCCACCCTGGCCTGACGGCCATTGCCGGAACGCTGGTTCCGAAGAAGCTGTCGTCGTTCGGGATCGACCGTCCCTATATACTCTTCGTGGGAACGCTTGAGCCCCGCAAAAATCTGCCGAGATTGCTGCAAGCCTATGCCGCTCTACCCGAAGCCACGCGGCAGCGCTTTCTTCTTGTGCTCGCGGGGGGTCAAGGCTGGAGATTGGGTGATCTAAAAGAGCAGGTCGCAGCGTTGCGGATCGAGTCGTCTGTTCGGCTGACAGGCTATGTATCCGACACCGATCTCGCACAACTGTACAGCTACGCTCGCTTTCTAGCGATGCCATCTCTCTACGAAGGCTTCGGCTTCCCAATCATAGAAGCGAATGCCATGGGGCTCCCAGTGTTGACGTCCAATACGTCCTCCATGCCCGAGGTCGCAGGTGAGGCCGGCATTCTTGTCAATCCCAGCGATGTGCAATCAATCCTTGACGGCTTGGAAAGCCTTGCTATGGACGGCGCCCTCCATACTCGTCTCGCAGCAAGCGCACGAGCGAACTCTCAGCGGTTCAACTGGTCCGAAAGCGCGCTTCAACTTGAACATATCTTCAAAAGGGCGATCGCCAAACGACGCACGGCGTGTGAATAAAAGTGGAGAAGCTAACCTGGACTAAATGTTCGCCTGAAGGACTGGATGTCGCGCCTAACAATTATCAAGGATTGCGTAAATTATCCTCGCGCATGGCCCCCAGTCACCCCCGTATCGCTTCGAAACAATGACCGCTCGCGCTCACCGCTTTTGTGTCATCATGCATTGGAAGAGTGCGTACGTTTTAGTTCTTGCCGCTGGTGAAGGGCGATGCCACAGCGGAAACATCGTGGTCGAATGTTGGCCCGATTTCGCCTCGAGGAGGAAAGAGCAACGACGACAGCAAGACAGCGATAATACCGATGGCAACACCAAGACCGCCAGCAACGATCAAGCAAAAATTCTGGAACGTTCGGTCGCGGGCGGCGCCGATATGATTGTGTATTTCCACAACTAGGTCGTCGATGGCACGAACACGTTCGCTGATCGCACACACGGCATTTCCGGAAACCCAATCGCCAACCCTTGCGATCGCATTAGCGTGCATTTCCGAGTAAGACCTAAGTAGACGAGTTATGTCATCGGTCGGGCCCGCATCATGAAATTTTGTGTTGTCGTAACGGCTAGATGACCTGTCTCCCTCCTCGACAATGTGGGCGCCATTCTGGCCAGTGATCGGTTCGATTGTTTGATGTGGCTCATCACATGTCATCTGCGACCACTCCATAGTGTTGACGGCCGAGGGATCAACGATAGAGGATGCTACTCGCTTTTCTTGTGTTCTCATGTCTTCCTCGACTTTATTGATCTGTCTAATCAAACTTCGCCCTTATGCTTTGGAGTGCCTACAAATGTTGGTTGGAATGGCTGCCTCCCTAGGCTGACACTTCCCGGAAAATGTGCTTTACGCATTGAACGATTTGGCATCGCAACTGAGAAAATGATAAGGGCATTTCGCGCACGAAGCTATTTCGGAGGTCCCTTGGGACCGTCGGATCCCGGGCCGGATTCATGTCCGCTTGGATCCGGTCGCCCAGGTGACGTGGTTGGTGGCCCATCTATGTTTGGTGGCTGCGGCATTTGCCCATCCTGGAGTTGCGGCGAAACCAGCCTACCCTCCTGGAGGGACATATTAACAAAGGTGTGACCATTATCGGCCGAACCCGGAAAGCCCGCCGCATTCAACGTCACACCGACACCGACACTTACAGTCTCGCCGGCTCTCTCGACGTAGGTTTCGACGTTGATAGTACCCTCCCGAAGACCTGGTACTAGATCCTCCAATTTCAAACTCTTGACCCGCAATACCCCCCGTTTTCTTCCGAACTCTGCAACAACTCGATGTCCCACGAAGGAGCGGGCAGCGATATCTATTATTAGATTACCCACCTTCACGTGACCATTGTGGCTTTGAGCAACACCACGCAACAGCATTCGGCTTTTCGCAACTCGCTTCTCAATTCGGCTGGCAACAATAGTTCCATCAGGTTTACGGATGCCGTAGACTGCGACGATCTCACCTGGTTTGAGCGCTGGCCTATATGTGTGAGGGGTGAGTTCGATGGTTTGTGAAAGAACGACGATGCTGTCTGTACTCATGCTTTCAATCGGCCCGATCACTTCGCTTGTCACATATATTGCATGCGCCGATGGATGATCTGGAGATCCGTTCAGCGCAACTCGTACCACTTGTCCGAGCCGTAGGGCTCGCTGATCTGCACGTACACCATCGATGTTGACTAGCACATCGGGCGAATAGGCAATTCGATTTCCGTTGACGAAGATGCTACCAAACCGCTGGATTGTTCCAAATACACCCGTCCCGCCAATCCCATGATCGGTTTCTCCACTTATGGATTGTCCTGTTCCTCCAATTCCGTGGTCCAGCGGCGTTGACAGATCATTGCTCTGACCGGGCCTTGCGACAGAGGCTAAGACTAGGGGCGAAACCGTTGCAAGCTGCAGAAAGCGTCGACGATCGAGGATCACGGACATCATCTATCGTCCTGTCTATTGTCGTCGGCGACGGAAGGGCTTGACACCGGGTACTCTTCTCGAAAAACGAATATCCCGGTAATCCATCGCGCCTCACCACCTTTATCGGCTCTCACCTCCTCATTGGCTATTCGATTCAGGCGGACGAGCAGGTCCATTGCTTCAGCTTTACTGATTTCGTCCAACTTTCTTGCCAAGGCTGGAGAGATATTATTGTAGTGTACTGCGCGCTCAAAAAACGGGAGATCGGCTGACACCAAATTGTGCACGGCTGCGGCAGCGTGGTCGTGGATGTTGCGTGTGAAGAAGTGCTCTTTAACTCCGTCGTCTGTTTCCGGAACTATCGCGGTGCTGCTCAGGTGAACACGGTCTTCATGGTCCAGTGTTGCAATGCCACGATCCAACCATTCATCCAAAACGGCGCGTGGGCGCAAATCGCGTGTCACATCTTCCACCAGGCTTTCAAACGACGCCTCACCATTTTCCCCAGTACGGCGCAGCGCCTTCGGCAGACCGTCCTCGCTGCAGTATCGAACATCCGCGAGCCATCGAGCAATGATGCGGCTTGTGCGCGATACTGGAGGCGGGAGGTCTGGCAGCGGCAGCTCGCCGACCCTGAGTTTGCTCACATCCTTGCGGTGAATGCCGGTGAGCAGTGATATTCTGCTGTCTGTCTGCTGCTTGCCGGGTAAGGCAAATTCCTTTTCGGCAACATCAATGTACACCCGACGCAGCACGGCTGCAAAAGCAGGGAACGCCAAACCGGTTGCGAGAGACAGGCGAACGAAAGGCCGCAGGATTCGCGCCAGAACTCGCTGAACGGCATCCTCCCGCATCTTGGTCTTAATTGCGGGCATTTCACACCCAACCCTGAATATTGATGCTTCCCTTTCGCGCACATTCGGATAGCCCGAACGCGTTACTCCCCACTCGGCCCGCTTCCTTCATGCATCCGGAAAACGAAGGCTTGCGAATGAATTCCCTTTCGGGACGTCTGAAGGGAAGTGGCAAAGCCTTCATTCGGCGCATTGCAAATTGAAACCAGTTGTCTCGGTTAACGTTCGGAAATATTAAATGGGATTTTTTCCCACATGTCAATCGCCTTATAACTACCGTCTCAAAATCAGTGCATGAGGATGCATCGTTCAGCGGCTCTCTTGCAGTTTTTGGGTTATGGTGGCCGTTGGTCGGCGCATTTATTGTCGGGCGGCTTTACGGGTTCCAAGACGCTGAGCGAACGGTGCTAGCTACTCCGTCAGCGCAGTCCAGCCGATGTCGGAAGCCCGTTCAACGATGCGTGTTTCTCCACAGCCTAAGCCAACGCCGGCGCATGTTTTTGAACCTACGCTAGATCGTCGCATGATCGCCCGGTACATCCCACTCGCCCATCATCTGCCTGAGGTCGCGATAGCCGACCCCGTGCGGCAACACCATCGCACCGCCCACAAGATCATCTCACACTGAAAATGACCCCACTTTGAAGCGATCGTCAAAAGTCTCGCTGAAATTCTTTCCAGCTCTTTCGGCAAGCAATAGTTTTTGCGGCAGAGCCAAACCACCAGAAATCAACCGCAGCGCTGATCAGGTAGAGGTATCCGATTGCCTTCGATCAGTTTCAGCGGGCTGGATGAGCGGTAGCTTGGACAAAAGAAGATCCTTGCTCTGCTCCCACGTCAACCACGGCATCCCCGCCGAACGCGGATGCAATCCCTTTTCGCGCATCTCTATCCATTTCTCAATGGCAAGCGCCAGATCCGCCGGCTGGTCCTTTTCGAAGTAGAACGCATGATTGCCAGCGATTTCCTCAAAAACTGGAATCCTACGCAGGATCAAGGGCAGCTCCTTGTGGGCCGCCTCGATAAGGGGTAAGCCAAAGCCTTCCCCCATGGAAGCAAAGATCAAGGCCGAGGATTTATCGTACAAAAGATTCAGGAATTCATCGCTGATATCCTGAAGCCAGAACAAATTCCGGTCGCGCCTGAGATGCGTCTCCAATGCGCTGCAGAGGTCATCGACATTCCACCCCTGCTTGCCGACGATAAACAGATTATACTGTTTGCCTTCATCCCATAGCCGCTCAAAAGCACGAAGCACCTGGGCGTGCCCCTTGCGCGGCTCCATGGTGCCGACCATTATGAAACTCTGGGCTTCAGCCATTCTGCTCAGGAGCGCCGGCGCGCTTTTTGGCAAGCCTTTGCTGGGCAGACTGGAATCGATATCCGCGCCAAGGTGGAAATTGTCGATCGTCAGGTAAGGGTTGACGGGAAACGATCCCGCATGTTCGTGAAGCCAGTTGCGCACGTCATCCGCGACGAATGCGGAAACGCAAATAAGGCCGTTCGCATGGTAAGCCAAGCTCGGCAGCCAGAGGGGGAACCAGCGCCTTATGCCTTCGTCGCACCACTCCGGATGACGCAACGCCATGATATCGTGGATCACAAAGTAGAGTTTGCCCCCGGCGCGGCGCAGCATGTCGAACTGGGATTCGATTGCCGGAAACAAATGGCATGTCAAATCTGTAACAAGGACAACGTCATCCTTGCCGAACAGCACGGGCTCGTCGGCACCGAAGTCGATTCCGAAATTCCGTTTCACAAACCGATTTGCGTAACGATAGCAATCGCCGTTGGCATAACGAATTGCCCGGACATCGTAACCCGGAATCCTTTTGGAGAGGAGGGCATTGAGGATGCTACGCGAAACCCGCTGAATACCAGTCTTGGCATCGTGCTCGGCCAGCACCGAAATGTCCATTAGCAGCTTGCGGCGATGATCGCGAAAGCTGTTTCGGGCGATGGCCCAGGCCAGCCCCAGCATATCGGCATCGGTTAACTTCTTCTGCCGGCGAAGCGCGCCGAGCACATCGGACTTGATATCGTCCCCGCTCCTTTGCCGTGTGGGTCCACCCGGGATCCCCGGCCGCTTCTCCAATAAGTCGTCGAAGCCGGCGATAGCCATCTGCGCAGTCCTGTCCCAGGAAAATTTCTCCGCCTGCGTCAGCGCGTGGTTCTTAAGGTCCGCCCAATATGCGTCATCGGACAGAGCCCTCTCCAGCGTCCCGGAAAGATCCCTGACGTCATAGGGATCGAACATCGCCTCGTCCCACCCGATCACTTCCGGTAGGCTCGTCACATTGGACGCGAGGGTCGCGGCGCCGCACTTCATCGCCTCGAGGGCCGGCAGCCCAAAGCCTTCGTGCACGGAGGGAAATACGAAAACCTTGCACAAGTTATAAAGAGCGATCAAATCGTCGTCCGGGAGATAGCCCGTGAAAATCAGATGCGCCGAATCGACGCCATGGCTCTGCGCGAGCGCCTTGATGCGTGCCAGCTCTTCCGGCCTGACCTTGTAAGCAAGAACGAGGGGATAATCGCTTTGCAATGCCTTCGGAAGCAGGGCGTAAGCCTCTATCAACGCCTCGATATTCTTTCTGGGCTCGATCATCGCCAGTGACAATATGAACTGACCCGGCAATTTATACCGGGATTTGATGCGTCCCTGCCGCCCCGCGTCATAGGTGTGAACGCAGAACTCATCACCGACGGCGGACGAAATGTTCAAGATCCGCTCTCGTGGCACGTTCGTATGCTTCAGGACCTCGTCCACCACCGAATTCGAGATTGCATATACGGCATCCGCAAGCTCGAATTCCGCTAGCCTGTCCATATAGAACTTATGATAATTTGGATCGCCGAGATACCGCTCCCTGTTCAGGAGCGGTATGAGGTCATGGCAGACCGTCACCGTTTTCCACTGGCGGGACTCCTTCGGGATCGAGACCGTGAAGTCATCGTCGTAGCCCTCAAACAGGCTCGTAACGTAGACGATATCCGGATCGATGTTGGCAATTGCGACATCGCGCGCATGGCGCACCGCCGCGAAGCGCTCGTGGTTATCCATGTTGCGATAGGCAGTTGGCCCGTACCCCGAGAAAATGAACATCTCCTCTTCGGCCAGAATGTCGCGATAGGCGTTCCTGACATCCTCGACATTCTGCAACGGGAACAGGCCATTGATCAGGATGCTGACCCTGTGCGGGCCGGCATTGCGAATGATGGCCCGACTCATGGCAAGGGTGCTGCGCCCGATGCCGCGAAACTTGCTTTCGGACTGGTACCCCTGCACATCAATAAGAATATGCAATTCCTACCCCTGCTGCTTTCATCGTCGTGATAGTTTTTCGAAGAGGTCGTTCACCACAGGCGGCAACAATTTTCGATCAGCCAGCTGATCGGTTATGTGCTGCCGCAGGTAGCCTGCCGCATCCGCCGGCGGGATTTCGACCGGCATGATGCGGCGGTGGATTCGATGCACGTAGCCGTAAAGCCCCAAAAGCCGCAGGATGCGAAATGCCAGGTTTTTCATGGCTGGATGGCGGTTTGCCAGACGCACGGCCAGCCTGAACAAGCGCTTGATAAAGTGCTTGCACCGCTGTCTGATGCCGTATTGCCGCAGAAGCGCGACCTGCAGGCCGAGATAACGATAGGGAGCCATCATCCTCCACGAGCGGCTGCGATAAACCGCCTGCAGGGTCCCCGCGCAGGCCTCGTACCGGTCTGTCAGTACCTGCAGGCGCCCCTCTATGGCTGCGATGGCGTGGGCCTGCGCGGACACGGTCTCCTCCATCTGCGACAGACTTTCCAATACCATTGGCCGGTCTTTGCTCAACCCGTCCACTCTGTCGCGCAGATCACTTTCGCGATGGAGCCTCTCCAGGACATTCAACTCATGCGCCCGCAGCCATGCCTCCACGCCGTGCTCGCAGTCGGCAGGCTGAGGCAATGCCATCCGCTGTTCGAATAGCTCGGCCAACAGAGAAAAGCGCCATTGGGAAACGGGCCTCTGCCAAAACGCATAGAGCCAGCCCGCGTAAGGGCGCGCGAGATGGAACGGGCTCAGCAAGGGCGGGCGCGCCTTTTCGACTTTGGCCACATCGGGCATCAAAAGCTCGTGCACGAAGATAAAAAATGCCTGGAAGATATCGTGCGGCCACACACAATCCTTCGCATGCATTCCGATGGAGCCGTAATCGATCAGCTTGAAACGCTGCCTCGCCCGATCGTACATCACGTTCCACAGGCGAATGTCGTCGTGATAGAGGCCGGCGTCTTCCAGAGTGGCCAATTGCTGCAAAATGTCGCTTAGGACCCTGTCGACATCGAGTGACCTGCCGCCGCCGGTCATATCGGAAAGCAGTACGCCATCGATGACCGACGTTACGATCCACCCTTGCAGAGCACTCTTCCCGTAAGCCAGCAGCCGGGGAGTTTCAAAGCTTTCCGGCGGCCGTGCGAGGAATCCAGTCTCGGCTATCAGCTCCGACTTGTTGCGCAAGCCGACCTCCGGCGGAAAGGATTTCCGCCCCGAGGTGAAATCGAAGACCTTGCCGAAAAACGCGGAACCCCAATAATAGCGACGGCTTCCATTATGCACTTCGCGCGCGCCGGAATAAGGTTGCGCGCTCCAGCGCTCGAACTCATCGCAAAAATTATCGGACAGCAAGGTTCGGTTGCTGACGAGGTACATCGGCCTTCTCACATGCGACAGATGCGTCTCATGAGATGCAATTTGGTAACGGAAGGCGCAGCCGTCGATCAGGTCGCGGGGGTCGTCGGGTTGGGCACTCCCCCAATAGAGAGGCTCTTCCCTGAGAGCGAATTCGAAAAT
Source organism: Rhizobium sp. P44RR-XXIV (assembly GCF_001999485.2). Lineage (NCBI taxonomy): Bacteria > Pseudomonadati > Pseudomonadota > Alphaproteobacteria > Hyphomicrobiales > Rhizobiaceae > Rhizobium > Rhizobium sp. P44RR-XXIV. The sequence goes on along the minus strand of NZ_MPVZ02000027.1, from coordinate 805,244 downwards.
CCCGAGATTGATAACATTCATCAGCGTCATCAGAAGGCGCGAGACGTACTCGACCCCATACAAATAGACGAGATGATGGAACACGCTCAATCCGAGGACGACATCGTATTCACCCGGGTCTAGCGTTTCAACGAAGTTCTCTATGCGAGCCTGGACGAAGCAGACCTGTAGATCCGGGTTCTCTTCCGCCAGAGATGAGCAGACGTCGATATTTTCAGCCTGGAAGTCGACCCCTGTCACGGTTGCGCCACTGCTGGCTAGGCTCAGGCTGAAAAAGCCCTGCGCACATCCCAGGTCGAGCACCTTGAGCGGGCGGTTCAGGTGTCTCGATAGCCGCCGGCAGGCGTCTTCGATGATCACCAGCCGAGCCCTGCAGTCTCGCGCGGCCTCCCCGTCCCATTCCGGATGTCCGTAGATGACTTGATAGAGTTCCGGGAGGTCAGCGACCATACGCTGTAATTTTTGATCGCTCATCGGCTCGGCCCGCCTTCGTTCACGGCATGAAACTTGGCCTTCAAATCCACAACACCCCAGAACTCCATGCCCTTGCTGACGTGCAGGATTATCGAGTCATACCGGCGATCCAGGGGCGTCATCTCTCCTTGCGGATCTCCTGCGGAAATGCCGAACGAGAGGAGATAATCGCCGCTATTGAGATTGAGTGGCATGGAGAACCTGAAGATTCGCACGTCTCCCCGCTCCGCCGAGATGTTTTCGCGGCCGGCCGAGGAAAGAAACGAGTTCGAGCCATAAAGAAACAAGCCATCAAGCGTCTTGATCAGAATCCCGGGAACGACATTGTCAAAGCCCACGTCGAATCTGACTTTCAGATAGAATTCCGTCGGCTCGCCGCTGTCGATGGTCGGGGGATAATGTGTGCCGCCGACCTGTATGTCGTAGTCAATGATCTCCGCCCCTCCCTGGCCCCAGCGATATTCTTCCGGACGGTAGCCATGGCGGGAGTGATAGACGTCCCCGTCATTCGCGGTCGATAGCGCGGTTCGCGACGGTGAACTGGCGGCAGGGCCCTCTTTCATTGCGGTTTCGAACTGCGGCTTGCCGAACAACTCATCGAGATAACGGTTCGTCACATCGCGCGCTGACCCATCCATGCCGATGGTGCCGCCCTTGAGAAATATGGCGCGATCGCAATGCCGCACGATATCACCCACGCTATGCGAAACCAGCAGCAAAGTCGTCCCCTGCTTCTTGTAATCCGAAATGCGCGCGTAGCATTTCGCCTGAAAACGCGAATCGCCGACCGAAAGAGCCTCATCGATGATGAGAATACCGGGCCTGGAGGCCGTCGCGACAGCGAAGGCCAGGCGCATCTGCATGCCGCTGGAATAAACGCGAACGGGTCGGTCGATATATTCGCCGATATCCGCGAACTGCTCGATCCCGGGCATCAGCTCGTCCATCTGGCCACGGTTGTAGCCCATCATCAGCCCCGACATGTAGACATTCTGTCGGCCAGTGAATTCGGAATGAAACCCCATCCCGAGTTCCAGCAGCGCAGCCACTCTGTCATTCACCTGGATGGTACCGCGCGTCGGCTGCGTCGTTCCCGTAAGGAGCTTCAAAAGCGTACTTTTACCGGCGCCGTTAACGCCGACGATCCCGACCGACTCCCCCGTCCCAATTCCGAACGAAACCTCCTTCAGCACCCATTTCTTGGTGTGCCACTCCGACTTTCCCGGATACAGCTTCTCCCAGGCGCGGTGCCACTTTGAAGTATAGTATTTGTAGCATTTCGCAACATCGTTAACAGCAACGCTTCCCATATCTAGAGCTCATCAACGATATCTGCAGAATGTTTCTTGAACATACGCCAGCCTATTGCAACAAGGCACAAGGAAAATACAAAGACAAAAAACAGTGACAGCCAGTCCGGGTCCACGTTATATATGAATATATTTTGGTAACTCATGATAATGATCGCCATTGGATTGCAGGATATGACATCCCTGACCGAATCAGGCAGGATTTTAGCTACGTAAACAATGGGAGTTAGCCAGAACCAGAACTGGAGCACGATTCCCAGGAACTGCCCCACATCGCGAACGAAAACATTCATTACTCCCAATATAGTCCCAAGACCTATCGTAAAGAGCATTTGAATTATAAGTATAGGAAAAACATAAAAGAAGGAAATCCCCGGGAAATTATTGATAATAATCAAAAAAACTACGAACAACCCAAATATGATAAGAAAATTCACAAAGGACGACAGCGAAACGATAATCGGCAGGCAGATTCTTGGAAAATTCAATTTCTTCAGTACATTGGCATTCGATATGAATACGTTTGCCAGACCGTTGAGGGTCTCGGTGAACAGCCCCCAGGTCAAGACGCCGGAACACAGAAAAATACTGTAGGAAAAAGGCCCTGGCATACCTGCCAGTCGGGAACCCATCACCTTCGAGAATATCACCGTATAAACAATTATCATTGCTACAGGCTGCAATATCAGCCAGGCGGCACCAAGGAAGCTGTTCTGATAACGGGATTGGAAATCGCGCTTGACACTGCCAAATATAAACCCGCGATATCGAATGATACTCTTCATCAAATCATTGATCATGCGACAGTTCCAAATGCATTAGGCAACAAATCTACTTCTCTATTATCCTGTGCCTCACAATGAGTTCTAGGCAGAAATAAGGATTATTCCACACCAATTCCTATAGATTGATGCGTTATTCTCCTGCAGTCATAATAATGAGCAGACACCTACGCCGCCTCTCTCATGTGCGCGGTGTACCGCCGATCCGATACCTAATTGCAATCCTCAGTCGACAATCAGGCAACGTCACCTTATCGCATATGATTGTGGTATTGGTATCAGATAAATATTTCTCAATATTGCTGGCTGTATATTTCTCGGTTTTATGTACTGGCAATCTTCTGGAGTGCGCATGACTTCTAAGCCGTTGATAGGAGTATAGGTCGTTGATTTCCGGTAGGAACTGCCCCATTGGCCGCAGATATTTCCATTGAGAATTGGCTCTGCCGCAAATTTGCTGATGTGTAGCCCTACGGTGCGCCGATCAAACGCGCCTGCAGCAGACCCAGTTTTGCTCTCTCGTACATCCGGCGTTTGATGAGCTTCCGTCGCGTAATCTGACCCTCCGTCTGTCCGTTCGACCACGGTGAGATGATTGCGTTTCTCACGGCATTGAGGTCTTTTCCAACGCCACCAGCAAACGATCCGACCAGGCTGTTTTTAGCTGCTTCAAGCCATTCGTCGAGCTTTCGTGCCGTCTTGGAGCGGATCATGGATTGGAAGTCGCCAATGGTCGTGCGGGCAACGATTAGTTCCGGAACGTTCACTTCGATTGCCGCCACAAGGATCGCCTCGGATTTTGCCAAGTCATCGCGTGCGGTTGTCATCACCGGGCGAGGACCCGCCCTGATGGCGTTCGCGCAAGCCCGCTCTGGTTGGCCTTCTCTGCAAGACGTCGACGCTGAGCCCATTGCGAGACGACCCCGCTTTGCCCCGGAAAGCCCTTCGCTTTCATCGCGCGCCAGAGTGCCAAGGCGTTTCGGGCACCGTCGTCCCAGCGACTGTTGAGCCACGGCAACCAGCTATCCAACGAGCTGGGCCGTGTTCGAAAGACGTCGAGGCGTTGGCCCCTCAAAACGTCGCGGACAATCTTCCGGCTATGACCGATTTGCCGAACGATCTGGCGAATTGACGTTCCTTTCTTCGACAACTCCCGGATCGCCTCGTTTGTTTACCGACGGCGCAGATATCCCTCGTACTGCAGTTTCTCAGCGTAAGTCAGAAGCTTGGGATCAACGACATTGCTGCCGACCGCCTACCTGATCTGTCGCATCGACTTGCCGACTGCATCGAGGAACGCTCGGCTGGAATTCTCCATCAGATGCCAACGGTCAGCGACCTGCTCGGCATCAGGTAGGGCCTTTGCGATAGCCTCACCATAGCCGCCGCCCCGATCGCGAGCGACGATGGAGATCGACTGGTGCCCGGCAAGCCACGCTCGAGACGTATCCAATGCTCGATCCGGTAACAGGGTGACGGACTTCCGCCGCTCGAGATCGCAGACGATCGTCCCATAGGTTTGGCCGCGCCTGAAGGCAAAATCATCAATGCCTATTACGGTGAGTTCATCGTTCTGATCGGCAATACGGCGGCAAACCACCCGCAACAGTGTGTCGTTGCTCACTGGCACCATCAGACGATTGGCAAAGGCCGCCAGTCTGCCGCCGAGCGCCAAACCCAGGTGGTGGACGATGGTCTCCAACCGCTGGGTGCGCCGACCGTAACATGCCAACACGTCATTATCCAACCATTCGCAAAAGATACGCCGAACGCACAGAACGGCATCGCACCAGAACCGACGCGCCACGATTGCCAGCTCGACTCGCCGACTGCTGAAGGGCAGGTCAGCGGGCCGGCGCAGATGCCGGCTTTGAACTCGTCGGCTCTGTCGCCCGCAGGCTGGGCAAGTTCCTGAGGGAGCGCGCGATCGCAGCCGAACTTGAACGAACTCTACGACAACCGCCACTTCATCGACTGCAAAGCCGGACGGAGCGAGGCTCGCCTGTTGAAATCGTCTTGCATAGCTGATCCTCCGATGCATCAGCAAAAGCGTCATCCGTAATAGCAGCAAATGTGAGTCAAAGCCTCGGACGGATCTCCTAACACTGCGAAAAAAGCGTTTCTGATCAACACCATAAATGCAACTAGGTGGTACAACGCGAAATGAAAAAGTGGCGAAAATCTAGCTGAAACTCAACATCCTAACCCTTGGGCTTGCAGATGTGCTCGCGAAAATGACCAAATGCCTCACGGGCATTCCTCTGCCGAGATACTTTTGCTTCATCAGTGTATGGATACGGCAATAGAAAATCGCGTGAACGGGTCCACACACCTTCTCCCTCGAAAACACTTTTGCCGGACCCGTGAATAGCCCCAAGTTTCGTAGACACCCTCGGGTTAGATTTTCTGCTGTCTTTCGAACTCGACGGGTGGCAGCATCCCGTTCCTGACGTGCTTGCGTTTCGGGTTGTAGAACATTTCGATGTAGTCGAACACGTCCTAGCGAGCTTCATCGCGTGAACGGTAGACCCTGCGACGTATCCGCTCTCGCTTCAGAAGATTGAAGAAGCTTTCGGCCACCGCATTGTCATGGCAGTTGCCGCGTCGGCTCATCGAGTGCACCAGATTGTGGTGCTTGAGGAATGAGGCCCAGTCCATGCTGGTGAACTGCGAACCCTGGTCCGAGTGGATCAGCACCTTGTCCTTCGGTTTGCGTCGCCACACCGCCATGAGCAGAGCCTGTAATACGACGTCGGTTGTCTGGCGGCTCTGCACTGCCCAGCCGATCACCCGGCGGGAGTAGAGATCAATGACAACCGCAAGATAAGCAAAACCTTCGCAGGTCCGGATGTAGGTGATGTCCGTGACCCAAGCCTTGTCCGGAGCCGCCACGTCAAATTGCCGGTCGAGCGTGTTGTCGATACCAACGGAAGGCCTGCCGCCATAGATGCCGGGACGGCGTTTGTAGCCAATCTGCGCCTTGATCCCGGCGAGCCGGGTCAGACGCGCAACCCGGTTCGGGCAGCACATCTCTCCCTGATCGAGAAGGTCATCGTGCAGCTTGCGATAACCGTAGACGTTGCCGCCCTCTTCCCACGCCTTCAGGAGCAGATCGGTCTGTCGCTTGTCCTCGTTGGCTCGCCTGCTCAGCGGGTTCTTCAGCCAGGTGTAAAATCCACTGGGATGAACCCGCAGAAGGCGGCACATCGTCCGCACCGAAAACTGCAAGCGATGCAGAGCAATGAACGCGTACTTCACTTTGCATCCTTGGCGAAATACGCGGCCGCTTTTTTTAGGATATCTCGCTCTTCGGTGACGCGAGCCAGTTCCCTCTTCAGCCGCCTGATCTCCTCGGCCTCGTCGTTGCCCTTGGCATTCGGCGCAGCAAACTTCTTCTTCCATTCGTAGAGCGAATGCTGGCTCACCCCGAGACGCTGCGAAACCTCCGCAACCGGATAGCCTCGCTCCGTGATCTGGCGCACCGCGTCACGCTTAAACTCTTCGCAGAAATTCGATTTGCTCATGATGCTCTTCTTGCCCCAAAATTAGGAAAGAAGGTGTCTACAAATCTGGGGGCTATTCACGCCGGACCTTCATACTACCCTTGGCTCTATAACCTCTTAAGCCGTTTCAGCTCGCCGGCCGCGCCCTCATACTCCATGAAAGTATGCGGACAGGACAAGAGAGCGGCTTTGAATTTCTGGGTAGCATCGGCGGTCTCTCCGCGTAACATATGCCACTCACCAACATAGAATATAGCCTCACAAAGGCTGTCGCTATTGGTGGCCTTCGCGGTAACTTCCTCGGGGCTCAGTTCTCCGAGAAAGAGCTTATAAACTGGGTAAGGCCATTTGCCTTGATCCAGTTTGCCCGCCTCAAGACGAAGATCGGTTGCCGCCTGACCGTCATTGCCTCGGGTCTGGGCGAGAAAGCGCCAAAGATGATAGTAAGGCGCGGCTTCCGGGTCCAGCGCGACCCTTGCTGCGAAGTCGTCAGCCGCCAGCGGATACTGCCCCTGAAAATATTGAACGAATGGATCGGCGAGATAGCCGGCACGGAGCTGGCTGACCGGCCAAATCGAACCGAGTGCGACGACAGCAAACGCAATGCCGCCGACGAGTGCTGCCGTACTGAAACGGGGATGAAGCTGCTGGCGTGGCCAAACCTTGAGCAACGCCAACGAAACTGCTCCGCCGGCGAGCGCTCCGCCCAGATGAGCAGCATAATCGATCTGCATGCCACCGGCTGTCTGGGCAAAAAACGGCAGCAGCGAGGGTACGAGAATTTGAATTGCTCCCACCCGCAGGATGGATGGCAATGGACCGGACGGAAAATGAAAACTTGCAACGATCACAGCGGCGAACAGGCCGACGATACCACCAGAAGCGCCGACGCCAACTATGTTGGAAGGGTTGATCAAAAGCGATGCTATGGAGCCGCCAATAGCACTGATGCAGAAGAGCCCGGCAAACCAACGCCAGCCAATGAGCCGTTCCAGCAAGATACCAGCCCGCCACAGCGCAAAGCAATTGAAGACAAGATGCATGATACTGCCGTGAAGCAGGGCAGCCGTCACCAACCTCCACCACTCGCCATAAACCAAGATCCTTTGACGGAAGGTCCCACCGAGCACTAGCAGCGTCTGGGTGCTTGGCGCACCATCCTTTGGCACAACAACACCGAATTTAAGCTCCGCGGCATAGATAACGATCAGAATGACGATGAGAACGTAGGTAAAAGTCGGCCGCCCCTTAAGATTAAAGATCGGGCCGGCATCGTCTTGAACCTGAGAAGCTGAGGGCAAGCTACCGTCCGCCAGCGCTTGCTGCTCTCGATCCTTCGCAAGAAAATCCGTGCATTCATCGTATATCCAGTTCGGATTGCCCAATAGCAGTCTCAGCGAAATGACCGCTGTGGCTTCCGACACTCGCAAGGCTTTCGGGACCCAGCGCGCGAGGCCACGCCTTGTCAACGTTCGCGCCACCGCCGGATCCAGATCGACATACATTTGATCGGTCCGTCTACGTTTATATCGTCGGATATCCCGAACTGCGCGCCAGGGTATTGTTTCATCGGCGTAACTTTCGATGAAAATTCCGGCGCTCGATATAGCAAGGCCCGGTCCTGCTTTCACAATCTTGAGCAGCATCGCAATCACGAGCAGGCCGCTGAGAGCGGCGATAGGCAAGAATACAACCGCGCTCGGGTGAGATTGCCCCGGCCTTTCGGGAAGGAAGGGTGCAGCGGCGAGCCCCGCCGTAAAGATTAGCAGTATGAGAGAGAAACGCAGGACCCTACCCTTGTAATAGGCAAACTCCGTTCTTTGAGGAACCTGTGTATCCATTGTGAAGCTCTCAAATTGAAATTCTGTCATAAGCAGCGACCAAGTTCGCCGATCGGAGCAGGCGGCCTCATCGCTCCTGCATGGCTTGCGAGGTGACCTCGACGATCGGCGAGAACAGATATTCGAGGATCCTGCGCTTGCCGGTCCTGATCTCGGCGGTGGCCGCCATGCCGGCGGACAACGTGACCAAATTGCTATCGACATTCATGGTGCTGGTATCGAGCCTGATGGTCACCGGAAAGACGAGGTTTTGAACCCGTTGCACGTTGGTTGTTGGGACGGTAGCCTGCAGCTGTTTGGTTGGATCGCCCTCGAGCTGGTTAGCGTCCGGCTCGGGGATAGCGTCAGTCGCAACTGCGGTTACACGGCCATGGATCACGCCATAGCGCGTGAACGGAAATGCTTCGACCTTGACCACCGCCGGCTGCCCAACCGATACAAAGCCGATATCGCTGTTCGGAATGTAGGCCTCGATCTCAAGCACCGAATTGTCAGGCACGATCCGCATGAGATCGACACCGGTCGTGACGACTTGTCCGACGGTATTGATCGAGGACGACTGGATCATGCCGTCAATCGGGGAGATGATTGTCATCGATTGCCGCCGATTGCGGGCCTTGACCAGTTGCCGGTCGAGTTCGTCGGCCTGACGCGATGCATCGCCTGCCTTCTGAACATTGTCTGCGACAAAGGTTTGAACCGTCTTCTCGCCATCGCTTGTCGTCACAAAAAGCGATGCCCTGGCCTCTTCGAGTTGACCGGTCTCCTCGGCAAGCGTCGCTTCTTCTTTCTGGCTCGTTTCCTTCGCATCGATGACACCAGACTTGGATCCGGCTTCTTGATCAACAAGCGAGGAGCGGATGGCAACCCGCTCGTTGAGTGTGTCGACCAGCTTCTTCTGCGCCACCATCGTCTGCTGCAGCCGGGCGACAGTTGCCTGGCTCTGGGTGTGTTGTGCAGCGAGATTGGTGAGGTTGGAAGCAAGCTGTGACAGGTCGGCTCGATAGATCGATTGTTCCCGGTCGCGAATGCTGGAAGGCGTATCATCTGCAAAGGCCAGCGGAGCGTCAGAAATCACCTTCTCGACCGTCCATATGCCTTGGTCTCGCCACTGCTCGACGGTTGCCAGAACCGCCTTGCGACGGACCATCTCTCCACGATAGGCCTGGAGATTGACTGATATCGCCTCTTCATCGGACTTGAGTTCGGTATCGTCGAGCTGAACAACGATGTCGCCGGCCTTGACGTGCGAGCCGTTGGCGACGGGCACAGATCTCACCTTGCCGACCTCGATCGACTGGATGACCTTGACGCGGCCGGTCGGCTGGATCTTGCCCTGTGCCGTCGAGACGATGTCGAAGGTGCCGAGATAGCTCCAGATGAGCGTGGCAGCGACGACCACGGCGATGAACCAGATGAAGGCGGTGCGGACCGGCGAGGCCGGCGTCTCGAGGATCTCAAGTGCCGCCGGCAGGAACTCGTTCTCGGTTCGCGTGCGGCGCTGAGGTTTGCCCGGGTGCCTGGGAGGCTTGACCACCTGGTTCATGGCTGGTTCAGCCCCGTCTGCAATTGCCACAGATGGGCGTAGAGACCGTTCTGGCGCGCAAGCAGTGTGTCATGCGTGCCCTCCTCAACGATGCGGCCATCCTTCATGCCGATGATGCGGTCGCAATGGCGGACGGTTGCCAGCCGATGGGCGATGATGATGACGGTCCTGCCTTTGACGATCTCGCGCATATTGGCAAGGATGATGCGCTCGCTCTCATAGTCGAGCGCACTGGTGGCCTCATCGAGGATCAGCATCGGCGGATTGGTGGCAAGCGCCCGGGCAATCGCCAGGCGCTGCCGCTGGCCGCCGGAGAGATTCGCGCCGCGCTCCTCGATCAGCGTGTCATAGCCCTTCGGCAGCTTGGCGATGAACTCGTCGGCGCCGGACAGCCGCGCCATCTGCATGGCGCCCGCCCGCGACATCGACGGATTGACCAGGCAGATATTGTCATGGATCGTCCGGTTGAACAGCATGTTCTCCTGCAGGACGACACCGATGTTGGAGCGCAGCCAGGCCGGATCGACCTGGGCGATATCCTGGCCGTCGACGAAGACCTGGCCGCGGGTCGGGATATAAAAGCGCTGCACCAGCTTGGTCAGCGTCGACTTGCCCGAACCGGAAGGGCCGACGATGCCGATCACCTCACCCGGCCTGACCGACAGCGAGATGTCGCGCAGCACTTCCGGACCATCGGCGGTATAGCGGAAGTTTACTTGTCTGAAGGTGACCGACCCGCGCGGCTTCGGCAGGCTGACGGAGACTTCTGGCCTTGGTTCCGGTGGAGCATTTAAAATATCGGCGAGACGGGCCACCGACACCTGCACCTGCTGGAAATCCTGCCAGAGCTGCGACAGCCGCAGGATCGGCTGCGACACCTGGCCGGCGATCATGTTGAAGGCGACCAGCGCGCCCACCGTCAACTCGCCATTGATGACGGCCTGCGCACCGAAGAGAAGCAATGCCGCCGAGGTGATCTTGTTGACATACTGGATGGCATTCTGGCCCTTGGCGGCCAGCATGGTGGTGGCAAAGGACGACTGCACGTAGCCGGCCAGCCGCTCTTCCCATTGCGCGGCGACAACCGGCTCAACCGCAGATGCCTTCAGCGTCTGTACACCGACGACAGTCTCGACGAGCAACTGCTGGCTATAGGCGCCGCGCTCGAACTTCTCGTCGATCTTCTCCTTCAGGAACGGCCGCACCAGGAAACCGATCGCCAGATAGAAGGGAATGGAGGCGACGACGATCCAGGCAAGCTTTGAGGAATAGGAGAACAGCACGAAGATGAAGACGACGGTGAAGATTAGGTCGAGACCGGAGAACAGCCCCTGCCCGGTCAGAAAATTGCGGATCGTCTCCAGCTCGCGCACGCGGGCAATGGTCTGGCCGGTCGCCCGCGTCTCGAAATAGGAAAGCGGCAGGTTGAGCATATGCCGGAACAACCGTCGTCCAAGCTCGACGTCGATGCGGTTGGTGGTGTGCGACAGCGCATAGGTTCGAAGATATTGCAGGATCACATCGAACAGCCCGACCGCGGCCAAGCCAATAACCAGGACGATCAGGGTGGAATAGCTGCGATGCGCCAGCACCTTGTCGACCACCACCTGGAAGAACAGCGGTGTGACGAGCGCGAAGATCTGCACGATCAATGAGGCGAGCAGCACGTGCCCGAAGGCATGGCGGTAGCGCCAGATCGACGGCAGGAACCATCTGAACCCGAAATTGCCCTGTGATGCCCCCGGCCCTGCCAGGCGCCGCTGCAGCAGGATGAAATGGCCCGATGTCTCGGCCAGCAACTCATGGGCGCCGAGATTGCGGCTGGAGAAATCGACGGGATCGATGACACGCCAGGTCCCCTCGGATGCCGCTCCACCGAAGATGGCAAACCGGCCGTCGGTCAGGCAGGCGATCGCTGGTGTGGGCAATGTCGCCAGCCGGGCATCGCTCTGGATCTCCAGATGCTTGGCCTTCAACCCCACGAGCTTTGCGGCCCGCAACAGGTCGTTGCGGCCGGCCTCCTTCGACAGCGCCAGATCCCGCGCCAGAACATCCGGATTGGAGGCAATGCGGAAGTAGCCGGCGATCGCTGCAATTGCCGCAAGACCGCTGTCAGCGCGCTTCGCTGCGTCCACTGGACCGGGTGGCGGTTTCGTCGATTCAACAGTGATTGTTTGGTCCATAAGGATCGCCTGATGATTGTTTGACGGCGCCGGATTCACTTTTGGACTTGGATGCCGGTAACGCTGTCCTTCACGGTCCCATTTCCGAACGAAATGCGGAGGGTAAAACTGTCACTCCCGCTGTAGCCCGGAGACGATTGATAATAATAGTCAATCATCGACTGCTTCGTTGAGTTGCACTTGGCAAATCCGCCTTTGGCGCCGGTTAGTGCCTCCTTCTCTGCAACAAGCGTCAACTTCCCATGCGTGGGCGGCTCGACAACACGTATAGTTGGCGAACCAGCCGTGCTGCAATCAGGGTTGATGTGCCAAGCCCGTCCAACACGTTCACGATGGCCGCTTGTTACGCTCTTGTGGTGGCTCACCTGCCTCACGCCGTCCGCCGATGTGGTAACGCATCCTGAGGCTGATATGGCGACAATAACCAAGGAGAAAGCCACGAGAGGGGATCGCATAGTTTCCTAGTCCTTACAGCTTAAAGCACATTGTGGATTGGTGGATGCGAGACTTGGCGCGGGTGCAAGGCACGCCCATTCCGCGAACCATCTCATTTTACGACCTTGATCTCGGTCGTGACATCTTGAACGACGCCATTTGCGTAGGAGTGTCGTGTAAGCGCTCTATCTGTGCCAACGAATCCTCGATCAGAGGTATAGTATTGTGCGTTGCCAGCCACCTTCTTGGAATTGCACTTTCCGTCCTTCCAATATGGAAAAACATCCTCTCGCTGAATCGCCAATTTGCCATGCTTCGGTTCCTGCAGGACGCGAACGGAAGGGTTTCCCCGCACGCTACAATCAGGGTTAAGACTCCAATCGCGCCCGATCCGCGTCCGTTCACCGCTCACGGCAAACGCATGGTCATTAATCTGCCGGACACCATCCGCGTTGCTCGTTACGCAGCCCGACAGTGCGGCGGCTCCACACAGGATCGAGGATAAGATCAATAGTTTCGACATGCTGAATCCTCTGTGGGGCTATTGGTGAAAGCCGGAAAGCTTTTCGTGTTGAGGACGCGGCCTTGCCGGACGCGCACCCGCGATCCGCAACGCCCTCGCAATGCTCGCGGTCATGACGTGACCTTGAGCAAATTGAACATAATCGTCGTAAGGGATGGCGCCCTTGGCATAGGCAGTGAGAATACGGCGGCAGTATTCATGCCGGACCTCAGATGGCTCAACGTTCATAAGCTTTGCGAGCTTCGCTTGAACGTCCGGAGTGATGCCATTGTGGCTACATTGCTCGATGTTCCAATTAAGGGCATCGGGATTAGCCAACATGTTTTTATCATATTCATAACCACTCTTGGTCGTAACGGGTGCAGCATTCGCCGGCATCGAAAGAATGGCCATGCAAACTGCTGCGAAAATCGTCCGATAGCTTTTCATTCTCATCTCATTTGCTTGGCAGTGGCACGGCCGATTCTTGGGTTGCAAGAATCCAGGCGCCGACACCGCGTCATGGGAGATTATTGACCCATATGCCAAATCGCTCGTCGGCGGCATGTGGATTTTACAAACGATCCTCAAGCGGCATTCTGTTTAGGGATCGCCGGCTGGTAGCTGAGGGTGGCATCGCCGACCAGGTAATGCGAAGTCCCATCTGTTGTTTGGTACGAGCTGGTTCCGGTAATTGCCGATCCGTCGGAGAACAAATGGCTGCCATCGCTCGTGGCCAGGAGGTTGATCAGCTTGATACCGGCCTGTGACATGGTCTGCAGTTCACCATCGTCAACCACACCGTTCTGGTTGGCGTCGCGCCAAACACGGAACTCGCTCCAGCGATCATCGCTGGCGTCGAGAACGTTGTCGTGATTGCTGTCAAAGGCCAAACGCAAGCCATCGAGGTCGGAGACAGAACCGCCGTTGGCTGCCACTTGCTCCGGCGTCGCCCATTCGGAGAAGGCGAGCTCCTTCGACTGATCGATCTTGCCATCCGGGCCGGCCTGGCCATTTTCGCCGAGATCGATTGCGAGAAAGCCATCCTGCGGCCCGACCCAGGCGGTGCCGTCGCGAGCGCCGTCGTTGTTCCAGTCAAATGTCACGGAAGATCCGGTCATCAGAGCATTGGTATCGAGCGGCCGTAGATCAATATGGCCGTCCCCGTTCAGATCGAGCAAGACGGGACCGTGACCAGAATGTGCCTGTGGCCAATAGTCCACCATTTGGTAGCCAGAGCCGCCGCCACCGTTCGGGCTTCCGCCACCACTGGTGATCGCAAACCGCTGCCAGGCCGTCATCGCCCCAGAGCCATCATACTCGACATTCGTGTAGCTGCCGTCGTCATTGTAATATGTCGCGGTATTGATGACGCCGGAATTCACAAAGCTCTGAACGACGGAAGTCCAGGACTGGTTATTGTTCACATCATACGAGGTGACAGTCCACTTACTTTGATCATCGCTATAGACGTAGTGAGATAGAAGCTTAACGCTTGGAGTAATAACATCCATGACAGATGACCATGGTTGTGTATTGGCGACATCCCATGTGTATTGAACTTGACTGCCATCATCATTGATGACCTTTTGATTAGTCATCTGGCCGGCAGTGTTGAACGACTGATCGATCTCCGACCAAGATTGTCCGTTCGCCGGATCCCAAAACCAGATGCCCTTGGTGCCGTCGTCGTAATAGGCCGTTTGGTTGGTCAAGCGCCCTGCCGCATCAAATCCCTGCTCAAGTCTAGACCATGATTGAACATTGGTCAGATCATAGGTGATCCCAATGCGCGAACCATCGTCATTATATTGCGTGGCCTCTTGAAGTTGTCCGGCAGCATTAAACAGTTGCACATAACTTGACCATGATTGAACATTCGTCACGTCATAGTTGAATACGTACCGAGTTCCATCGTCATTGTAGTTTACCTGGTAGAACAAACGCCCGTTTATATCGTAATACCCATCGACCCGTGACCACCATTGCGTATTGTTGGCATCGAATGTGATCTCCGTTCGCGTCCCGTCGTCGTTGAATTGCTTCTCTTGCGTCTCCTTGCCATTGGCATCAAAAGACTGTTCGATCCGTGACCAAGGGTTAGCGTTCAGCGGATCGTATATCACGGCCGAGGTTATAATCCCCGCCTTGTTGGCATTGACGGTGCTCAGCACCTGCCCACCAGCGGCATTGTAGGTGGTGGTTATAGAGCTTCCGTCTCCCGCGATTGCAAGTTGCGAAGTCACCTGGCCCTGTCCGTTGCTAGTCACACGGAGCGCCAGGCTGCCCATCGCCGAAACGGCATCGACGACAGTCTGCGTCACGGCGCTGCTGGCATTGAGGTCGACCTTCGTCAGCGTGACAGAGCCATCATTGTGGGTGACCGAGGTTTCCGTGTGATCGATGACGCCGTCATTGTTGGAATCCTTGCTCAGAACGGTGATCAGGCCGTCAGTGCTGGTCGTAATCGTGCCCTTGGCGATTACGGCGCCGCTTGCATTGGTCTCCGTCACCGTGGCAACTGTCGAGCCGTCGACCTGAAGCTGCGACTGCATGACGACCTCATAGGTGCCATTGCCGTCATAATCGTACTTCACCGTCTTCGTGCGGCCATCCGCAGAGCTGTCGGTCTCCACCTTGGCGGCGATCGCCTGCTTCCAGTAGATTTTGCCGGCCAAAAGATAGTTGGCCTTCTGTGCCGTGGCGTTATTGGTAACGATCGAGACACTTGCCCCCGTCGTGTCGGCCGTGAGTGTTTCCACCTGGTCGACTGTACCGTCGCCGTCGACGTCCTTGGAGGTTGTGTGCATGAGACCATCCGACGATTGTTGGATCGTCGTCTTCGACGCCAGCTTGTTCGTCGTCAGATCCGTGTCGGACATGACGCTTACCTTGCTGCCGTCGGCATTGTTGGTGTTGACCGTGATGCGTCGGCGGTCGGCCGTGCCGTTGCCGTCGACATCCCAGTCGGTCATGGTCTGCAGGCCATTGGCAGTCGTGGTCGACGTCGAGCCATCTGCCTTGACGCCAGCAGACTTGTAATCTGCAACGCTCTGGGTGGTGACACCGGAATCCGCTGTCACCGTCTGCTGGTGCTGATCGATGACGCCGTCGCCATTGGCATCCCGGTCGATTGTGACCGTCCGCTTGTCGGCGCTTGTGAGCGTGATCGTCTTGTCGAGCAGTTTGCCCGAGGCATCCGTCGTCGCAACAGTCTCCCGCCTCGACCCGTCAGCCAGATTTTCGAGTGTGTCGCTGACAGTCTGCGTCGCCAGGCCCGTGCGTTGTTCACTGGTGGAAACGATCAACCCGTCCGCATTCGTCGTCGTCACAAACTTCGAAATCAGCGAGCCATCGGCTTTTGTGCTGGAGACCGTGCGCGTCCGCGTGCCATCGGCATTGATAACCGTAACGTCGGTCGAGGTCTGGGCATAGGTGCCGGCACCTGTCATGTCCGACTGCGAGGTGATCGACAGGCCGTTAGCACTCGTCGTGGTCAGATAGCGGCTGGTGAGCGTCGTACCGGTAAGGAAGCTGACGGTTTGCGTGCGCGATCCATCTGCATTCAGGACTGTCACGTCCGCCCGGAACTTTGTGAAGGTACCGGAACCGGTCTGGTCCCACCTTGTCGTCACCGCTAACCCGTCAGCGGAGGTCTCGGTCTGGGTCGACGCGTTCTGTACCAATGTGCCGCCGCTGTTGGCGACATAGACTTTTTCCAAAGTCGCCTTGCTGCCATTCGCATACAACGTCGTTTGATCTGTCACATATTTATCAGGGGAACCGTTGCCATCCGTATCATAGCTGAAGGTTTGCCCGAGCCCATCAGGACCTGTCACAATCGTCTCGCTATGCGCCACAACACCTGTGGAGGTCAGATCGGAAAGCGTGCGCGTCACGCTGCCATCGGCGTTCTTCACGGTAAGGGACTTCTGGTCGACGACACCGTTGCCATCGATGTCATAGGTCACGGTGACCGTTTTGCCGTCACCGCTGGTTATGGTCGTCGTCTTGTTGGCGACCGCCCCGGTGTTGGTCACCACCTCTACCGTCGAGCCGTCGGCATTGAGCGTCGTGACGTCACTGCCCGAGCGCAATGCTGCGCCCGTGCCATCCGTCCAGCTTGTCTGCTTCGACAAGCCATTGCCGCTCGTCGTCGTCGCCGTCTTCGAGATCAGCGTGCTTCCAGCCCCGAACCTGGAGACCGTCTCGGTCTTGCTGCCATCGGCATTAAGTGTCATGACGTCTGTGATGACCTGCTCATAAACGCCGTCCCCGTCGAGATCCGAGCTCGTGGTGACGGAGAGGCCATTGCCAGCCGTCGTCGTGACGGCGCGGCTGGCGAGTGTTGTAGTGCCGACCTTGTAGGTCTCGACCGTCTTCGTCGTCTGCCCGGTGGCGTCTACAACAGTGGTCGTCTTCACATCCAGCTTGCCATCGCCATCGAGGTCGACCTGGCTCGTGACCGTCCTGCCATCCGCGGTCGTTGTAGTGGTCGTCTTTGACAGAAGCGTGCCGCCAGCCGTGCTGACGGAATCGGCCACCGAGGTCGAACCATCGGTATTCAGCGTCTTCGTTGATACCTCCAGCCGGTCAACCGTGCCGTTGCCGTCGTAGTCGGAGGATGTCGTCGTCGTCAGGCCATTGGCGCTGACCGTCACCTTGGTCTGGTCGGTGAGCGAGGTACCGGCATAATCCGACGACGTCGTCGTCTTCGATCCGTCATTGTTGAGCACGACCGCCTTCGCGGTCTTGGAATCCACGGTGCCGTCGCCGTTGACGTCCTTCTGGACCGTGGTCGTCAGGCCGTTGCCTGAGGTGACGGTCGTCACCTTGTCGAGCAGCACACCCGTGTTGCTCTTGTCGGTGACCGTCTCGGTGCGGCTGCCATCGGCGTTGATGACCGTCTGGTCGACAGTGGTCACATCGACCACACCATCGCCGTTCAGATCATCAGCCGTCGTCGTCGTCAATTTATCGGCGCTGACAGTGACAACGGTCTTCCGATGAAGTCCACCGTCCGCACTGGCCTGTATCGTCGTCGTCGTTTGGCTTCCGTCGGCCGCGATAATCTGTGCCGAAGCACTATCGACGTGCCCATCGCCGTCGATATCCTTGGTGACGCCCGTGGTCTTGCGATCGGCACTCACAGTCGTGACCGTTTGGCCCAGCAGCGTGCCGTTGCCGCTCTTCGTCGTCACCGTTTCCGTACGAGCACCGGCATTGAGGACAATCACATCGGTGACTGTCTTATCGAACACGCCGTCGCCATTCACATCGGACTGCACCGTCTGCGTCAGGCTATCGGCCGACGTGGTCGTCACCGTTTGGCCGTTCAAGCTGCCGTTGCCGCTCTTGGTGGTGACTGTTTCGACGCGGGCGCCGCCAGTACCCGCCGTGATGACGTCGGTCGTCACAACGTCATAGGTGCCGTCCCCATTGGCGTCGGTGCTGACAGTCTTCGACAAGCCATCAGCACCGGTCGTAGTCAACACCTTGCCGACAAGCGTTCCGTTCGGATTGAGGGTGCTGTCGGTCTCGGTTATCGTTCCGTCGTCGGCGACCGAGATGATGGTCTGCTGATCCGCAGCACCATCGCCATTGGCGTCGAGCGAGATGTTCTTGCTCTTGCCATCGACGCTTGTGACCGTGATACTGCTCGACAGCAAAACGCCACTTGCGCTCTTGTCCTGGACCGTCTCAGTGCGCGAGCCGTCGGAACCAACCGTCGTGACGTCGGAATGGACGAGATCGGCAACGCCATCGCCAGTTACATCAGTCGAGACCGTCGTCGACAAGCCATTTGCAGCGGCTACCGTGGTCACCTTGCTTCTGGCCGAATTGTCACCATTCGTGGTGGTCACCACCGTCGTCACGTCACCGTTCGATGCGATCGTCGTCTGAGTCTGGTCACGCTCGTCGACGGTGCCGTTGCCGTCAAGATCGCTGGTCACGGTCTTGGTGTGCCGGTCGGCGCTGGTCACCGTTGTGACGCTGGAAATCAGCGTGCCATTAGCACTGCTATCCTTTAGCGTGCGCGTACGCGAGCCGTCGCCGGCTACGACCGTGACGTCGGAGACGACCTCGTCATAGGTGCCGTCGCCATTGACATCAGTACTGGTTGTCTTCGTCAGGCCGTCAATACTCGACTGGACCTGGACCTGGCTCAACGTCGTTCCGGATGCGCTCAGCGTCTTGGTCGTTGTCGTCGTCGAGCCGTCTGAATTGGTGACAAAGACTTGGCTCTGATCGGCCTTGCCATCGCCGTCCTGGTCGACCGATGTCGTGATCATCTTATGGTCGGCACTGGTGACCGTCGTCGTGCTATCGACAACCGAGCCATCCGCATTGAAGTCCGTCACCACTCGCGTGCGGATGCCTGAGGCAACCGTCGTGACATCAGTTTGCCAACGATCATACGTGCCATTGCCATCGTCGTCGAATTTGGTAGACACGCTATTGCCATCGGCGCTCGTGGTCACCAGATTCTGGAAAGCCAGGCTGCCGTCGGCATTATAGGCCTGGATGGTGTTCGTCTTCGACTGGTCGGAGTTGGTGACTACGGTCGATTTGACGATATAGCCATTGGAATCGCTGGCGAGGACGGCATCGCCGACAGCCCCAGTCGAACCGTCGGACTTGGTGTAGGTTGTCGTCCCGGTAATCGCGGATCCGTCGCTAAAAGTTTGGCCGCTACCCTTCGGCGTCAGGTCGATCGAAGTTATACCCAGCGAGGACAGCGACACGAGCTGACCGTTGACCATGACCTTGAACTTTGACCACTTCGCATCGCCGGCGTCGAGCTTGCCATTGCCATTGGTGTCAAAAACGTCTTTGATCGCCTCAAGGTCGCCTGTTGCCGTCGGATCCCACTGCGTGAACTCGAATTCCTTCGAGTTGCTGATCTTGCCGTCGCCATCCGCATCGAATGCCAGAACGCCGGAGCCATTACCCGCCCAAGCCATGCGGTGCTGATAGCCGTCGCCATTTACATTTACGAACTGCGATGAGCTCGAAAGCGTGCTGACGTTCAGGCCATTGCCGGAAAGGTCAATAAGAACCGGGGAGCCGGCACCATTGCCTTGGCCGTCGTCCGAGTTATCGGACTTTGGGGAGCCCTCATCAGTACCTTGAGTGTCCTCATCGTCCATCGAGCTCGGATGTATGTCACTATCACCAGAACCGGAGACCTGAGCGCCTCCAAAGGGATTACCGCTTGGACTGCGTCCGGGACCTCCATAGGGGCTCCCGTTATACGAGCTGGGCCCAGCACCAATACCGCTCCCTTGTCCGAAGGACGTGTCATTGTCCATGGAATTTGGAGTATAGCCAGGACCCAAACCTCTGGCCCCACCACCGAGCGATGGTCCATATGATCCAGGTGCTCCCCCTACTGGACCAGCCCCACCCTCGTGCGCGCCTCCGCCTCCACCACCCTCTCTCGAATCTGAAGAACTACCCTCAGACCAAGATCGACCATCGAACGTCCAAGGGCCAACAGTAAATGGCTGGAGAGTGGGCGGCGTCGCGATTGCAGCTAAAGACGGCAGCGTCACGCTTGCAGGATTCACAACCGGCTGCGGGGTGTAGTTGATGTTTCCGAGCATCGTATTAATTGCATCGGGAATAGTCGGCGTCGGAAATGGCGACGGTAGTGGCTGCGAAGCAGGCCCCATGAGATCGAATGTCTTGCCAACTCCAAGGTAGACACCCAGTCCCACCACTATACCAACTACCACAGCACCTGGCCCAGTCTCAGAGCTTACTGCAGTAGCACCAAGTCCGGCGTCAACCGCCTCCGCTAATGCAAGTCGGGCAGCGACCGCGTTGGCCATATCAGTTGCCGCAATCGAAGAAGCAATTTGCGCGCTGGATTGTAAAGTGGCCTTAGCTGCGCCATTCCAACCATCTTGGAAAGCACCGAGCGCAACGTTAGCTATTCCTCCAGCAATACTTAGCCCTAGCATAACCCCGCCAACTTTAGCATAGTCCGAAAGCAACCCCTCGGCGGCCTGTACTTGACTAAGTTGGGTTGCGACTGGCGAAATCGCCAAATCAACTGCTAGTCCCCAGCCTGTAAGTGTATTGCTGATTTTGCCGGCGGCTTCGCTCCAGTCTCTCTGTTTTGTCATTTCATACCCTCTAACTCTTCAGCCTCATGACTTTACCGGCCTTAATTGCACCACATACAAGCATGTAAAGGGTCATTTGAAGTGAATAGTAGAATAGAAATATGAAAACATAAGATTTGGCAACACTAATGTAGAATGAATCTTTTTCACTAATAAAGTAAATTTCATGTTTTTCTTCGAATGGCAAAAGGGTAAACGCAAGACTTATAATAAATACTAGACACCACATTACGAGAAACGATGGCATAAAAACTTTGTATTTCATTTTTGCCTTCCAGAAGAGTGCAAAAATCATCCACAATGCCAGAACTATACTGAATATCGATCTATCGACGAAGAATTGGCATTTTTCAGCCGATGTGAACGCAGTGGCTTCAACATCCGATACAAACATTCCGTTCTGAGGCCATCCGAAGAAAATGGCGGAACTTACGGCCTCGCACGTCCCATTTTTGGCTAGAAGAGAATTTATCGGCCAAGTTAAGCAAAGAAATATCAAGACAGCCCATAATAGGGATACGGCCGTAAATTGATGGTACCTCATTGTTGTTGATGCCTTACATTTTCAAATGACAGCCGCATATTGAACCCTGATCTCACCATTCCAAAACCACGGCCACCATCGAAAGTGCACATGCTTGCAAGCTACTTCGATGGCTTACAAGCAGGGCGACGACTTAAGGGTATTGCCACTCCCGCAAATACGCGAATCACCACTGCGAAGGCGCTGCGTCCCCACCCGAAACAGAACATTTATACGAGTGCCCCCCCCGATATATTAACCGACAGCCAGACGAGCCTGTCGACTATTCCATTTTTTCTCACAACACCCTCGACAAGACGCCAACTCTTTGGCCTGCCGGCCCGGCCCCTTGCTGTCTTGCAATTCCAACATATGCTCATTGCAATTTAGAACGAAACCGGCTTTGAGTCGCCAAGATCCACTCACAATACGCCCGATATCGCCATGTATACGCGAATATCACGTCTTATCAATATGGGATTTCATGATAATGAGCGAATTTAGCGAGAATATCCCTTCAGTATCCGAAATGCGCTCGGATCATCCAGAAGGCGAAGCCGCCCTCGCCGCACAATGCATCGCTGCACTGCTGACGCGACATGGCATTCCGAAGTATCGCTTCGCCGTGACTGTCTCCGAAATCCTCGGCCTTTCCTATTCCGCCGGAAATCGCCGCCTGACGACGAATGCCTCCTGGTCCCTCGAGGAGTTGAGACGTATCGCCGAGCACTTCGGTGAAACGCTGCAGGAGCTCGTCACACTGAATAACGCGGATGCCCTGCTTGACGCGTCCATTGTCATCAACAATCACATCGTGCCCTGCCGTATCCGATTGGGAAATGTCGTTGGACAAGTACCGCCGGGAACCTTGATTGCCGCCGAGATCGACGGCTCATGGCGTGTCATGCCCGCCGAGGCAAGGTCGGCCATACCCGCACACGCCGTCGCCCGCTTGCTGATCGAACCCACCGCGTCCCGCCGCCGGGTCGCCATTCTCGACGACCATGCCGACACGGCACAGACGATCGTGCATTATATGGAAGCGTCGGGCCTTGATGCTGCCGCCTTCAATGATCCCCATGCCTTGTTCGACCAGACCGATTTCGATGCCTATGTGCTTGACTGGATCATCGAACGAGACGCACGGCGCCAGACGGCGCTGGAGCTGGTCGAGAATATTCGCGCGCGCAACGCGCTGTGCCCCATCATCATCCTGACCGGACAAATCAGGACTGGTAATGCCGACGAAGAGAATATTGCCGCGGCTCTCGCGCAGCACAATCTGAAATTCTTTACGAAGCCGGCAAGCATGCCGATCCTGCTTGCGGCTTTGAATTCGAGCTTCAAAACTGCATGATGGTCCGCAGTTGCTGCTGGCGTATCGGCTTGTTCAAGACCGCGTCGAAGGATGCCAAATCAAGTTTGGCCCCATGATGGGCCGCTGACATTGCGACTAGCTTGGTTTTGTCGCGCAAACCGATCTTGCGGAGCTGCGCCGCCAACTCCAATCCGGTCATGACAGGCATGTCGAGATCGATGAAGATCACTGAGTAAGTGTGTGCGGCGACAAAGTTCAGCGCTGTCATGCCGGACGGAGCGATGTCAGTCGCAAACCCGAGCTCTTCGAACACGGTCGAAAAACCTTTCAGAAGATCGATATGATCGTCAACGACCAAGACCCGCTTCTGAGGGTCTGATGTCGCCTGCAATCGTTCCGTCACTGGGACCGCGGGGATTGCAAGGTCGAATATACTGCCGCCGCCAGAGGGGCTGCTGACGATCATGCGCGCACCAAGTTGCCGCAACAAGGTCTGGACGACGGACAAACCAATACCTCGCCCACTACCAAGGCTGAAGAGCCCCTTCGCAGCGATGCTGTTTTCAAGGACCCTTGATGGTAATCCGGGTCCGGTATCCGTCACGCGCAAAGACAATTCGCCCGCCTTGTCGTCAAAAGGAGCAAGATCCACCTGCACATAGCCTGATGGCGTATATTTAATCGCGTTTGAAACGAGATTATGCAGCAGTTGCGCGATACGCTCACCATCCGCGACGACGAAAACCGCTTCATCGGGGCTTGTGTGCCGCAGTTCTAAATTCTTTGCTTTCGCCGCAGCTTGATAGTTCTCCAGCACATCCCGGACAAGCTCCTCAGCCTCGAACACGCCTGGCTGCAGCTCGATATACCCGGTTTGCGCTCGAGCGAGCGTCAGCATGTCGCGCAGCTGGATGGCCAGACTGTTTGCTGCACGACGGATGCGCGCCGTCAGCTCGCTCCGAGTCTTGACGTCCTGGGGCCGCTCCAGAACATCCAATGCTGAGACGATGACTTGAAGCGGTGTCCTGAGTTCATGGCTGATCATAGCGAGAAAATTGATCTTGTCTGCAACAGCTTCCTCTGCTTCCGCAACCGCGCGGGTTCTGGCAACGATCGCCCACCAGTAAAATATCGAAATAATGACAAAGGACAGAATTGCACAAACCAACAATCCCGCAATCACGAGAATGATGACGTGCCCCGCCCGAATGGTCTCAAAAGACCTTTCCTTTACTTCGCTATCCTGATCCGCCGCAGCTTTGGATATCCTGTTTATAGCGTCGTATACATCTTCTAGCTTAGGGAGTAGCGCCTGGGCATCTGCGGCCGAAATATCGGGTTTTATCGCAGGTAGGACGACCGCCGCGAACTCGGCTAGAGTACGCCCGTCATCCGAAAAGCCAGGGAGTTTCTTGTAACCATCATTTAGCTCGGAAGGCTTTACGATAATATTGATACCCGAAATAAGGACATCGATGTCAAAAGAGAGCGCGTCCGGGTCGCCAGTCGATCCGTCGGCAATGGTCTTCAAATCCAACCTGACAGCCTCAAGCTGCCTTACCACTTGCGCGGTCTTCCAGTAGAAATAATAGGAGTTCTCACCGTCGGTAGAGTTCCAAAGACCATATTCCGCTCTTACAGCGCTCCAGTGATAAGCCACGACCCCCACGCATATGGCGACGATTGTTGCCGGAACGCAAAGCCATGCGAAATGGAATAACCTCATTCCACTTCTATCCCGCATAGCTGCCAAACGAGGTATGCGGCGGCGGCCGGCGTGCCCAACTCCTCCCTAAAACTGTCGCGGGGATACATGACGAAGATCGGTCCGAAATCCCTGATCGTAAGACGGGTTCCATCCTTGGTGGTGGCGAGGATGGTGCCGTATTTCTCCAGATAATCAGCATCCACCTCCACGCTAAAATCATCAAGCGCAACAAGCCGCAGCTTTTTTCCTTTTGCATCGGCTTCGTCCAGGACTTTACTCAACAAGGGTCCCACGAAATCGCTCGTTGGGGTCCATTGAGTTGATGTTGTCACCGTCGATCTCGGCAATGCGAGAAATTCGCGCTCGGACATCTCATAGGTATTATTGGCGGCGTTTGTCGTCTTGCCAATTTGGCCCGAGATCGTCAGGAATACGCCTTGCTTGCAAGACTTTGGAATATGCGCCGCCGCGCTCGCCGGGCCCGTACTCAACCAAATGCCAACCAACAAAAATCCGAACGCGCTTACTAACTTTTTGGACATATTCATAGACCCCGCAACCAGTTTGCACTCTGGCATAAATCGGGCCAATTTCGAAGAATATTCATATCCTTGTTGCGACGGATCGTTCGGAACGGACGGCCAGCAAGCGCCGACCAAAACCAATTCCATGTGGTTGACGTTCATACGAGCCACGAGCCGCGGGAACTGCTTCAATACAAGAGTCGATATGGCCCTGTCTCATCATCCAGCGGACATCAAAATTTCTGCAGACCCCGATGACACTTCCCTCAATGATCCGTATGTTCCGCTGGTTGGCGGATTCCCGTCCGTTGAAGCAGATGCATCAAGCGAGGCCGCTGGAACATGATTTCCGTCTTTTGTGTCCTGCGATCCGGTGGTGAATACAAAGCCGAACATGCTTTGCGCTTGCATAGGCAGGTGATGGATCATTTGCCAGATGCGGATTTTCGGTGTCTTTCCAATATTGAAGTCGCCGGCGTTCGCACTCTACCGCTGATCTATGATTGGCCAGGCTGGTGGTCGAAGATGGAGCTCTTTCGCCCGGAGATATCCGGCGACATTCTCTTCATGGATCTGGATACCTCAATTGTCGGAAGCCTAACCGATATCGCCTCGGCCAACCAACTCGCCCTGATGCGCGATATCTATCGCCCGGATGGCCTGCAATCATCGATCATGTTCTTACCGGCAGCCGCGCGGAAGCAGATTTGGGCCGAATGGATTGATCGGCCGAAACACTGGATGGATATCTACCAAAAAGGCGGTGACCAGGCATTTCTGGAGCAGTTCTGGCTCGACCACGCCGCCAGATGGCAGGATCTATTGCCTGGTCAAATCGTCTCATGGAAGTCGCATGTCCGAGAAGCGCTTCACGATGACGAAAGTGGAAACGGGTCGGTGCCGAATGGCGCCCGAGTGGTCATCTTTCATGGCAAGCCGCGCCCTTGGGATATTGGATGGTAGCGCCCGTTTGGTCACAGGCGTAGGCCCGTAAATGCGGTTATCGACAGCAGCAAATGCGTGGCTAGACTGCGCGAGGCTGGAAGTCGCATGGTCCGCGAAACGCGAACCTTGCGCGCTTGGATATGATAGTTCGAACACACCAGAATGAAGAGGCTTTTTAGATTTGGTTCGCGACAAATGCAGGTCTTGAAGGGCATAGAACCCACAGCCTCCTAAGAGGCAGTAAAATATCGTTGGATTTTTCAATTATAACAATTACTTAAGGCGCTGAAAAGCGATGTCCAGAATTATGGAACTATCTGAGCGGTGCTTGGCTAAGACACCTTAGGAAAGCCGATCAATCCCGAAGAGCCTGAGCCAATGCAGTGTAAAGGCGTATCAGCCAAGACCGTTAAGGCTACGCTGAAGCTGACCTGCTATCTCTTCAAGCTGGTCCGGTGGGTTACGGCCGATCACCATGAACGAATGGTCAGCACTCGCCCAGAAAATGATATTCATCCCAAGTCGCTCTTCTTTTTGAAAATCGGTTTTCCCAGCGCTGGTATGCGTGACGCAGAGGGCAATCGGACCATATTTCGGGTCAAGATAGGCAATCTGTGCCAGCGGCTTTTTATTGAATGTCAGCAGTTGAGCGCGCTTGAAGGGAATACCGGAAATCATCAGACCTTGCGTGGTCAGCGGCAGCTCCATGACGCTGGCCACTCTGGCAATCTGGTCCGCCTTGACTGCGGGATCGTCACTCAGATTACTCAGCGTATCCGCAGAATAGAGCTGCATGTAATCGGCAACCACAGCCCTCCAATTCTGTGAGGATGCCGCCTCGCCCGATGACAGAAGTCGGACCAGGCCTCCACCTGCCACCGCTCCCGCTATGAGGCAGGCAGCGGCAAAGAAGCGACGTCGATCGAGCAAGGCAGCGTTTTGCTTAATCTCGCCCGGCGCACTGAGATTAGATTTCATGCGCTCAACGGGCGCTTCATCCAGCAGAGCAGTGAAGGCAGCACGCATCGAAACGGAATTCGATGCCAGGAATTCGAAGCGCTCGCTAAACGCGCTATCCCGGTTCAAGCGATCTTCCACCGCCAATTTTGCTGCGGCATCCAGTTCGTCATCGAGATAGGCGACAATCAACTCGTCGGCGGACATCGCGGTCAGATCAAGATCTCTAGACATCAATCTCTCCCTTCCTGGAGCAGCGGCTGTCTTGTCGCAGCGACGATATCGGCAAGTCTTGCACGCGCATTCGCGAGACGGCTCATGACCGTGCCGATCGGAATATCGAGGACTTCGGCGATTTCTTTGTAAGAGAGACCTTCGACATAGGCCAGAAATACGGCGTTTCGCTGTGCTTCGGGAAGCCCGTCGACGAGCTTCAGAACCTGATTGGCCATCAGACGCGTTTCGCTTTCATATTCACCGTCGACGACGAGCGCGCAATCGGCATCGATGATCCCTCCCCCCAAGCGAATACGCCTGGATCGCACTTCGTCGATCCAGATCGAATGCAAGATCGAAAACAGCCACCGATCAAGCCGCGTGCCAGGCGTGTATTGCGCTGATCGTTCAATCGCCCTCAGGCATGTGGCCTGCACGAGATCTTCGGCCACGTCCCGTTGCCGGGATAGGACATATCCGTACCGCCAGAGCCTTCCCAGATGGTCAACAAGACCATTCTGCACCTCTTGCTGAGCTGCGTGGAGTTTGCGATCAGCTATCAAGACACGCTATCCTCATGCTGTTGAACCCTGCCGAGCCTGGCGCAAGGCGGCCAACCGTTGGAAGCCGGTCGCCTTGCCTGCGGCTTCGATCATATCGTCAATTTGCCTTGCCGGGCTGCGGCATAACGCTCATCAATCTTCGTCCAATTGACAACCGTCCACCACGCCGAAAGGTAGTCCGCACGACGGTTCTGATAGCGTAGATAATAGGAATGCTCCCAGACGTCGTTGCCAAAAAGAACACGCTTGCCTTCCATCAGCGGCGTATCCTGATTGGGCCGAGCCTCGATGCCGAGCTTGCCTTCCTGCGTGACTGTCACGAATACCCAACCCGATCCGAAAATCTTGGCCCCCGTCGTGTTGAAAGCCGTCTTCAACTGATCGAGACCGCCAAAATCGCGCTCGATCGCGGCAGCGGCTTCGCCGGCAGGTGCAGTGCCCGTGCCGCCCATGATTTCCCAGAACATGCTGTGGTTCACATGGCCACCGAGATTGTTGCGAACTGTGGTCCTGACAACGTCGGGCACCTGATCGAGATTTGCCAGCAAATGCTCCATGGGGTGATCGGCGATTTGCGGTGACTGCTTCGCCGCCGCGTTCAGATTTGCCACATAGGCGGCATGATGCTTGTCGTGATGCAGATGCATCGTATCGGTATCGATCGCTGCCTCGAGCGCATCATAGCCATAAGGCAGGGACGGCAATTTGAACGGCCCCTCACCGCCATCCGTGGCTGCACTTTGTTGCTGCGCCGTCGCAATACGGGTTGTGGTGATGGTTGCCAGGGCGCCAGCCGTTGCGGCAATCATATGCCTGCGGGTAAGATTGAACATGGTCGTCTCCTTTTCCTGGAAGCTGATTTTGGCGTAAGGGATCTCCTTCCGCAGTTAAGGCTGCGGTTGGATTTTCTGGAATTTGGAATGCTGGACGCGGAGAGGCCTTTCGCATGGGCCAGCCTCGGTTCGATCTTGAAAGTCAGCCGTTCAGTGCGCCAGGAAAACATAATCTGCGCTATAGGGCTCCAGATGCAGATCGCCCGCCTTGTCGCAGGCTCCGCTGAAGACTCCGCCTTTGGTGTTCAGCCGCTGCACCGTATCCACCCTCGACAGATTTCCGTCGCCGCCATGCTCGACGACATCGAGGCGCAATAGAGGGATGTCCTTGTCGGAGGCACCTTGAACCTGGGCGATGACTTTGCCCTTGATCCGTGAACCATCGGTGAACTCCCAGCCAGGTCCGGCGAAATGACGCCCGATGGTCTTGCCGTCCGACATCAGTGTCGCTAACGGCTCGCGGAACTGCCATGCGGTTTTGCCGGCTTCGTCCGCCTTGCATTCGTAGATCTGCACGCCCACCGCGTGGGCCTGCCAGACGATCTTGGCGTCTCCCGCGCCTATCCCATCGGGAAGCGGCGCTGCGGCCGCGCCGACCGCCGAGGCCAGTGTCAAAAGTGCGATCAAGCCAATGATGATATAGAGAACCGCGGGCATCAGCCGCTCTCTCCTGACTGTACGCCGAAGGATCGTCACCTTCGCTACGGCAATATTCGACCCATCCTGCCGGTGATATCTCGTCATCGTCACATCTTCCCTTCGTGCAAAGCGAACACTTTCGCTTCGTTTCAGGCAGTCAACGGAGCAGTCGGGTTTTTATTCACGCCGATCGAAAAGATTCGTTGCCTGGGCCGGCTCCATATCGGCGCTGGCTGATCTCGATAATGATCGAGGTAGCGGGCTGGCAGTCACCCGAGAAGGTGAAGCCTGAGAAGACAGCTTGCCGATGACAGACGAGATCTGGCCGCTGCTATCGATCATGTCGAGGCCACCAAGCGCCACGCCGATTGCCGTGCCGAACTTCGACCACAGTGGCTTGACGTTTCTGACCCGCTTCAGGTCCTTGCCGATATCCGTCTGGCGCCACTCGTTCTCGATCTCGATGACTTCGTCATTGGCGCGACCGGCAGCAATCGCCTCGGCGATCCTGTCCGCCGCCAGCATGCCCGACAGCACCGCATTGTGGCTGCCCTTGATACGGGGAACATTGACGAGGCCGGCCGAGCAACCGATGAGCGCGCCGCCGGGGAAGGTCAGCTTCGGCACCGACTGGTATCCGCCCTCGGTGATGGCGCGCGCACCATAGGAAATGCGCTTGCCGCCCTCGAAGGTGCCGCGGATCGCTGGATGCGTCTTGAAGCGCTGGAATTCCTCGAAGGGATAGAGATAGGGGTTCTTGTAGTTCAGGTGCACGACGAAGCCGACGGCAACCAGATTGTCTTCCAGATGATAGAGGAACGAGCCGCCGCCCGTCTTCATGCCGAGCGGCCAGCCGAAGGAGTGCTGCACGAGACCCTTCTTGTGGTTCTCGGGCTTCACCTGCCAGAGTTCCTTGATGCCGATGCCGAACTTGGGCACATCGCTGTCCCGCGCCAGATCGAATTTGGCAATCAGCTGCTTGGCAAGCGAGCCGCGCACGCCCTCGCCGATCAGCACGTATTTGCCGAGCAATGCCATGCCGCGCGTATAGTTCGGGCCTGGTTCGCCGTTCTTCTCGATGCCCATGTCGCCGGTGGCCACACCAATGACGGCGCCTTCGTCATTATAGAGCACTTCCGTCGCCGCAAAGCCGGGATAGATCTCGACGCCGAGGGCTTCCGCCTTTTCGGCCAGCCACCGACAGACATTGCCGAGCGAGACGATATAATTGCCGTGATTGTTCATCAGCGGCGGCATCAGGAAGTTCGGCAGGCGGATGCAGCCGGCGGGGCCGAGGAGCAGAAAGTGATCCGAGGTCACCTTGGTCTTGAAGGGATGGCCCTCCTCCTCGCGCCAGTCGGGCAGCAACCGGTCGATGCCGATCGGATCGACGACGGCGCCCGACAGGATATGCGCGCCGACCTCGGCACCCTTTTCGAGCACGACCACAGTCAGATCCGCGTTGATCTGCTTCAGTCGGATTGCCGCTGACAGGCCAGCCGGACCGCCCCCGACAATCACAACGTCGAATTCCATGCTTTCGCGTTCCGGAAGATCCAGCACCGTTGTCATGCGGTCTTTTGCAGTTCGGGGAGCGCTTCGAAGAGGTCGGCGACGAGGCCGTAGTCGGCGATCTGGAAGATCGGGGCTTCCTCGTCCTTGTTGATGGCGACGATGACCTTCGAGTCCTTCATGCCGGCCAGATGCTGGATAGCGCCGGAAATGCCGCAGGCGATGTAGAGCTGCGGTGCCACGACCTTGCCGGTCTGACCCACCTGCCAATCGTTCGGCGCATAGCCGGCATCGACGGCGGCGCGCGATGCGCCGACGGCAGCACCGAGCTTGTCCGCGACCGGAAGAATGACTTCCTTGAACTTTTCGGCCGAACCGAGTGCGCGGCCGCCCGAGATGATGATCTTGGCCGAGGTCAGCTCCGGACGATCAGACGACGACAGCGCATCGCCGACGAAGGTGGAAAGACCGGGATTGGCTGCAGCAGACACCGTCTCGACCGAAGCCGAGCCGCCTTCGGCAGCCGAGGCGAAGGAGGCGGTGCGCACGGTGATGACCTTCTTGGCGTCGGTCGACTGCACTGTCTGGATGGCGTTGCCGGCATAGATCGGCCGCTTGAAGGTGTCGGCGGAAACGACTTCGATGATTTCCGAGACCTGGGCGACATCGAGCAAGGCGGCAACGCGCGGCAGCACGTTCTTGCCGACCGAGGTGGCCGCGCCGATGATGGTGTCGTAGGAATCGGAAAGCGATACGATGAGGGCTGCCAGCGGTTCCGCCAGATTGTTGGCGAGGCTTGCATCCTCGGCAACCAGCACCTTGGAGGCGCCCGACAGTTTTGCCGCCTGCTCGGCCGCAGCCTTTGCACCAGCACCCGCGACGAGCACGTGAACGTCGCCGCCGATCTTGGCGGCAGCTGTCAGCGCCTTGGCGGTCTGGTCGGAGAGGTGGGCATTGTCGTGATCAGCCAGAAGAAGAATGGCCATGGTGAAGTTCTCCCCTTCCTATCCTCAGAGCACGCCGGC
This sequence comes from Rhizobium sp. P44RR-XXIV, assembly GCF_001999485.2. Lineage (NCBI taxonomy): Bacteria > Pseudomonadati > Pseudomonadota > Alphaproteobacteria > Hyphomicrobiales > Rhizobiaceae > Rhizobium > Rhizobium sp. P44RR-XXIV. The sequence continues at coordinate 773,773 of NZ_MPVZ02000027.1, read as the reverse complement.
TTCGGTCTTGAGCTTTTCGACCAGCTCGGCAACCGACTTGACCTTGACGCCAGCCTTGCGGCCACCGGGCTCTTCCGTCTTCAAGACCTTCAGGCGCGGCTCGGTCGAGACGCCGAAATCGGCCGGCGACTTCTTGTCGAGCGGCTTCTTCTTCGCCTTCATGATGTTCGGCAGCGAGGCATAACGCGGTTCGTTCAAGCGCAGGTCCGAGGTGACGACGGCCGGGAGCTTGACTTCGATCGTCTGCAGGCCGCCATCCACTTCACGCGTCACCTGGGCCTTGCCGTCACCGATCTCGATCTTCGAGGCGAAGGTCGCCTGCGCCGTGCCGAGCAGGGCCGCCAGCATCTGGCCGGTCTGGTTCGAGTCGTCATCGATCGCCTGCTTGCCGACCATGATGAGGCCAGGCTGCTCGGCTTCCGCCACACCCTTCAGGATCTTGGCGACGGCGAGCGGCTCGACGGCATCGTCGGTCTCGACCAGGATGGCGCGATCCGCACCCATGGCAAGCGCGGTCCGCAGCGTCTCCTCGGCCTTGGCCGGTCCGATCGATACGACCACCACTTCCTCGGCCTTGCCGGCTTCCTTCAGCCGCAGCGCTTCCTCAACCGATATCTCGTCGAACGGGTTCATCGACATCTTCACATTCGATAGCTCAACGCCCGATCCATCCGATTTCACACGGATCTTCACGTTGTAATCAACCACCCGCTTTACTGGCACGAGAATCTTCATGATGAGCTCTCCTGAATCAACACACCGCACGGAAGCGATCGACGAGGACATCGAGGACATCGTTCGGATCGCGCTTCCACCAATTGTCTTTTGAAAACACTTCGACCTCGCAGAGGCCGCCATATCCGGCGGCTTCGACGGCGCCTCTAATGCCGCGAATATCGGCGACGCCATCTCCCATCATGCCGCGATCGAGCAGAACGTCCTTTGTTTCCGCAAGCCAGTCGCACAGGTGAAAACCGAATATCCGATTGCCGCCTGCCCGCTCGAGTTGGGCAGCCAGTTCGGTGTCCCACCAGACGTGATAGACGTCGATGGCGACACCCAGATTCGGCGCCGCGACGACGTCGCAAAGGCTTACCGCGTCCCGCAGGGTTACCAGGCAGGAACGGTCGCCACCATAGACTGGATGCAGAGGCTCCAAGGCGAGCTTCACGCCGGCCGTTTCTGCGTAGCCGCACACGTCGGACAACCGATCGGCAACAATCTTCAGGCTCTCGGCCATCCCCTTCGTGCCAGGCTCGACCCCGCCCACGACAATGGTAAGAACTTCGGCGGTCAGATCGGCCGCCATGTCGACTGCAGATCGGAAATCATCGAGCACCGCCTGCCGTCCCACAGGGGCAAGTGGCCCGACCAGAAAGGGTGCCCGGCAGAGCCCGGTGACGGACAAGCCGGCCTCTCGTGCTCTCCTGCCGATCGACGCGGCATTGGAACCGATCTCCCTTCGCCAGAAAACCACGCCGCCGAACCCGCGGGCAGCGCAGCTATCGATCACCTGTTCCGGCGACCATCCCGCTCCGAAGCCCTCGACATTGTGCCCGAGAGTAGCCGTGTTCAGCGCGAGCGCCGAGTGATCATTCGAGAAGTCACGCATTTCCTTCGACCCCATAGATGGCAAGGAATTGCTTGAACCGATGAATCGCAAGGTCTGGATCGCGCAAAACACCGCATTGATCCGCCAGCTTGAAGACTTCGGAGAAATACGGCAGCGGTCGCATCGCCTGATTGCCGTTGAGCATGATGAAATGTTGCTGGAACCCATTGAGCCAAGCGAGGAACACGACACCGGTCTTGTAGAACTGTGTCGGCGAGCGGAAGATCGTACGTGCGAGCGGAACCGTCGGATCGAGCGTCTGATGGAATCCCTGCTTGTCTCCGCTTGCAAGTTGCGACATGGCAAAGGCTGCGGCCGAGGCGAGCGGATCGAATATACCGAGCAAGGCGTCAGAAAACCCGACATCGTCGCCGGAAATCAGTTCCGGATAATTGAAATCATCGCCGGTGTACATCTTCACACCCGGCGGCAGGAGCCGCCGCATGCGGATTTCCTTGTCCTTGTCGAGGAGCGAAATCTTGATGCCATCCACCTTGGCAGCATTCTCGCCGATGATCTCCAGGCAGGTTTCCATGGCCTCATCGAAGTTCGCGCCACCCCAATATCCGGCAAGCGCGGGGTCAAACATGTCGCCGAGCCAATGCAGGATCACCGGTCGATCGCAAAGCGCGAGTGCCTTTCGATAGACCCTTACATAATCCTGAGATCCCTTCGCGGAGGCAGCAAGCGCCCTGCTCGCCATCAAAATGACATCGCTGCCAGCAGCCTGCACCGCTTCGATCTGGTTGGCGTAGGCGCGGTCGACGTCATCAAGCGAGCGTACGTCTTTTGGGTCGAGATGATCGGTCCCCGTGCCACTGTAGACCAGCGCGTCGGGAAGCTCGGATTTTGTGCGGCGAATGAGTTCGAGTGCGCCTTTCCAGTCGAGCCCCATCCCTCTCTGGGCCGTGTCCATCGCCTCGGCGATCCCGAGACCAAGACTATGAAGATGGTGCCTGAAAGCCATTGTCGCGTCCCAGTCGATGGGAGCGTCGCTGCCTGGGTTTGACTGTGTGAAGGGATCTACGACGACGTGGGCTGCCGAGAAAACGCGGCGGTTGAACGCCCTCGAATAGTCACCGGCCGGCAACGGCCGGGCGACGAGTTCATAGGTCTCGGTGCGCCCCGTTTCATTGGGTATAGCAATACGCATCTTTGGTACCTTTCAATATCTGGGAAGCAGGAGACCGCCGTCAGCCGACAAGACCTGACCGGTCATGTAGGGAAGCGCGCCCGTGGCTAGCGTGCGGACGATCATGCCAATTTCCGCCGGCTGGCCGAGCCGGGGGAAAAGCGTCAAGCCCGCCTCGGCCCGCTTCCGGTAGCTGTCCTTGACCGGCGCTGTCATTTCGGTTTCGATCAGCCCGGGCTGAACATCGAAGACGGCGATACCCTCCTGGCCAAGCCGCGTTGCGAACACCTTGGAAATCATCGCGGCCGCCGCCTTCGACGCGCAATATTCACCACGCTGCGCAGCCGCTGCCACCGCGTTGGAAGATGTGACATTGACGATCGAATAGAACAGATCCGCAGACCGCTCGACGTGGATCACCGATCGGGCGAATGCCTGTGTCAGAAAGAAATGCGCCTTGGCATTGACCGCCATGCAGTGGTCGTAGCTCTCTTCCGTAACATCAAGCAGATCGCCCCTGGAAAGCACGCCGACACCGGCATTGTTCACAAGCGTGGTGAGCGGCCCGAGCACATCGCTTGCAGCTCGCAAAATCTGCTCGTGCTTCGACAAATCCGCCACATCTCCGGCAACGGCGATCGCTTCCGCACCGGTTTCACGCACGCTTTCCACCGCGCGCGTCAGCTCACTCCCAACGGCGAGGTCATTGAGCGCCACGGCAAATCCGGCAGCCCCCAATGCCTTCGCAATTGCAAGCCCGATGCCGCGGCCGGCACCGGTGACGAGCGCAACCTGCCTGCTCGCATCTGCCATCACCGCGCTCCGTTCTTGATGAGCTGACGGGCAATGATCATCCGCTGGATCTGATTGGTACCTTCATAGATCTGCGTGATCTTGGCATCGCGATAGAGCCTTTCGACTTCGAACCCGCGGATATATCCGCTGCCTCCGAACACCTGGACGGCATCGGCCGTGCGGGCCACCGCCATGTCGCCCGCGAAGCATTTGGCCATGGAGCAGGCTTTGGTGGCGTCTTCTCCCCGGTCGATCTTGCTCGCTGCGCTCTGCACGAGAAGTCGAGCCGCCTCGATATCCTTCGCCATGTCGGCAAGAAGCCACTGGACGCCCTGGAATTCTGCGATGGCGAAATTAAACTGCTTGCGCTGCACCGCATAGTCGAGTGCCGCCTCAAGTCCGGCCTGCCCGATACCGACGGCAAGCGAGGCGATACCGACGCGTCCCTTGTCGAGCACGCTCATCATCATATGGAACCCGCGCCCCTCCTCGCCAAGCAGGGCTTCCGGCGGCAACGAGACATTGTCGAATGTCAATGCTCCCACCTGGCTCGCCCGTTGCCCCATCTTGTGTTCCTTGGGTCCGCGCTCGACACCAGCCTGGTTGAGATCGACGATGAAGATGCTCATCCCGCGGTGACCCGCATTCTTGTCGGTGCGGGCAAGAACGAAGCCGAAGTCCGCGACTGGCGCGTTATGGATCCAGATCTTGCCGCCGTTCAGCTTCCAGCCCGTGCCGTCCCGCTCGGCGGAGGTCCGCAGACCCGACAGGTCGCTTCCGGCCTCCGGCTCAGTCAGACAATAGGCGACCTTCGTGCGCATCGACATCACATCAGCAAGCAGTCGGTCGCGCTGCTCCTTCGTCCCGTGGCGAACCAGCAGCGTCGTGATCAGCTCCACCAGACCGCACTGGTCGGCAATCGAGGCATATCCTCGCGACAGCTCTTCCATGACGACCGAATAGGCAAGTGTGTCTAGTCCCGGGCCGCCCATCTCTTCCGGCACGCAGATCCCGAAGAGGCCGAGCTGGCCCATCTGTTCATAGATCTCGGATGGGAAACGCTCCTCCTCGTCGAGCGAATGCGCGACAGGGCGGATGACGTCATCGGCGAACTGACGGGCAGTCTCCCGAACCTGTTCGTGGATCTCAGTTAACAACATGACTACATCCTCATAATTATGTAACTGGTTAGTTATTAAAAGGCGAAGCAACCCATAAAGGTCGGCACGCCGAGTGACCGACCTCCTAGGTCGTCGTTCCAGAATTCCAGTCGAACACGATGAAGGGTTCTTCGAAGCTCCGTAACCTCAGCGCTTCATAGGCAGCAGTCGGGTTCTCGGGGGAAATGCGGCGGATCAGGCCGCTCGTGTGAATGCGGCCATCCGCAAGCCACGAGAGAATTTTGGCGAATCCGGAGAAGACGCTTTGATCGACGTTGTTGTAGCCTTCAAGCAGTTCCTCCCACCTGAAGGCCTTGGCCAGGATGGGCACTTCCCATTCCCAGCCGCTGCGCAGGTGAACGAAATTGTTGAAGACGGTGTGAAGGACATCATGAGCATGGATATCGGTCATGCGTCTCCAGGGAACGCCGACCAACACCACCTCGCCATGGGGCCGGACGATCCGGCACCCATCGAGAACAGCGCCCTCGTGGCCGGAGCAATCAACGACCAGCGCCGCCTTGCCCGCCACAGCGATATCGTCGAAAGGCATCGTCGAATAGGCGCGCCTGACGCCAGCAGATTCGATTTGTCGTCGCCTGATAGGATCCGGATCGACGACACAGACATCATAACCGGAAAGACGGAAGAGCTGCGCTGCAAGATAACCGACCGGCCCGGCACCGGTGACGACCACCACGTCGCCTGGCCTCGCCTTCGTTGTCATCAGCGTCGTCATCGATACGCCCGCCAGGCGAGCCAGCACAGCGACCTCCGCCGGCAACCCGGAAGGAAGCTTGAGGGTGTGGCGGAAATCGACCTGCTGCACACTGCGGTGCGGTCCCATGCAAAATAACAGATCCCCGACATCGATATCGATGACCGACGCTCCAAGCTCCTCCGCCCGGAAAATGGCGGCATAACCCGGCCGGAGCGGAAAGGCGTCCCCGGCGAGCCATGCAAGCTCGGTTCCTGGACTGACCAACGTGACGATCGTCCGCCCGCTGACCTCTTCAGGACCGAGTGCCGGCAATTCGGCGGTTTCGATCTCGACTTGGTTCTTTCCTGAAAAGACAATTCCCTTGGTCATTTCTCTGCTCCTATCGACCCATGTCGATGCGGATTTTGGTGACCGAGGTCTCCAGCCTCTCACCGTTGATGACGGTCAATGTCGGCGCCATTTCGAAGAGGCGCTTCCTCCACCCACTCATTTAAAAGCCTCCGATCTCCAGCTGGAAACAGACCCCTTCAGCCAAGCGGCGACCATAGTTGCGGGCCGCCAGGCTTTGCGTACCCCAATGGGCCATTCATGTTGACGATCTCAAGGAACTGTCCCCAAGGAGCCCGAAGGTAAAGCCAGGTCAAACCCGCCATGGGACCGCTTTCAACAAATGTTGGCCCCTCCAGGACGTCGACGCCATTCGCTCGAAGACGCTCAGCGGCGGCCTGGGCGTCATCAACCTGGAATGCGATATGGAACCCACCCGGCTGACTGTTACGCTTCAGCGCTGTCTCGCGCTCCTCACCCGAATATTCGAAGATTTCCAGGTTACTGCCGTTGCCGATGCGGAGCACCTTGATGTTCTCGATACGGCAATGTCCTGGAACTCCCAGCCGGCGTTTCATGAATTCATCGTCGCCATCGATCCTGCCGGTTTCTATCATCGTAACCGCCCCAAAAACCGCCTCGAAGAAGGCAACGGCTTCATCGAGATTGGGCACCGTGAAGCCAAAATGTTCCACTCCGTAAATTTTCATATTCCCTCCTCCCGTGAGGCAACATCCTGGGAAAATTAAAGCTTCCCGAATTTATCTATGTAACTAGTTAGTGCGTTTTATAAGGCCGATGTTTCCTGCATGTCAATGCACCAGTTAGCGCCGGAGCGATAAAAGGGCGAGTTCGTGCTGCTTTTTTGATTAAGCTGCGAGCGCTTCCACGCCAAGCACTTGTCATCAGTCCCAGGATCTGTAATCTAACTAACCACATGGTGCATTAGCAAGGGAGGCAGCACATGAATCCATCATCCAAGGCAAAATTCGGCAGGACGAACTTAGAGGTCACGACTTTTGGCTTCGGCACAGCTCCCATCGGAAATTTCTCTCGCCCGATCGATGAGGAGACGTCCGACGGAATGGTCCAGGTCGCCTGGGATGCCGGCGTGCGATATTTCGATACGGCGCCGATGTATGGCCATGGCCTATCGGAACTCCGTTGCGGTCACTCGCTTCGCTGGAAGGACCGAGATCAGCTCATCCTCTCGACAAAGGTCGGCCGGCTGTTGAAACCCCGCAGGAGAAGCGAAATCAACTTCTCGCCGTGGAACAATGCAGCCGCCAACGAGATGGTCTTCGATTATACCTATGATGGGGCCATGCGCTCCTTTGAGGATTCGCTTCAGCGCTTGGCGCTTGAGAGGATCGACATCTGCTTCATCCACGATATCGATGTCTTCACGCGCGGGGCGGAACAGCCAGAGGTTTTCAGGGCGGCCATGGATGGAACCTGGCGAGCGCTCTCGAGGCTTCGCGACGAGGGTGTCGTCGGCGCAATCGGCGTCGGTGTCAACGAATGGGAGGTTTGCCACGAGGCCTTGAAGCAGCGTGACTTCGACTGCTTCCTCCTTGCCGGACGCTACACGCTGCTGGAGCAGGAATCGCTCGACACCTTTCTTCCGCTTTGCGAGGAACGCGGCGCGGCCGTCGTCATCGGCGGCGGGTTCAACTCCGGCATTCTCGCCACGGGCGCCGTCGATGGAGCAAAGTACAACTATGTCCCGGCTCCCGCGGAGATCCTCGACCGGGTTAGCCGCATCGAAACCGTTTGCCGGGATTTCGCGGTGCCTCTGCCGGCCGCCGCCATGCAGTTCGTCGTCGCCCATCCAGCGATTCCCTCGTTCATTGCCGGGACACGGACCGTCGAGCAGTTGCAAAAGAACCTCGAATGGTTCAGCCATCCGATTCCGGTCGACTTCTGGAGCGAGCTAAAGCGTCAGGGGCTGCTGCGTGAAGATGCGCCTGTTCCGACAGTTTAACCGGCACACCTGTTGCGAGCGACTGAGGTCGGATCTAAAAAGTCCGGCCCTTCCACTTTGACAGATCGCTGACAACTCCGTCACCAAGCCGAGGAATGGCGTCGGAAGGTCGCCCCTTAGATCAATCTCACGAACCCCTGAAGTCCGGCCTGCGCCTTTCCTTGAAGGCTGCGACGCCCTCGGCAAGATCGTCCGTAGACGCCACGCACATGCCTGCAATCGCATCCAATACGCGCGCCCCTTCCTCTTCTTCTGCGACATTGATCAGCATCTTGACGATTTCGGTCGCCAGTGGCGCCCGAGCACGCACCGTCGCGGCAATCTCCCTTGCCTTCGATAGCCCCTCGCCTTTAGAAACCAGAAGTTCGATGAGGCCCGATGTCAGTGCCTGCTCGGCATTGAGAACCTCCCCGAAGATCGCCATCCTCCGGACGATCGCGGGGCCGAAGCGGCGCACCGCCCGCTGCGTCCCGGACCAGCCCGGAATGACGCCGAGGCCCGCTTCGGGAAGCCCGAACTTCACATGCTCCTCGGCAATGCGCAAATCGGCCGCAGCGGCCAATTCCAGACCGCCGCCGAACGTGTGACCGTTCAGAACAGCTATGACCGGCACGCGAAGCCGGGCCACCGCGTCGAACGCGTCGTGGCCGCGGCGGATCCAGTCGCGCCCGAATTGTTGCGGTGTCAGCGCGCCCCATGCCTTGATGTCACCTCCGGCGGAGAAAGTCTTCTCCCCGTCGCCAGTGATGACAAGCACGCGGATCGACACGCGCTTTTCAATCGCCCGGCAGGCTTCATAGATCTGCTCCACCGCCTCGTCATTGATCGCGTTCAGGCTCTCCGTGTGCCGGATGGTCATGATAGCAATGTCTTCCTCGAACTCGAGGATTATCCTGCGCGCCGCCTCCGTCATGCTGCATCCCGTCTTGATTGACCGCTCAACTCCGCCTGCGGCCTGAACAGGTCCGTATCCATGATCTTCAGGTCCGGGGAGACCAGAAGTGGCGTCTGCGCCTGGTCGAGAACATGCGCCTGCAGGTCGATGCCTGGAGCGATTTCGGTCACCATGAGGCCTTCCGGAGTGAGCCTCAGGACGCAGCGCTCGGTGACGTAAGTGACATCCTGACCTTGCGCGACGGCTCGTTTTCCCGAGAAAGAAACCTGATCGACCTGGTCGACGATTTTGGCGACTTTGCCTTCACGATCGATGACCAGTTTTCCATCGGCGACGGACAGCTTGGCGGCTGCGTTGAAATAGCCGGAGAACACGATCTTTCTCGCGCGGGATGTGATGTCGACAAAGCCGCCAGCGCCAGCCGTGACATGCGGACGTACCGTCAGTTTCGACACGTTTACCGAACCATTTCGATCAATCTGCAGGAAGGAAAGAAGCGACGCGTCGAACCCGGCTGCCTGGAAATAAGCGAATTGGTGGGGAGATGCGACGAAGGCTTCCGCATTCGAGGAGCATCCGAATTTGAAGTCTAGGAGCGGAATTCCTCCGACTGCGCCCTGCTCGATGACCCAGGTGACCTCGCCATGGCGCCCCTCTTCCAAAAGGATTCGTGGAACATTGGCAGAGATACCGAAGCCGATATTCACCGCCCAGCCCGTCTGAAGCTCTCTGGCAACGCGGCGCGCAATCACCTTGGCAACATCGAATTCCGGCAGGCGGAAGCTGTCGAGCGGCCGAAACAGCTCGCCCGAAATCGCCGGATCATAAGACGTTGCCGTCGTCTGCAGTTGATCGGGCGCTTCGACGATATAGTCGACAAGGATGCCGGGCACCCGCACGTCGTGCGGCTTTAGCGTACCCGCTTTCGCAATGCGCTTCACCTGCGCGATGACAATGCCGCCACTATTGTGGCCTGCAAGAGCAAGTTCCATCTCTCCCAGATAGGCGCCCTCGTGCTCGAAAGTCAGGTTGCCGCGCTCGTCGGCCGTGCTTGCCCTGATGATGGCGACATCAGGACGGATCGATGGAAAATACAGCCAGTCCTCGCCCGCAAAGCTTTCGCGGAAGACGATCGGGTCGCCCCTTGCGGCGTCATTCATGGCGCAGCCTTCCTGATCGGGGTCGACGAAGGTTTCCATTCCGACCTTCGTAAGCACGCCCGGACGAAGGGCGGCACCCTCCCGGAGAATGTCGAACAGGACGCCACTCGGCACGTTGTAGGCGGCGATCTCGTTGCGTCCGAGCATCTGCCAGATCAACGGCGGCTCGGCCGACGACGGCCCCGACGGATAGGACCCGCCGATGATCTTCTTGATCAGCCCGGGCTGCGCGAGATGGTCGACGCCTTTCGTGCCGAACATGTCGCCTGCTGCGATGGGATGGATGGTTGTAAGCCCACTCGGCGCACCCTCATTGCGATAGCGCTCACCGATGGCCGCCAGCACCGCATCGGGGCAGCAAAGGCCGCTCGAAGAGTTCACGGCGACGATGGCATCATTCTTTATCTGCGCCGCGACTTCCGCTGCACTCCTGATCTTTGACATAGGCTTCCTCCCGGCTATTGAAAGTAACTAGTTAGTGCGTTATAGAAGATCGTACATTTAAGTGCAAGCTTGAAAAACAATGTGTTCCGGCCAATTTTCGGGCTCTGGATTTCCGAAAATTTTCAGGAGCTATCGTGTGGGAGGAGAGAAAATGTCGATCTGCTTTCGACCCGGCTATGAGCGGTCGTTTGGAACTTATCCGCTCAAGGGCGAAGATCTGGAGAAGGCGTTCGTGGCGGCGCATAGCGTCGGCTACCGGGCGTTTGACACCGCTCAGATGTACGAGAACGAAGCCGATCTCGGCATGGCCATTCGCCAGGCGAAAGTGTCTACCTCGGACCTCCTGATCACGACAAAAGTGCATCCGGACAACTACAGTGGGGAGAAATTCCTGAAATCGGTGGAGACAAGTCTGGGCGCACTCGGCGTTTCAAGAATTGATCTCCTGCTTCTCCATTGGCCGGATCCTTCCGGAGACAATCGCAAGACATTGTCGTTGCTTCGTGACGCCAAGCGCAGGGGACTTGTAAGCGAGATCGGCGTCTCGAATTTCACCGCGGCCATGATGCGGGAGGCGCAATCGCAGCTTGATGGAGAGGTCGCAATCAACCAGGTGGAGTTCCATCCGCTCCTCGATCAGTCGATCCTGCTCGATGCCTCATGCCAGACAGGCATTCCGCTTGCCTCCTTCAGCTCCGTCGCCAGGGGCGAGGTTTTCCGCTATCCGGAATTCGGTGAGATCGGCGCCTGCTATGGAAAGACGCCGGCCCAGGTCGCGTTGAGATGGATTCTGCAGAAGGGCGTTGCGATCAACACCATGTCGACCAAGATTGAAAATATGCGGGCAAATTTCGACATCATGGACTTTACCCTTACCAGCATCGACATGCGGCGTATCGATGCCCTGACAGGCACCAATTTCAGGTGCGTCGACAAGACAAAGGTCCCCTGGGCGCCGGAATGGGATGGATCGGCCGGCTAAATCCTCAGCGTGCCGGTGGACGGCATTTCTGGCTTAGGCCTGTCTCCCTGTCGGCACGCTGCTCATGCATCGACCCGCAGCCATCCGGCGCGGCCCCTTTCTGATACACCACGACGTCATAGCGAGAAACAAGAGCCGAAAGAGGGCTGCCAGCCTCTCTCGGCTCTTGCACGTCTTGGATCAGCGATTGCCTCTGATGAAATCGGATGCGCGTTCCGCGATCATGATCGTCGGCGCGTTGGTGTTGGATCCGACCAGCGATGGCATGGTCGAGCTGTCGCAGATGCGAATGCCCTCGAGACCATGGACGCGCAGTTTCGGGTCCACGACCGACATACCGTCCGTGCCCATCCTGCAGCTACATGTCGGATGATAAGAGGTTCGTCCGAACCTGCGCGCATAGTCCTCGAACTGCGACTGCGTACGCACGCCACCATCCGGAAAATGGACCGTCTTCACGTAGTTCTGCAGTGAAGATTGCCGCATGATTTCGCAGCTGATCTTCACGCCCTCCACTGCGACCCTTAGATCGTCGGGATCTGCCAGGAAGTTCGGATCGACGAGCGGCAAGTCGCGCGGATCGGACGACCGCAATGTCACCGTGCCGCGTGATTTTGGCCGCAGCGTGTAGCTGTTCAACGTCACTCCCGATGATCCCTTTGGAACCGAAGGCACACCCGCCTCAGCGCCAGCGCCTGCCAGGAAATGAAACTGGAGATCGGGACGCGCTTCAGCCCTGTCGCTGTACCAGAAAGCACCGCCCTCGACGACGTTTGACGTCACGGGCCCGGAGTTGAAAAGCGCGTATTGCAGGCCCGCCCATATCATCCAACGGAGTTCGTTGTACTTGTCCAGGCTGTCGCGGTTCTTGATCTCGGCAACGATGTCGACGCCGTAGTGATCCGTCAGATTCTGGCCAACCCCGCCGAGATCATGGACGACAGCTATTCCCGAGGAGCGAAGATGGTCCGCGGGACCGACGCCGGAGAGCATGAGCAGTTTTGGCGTTCCAATCGCGCCGGCAGTCACGATCACTTCAGTCCCGGCCGTGGCAAGCATCTTGCGGCCGTTGACGGCATATTCGACACCGGTCGCTCTCCTCCCCTCGAACACGACCCGAAGAACAAGCGCGCCGGTCACCAACGTCAGGTTCGGGCGGTCAAGCACCGGCTTGAGATAGCCGACGGCGGCCGAGCAACGCCTGTTGTTGCGGGTCGTAATCTGATAGATCCCGGCCCCTTCCTGTCTTTCGCCGTTGAAATCGGGGTTGTAAGGAATTCCATATTCCTGACAGCTTCTCGCAAACGCCTTGGTCAGCAGGTTCGGCTCTGGAATGTTGGAAACGCTCAACGGGCCATCGGCCCCGTGAAGCGGGCCGGAATAGACGGCATTGCCCTCGGCGCGCAGAAAATACTTCTGCACCTGGCTGAAGTTCCATCCCTCGGCGCCCTCCTGCTCCCAGCGGTCGTAGTCGCTCGGATGTCCGCGGGTGTATACTTCGGCGTTGATGGAAGAACCGCCACCCAGAACCTTGGCCTGCGCGTAGGGAATGACACGGTTCATGGCGTGTTTCTGGGGAACTGTCTCCAGCCCCCAGGTGAGCGGGCCGGACGTCATCTTTGCGAAGCCGACCGGCATGTGTATGAGCGGATTCCTGTCGCGGTCGCCAGCTTCGATAAGGCAAACCCTCGCGCCGGGATCCTCGGACAGACGGGCTGCCAGAACACAGCCCGCCGATCCGCCGCCCACGACGATATAGTCGAATGCGTTCTTCATCACACGATCCAGGGTTGGCGCTTGCCCAGTTCGACGTGCACGGACTTGATCTGGGTATATTCCTCGACACCATATATGCCGGCCTCGCGGCCCCAACCGGACTGCTTGAAGCCGCCAAGCGGCATTTCCGGCCCACCCGCCATGATGGTGTTCACCCAGAAGCGCCCTGCCTTGACGCGTCGCGTGACGGAAAGCGCCTTGCTGACATCAGACGTCCACAGGCTCGCCGCGAGCCCGTAGACGGTGTCGTTCGCAATTTGCACCGCCTCGTCGACAGTCTCGAATGTGAAGCTGGAGAGAACCGGGCCGAAGATCTCATCCGTCGCGATCGCCATGTCCCGACGAACGCCACTAAAGAGCGTCGGCTGGATATACTGGCCGCCCCCATGGTCGAGCTTCGCACCGCCCACCAGCACTTTTGCGCCTGCGGCCTTGCCCTTCTCGATATAGTCCAGGATCGTCTTGTTCTGCGCTTCGGTCGTGATCGCTCCAACCTGTGTCGCCGGATCGAGGGGGTCGCCGATGACGATCCTCTTCATCTTCGACGCCAACAGTTCCTCGAATTCGCTTGCGACCTTGGCTTCGACGATCAGTCGGCTCGAAGAAACGCAGCATTGTCCGGTATTGAACGAGATACCGAACGCCGCAGCGTCCGCCGCCGCCTCAAGGTCGGCATCGGCAAAGACGATGATCGGATTTTTGCCGCCAAGTTCCAGGCCAAGCTTCTTGAAATTCGAGTCTGCCGCCGCATGGACGCATGCACGACCGACGGCCGTCGACCCGGTGAAGGATACCATGTCGATGTCGGCATGTTCGGTCATCGCCTGACCGATCGTGCGTCCCGACCCCGTGACGACGTTGTAAACACCGCGTGGCAGGCCGGCTTCGGCAAGAATTTCGGCAAGCAGCAACGTCGTGACGCTGGTGACTTCCGAGGGCTTCACCACGAGGGTGCAGCCCGACGCGAGAATGAACGGAACGCGTTCGCAAAGGATGAGGAACGGGAAATTCCACGGGGTGATGAGGCCGACGACACCGATCGGCTCCCGCAGCACCATGCCGAACAGGTTCTTTCCGAGATTGTTGAAGCTGTCGCCATGCAGGGCGCGGGCGGCCCCGGCTGCCGTCTCGAAGCAGGCAATGCAATGATCAATTTCACCGAGTGCCTGCGAGATCGGCTTTCCGTTCTCGAGCGTTTCCCAATATGCCACCTCCTCACGCCTGCGTTTCAAGATCTCGGCGGCACGTAGAAGCACTCCCGCTCGCTCGGCACCGGAGATTTCCGACCAGGATCCATTCTCGAAAGCCCGCCGAGCGGCCGCAACCGCATCGTTCAGATCCTCGATCGTGCATCGGGCCGTGCGTGATACCGGCACGCCATGGCCGGGGGACGAACGCTCGAAAACACCCTGGCCGGTCTTCCATTGCCCGTCGACGAAAAAGCCGAACTGCCTGGGTTCTTCCGGCAGGCGCTGTCTTGGTGCTAGCTGATCCATTTGATCCTCCATCTTTAAAGTTCAAGCACGCAGCGCCCATTGGCGGCGCGGCTGGGAGTGTCTCACGACATCCGAATTTGGGTTTTCAGGTCGCTCGGTCTATTTGGCAGACTGTCGAATGCCTGCTGTATGTCGGCGAGCGGATAGATCGCTCCGGTAAAGGGGCTGACATCGAACCTTCCGTTGACCAAAAGCTTCAGTGCCTGCCTCATGTCCTCGCCCATCGCGGCGACAGACCCCTTCAGGCTGTTTTCCTGAAGAACCGTCTGCAGGATCGGCACCGCCAGGCTGTCTTGCGGCCCGGCAATACCAAAGAACGCGACATGTCCGCCCTTTCGGATCAGATCGAAGGCTGTCTCATAGAGCTTGACCAGCCCGACGCTCTCGATGACGAGATCGGCGCCGATCCCGTCCGTGGCGCGGAGAACCGCATCCTTGAGCTTGGCGGGATCGGAGACGGCGACATCGGCACCGGCGGCAAGCGCTGCCTCGCAGCGTGCCTTCGACAGATCGAACACGACGATCGGCGCTGCGCCGGCCAAGCGCATCATCTGCACGTGCAGGTTGCCGATCGGACCCGCACCGAGCACGACAACGGAGTCTCCGAGGGAAACTTGCGCCTTCTTTGCCGCACGGACGACGCAGCCGACGGGCTCGGTCAGCGCCAGCGTTTCCGGCGCGATATCGGAAGGCGCTGGAATAACCAGGCGGGCGGGCACCGCGACGAACTCTGCGAAAGCTCCGTCGCGTCCGATGCCGATCTGCGTGACCTCTGCACAGTTCAGCACTTCGTTTCTGCGGCACCAATAACAGGTACCGCATCCGATGTTGATGTCGGCGACGACGCGCGTCCCGACCTTGAGGTTCGATACACCCTCTCCGAGTTTTTCGACGGTGCCACAGAACTCGTGCCCCGGGATGATCGGCAGTGCCTCGGCCGCGTAACGGCCATGGAACATGTGGATATCCGTCCCGCAAATGCCGACCTGCATGACGCGCACGAGGACGTCGTCACGACCGATCGCGGGAATGGGAACATGACGGACCTCGAATTTTCCAGGTGCGACCAGAACCGCGGCTTTCATTGTTTCGGTTGCGCTCACGTCACTTCACCGTTTTCAGCTTGGAGCGATCGATCGTCAAAGCGATCGCGATAATCAGAACCAGCCCGAAAACCATCTGCTGCTGGGTCGCCTCAATGCCGAAATACAGCATGGACGAGCGGATCACTGCGACAATCATCGCGCCGATCGCGGTGTTCAGAACGCCGCCGACACCGCCCGTCAATGGCGTCCCGCCGACGAGAACCGCAACGATTGCAGGCAGAAGGAAGCCGTTTGCGATCGTTGGCGCTCCGCCAGAAAGCTTGACGGCAAACAGCAGACCCGCAATGGCTGCCATGGCTCCGGAGATTGCAAAGGCGAGGATTTTATAAAAGCCGACATCGATCCCCGAAGCTGCGGCAGCCGGCTCTCCAGCACCGATTGCCTTGAATACGCGGCCGAGCCGCGTACGACGTTCGATGAACAGGCAAATCAGCAAAAGGCCTGCGGCAAGGAAGAGCTCGTTCGGGATGATGCCGACATGACCGATCATCCATCCGAAAACGTCGTCACGCTGCGTTGCGTTCATGTTGAGCGCACGCTGTCCCGAGAGCCACTGCGCCACCGAGAATGCAAGGCCGCCGACCGCAAGTGTCGAAATAAACGACGGCACGAATAGTTTCGTGGTCGCATAGCCTGAAACCATCCCCAGCAGGAAACCGCAGGCGACGCAGACGACGGCGACCCACGCCCCCATGCCGGCCAGGTAGACCGAAGCGATGACCGTAACCATGTTGGCCACGGATTGTGCGGACAGGTCGATGCCACCGATATAGACGGCGAAGGTCAGGCCGAGCGCCATGATGAACAGCGGCACGATGTCGCCGGCCAGCTCGAGAAGGTTGGTGGGCCGGAGAAAATCCGGGTTCGGAATTCCGACGATCGCCACCAGTGCCAAGAGCGTGATCCAGGGAAGATGAGGCTTTAGCTTGTGAAGATCCATGTTGCCCTCAGATCATGTCGTGGAGAAGGTCGAAGAGGGACGGCTTGGCACCGGGCGTATAGTCGAAACGCCGGGTGACCTTGCCATCCTTGACAACAACGATGGTATGAGCGAGGCCAATCGCCTCCTCAAGTGTGTCAGCGACCAGCACGATGCCTACGCCCGTCGAGGACATCTCACGGATCATCTCGTAGACATCCTCCTTGGCACCGATATCGAGACCACGCGTCGGATGATCGAGGAGCATGATGTCCGATCCGCCCGAACGCCATTTGGCCAGAACCACCTTCTGCTGATTGCCGCCGGATAAATTGCCGCAGTCCGCTTGCTCGGAATGGGCCTTGATGGAGAGCTTGCGTATCCAGTCACGCGCGAGGCTGCGCTCTTCACCGATACGCATGACGCCAGCATTAGATCGTCGGCCGAGCTGGGACAGCGTCATGTTTTCGTAGACGTTCATTCCGGCGACTATTCCCTCGACTTTCCGCTCACGAGGAACATAGCCGAGCCCCAGGGCTACGGCTTTCATCGGATTGAAGTGCGCAAGCGCCAGGCCCTTTATCTTGAGCTGACCCTTCGTCGGAGACAGCATTCCATAGATCGCGCGCATGATGCCCTCGCGGCCGGAGCCTTCCGTTCCGACAAGGCAGAGCACCTCGCCGGCATGGACCTTGAACGAGACATCGCGCACCTTGCCCGGCAGCGAGACATTGTCGAGCTCGACGAGCACCTTCGATGCGTTATAAGGCGTCTGCTTGCTCTCGCGGTAGTATTCGCGATCGATATTGCGGCCGACCATCTTGCGCTGGATCGTCTCGACATCGGCGTCACCGCAAGACACAACGTCGACGACCTGACCGTCCTTCATGACGTAGACCCGATTGCTGAGTTCCATCACTTCGTCCATGCGGTGCGATACGAAGATGAAGGATGCCCGCGTCGTCAGTTCGCGGACCAGCTTGAACAGAAGCTTCACCTCTTCCTGACTCAACACCGAGGTCGGCTCGTCCAGAAGGATGATGAGATCTCCTGCGATACGTTCCTCAAGCGTCAGTACCTTTGCCAGTTCCACCAACTGTCTCTGGGCAAAGGAAAGCTTCGAGGTCGTCGTCGCCGGATCGATGTCGAGCTTCACCTTGGCAAGCTGGAACTTCGCCGCTTCAGCCATTTTGCGCCAATTCACCACGCCCGCGCGCGTAAACTGCGCCTCGTAGCCGAGGAATATGTTCTCCATGACCGAGAGATTGGTGATGAGCGATTGCTCCTGGAAGACCATCCCGATGCCGTGTTCCATCGCCTGGCGGGGATTGGCAAACTTGACGGGCTTTCCGTTGATGACGACCTGCCCGGAATCCGGCTGGTATGCCCCGTAGATAACCTTCATGAGGCTGGACTTGCCGGCGCCGTTCTCGCCCACGAGCCCGACGATCTCACCCCGGCCGATTTCGAAATTGACGGATTTGAGAGCATGGACACCGGGGAATTTCTTGTCGACTGACTTCAGTTCGAACATCACGCCCTCACTTTACAAAGGAGATCGAGAAGCGGTCGGTCGAAAGGACCACCGAAAGAATGACGAGAGCGCCCAGGACGCCCTGCTGCATGAAATCAGGGAGCCCGATGACGACCATGCCATTGTTGATCACGCCGACGATCAGCACGCCGACGAGCGCGTTCCAGACCCCTCCGATCCCACCCCACAAGGCCACACCGCCGACCACGACCGAGGTAATGGAGACGAACATGAAGTTGGCGCCCGAGATCGACTCCGCCTGACCGATGCGGCCGACCACCAGGATCGCCGCCAGGGCATAGAAGATCCCTGCAAGCCCGAAGCCCAGCACTCTGACGCGGGCAACGTTCACGCCGGAACCATGGGCAAGATCCTCTCCGCCACCGACAGCATAGAAGTTGCGCCCCAAAATGGTGTAGCGCTGAATGAACCAGGCAACCAGCAGCCCGAGAACGGCGACATAAACCATCAGCGGAAAGCCGAGAAGACGGACTGTGAGCAGGCCCCGGAATATCGGGTCGGAAACCTTGACGATATCCCCGCCGGTCAAAAGGATCCCCGCGCCGGTGCCGATGAAGCCCATCGCAAGACTTGCCATGAAGGATGGTATTCGAAGCTTGACGTGGACGAGCCCGTTCACGACGCCGATGAAAGCGCCGACTATAAGCGTCGCCGGAATTGCGAGCCAGCCGAATCCTGCCAGCGAACCGCCGAGGCCAATGAACATGTAGGCAAAGAGGACGGCGGCAAGCGTGACAGCACCTTCCATCGACAGGTCGATCGATCCCATGACGATGATGAAAGTCACTCCGACCGCGACCATAAGCGCAGGCGCTGACGCCACGGCAATTCTGGAAAAATTCCGGACGGAGAAGAATGTTGGATTGATGGCGGTGAACAAGATCACCAGGGCAATGAGCACAAGGAAAGGTGCCCATTTGATAAGATTCTCGCGCGAAACCGACATCATCGGACCACTCCTCCCTCATGTCTATGCGATAGTCTGCGGCGGCACGACCGTGTAACCCTGACGTGCCGCCGTGTCGGCTTAGTTGGCGTACTTGATCTGGCCCTTGGTTGGGGACCAGAAGTCCTTCCAGTTGTAGGTCGGGGTCGCATCCATGTACTTGGCCTTGAAATCAGCCGCGTCCTTGGCCGAAATCACGATCGTCGGACCGTAGAATTCGCGGTGTTCCTTTGGCTCTTCGGAGGGCTTGAACGCTCCGATCGCGGCATAATAGGCAAGCGCGGCCGAGATGCCGCCACCCCAGTCCGGATTGGTGAAGACAGTGGCCAGCAACTTGCCTTCGATGACGAGCTTCACCGCGTCGGGATTGCCGTCATAGGCGACGATCGGCATATCATCGATACCCTCGGCGCGAAGCGCCTCGATGACACCATAGGCGATGTTGTCGTTGGCGCAATGCACGCCCTTGATCTTGTCGCCGTAGCGCGTCAGGAACGACGACATCAGGGCCGCGCCCTTCTGTGTGTCCCAGTCCGCAGGCTGCGCATCGAGAATCTCGATGTTCGGGAACTCAGCGGCAGCCTTCTTGAGACCCGCCAGACGCTCGATGGCAGGATTGTTCGCCGCGATGCCGCCAAGATGAACGACCCCGCCCTTTCCGCCCATGGCTTCAAAGAGAATACGGGCGGTTTGCGCCGCCGGCTCCACGTCCGACCAGGTCATGTGGCTGACATAGTTGTCGCCGAAGTCCCAGGGATGCAGGTCGTCGGTCTTGTTCCAGATTGTCGAGACATAGGCTCCTGCCGTTTTCACAGCCTCGACGACCGGACGCGCATTCGGGCTGTCGTTCGCATCGCAGGCAATGGCGCAGTTGCCATTGTTCTTGGCGAGGAACGCCTTGATGTCGGCCAGCGACTTCTCCGAAGAACCCTCATTGATCAAGCTCACAAGGTCGCTTTTCGGTTTGCCGAGCGATTCAACGAAGGACTCGCCTCCCGAAACGATAGCATTCCAGTAGGCCGATGCGCGGTCACGGTAGCTCCAGGCTATCGCCGGATCCTTGAGCGCGGCTCGGGCGACGCCCTGCTGGCCGAACCCCGGCACGAACATCGATCCCATTCCCACTGCGGATGCCAAGATGAAGTTGCGGCGCGAGAGCGTTTCGCGCTCGATGAAGTCCTTGATAAAAGTTGACATGACTCTCCTCCCGTCTAGTCAAAAGAACGCGCCCGGGCCTATCCAATGCATCGTTCCAAACCGGTGCCGGATGTTTGTTTCGTCGCCAAAACGCACTAACCAGTTACTTGGTAATGATGCCACTCGTCAAGCCAAAACTGTTGACCAGATCAGCTTTCGTGCACCAACCGGTTCGTATATAAACATCGAATGATTTGCACGAATTCGCTTGGAGACGAACATTGGATTCGAAAGTAAGAGCTGCGAGGGCCGCAAAACCCCCGAGGGACGCGGAAACCACCAAGACGAGAATTCTGGAGGCCGCAAAAAAGGAATTCGCAAAGAACGGGCTGGCCGGCGCTCGGGTCGACGTGATTGCCGAACGCTCGCTTAACAGCAAGCGCATGATATACCATTACTTTGAGAGCAAGGATAAGCTCTTCCAGGAGGTGCTTGAGCAGGCCTATGCCGACATTAGAACGGCAGAACAGAAGCTCAATCTCGAAAAGCTCGAACCCAAGGAAGCGCTTGAGACTTTCGTTCGATTCACTTGGGCGTACTACCTTAGGCATCCCGAGTTCATCACGCTCGTAAACAGCGCCAACCTGCATCGTGCCAAGCATCTGAAAGGCTCTGAAGAGGTGAAGGTTACCAACCGCAAGCTGGTCAGCCTCATCGGGGGAATCCTTGCGAGAGGCGTCAAGGCCGGCATCTTCCGGGAGGGCATCGACCCCGTACAGCTCAATATAACGATCGCCGCGATCGGCTACTATTATCTGACTAACCGTTTTACCGGTTCGATCATTTTCGAGCGCGATCTGATGGACAAGGACGCCTTGGACGATCGCCTCAAATTCAACATCGAGACGATCATGCGTCAGGTCTGCATCTAACCGTTCCCATGCACAAGGTCGGTAGCGCAAACGAATTCCTGCCCTGGGCGGCGCCCCAGAAGTGCAGTTCGCCCTTGATCAATCCTACTCCCTGTTGATCATCGCCCGTCTTGAACCTTTCTTGCACTTCGGCTCCCCTAGGTGAGCGAAGGAAAGCAATGTATTCCAACACGTTGTAAGTATCTGGGTGAGGGATCGCAAATCAGACAGAACCTTGGGTAACTTCGAGACGCAAACAGGGGGCAAATTGGGGCGGAAATCAACAGCTCTTCAAAGTGCTCCTCGTCGTCCAACATATCGGTGACGGCTCAGGTTCCTTTTCTCAAGGAAATGCCGAACGGGTATCCGTGAAGCTCCACTTCGTCGCATCTGGCGTCTACATCTGCGCTTATTGGCTCGGCGCGACTACCGGAATGATCTCGTCGACGATATCCTGGCCTCCATCGATTTCGACCGCAAATGAATAGTGTAGTGAGCTAGGAAGTCGCTCGAATGCCTCAGTCAAACTCATTCTTCGATAGGAGGTTGCAATATTGGGAAACTCGGGATTTTTGCAAAGATAGATTTCCCCTTCCGACAATTGACCAAGAGTCTTGCGCAGTTGTGGTAAAAGCTGGCGGCCGTTTTCATCCTCTATGAATCTATGGGAGTCGAACGACGTAACACCCACCAGAATATCCCATACATCCTCGGGAGCTTTTCGCCCTTCGAGAAAGAGTTCATTGGCATTCTCGGGCATCTCAATACCTGCCAAACTATATCGCTCGTGCAGATCATGCGACGGTGGATCGGTTTCCTTGCGGCTGGTCAAATCCATCAGCAACCCAACATCCAGCGAAAGGGTGAAATGACGCCCTCTCCTGTGCCAGAGATCGATTGTTCCCAGGCTCGAATATCCGAAAGCGGCGCAATCCTTACTTTGCAGGTTTAGAACTTCGCCTAATATGACCGCAAGAAAATCGTCAAACATAAACGGCATGCACAACCAGTAATTACGGTCTGCATAATACCCGACGCCGTGCTCCGCCCAGAAAGCTATTAGGTCCGCAGGAACCCTATCGCGAGCCTTGTTGGCCTCCGTCTCCGAAATCCGCTTTGCTTGTCGCGGCTCACCTCGCGTTTCGAGAAATTCGTCGGCTGACATATGACCTCATTAAGTCGCCCGGCTTCGCAGGAGGCACCGCGAAAATGCTATCGTGGACCTATCTGCCACAAGACAACCCGTACCCGCCGCAATTTGTTTAAAATCTCTTCGTAGATTCCACTTATTCTAACTTGCAGATTGCAGCCATTTCTCACCGTTTCAAAGCTAAAATATGACAAATTGGCCCTTCGGAAAAGGTCCCGAGTAGCCGCATGGGAAGTGCCCATGAAAATAATAGAACGAAAGAGAAGAAAAAAACGCGGGCTCTACCAGATCAGAATATTCTGCCTCCATGCATAAATGAAATATATCCCACCGGACACATTTCAAAAATGACTCTGGAAGCTTGTTCAACATCCTAACATGCTCCGACTTATCCTTAACTAGAGCATCGGAGAAGGGCTTCACAATCTTTAAGATCGAATTCCACTGATTTAGCCTCTCTTTATTTTTTTCTCTGATCCGTTCGCGCAATTGATTGGTGGCTTCTAGGGTAAGATTTTCCCAATGCGTTGCCGAACAAGATTTTATGGCCGCACTCCATGAATCCACAAACTCTGCTTGATTCTGATCCTTCTTTCCGACGTTCACAAACCACTCGACAGAATCGAGCCTATCTAATGTTGCGATTGTGCGAGGGCTGGGCTTCAACAAGAATTTTCTCCCAAATTACTTGGACTGATTTATACGCCCGAGTAGCCCCGAAAAGTTTCACAGATCAGACAGAACCTTGGTTAACTTCGAAATGCAAACTGGGGGCGAATTAGAGTGGAAAACAACAGTAGGTTGCCATATAGTCCTGTGGTCTTGAACGGAATCGATCGGGCGACGAAATGCGTGATTGGATCGCCGTCCGATAAAAATAAATATGCAGCCCCTACCCTGGCGACAGCGCTCTTACAAATGGCAATCACTGTGTTCGACGGCAGTCACTCGAGATCGGCATCAATGCGTTCAATCAAACCGTCCGGGTTGATTGCGATCTTCAAAATTCCGATCTCGTGGCCAAAGTCGCCTGTGAAATCGAGTCGAACGACAGCGTTGAAATCGTCCGATTGCTTGAGCGACAGAAGCCTACTCTTCGTCTTGTAGCCAACGAAAAATCGCTCGAGATAGAGGCGAATGCCCTTGGTACCGACGAAGGCGTCACCCACCGAAACGTCGTCGATGACTGCATCGGACGAGAATAGGGACAGCGTGTTCTCGACGTCGAAGGCATTGGCCGCCTGCATGAAGGTATCGACAAGCTTCTGCACTGGCTGCTCCTCACACATCGACAATCGTGGTGTCAGCGATCGTCTCGGCGAAGCCGTTGCCGAACAGCATGGAAGGGGTCTGGAAGCCGGCTTGGACCTCGCCGGCAAGTACGCGTCGCCCAGCCTCGGCGGCAGCCTTTGCCGTGAACGTATAGCCGTTGACCGTATCAAGCACCGATCGGACAACTTTACCGTCGGCATCGGTGACCTCGACGACGGCCTGATAACGATTGGCTGAACGCTCCTGCTCGCTGGGCCCGTCCGGAAGTGTTGAGAGATCACCCTGCGGGAAGCCTTCGCCCGTCAGATGGACGAAGGTCGCGATGTTTGGAACATCCGTCGTCCGCCAGATCGTAATGAGATCGGGAAGCGTCACCTGGAAGCAGTCGACTGCACCGCTGCCGAAGTCGAATTTCCGAATGCTTGCAGCAGTAAGGGCAACCAGCTTACCGTCAACGCGCGCCAGGATTTCGGCGGTGACGCTACCCATGGCGCTGACGGCGGAGCCTCGCGACAGACCGCCGGAGACATGCATGGCAACCCGGATGCTCAATGGGTTTTCCGTTCTGGCGGCGGCATGCCCGGCAAGGCAGCCCAGCATCGCCACGCTGCCGCCGCTGCCCGGCAGCATCATGACGCCTGCAGCCCTGGCTTTATCATCGAGCGCTTCAGCCAGCCGGTAGCCATCGAGTTCCGCGGCAACGTCCAGGTAATGGACGCCATTGCGGATACCTGCCGTCATCAGGCGTTCGGCTGTCTTCGCGAACGGACCGGCGCAGTTCAGGAGGACACCAACGCCCTCGAGTGACCGATCGATCATTGCGATGTCTTCGAGCCCGAAGAGCCGATATTCCACGCCAAGGCTTGCCGCGAGCGATGCAAGCGCCGCCTCTGTGCGTCCTGCGAGGATGAGCGGCGTACCCGCGGCCGAAGCATGTTCGGCCGCCATGCGACCGGTGTAGCCCGTCGCACCGTAAATCATGAGCTTCTTCATTTAGTGCTGCCATTCCTTGTAAACGAATTCGAGGCTGTAGCCGTCGGGGTCGCGGACCTGAGCCGCGTAGTAGCGGGGATCGTAATGAAGCTGTGGTCCGGGCGGATGAATTTCCGAGGCACCTGCGGCCATCGCCGCCGCAAAGGCGGCATCGACCTCCCGCTTGCCGTCGGCGATGAAACCGACATGAGCGGCGCGCCCTTCGACAACACCTTCGCGCAGCCAGAAGAACAAGCGACCGTTCGCGCCAAAGCCTTTAAGATCGGGATGGCCTGGAGGGCCGTTCTTGCCGTCGTAATCGATCGCATGGACGATACCGAGCGGCTCAAGCGCCCTTTCGTAGAATGCGATTGAGCGATCAATGTCACTGACGGATATGAAGACGTGGTCAAGCATGATGCGCGCTCCTCTGTTTAGATGATGTAGCCGCCCGACACTTCGATGTTCTGGGCGTTGATCCAGCGGTTTTCCTCGCAAAGCAGGTTCGCTATCATACCACCGAGCTCTTCGGGTTCACCAACCCGGCCAAGCGCGGTCTGTCCTGCAAGCATGGCTTCGAATTCATCGTTCAGTCCGCCGCCCAGTTCTGTCCGGATGGCGCCCGGAGCGATGGAGTTTGCCCTGATCCGGCGCTCGCCGAATTCCTTTGCCATGTAGCGTGTCAGAACTTCGAGACCACCCTTGAAGGAAGCGTAGGGGGCAACGCCTGCTGTAGCGACGCGACTGGTCGCGCTGGTGACATTGACGATGTGCCCTCCGTCCTCCATCAGCGGCAGGAGCGTCTGCGTCAAAAAGAACGGACCCTTGAGGTGAACGTTGAACAGGCCGTCGAACTGCTCCTCGGTGACGGTTGATATCGGAGCGTAGAGCCCGTAGCCCGCATTATTAACCAGGATGTCGAAGGTCTTCCTGCCCCAGATAGCGGTAAGCCGCGCAGAAACTGCCTCGCGGAACTCGGGAAATGAGCTGCTGTTGCCGACGTTAAGCTTCAGGGCGACGGCCTTGCCACCGATCTTAGAGATAGCTTTCACGACATCTTCCGCCTTCTCGGCATTGCCGTTATAGGTGACGACGACACCCATGCCGCGCTTGGCGCATTCAAGCGCCGTGCTGGCCCCTATGCCTCGGCTGCTTCCGGTCACAATAACGATCTTCAAATGTCTCTCCTGTGTGTCTGGTGCGAGACGAACTTAAGACTATCGATCGCGAGGCACTCACCCAATCCTCCTCAAAGCTTGCCTATTTCTGCTTTTGCCTTGCGCGCCGGGATCGCCTCTGTCAGGCTCGGATCATGGAACGGCAGCTGCAAGAACTGAGAGCACTGGCTTCAAAGGCTGAGAACAAGCGCACGGAAACAGGCATTCCGCGCATCGCCATGGTTCAGGGCGAAATCCCGGAACACCAGCTCGCCGCAGTCTACGATCCGATGGTCAACCTGATCCTGACGGGATCGAAGACAATGACGGTCGGCGACAGGACCTTCCACTATGATCCCGCCACCTATTTCGTCATGTCCGTGGATCTTCCGGCCATCGGGTCGATCCACCCTGCCGCAACGGGTGAGCCGTATTTGGCGGTCAGCCTGACCCTCGACACCACGATCGTCGCGGCGCTCATCGATGACTTGCCGGCGCAGGTCCGCAGCACTTTGTTCGGATCGGGGTTCTCGGTTGCACCGGTCAATGCCGAGCTTCTCGATGCCTGGATTCGAATGCTGAGGCTGATGGAACGTCCTGACGAGATTGCCGTGCTATCGCCCGCCTACGAGCGTGAGATCCTGTTCCGCGTGCTTCAGGGCCCGCTCGGCTGGATGCTACGGGATATCGCATCGCCGGACACGGCACTCGCCCGTATCAGGGTCGCAATCGAGTGGATCCGTCAAAACTTTGCCCAGCAGATCAGGGTGGAAACATTGGCCGAGATGGCGGCCCTGAGTGTGTCGGCCTTCCACCGTCACTTCAAAGCAGTGACGGCGCTGAGCCCGCTTCAATATCAGAAGAGAGTAAGGCTCCTGCATGCGCGTTCACAGCTGATCGGTGGCCAGGGAAGCGCGACGTCCATTGCCTTCGGTGTCGGTTATGAAAGCCCGAACCAGTTCAGCCGGGAATATGCACGCCTGTTTGGATTGCCACCGTCAAGAGATCTGGCGAAGGTGACGCGCAATCTCAATGCAGCCTGAGGACACGGTGTCCTGCATGGTTGAGCGCCGGCCTCGCTGGAGCTGGCTTAGCCGTGGTCTTGAACGAATGGGAAGATTGCCCGTCCCCCGGCATCGTACAGCCAACTATAATAACGCTGTTACTGGCTGCATGAAGGCCTGCGCAAATATGCAAAACTCGTTGGACTGCCACTCATCAGAGGCGGCGTCAAAGCTCGAATGCTATCGGCTTGAGCAACTGGATACGTCGCACGCGTCGTGGGGTCAGGTCGACTGTGTCGTCACGGCAGCGGATCGAAGAAAAGGTAGACGGCGGCAATCTTTCCGTCCCGCGCAATGATGAAATCGGTGCCGGCATATTCCGGCGCTTCCCCCGGACGGCCTGAGACCCATTTGATCCGGCCGCCGTCGCCAACGATTTCCGGTTCGGCGATAGGTCGATACTGAAAGTCAGGATGAGTGGCCTTGATATCGCCGGCGACCTGGTCGATGGCCGTATGTCCGCGAAACACGCCCCCGGCGGGATCGTAGAAGACAGCATCCTCATGGAACACTTCCTCGAGCGTTGCGCGCCGGCGGAGAGGATCGATTTCGCCAAAAACGTCACTGAGGTTGCGAAGAAGCAAAGTCTGAATGCTATGAGGCATGCGAGCACTCCTATTCAAAACGGACTAGAATTTCGACCTGTCAGAGATGCGCGGCTTTGGCCGTCGCGAAGCTGTCTTCAAGCATGAGGAAGCGTGTGATCTTCCCGTCCGCAATCGTCAGAACGATCGCGTAGGCCTGTTCGATCGTCTTGCCCGTTTTCTTGATACGCGAAGCAAGCTCGCCAAAAATGATGGCGCGCTCTTCGCTGGCCAGCACATCATGTACTTCAAATCGAACCCTCTCGATCATCTGGCTCGCGTCGCGCAAGAAGTCGACGATGGCACTGTTTCCCGTTTTGTGACCGATCCAGGGAAGCACACCAGTTTCGCCGGGGATGTTCCAGTCCAGATCGGCACTGAACAGCTGGATGATCTGCTCGTGCGGAGCGCCCGCGCCGAGCTTGGCCAGGAACAGCTGGGCGATCTCAAGATTGTCTTTGATACTCATAACGGAGATTCCTTTGAAAAAATGATTGGACTTGCGAGCGGGGACGATCAGATCTGCGTCATGCCGCCATCGACGACGATCTCGGCGCCCGTCATGTAACTGGCATCGTCAGACGCAAGGAACGACATGACTTTTGCCATCTCGTCAGCGCTTGCCGCTCGGCCCAGTGGCGTCCGCTCGGCCACCTCCACCAGATATCGCTCGATATCCTGGTCGCTCATGCCAAGTTCGGACTTGTAGGCAGGTGTCACAACTGTGCCGGGCGCGATGAGATTGACCCGAATATCCCGGCCTTTAAGATCGGAGGCCCAGCTGCGCACGAAGGAGCGGAGCGCTGCCTTGGTCGCTGCATAGACACCGAATGCCGGCGTGCCCTGATTGCCCGCTATCGAGCCTGTCACCACAATGGCGCTGCCCTCGCCCATCAGCGGCAAAGCCTTCTGCACAGTGAACAGCGTTCCCCTAACGTTGATGCCGAAATACTTGTCCACCTGCGCCTCCGTGATCGTGCCAAGCGCGGCAAATTCGCCGCCGCCCGCATTGGCAAACAGGATGTCCAGGCGCCCATGCGCCCTTTGGATGGTGGTCATGATGCGATCCAGGTCGGCCACAACGGATACGTCGCCTTGAATCGCGGTGACGCCATCGCCGATGTCAGCCGTCGCCTTGTCCAGCTCGGCCTGGCGACGGCCCGTGATGTAAACCGTCGCTCCCTCGCGCACGAGACGCTTGGCCGTTGCCAGCCCAATGCCGGAACTACCGCCGGTGATCAGGGCGATTTTACCGGCGTGCTTGGTGGTGTGAAGATTGGTGAGGTCTGAAATCTGCATGAGAGAACTCCGTAAGGCGGTACAGGCCGCGTGATGAAGTTCAATTTATTCTTTATCAATTTCGGGATAAACTAGGCCTTTGTGGTTACTTTATCCACATGTGGAAATAACGACCAACCCTAAGGGAGAGTAGTTTGGATCACCTGCAGGCCATTCGCGCCTTCGCACGCGTCGTCGAGACCGGCGGCTTCAATCGGGCTGCTCAATCGCTGCAGATACCGAATGCCACGCTGAGCAAGTCGATCCAGTTGCTGGAAAAGCATCTGAAGGTGAAGCTGCTTGAGCGCAGCACACGACGGGTCACCGTGACCAGCGATGGCGTGGCATATTATGAACGCACAAAACATCTCCTGGCGGAACTGGACGAAATAGAGGCCACCCTCGGACGGGCGCGAACAAATCCACGTGGTCGGCTGCGAGTGGACATCGGCGGCTCAACCGCCAGCGGCCTGCTGATCCCCGCTTTGCCTGAGTTTTGCGCGCGTTATCCGGATATTCAGCTGCAGATCGGCGTCACCGATCGCACGGTGGATGTGATCGGCGAAAACGTCGATTGCGCAATTCGCAGCACCGCCGAGGATGGTGCGTTAATTTCCCGCAAGATCGGGTCGCTGGCTTGGGCGACATGTGCCACTCCGGCCTATTTGGCGCGTCATGGCATACCCACTCATCCCCAGCAGATCATCGACGAGGATTTTCCTGTTGTCGGCTATTTCTCGGCGCATAGCGGAGTTGTGCAGCCGATGCATTTCCTCGATCACGGCAAACCGCTCGAGATCAATCCTCGATGCAATGTCATGGTCAACGAAAGCAATGCCCACCTCGCCGCGGCATTGGCCGGCATCGGCTTGGTGCATACCCTTGATTTCATGGTACGGCCGGCCATCGAACGCGGCGATCTCGGCATTGTCCTCGAGGCCTGGCAACCAAAGCCCTTGGATGTGTTCATCGCTTATGCACCAAGCCGCCAGCTCAGCACCAAAGTTCGAGTTTTTGTGGACTGGGTGACACAGCTCTACAAGAACATCCCAGGCCCACCAAGGAACTCATAGCCCATGGGAAGCCTTGACGATAAGGGACGTAGTCGGCCGCCCAGCGGAATAGCAGCTTGTGGAACTCGCCGAGGCACCCTGAGCGACAGGAATGAACATCCTAAGCGGGAATCATTTCCGGTGTGGGGCCTGGAGCAGTCGGGCCGCTATGAAACGAAAAGGCGCGAACAGCGGACTTTTCTTACAAGTCCGCTGTTCGCAAATCCAGACGGTTGGACGAGTAGACGCGCCGCGTCTCGATTTAGCTGTTAGGTGATTCCCGCGACGCGTCCGGCGCAGAGGCGTGTGGTCTCCGTCATACTTGATCCGTCCGGGGGCTTATGCCTTGGCGGCGTTGTGCCCTGCCTCGAAGACGTCGCGTGCGGACGTCGTACCCGCTATATGCTCCGTACCCACGACGCCGAGGCTCATCCATCCTGCATTCACGGCCTCAAACATTTCTTCGGCAGGTCCGGTGCGGCCCTTCGGGATACCGAATTGCTCGAACGCTTCCGCCCAACTTGCACGCGGGACTGCAAAGGCTTTCACGTCGAGTTTCAGGACTTCACCCAACTGCGCCGCGACTTCATCCGCGCTGACCATCGAACCAAGCTCGATGATGCGCTGCCCTGACCAGGCCGGCCCGGTCAAAAGGGTCGCAACTTCCGCGCCGATGTCGTTCGTCGCGACCATGGTCGATTTCCGATCTGTCGGATTATAGTAGACCGGTAGCGTTCCGCCCTGGGCTACCTGCAAGCCGTAGAGGAAGTTTTCGAAGAAACCGCCTGCGCGCACAAATGCGGTCGGCAATATCAAGTCACGAAACCCTTGCTCCAGAAGCGACAAGGCCGTGATCATCCCGAGCCCGCTGGTTCTGTTCGCACCCATCGACGAAAGCGCGACTACCCGCGGCGGCGCTGCCTTGGTGAGCGCCTCGACATAGTTCGCAATCACGCCTTTTGCTTCTTCGTAATCAGGCGAGGGCGCCCATACAGAAGGCAACATAACGAACGCACCTTCAACGCCTTTGAGCGCCTGCTCGATGGCTGCCGTATCATTCCAATCGCCGTCTACCAATTCGACGCCCTGGTCCGGCCAATGAACCGCCTTTTCGCGATTACGGACGAGCGCGCGTACTTTCTCGCCTTGCGCCAACAGATGTTGTGCTGTTGCACCACCGACTTTTCCGGTAATTCCCATGACTAAAAACATGCGTTTTCTCCTGATTTTTAGGGACAGAACAATGCCCCTGTTCGTTCAACGGATGAGCGGCAAAATGGCCCGGATACGGGGATCGCGCAGATAGAGGCCGCCCCATGTCATCGCGCCCAGAGCCAAGGAAATGAGTTCCGGCGGCGACCCCAACTCACCAATGCGGACATGAGCGCAGATCGCCCCTCCCAGAAAGCCAGTCACCAGGATTGCGCCGAGGACGGCGGTGGCCGGGATGGCGTAAAGGATGGCGCAGGCGAGTATGATCGGACCCACGACGCGGGTCAGGTCCATCGCGAAGCCGGTTTCCTGCAACATGCTCGCAATCTGTCCCGGCGCGAAAAGCTGAATGGCGCCATCTGCCACCAGGGCGATAACGACAATCGCGCTCATGATCCGGCCGACCCACAGGGTGCGCTGCAAGGTCATGGTTTGAGGCACCTGATGTAGGTTCATAGTTCCGGACATTTGTCATTCTCCGATGGGGGATCCCAGTATTCGGAACTTACTGTGTCCTCTGAATGTGATAAATGCTGAGGAAATGAACTCACTGTTATCCATGAAGAGAACAATACCGAGGCACGAAATGCAGAATCTCGAACCCATACTCATTTTCATAAGGGTAGCGGAAATGGGGAGCTTCACCCGCGCAGCCGATAGCTTGGGCATCCAAAAAGGGAGGGCCTCAACGGCGATCCGGAAGCTGGAGGGAGATGTCGGTGTCAGGCTCCTGCACCGGACGACGCGCAGCGTGCAGTTGACGGAAGACGGACGCGCATTTCATGCCCGCGCCCGCGATCTGCTTGCTGAAGTCGATGACCTGCACTCGATGTTCGCAGGCGATGGCGTGGCACTTCGCGGGCGTTTGCGGGTCGATCTTCCGACCGAGTTGGCGCGCACAACCATCGTGCCGGCCTTGCCGGATTTCCTAGCGGCTCACCCAGAGTTGGAGCTGGAGGTGTCGAGTACGGATCGGCAAGTCGATCTGGTCCAAGAGGGGTTTGACTGTGTATTGCGACTTGGACCCATCAGAGACGAGACGCTGATTGCCCGCCCACTGGGCCTGTTGCGCATGGTCAACGCTGCCAGCCCCGCCTATCTGGCGCGCTATGGCATCCCGCGATCGCTAGACGATCTCAAGTGTCAGCAACATCGGACAATTCATTTTTCGACGATGCTGGGCGCAAGGCCCTATGGATGGGAATATCCGCACGGCGACAGCTACGCGACGCTTCAGTTGCCAGGTGCGCTACACGTCAACAGTGCGCAGACCTACGACGCGGCTGCCCTCGCTGGCCTTGGACTGATTCAGGCGCCACTCATAGGGATTGGTCAATATTTTGAGAGTGGAGCGCTTATTGAGATCATGCCCGATTTTCGTCGCCGGGCGATCCCCGTGTCTCTCGTCGTAGCACATCGGAGCAATCTCTCGCGCCGGGTCCGCACATTCATGAAATGGATCGAAGAGGTGCTGACCCCGTACCTGGAATAGATGGCTACTTTCGGGAGGACTTGCTTCGGCCGGGAACGGCGAGCACGAGGGCGCAAAGCCGTCATAGCGTCGAACCACCGTCGGTGATGGCCCCTTGGATTTTATGCTCTTGAAGGGACAGGAACCCACGATCCGGAATCACCGCCACGGCCGACCAAAGACAGTCCTCCTGCAAGAACAACCTCGAGGCAATCAAGTCGCGTATCTGGTAGCGTTATAACCGCCTCCGCGGGCTCTCCTGCGGAAGCTTCATGTCTTCAGAACTTTTTGCTTGCGGCGACTTTTGCGCCGACGGATTTCTGTCCGTCGCCTTCGATGTTGAAGAGGATGCTGGTGTCGAGCATCCAGAAGTTGATGGTCTGCATGGACAGGCCGGCGGTGACGGCGCCGAAGGCGCCGGAGCCGTCGAGTGCGGAGTAGCCGCCGGTCAGCCCGAGCTTGGGCGTCAGCTTGGTTCCGCCCTCCAGGGTAAAGGAGCGGGCGATCTCGGCGCCGAGGCTGACGCGGAACTGGTCCTCGTTGAAGCCGTCGATGTCGATCCTGTCGCCGGCGCTGTTCTTGACGCTGTAGTCGTCGACCTTTTCGGAGAAGTAGATCGCCCGCAGCTTCGGCGAGAGCGTGGTTTCCTCATCGAGGTTCCATTGGCCTTCGATCGAGGTGTCGGCCATCCAGCGCGTCGTGTCGAACGAGCCGTTCCAGAACTGGGTGTTGATGGTGTTGCTCGAGCCGCCATAGCGCAGGCTGCCGTTCCAGAACACGCCCTTGCCAAGCTCGAGCGAGGCATAGGGTCCGGCAAGCCAGCCATTGCCGGTCAGCTCGGTATCCTGGTCGGTCGGATCCGTCATCCGGTCATAGTGGAAGGAAAGTCCGATCAGGGCCCTGTCGGAGAGCAGGTAATCCACGCCCATGCTGACCATGCCGAAGCTGCCCCACTTGCCGGTGCTGTCGTTCTTGCTTTTGTCGTTATGGGCAAGATAGGCGCCGTCGATCCAGACGTTGAAGGGGGCGGAGGCGGCATCCGGATCACCGGCGGCGGCGCGCATCTGCGACAGGCTGGTGGAGAAGCCGAACGTCATGCCCTCTTCCGACGGCATCATGCGGGCGGTGACGGGATCGGTTGCCTTCTCCATCTGCCGGCGCTGCAGCAGCCCCGGTACCTCGATGGTGTTGGCGATCATGTTCTGGCGGGACTGCACGAAGTCATGCACGAGATTGTCGATATCCGCAGCAACCTTGCCGGCGTTATAGCGGATATTATAGGTGATCGTGCCGGTATTCGAAACCCCAAGCGCGCTGACGAGCTTGTAGCCGACGCGCACTCGACCGGAATAGGCCGGGTTCGGCGTATACTGCAGATACCAACCGACAGGTGTGCTGACAGGACCGGCTGCTGCCAACTGGCCCTGGATGATCGTCGCCGTGCCGGCATTGGCGGGCTCCACGAAGGTCAGGTCGGCCGCGGTGAATGGACCGCCCGTCGCACCGCGATTGAGGTAGACGTCCGGAGGTGTCGACCCCTCCGGTACATCGACGACCTGATCCCCGGCGCTGACAGCGCGTGGGATGACCTTGAGGGTATAGGATGCGCTTCCGGTTGCACCATTGCCATCGCGGATCTGGATGGTGAAGCTGTAGTCGCCTTCGGTGCCGCCCGAAAGCGGTCCGGTCAGCTGGCCGGTGGAGATGTTGAGCACCAGGCCGTTCGGCAGGCTGCCGGAGGCAAGGCTGAAGATCTTCGTGCCGACGCCGCCTGTGACCGAGATCTGCTGGCTGTAGGCCTCGCCGGACATGGCATCGGGCAGCGCGCCGCCGGCCGGGCTGAACACGAAGGTGGTCGGCGGCGGCGAGATGGCGATCGTATAGGCAGCGGATGTCGTGGCGCTGTTGGCGTCGGTGGCGGTGATGGAGAAGCTGTAATTGCCGGGCGTCGTCGGCGTGCCGGTAATGGCGCCGGTCGCATGGTTGAGGGCGAGCCCGCTCGGCAGCGTGCCGGTGAGGCTATAGCTGTAGGGGCTCGTTCCGCCCGAGGCGGTGACGGTCTGGCTGTAGGCGGTGGTGACGATGCCGGCCGGCAGGGCTCCGCTTGGCGGCGAGAAGGACAGGGTCGGCGCGGTGATCGTCACGCTCACGCTTGCCGGCGCCGAGGTGCCGGAGGCATTCGTGGCGGTATAGGTGAAGCTGTCGGTACCGGAATAGCCTGCTGTTGGCGTATAGGTGATCGAGGTGCCCGATGCGGTCGCCGTCCCATGCGCCGCCGCACTTGCGATGGCGACCGAGGCCGGCGCACCGCCGGTGATGTTGAGGGTAATCGGATTGTTCGAGGAATTGGCGGCGACGGTTGCCGCAACCGCATTGGCGATCGGCGGCTGGACGCTGACCGCCAGGGTATAGGCGCGCGATCCCGTGAACGGTCCCGAGCCGGTCGAACTGTCCGTGGCCGTGATGGTGATGTTGAAGTTGCCTGATGCCGTCGGCGTGCCCGCAAGCACACCGGCCGGCGAGAGCGTCAGGCCGGCGGGCAGGGCACCTGCTGTGATCGCATAGGAGTAGGTGCCGGTTCCGCCGGATGCCGTGATGGTCTGGCTATAGGCAGCAGCCACGGTTGCAGCCGGCAGTGTGGTCGGCGTGATTGTAATCGTCGGAGCACCAACGGTCACGGTATAGGCCTTGGAGCCTGTGAATGGCGCGCCGGTGCCGGTCGAACTGTCCGTTGCAGAGATGGTGACATTGAAGGTCCCGCCCGCCGTCGGCGTGCCCGTGATGGCGCCGGTGGACGCATTGAGGCTGACACCAGCCGGAAGCGCACCGGCCGTCACGGCATAACTATATGGAGCAGTACCGCCTGTGGCCGTGATCGCCTGGCTATATGCAGTGGCGATCGAACCGGAGGACAAGGCCGCCGGGTTTATCGCCACTGTCGGCACCGACACCGTCACGCTAACGGAAGCTGGCGCAGACGTGCCGTCGGCATTGGTGGCAGTGTAGGCAAAGCTGTCCGCTCCGGCATAGCCCGCCGCTGGTGTATAGGTGATCGTAGCCCCCGAGGCGGTCGCCGTGCCATGGCTAGCCTGCGTCGAAACCGTGACCGAAGTTGCGGTTCCACCCGTCAGGTTGAGGGCGACCGGATTGCTGGTCGAGTTGGCGGCTACCGTCACCGCGGCATTGCCCGCAATCGGTGGGTTAGCGGTCACGGCCACGCTATAGGCCTTGGCGGCGGTGTAAGGTCCGGTACCCGTCGAGCTATCCGTCGCAGTCACGGTGAAGTTGAAGTTGCCGGCTGCCGTCGGGGTCCCATCCAGCGTGCCGTTCGAGGAGAGCGCCAGGCCCTGCGGAAGGGCGCCGCCGGTGACGGAGTAGGTATAGCCACTCGTGCCGCCCGAGGCGGTGATCGTCTGGCTGTAGGCGGTGTTCAGCGCCGCACCCGGCAATGTCGCAGGGCCGATCGCAATCGTCGCAGCATTAATCGCCACGCTATACGCTTTGGATACGCTAAAGGGCGAATTCATCCCGCCGGAGCTGTCAGTCGCCGTCACGGTGAAGTTGAATGTCCCGCCCGCCGTCGGCGTGCCGGAGATTGCACCCGTCGAGCTATTGAGTGTCAAACCATTCGGCAGCGCACCCGCCGTCACCGCATAGTTGTAGGGCATGTTGCCGCCGGAAGCCGTCACAGTCTCGCTATAGGCGGTAGCAACCGCGCCACCCGGCAGTGTCGCCGGCCCCAGCGCGAGCATCGGGGCATTGACGGTTACGGTGTGAACCGTTGACGCAGTGGTATACGGTGCGCCGGTGCCGGTGGAACTGTCCGTCGCCCTGACGATGAAGCTGAAAACGCCGGCGACCGTTGGCGTGCCGGAGAGTGTACCGTCTGCTGCAAGCGTCAGGCCAGGGGGAAATGCACCCGCGGAAAGCGAATAGCTATAGGGAGCGGTACCGCCTGATGCCGTGAACGGCTCACTGAAGGCTGTTCCCGCGGTCAAGGTTGGAGTCGAACTCGGCGTGATCGACATCATCGGCGCGCCGACCATCAAAGCATAGGCGATGGAACCGCTAAACGGTGCTCCCGTGCCTGTCGTGGCATCCGTTGCAGTGATGACGAAATTATAGGTCCCGCCTCCTGTTGGCGTGCCAGAGATTTCGCCGGTAGACGAAGACAGTGTCAGGCCCGCCGGCAACGAGCCTGCTGTAACCGCGTAACGATAGGGGCTGGTGCCGCCGGTTGCCGTCACGGTGGCGCTATAGCTGGACGCAATCGCGGCATTTGGCAGGGACGCAGGGCCAATCGTAACTATCGGCGCCGAGATCGTCACGCTGACGGTTGCCGGCGTAGACGTGCTGGTGGCGTTGCTAGCCGTGTAGGCGAAGCTGTCGGTGCCAGTATAGCCTGCCGTCGGCGTATAGGTGATCGATGTGCCGGTGGCTGACGCCGTACCGTGACTTGCCGCCGTCGAGACGGCGACCGAGCTAGCAGCTCCCCCGGTCAGAGCAAGCGTGATCGGATTGTTCGTCGAGCTCAGCGCAACCGTCGCTGAGACATTTGCTGCAACCGGCGGATTGAGGAAGGTATAACCGCCGACCAATGTCGCAGTACCGCCCAGCGTAGTGACGCTGACATCAACTGCACCGGCGGCGTGGGCAGGAGTGGTTGCGGTGATCGAGGTTGCGCTATTGACGGTGAAGCCGGTGGCGGGAGTGCCGCCGAAGCTGACCGAGGTTGCGCCCGACAAGCTCGTACCGGCGATCGTCACCGACGTGCCACCAGTCTCCAAACCCGCTTTGGGCGACGCAGCGGTTACGGTCGGAGCGGCGACATAGGTATACTGATCGGCCGCAGACGTTGCACTCGTACCGCCTAATGTCGTCACACGGATATCGACCGTGCCCGTGCCGGCGGGCGCTGTCGCCGTAATTGATGTTGGTGAATTGAAAGTGAAGCCGGTCGCAGCCGTTGCGCCGAACGTCACAGCCGTTACGCCAGTGAAGTTCGTGCCAGTCAATGTTACCGTCGTGCCTCCGGCTGTCGGTCCAGATGTCGGACCGATGCTGGAAATCGTCGGCGCCGCGACATAGGTATATTGGTCAGCCGCCGACGTTGCACTCGTACCGCCTAATGTCGTCACACGGACATCGACTGTGCCCGTGCCTGCGGGCGTGGTTGCAGTTATCTGCGTTGCGCTGTTAACAGTATAGCTGCTTGCCGCCGTAGCCCCGAAGGTCACCGCCGTCGCGCTACTGAAACTCGTACCGGTGATGACAACTGTCGTGCCGCCAGCAGTCGGGCCGGCAGTCGGACTGAGGCTCGATACCGTTGGTGCCGCAACGTAAGTATATTGATCGGCCGCCGACGTCGCGCTTGTGCCGCCTGTCGTCGTCACCCGGATGTCGACTGTTCCAGTGCCAGCGGGCGCGGTTGCCGTGATCGATGTCGCCGAATTGACTGTGAAGCTGCTCGCCGCCGTTGCGCCGAAGGTAACAGCCGTCGTGCCGCTGAAGTTCGCGCCGGTGATGGTCACCGCAGTGCCGCCCGATGTCGGGCCGGAAGTCGGAGAAATCGAACTGATCGTCGGCGCCGGCACATTGACCGCAATGGCGCCGGACGGCGGGGTAACGTAGACGGAGGCCCCGGATCCGGAAAGCGCGTAACTGACGGCGACCGATCCTGGTCCGGCATTGGAGGCGGCTGTCACGGTGAAATTCTGGCTTGCGCCGCCTGAAAAATTGAGAGTGGCCGGTGAGAATGTCAAGCCAGTTGCTGACGGTGTGATAGAGACGGCACCTGCGCTCGATGCGGTCATTGTCAGCGTTGGCGAACTGCTGCCCTGTGTCAATGCGGGATAAGCGGGCGGGCTGATCGTGCCAAGAACAGTCATCGACGTGCTTGCAGGCGCCACATAATCCGCGGCATCCGTGCCACCCAGTGCGTAGTTGATCGTAGTGGGCCCGGGCGTCGCACCCGGGTTGGCTGTGATGGTGAAGGACTGAGTGGTACTGCCGGACGCAAACGAAATTACCGCCGGGCTAAACGTCAGTCCGGCCGCGGTCGGCGTCACGGTCAAATCGGTGCCGGGTGCCTGCGACAGGGTCATGGTGAGGCTGCTGGTTGTGCTACCGGCCTGCGTCACCGGAAAACTCGGCGGCATGATCGTCCCTGGAGCATTTTGGCAGGTGACGCTGGCATGAACCGCGTCACTTCCCGGCTGCGACCAAGCATAGACCGTGAAATCCGGGTAGGCCTGGGATGGCGTGTAACTGCCGCTCAAATTGAGCTCGTGATTGGCAGTCGCATATTGTTCGACGATGATGTCCGAGCCGGTGGCAGAGCTATTATTATAGAGTGCAAATCCCGGTCCTGAGTACGGATCCGTATCCGCGTTCGTGCTTCCGCTCGTCGTGACGCTATAAGTGATCTTGTCGCCGGCATTGAGGGATAGGCCGGGTTGCCAAAGCTCCGCGCCATTGGAGTATGTCGCCCCGGCGCCCCAGGCGGCGTTGATCGCATCACAACCCGAAGAGGCAAGCGAGGTTGGCGCAAAGGCGATCTGTACAGCGATCAACACGAAAGTGAGAGTGAATACCGGTATCGAATTCGAAGTCCGCACTGCTTTGCTGGTGGATTTTTGAGGACAGTGCCTAACTGCGGCAACGATGGATCGGAGTGCTCCCAACAAAATGGGCGGCAAAGAGGCTATAAGGTCGAGCGCGCGATGAAAAAATGCGCCGGCTCTAAATTGCATAAATGTCATGGCCCCTACCATCTTTTCAAAAATCATGCCGCGTCGTACCCTTCCCGGGCAAAACGATCGGTTACATCATTGTAAATGTTATATTTTCGCCACTGCCGGGCACGCCGCCCGTCTTGTTGGCTGAGATCCGACGGTAAAATGCCCGCCAGCGACGCGGTTTCCCGCGGCGCACCGCCCCTTTCGCCGACAAGCTGAATGGTGTTGTTGCCGACCACCAGTCTCCATATGCGCAGTCTCCCCCGGCCGACGCACTCATCATTTATCTACGCAACAGTTCGGTCAGCGCAGCACGCTGAACCGTTTGCCCGTCATATTTCCCTCGCCATCTTGCCCAAGTGACTGACGAGCCACGTATTTGAGATCCAATACGATTGCGGCGGACGCTATGTCGATTCATGCAACTTGTCAGTGTCCATTTTTGAAAGCACCAAAAATGGCCCGCAACCATCAACAGCTAGCCCACCGTCCGTTTCTAACGTGCGTCGGAGGGGCGAAGAGAACCGCGATTCTGGATATTCAAGAGGACGATACCGCCATCTGTCCGCGCGACATCATGCTCGATCAACGGCCATGACCTCTTCCATCTCGATGGTTGCCAATGTCATCGCCAGCCTGGTGAGCGGTGCCCTGCTCGGCTACCCCGGAGCGGCTTGATGTGTTTACGCAATTTCTGGTGCCCGCCAATGGTCGCCCGCGCCACCATCGGAATGTCGAAACGACGGAAATGATGCTTCAGCTCATGGCGGCGGGCCGCAGGGTCAGCGCCATTCCGGACTGACTGGTACGCCGGGAAGTAGCAGCGCTCGATGTCCGCCACGTCCGCATCGGTCAGAGCGGCATCCAGAAAAGCATCCATCTCGGATTGAGAGATGGCGACGACACTGTCGATTTCATCGCAGGTTTTCTCGCGACGTCGCGCCAGGCATCAGCGTGACGCGTCGGCGTTTGTACGGTAAAGCTTGCCGCTCTCGATCGCTTCGCCACCTTCCCGACGGCAGCTTGTCGAATTTCATGCGAAGCTCACCTCGTTTTCTATTTCACGGCAACCTGCAATTGATTCAAAAACAGCGGAGTACTTCAAAGGCCTGGCTCGGCCTCGTGGCGTCAGCGTCAAACGGAAAGACTGGTGAAATAACGATGAAATTCAACAGCTACCGTTTTTCCCTGTTGCACGATGTTCTATGGAGACAGGAATCGAGCGTAGTTTTCTTCACCAAATGGTGCTAGTTTAGGCATCTAAGAGAGGAAAAACGTGATGCGATCAACCATCAATCTCGACGATGCACTCATTGACAGGGCGAGATCGTTGACCGGCACCAAGGAAACCGCCGCGCTCGTCCGCCAGGCCTTGGAGACGCTTGTTCGTGTCGAGTCCGGAAAGCGCCTCATCGCGCTTGGGGGAACCATGCCGGATGCCGAGGCAGCTCCGCGTCGCCGGAGCGCGGCAATCAAGTGATACTGGCAGACACCTCGATCTGGATTGATCATTTCCGACATGGCGATGTTGAGTTACGCAAAGTTATTGAAGACGATCGCCTACTTTGCCATCCAAGCGTGATCGGCGAGTTGGCTCTTAGCAGCCTTCGGGATCGAAGCAGCGTAATGGCCTTCCTGGCGGCTCAGCGTGGAGCCGTTGTCGCGACGCACGACGAAGTCATGACCATGATCGACCGATATGGAATTTTCAGCATGGGCATTGGCTATACGGATGCCCATTTGCTGGCGTCGGTACTCCTTGACCCAAGAGCCTCCTTGTGGACCAGAGACAAGCGACTGAGGATAGCGGCCGAAAAAGCGGGCGCATCATTGCACATACCGGTCGATGAACCCCACTAAATGCTAGGGACGTACGCCCAAAGGGCTTCGGATAGGCTTTGCAAGTCCTTTGGTCTTGAAGGGCATAGAACCCACGGCCTCCTGAGAGGCAGTAAAATATCGTTGGGTTTTTCAATTATAACAATTACTTAAGGCGCTGAAAAGCGATATCCAGAATTATGGAACTTCATTCGCACCAAAGCTGCCACAGATTGGAGGGTTAGTGAAAACATTCAGAACCTTGTCCTGAGCTGCTTTCATAGCATGACGGTATTGTAAATATAACATCGCTTCTATCGCCACGCCTCGATAATAAGCCGTTTGAAATTCGGCCCGGCGACTCCTATCTCTCTTCCTACTTTGGGAGAGACGATGCGAGACTTTGTGCACGCGACATTCGGTTCGGTTGAGCTCGATATTATTAGCCAAGCCCTCGAAGAATGGCGGCGTTCAATTGGCGTTGGCCGAGACACGCCGGAATATGAACTCGCAGCGGCCACCATCGTCACCCTCTTCAGAGAGGGCAATCGCACGCTTCCAGAGCTTCGAGCGTCGATTGCCGGCCATCGATGGCTTTCCGGAGACGCCATGGAATTCGCGCGAAGCTCGCCGAGTTCAGAAAATGCGGATTGATAGCAAATGTCGCCATTGATGGCCGCAGAACGATCGAAGGCTGGGTGAACCGCCGATGCCTTCAAGACGAAGGCGACAGATCACCCTTCTCATGTAGTTCATCAGTATGAAGCGAAGGACGGCGCTTAGCGCAGTCATTTCAGTCGCCTGGTCGATCAATCGACTTTTGCAAGCAACTTGGCAACCCGCATCTTTGGCTGCACAGGATTTTCGTGGCGCCCCGACAAAGACCCGATGATGACGGCAACGGCCGCAACCACGACGTAGATGATGGTCCCCTTAGGCTTTCGGTCCGACATGCAGTGCCTTGTCGACTCTAGCGAACGCGATTGCTCAGACATCTTGATCCTTTGGTACTGAAGGGCGCGTATGTAGTCCATCACCGACACCTAATAAATGCTCAGATTCGCGTGCCTCCTTTGCAAGGAGCGAATAGCGGGAGATCATGTCACGAGGTTGGATCGGTAGCCTGAGCTTCTCACGCGGGCCTGTTTGACTGCGGCAAAGATGGCTTAGG
Source organism: Rhizobium sp. P44RR-XXIV (assembly GCF_001999485.2). Lineage (NCBI taxonomy): Bacteria > Pseudomonadati > Pseudomonadota > Alphaproteobacteria > Hyphomicrobiales > Rhizobiaceae > Rhizobium > Rhizobium sp. P44RR-XXIV. The sequence continues at coordinate 731,777 of NZ_MPVZ02000027.1, read as the reverse complement.
CACGATGGTCATAGGCGGCCAACTTGTTTGGCCTTGCGCGGAGAGCCGGGAACTGGAAATAGGGAGGTCAATGACCGGCAGCATCAACTCGCAGCCTTGAACAAGGAAACAGCTATGGTGAAGCTCGCATATCTTTTAGGAGGGCTGCTCGTTCTGATCGGCCTCATCTGGATCGGTCAGGGTAGCGGGTATTTTCCATATCCTGCCGAAAGTTTCATGATCGATCAGTCACCTTGGATTTATTGGGGTGCCCTGGTAGCCGTTTTCGGCGTCGCAGTGATCGTGATGGCGCGGTTCAAACGGCCGCTCCAATGACTACCTTTTGAATTCCATGTGAAACTCACCACTTTTTCCATTTTTTGTGGTAACCCGAAATGGTTCAAAATAGTGAAGCACTTCATAGGCTTGCCTCCTCTCAGTAGGGTCGGCGCCGCTACGACGCCGAAATGATCTTCTGCAACTGATTGTTCAAGCGCGCCATGGCTTTCCCCAGCCGGGCGTACCGAGATAGCCGAGCGTCTGGCTGGAAACGCCGCGAGGGAACCGATGGCCGCAACATCGCCTATCGCCGGCTTTTGAACCGATCGAATGACGTCAACCGCTGGACCGGCGGATCGGCGTCCTCCCAATGGTAGATATCCTTCCGCAGAAAGCGAACCTCTTCCTCCATCTCTTGTTCAGCGACCTCGATCCACCATGATTTTGGCCGGCCGTCGGTCCCGTCTGACCAGCGGTAGCCCCTCGCCTTTAGATGGTCTTTCAAGTCAAACGGTGCGTTCTCCGCGAAGATGCGCATGCGCGAACGCTGGCTTGCGCGGTAAAGTTCGGCAAAGGGCGATGAACCTGCTCCACCACCCGAGGCGCCCAAAACCTCCAGCAAGGCAAAGCAGTCATCGACTGCACGATGCCCATCATGAAAATATCCGCTTTGACCGATAAGATAGCCAAGCTTGCTGCCCTCATAGCCCCTTGCCCTCCAATCGATCTCGGAATTCGAGCAGGCCCAGGCCTTGCGAGCAAAAAGTGGCGACAACGCCTCACAGAACGGTCGGTCGAATGCGGCATTGTGGGCGATTGTGAGATCAGCAGGCTCCACAAGAGCCCTCACCGCGGACATGTCGATCATTTGGTCTCGGACCATTGCATCGGTTATTCCGGTCAAGCGGACAATCTCTGGCGGGATCGGAACATTCGGCTTTTGTAGACCGCAGTAGAGGCCGGAGACGTCACCAATCTCTCCTTCGTCATTGAAGGTAAATGCAATCAGCCCAATCTCGATTACCTCGTCCTTTTTGGCATCGAACCCGGTGGTTTCCGTATCGAGGATGATGCCTTTCAGCGGGTAACCTGCTCGGGGAGTTGTAGTAATCGCACGTGGCTCGAGCTTTCGCAGGATCTGATAGCGTCCAGTCGCCTCAAGGAGCCGCACCATCTCGGTCTCGTCTGGTAAAGAGCCAGCCGACCGCAAACGCCCCGGCTTCGCACTCGCTGCGCCGGTAGGCTGTGCGGTCGCCGAGAACATGTCGAGCTGAGAGGTCATCGCGTTCCGATTGCTGAGAAGGCCAGACTCTAATGTTCGATTGCCCTCGTGAAAAGAAGGCCAGCACCATGGATTGGCGATACCCACTGCTATTCGCGAAGAAAGCAAGGGATCACAAAGCAAGCTTCGATCTAGTTCATCGAGCAAAGCACGCGTCCGACGACTGTTTTGAGGGCTGCCGTCGGACGCTGCAATGTCCGGCCCGTGGGTGGCGTCCGGGCCGGTATTTGGGAGACTAGAGCCTACCATAGGTTTAGTGAACCTGCCCGGATGGGCAGGTTCTGCCGGCTCGCGCATTGCGCTTACGAGAAAAGGAAACTGCAGTCGGTTACGAATTGTCGTTCGACGTGCGGTTGCGAGAGCACAGAGCTTTTTCCTGAGAGCACGATCCGATATCGCCGGGTTCTTCTCTTCGATCGCTAGTGAGGCCCGGTTCAAGAACTGTGCACAAAGAGATCCAGGGGCTGTCCGATAGCAAACCTTCCCCTATGTTCCATCACCTGACCAGCGAGGTGAGACGATGATCCCATTGACGAAACTGGAGCCCGATTGCTTTTATTGGGCTACCCCAAAGGCCGACCGCGGCGCAAAGGCCCAAGTCGTGCAGCTATCCACCATCTTCGGTGCGGAGCCCGAATATTGGACGGTCGCTTGCCTCGGATCTGACGAGCATCGCATGCCGACGGACTTCGAATTCATTGCCAGGATCGTGCCACCGTCCTCTAGGTTCGCCATGGACGTTGCGGCCGAGTGAACACGCTACTGATCCATCGGGGAAGGATAGAGCTTCCTTTTGGGGTGCGTGCTTTTAGCCGCACGCGTTGCAGGCCACAGTCTGGGCACTACGGCGCAGCAGCGAAGAATAAGTCAACGAGATAACGGTGTCGCCTTCGTAAGCTAGCACCGATGATACTCCCCAAGCAACGCGTGTTGCACACTCAGCCAAAGTCTTGTTTCTCGATCAAGTGTGGAGATCGAAACCTCCATCATGGAGCGATCTCATAGCACTATCACCGCGGACTTCGTCAACAGGGCCTAATTTCCGACAACACTCAACGGCCTACGAGCGGTCGAAGCGCTCAAGCATTTTTCTGAGCTGGGCATTCTGCAGTCGCAGTTTTTGAGCCAGCTGATCTTTCAGTTGCTTGATGTCGTCGTCTAGATTTGCCGCCTCGTCAAAAAACGGATTTGTGGACACCGAAAGAGATTGTAGAGTGGGCTCTTTGCCGGCGTCGCAGAATGCGACGCAGCCCGATTGACGGGAACCTTGGTTGTGGGCTTCGAGGCTGTTCTCCGGGGCTTAGTGGACGGTTCAACAACTTCGCCCTCCGGCGCGAGGCTCGCCATACCGGTGACAAGCTGTGGATGCTCGTCAAGCGCCCCGACGCTTGGCGCTTTTGCTTCAGCAATCGGCGATACTGGCTCCGGTGGTTCGACTTCTGTCGGGTTCGACGCAGTAATCTTCACTGGATCTGGAGATCTGCTGTCGTGATCGTGTTCTCCACCAAGGGTTGCCGTTTGCGAAACCAGCGATGGTTCGGATGGTGGCTGCAATTCAATTTCGACAGGCTTAAGGTCGTTATCGCCTTCGCGGGTTTGGTCGGTCTTATCGGCCGATTGTCGCCGTGACACTAACTGGGCAAGGAACTTCCATGGTGGTTTCATCGTGCTTCAACCTCAAGCAACAGGCGCCGCGACAAGGTCGCAACTCCAAATCCGGGCTCGCGACACGAGCCAGGTCTTTTCCAAACTGTCCGGAAGCATACCGGCGAAAGCCGATGGCGCAACCGTCCGAATGTTTGTTATGATCGATTACGACCCGAGGCGTTTGCGCAGGTCAGCATTTTCCGCGCGCAGTTTTTCAGCCAGAGCCTTGCGAAGCTGCTTGTTTTCTTCCTCGAGCTGAAGGAGGTCTGCCATTTCATCAGCAGCCGTGGCCGTGAGAGGCGCTTTCGCTGGTGCTTTGGCCGGGCTCGCTACCTTGGTCTTTGTGGTGGCCTTGGCGCGGGTCTTTTTGGCGACCTTCACAGCGGGTTCTTCGACGGCAACGGGCGCAGCTTCAACCTTGGTGGCGCGGGGCGCCCGGACCTTCGACGACTTCACAGCCGTGGCTGATGCCGACCGAGCCGCTTCAATTTCAGCTTTCGAACGGCGTGGTGCGCGCTGCTTCTTAACGGCGGGCGCATCTGCCGCTACCGGTGCCAAAACCACGCTCGTCGCGCCTGTGTTATTCTCGTCAGCCATCGTCGTCTCCCTCTAAAGATGCTTTTGTTTTCAACCGTGCAAAAGCCGGTGTCAACATCGGCGCTGTGTCTCCGCTGCAGTTTGGCAGAAAACGCCCGAGATTTCGGGTAAAATGACTGGAGGTCACCGCCGTCCGAGCATACTGGAACGACTGTCTGTTAGCACCATAACGGAACTACTCGGGGCCGGAATTGACAGCACAGCGATTTCACCGTGGCTGCGTTTCCAGAGTAAATCTTATCAGCGATAACTCAGCTCAAATCGGGTGGGCGAGTGTCTATCATTCGATAAGTGCTGGGAACGGCCGAGATACGCTTGGCATCCCGGCCGAAATGAGGATTCTTATCTAGACGCATCCTAAGTCAGTGCTCACAGCGACATCGTAGTTGGGCGCAGTTGACTTTCTATCGGAGGCTCCGGCGGCGGCGCTCTAAAGCCCGCGTCTCAGAGCGCGGCCGTAATTGCGTTCTGGACCCGATATCACCACAATGTTGGCATAGGAACTAACGGCGGGTGAGTACGTTACCCATCAAAGATGCGAGCAACTGTCCCCGTCGCCGAGGCATGCTCGAAGCTTCCAGTCAGCGATTTCGAATAGCCGCGGCCGAGTATTCTCGCTGCGCGGATCCTATAAAACATATCCAGAATAGCGTAAATTCACGGCTCCAACGCCGTTGCTCCGCCCTACGCACGCAATCGCTCCCAACACGGCACACTTCCGCTGAAGCGTCTTGGAGTAGATCGATTAGACACCAGTTATCAAAGCAATCAGGGATCGCTCCCAAAGGATTGGAAATTCCTATGAGCAGAAAAAGCATGGCCCGTAACGCGGCACGTGTAACAGCCTCGAGACAACATATGCTGGATCGATACAAACGGCACCTTCAGGCCGCGGCTTCGAAAATCGCCGCCGGTGATCACATCGGTGCGGAAAACGACTATCAACACGCCGAACATTTCTTCCGCTGCGCTGCCGAAGAGAAAGGCACCCATCGACTATGAACGCGATACTCTTGGCCGACCACCCCGGCGGTGAAACTGAGAAAGCTTGGCTCAAGATTCTCTCGAACTATCGCAAGCCCGTCATAGGTCGAAGCCTTTACGAGCTGGCCGTGACATTGATCCCGTTTTTATTCTTTTGGGCTGCAGCTTGGGCTGCCGTGCATTATGGCTATTGGCTCGGCTTGATCCTCATCGTTCCGGCAGCAGGCTTTCTTTTGCGCCTGTTCATGCTGCAGCATGATTGCGGCCATGGTTCATTCTTCGGAGTGCGGCGATGGGATGACTGGACCGGCCGCGTGATTGGCGTTCTTACATTGACGCCCTATGACTACTGGCGTCGCGCCCATGCCGAACATCATGCTTCAGCCGGCAATCTCGATGAAAGGGGTGTCGGTGACATCACGACCCTCACTGTCGCCGAATATCGCGCGCTCACGCGTCGAGGAAAACTCGGCTACCGGCTCTACAGGCACCCCTTGGTGATGTTCGGTATCGGCCCCGCATTTCTTTTCTTATTCAAGCAGAGATTGCCTTTCGGCATGATGCGAGCTGGTGCGCTGCCCTGGATTTCAACCATGACAACCAACGCAGTCGCAGCGGCTATAGCAATTGCCCTGGTTTGGATTTTTGGTATCGCGCCGTTCTTGCTTGTTCACCTGCCAATCATCCTGCTTGCCGGCTCGGGCGGCGTGTGGCTGTTCTATGTCCAGCATCAGTTTGAGGATACTCATTGGGCCAAGCCTCCAGAATGGTCTTTCCCCTATGCGGCCATGCATGGCGCCTCGCATTATGATCTACCGCGCCCGTTGCGCTGGATCACCGCCAATATCGGCATGCACCACCTCCATCATCTCTCCAGCCGCGTGCCGTTTTACAGATTGCCTGAAGTACTGCGTGACTACCCCGAACTGGCGAAGCTCGGCCGCATCGGCCTGCGCGATAGCCTTGGCTGCGTGAAACTCATTCTCTGGGACGAGGCGACGCAGCGGTTGATATCGTTGCAGGAGGCGGAGGCGCGCCGTTCTCAGCCGCCCGGATCGTTCTCTTGAGAGGACAGCGTCATGGAAAGCTGATGCCGGTTTCATATTTATCGAGTTGGCGGATGATGATCGCGATCGGAAAGTTGTCGCAGACACTTCCATGGCCGACGCGAGGGCCAAGCGGCGTGGTTCCAATTACGAGAGGCGACCTGAGCGATAATGAATGGCACAGATTAGAGCCATTCCTTTAGAGGGAAACAGTGACGTAAGCCGCGCCCCCAATCGATAGCCAGGCAAAGGATTGAAGAGCAACGTCGCAGGCCCTCCGGCAATTTCGGGACCGATATATTTCAGAGCCAGCATTTGGAATTGGCTCAAATTCCGACGAACGGCTGCAGCAATCTCCCAATAAAGCCACGGAAGTGGATTCGGCCTTCGATCGCTGCGAGGGAAATGCATTCGCCCTCGCTACCGATGATCGGGCTGTGATCTGTCTCATTGTCGCCTTCGACGAAGTCACCTGGAATATACCTGTTACCACCATCCGAAAAGGATCCGGACAACACCTGGGTGACCTCTAGATCAGAGTGTCCATGGGCAGGCATATGCTTGTTTGCTTTGACCTTGAGCAGAATGACATTCGCTTCAGGTGCATAAGGTACCGTGATTCGACTGAGCTTGACGCCCGGACCGACAGACCGCCATGGCCCGATGCCGCAATGGCTGAGTACCCTTGGAAGGACAATGCCGCCCATCGAGGCATCACCCGGTCGCGTTGCGCCCACGCTGATCTTTTGATCGTCTGTCTCCAGTTTCGCGAGTGCACGGTTGAGGGCTCCCGGAGAAAGCTCTTCCGGTTCGAGCCGCGCCAGGAACGCTCCTCCGACCGCCTCGAAATTCGCAACCTTCCTTCGGCAGGCGGGACAACCGCCAACATGGGCTGCAACTACGAGCGCAGGCCCGGCCGGCAAGTTGCCAGCTGCATAGCGCAAAAGCGTTTGATCACTGGGGTGATGAGTTGCAGTCATAGTGTCTCTTCAAGCATGGTCTTCAGCCTGACCAGCGCTCGCCTTATGCGTGATTTTACGGTGCCAAGCGGCAGGTCAAGCTCCTTCGCAATCTCCGAATGCGGGCTATCGCAGAAAAACGACAATCTCAGGATCGTTTCCTGCTCCGGGCTGAGAGCATGCATCGCGGTCCTTATCCTTTCCTCGTCCACCCTGACGAAAAGGAGTTCCTCGGGCGTTAGCTCGACTTCTTGAAAACTGCTCGGATCAGCCCCTGAAAGCTTCGATGATTTCTGCTTGCGCTGGAGATCGATGCGCAGATTTCGAGCGATGGTAAAGATCCATGTTGCGGCACTGGCACGAGCAGGGTCGAAGTAGGATGCCTTACGCCAGACTAGCAGCATGGCTTCCTGCGCTATCTCTTCTGCAAGTTCCGGTGCCGAGCCGGTCCGCATCATGTAGGACTTAACTTTCGGGGCGGCCAGATTGAACAGCTCAGCAAAAGCTGTTCGATCCTGTCTCTGCGCGATGGCGAGAACAAGCTGGTTTGCGTCATCGGATGACAGGTTGTCGCGGCCCGATAGCCTCTTCACCGCCCGCCTCCCGGCAAACGCGACTTGGCGAGATGATCTTTTTGAGCGGTCAGTTTGCAGTGCTGAAACATTCATGACCCTTATACGGCACGCCAAAACGGTTGGATCACGAGATCCAATTCAAAAAGAGTCTCGTATGAGATTTTCAGATTAAAAAGAAAGGCCGAGTTTAAGCAAGCACCTGAATTCAGCAGCACATTATTGATCTCGCAGACGCACCGCTTCGCGGTGGACAACATAGCGAGTTACAAACTCGCGAAAACTGAGCAAGGAAAGCAATCTCGTCCAATACCGAAAACCGATCGAACCCCTGGATCAATGTGGCCCTGGCAATAGTGCCGGTCGCTGCGGCACTACTGCTCGGCCAATGGGCAACCTTCCCCAATCTGGCCAACTGCTAGGCGAACCTCGCCAAAGCCAATTTCAATCCTTCGAATTGGATCTTTGGGCCAATGTGGACGTTGCTCTGCGCGCTGATGGCCTATTCTAGTTGGCGAATATGGAACCTGCCCGCCAATCTGGCGCGCCGATCGACAGCACTTGTCTTGTTCTCCGCGCAGCTTGTGCTCAACACGCTTTGGTCATGGATGTTTTTCGGCCCCTACAGGAATTGGAACGCAACCTGATGTGGGATTAGTCAACACGATGCTGGACGCCGCCATCGAGACAGTTACCGATGCCGAAGGCGGGACAATCGTCCATTCGGACCGTGGAGCGCATTATCGGTGGCTCGGCTGGCTCACTCGGATCAGCGATGCGGCAAGCAAAGTCGGACGGCGGACTACCTCACAGGTCTCGACTTCATCATCCTTGATGAACTCGGTTAGGGTCACCACCGAATCTGAAGGCGTTAGGCCAAGAAATTCACTTCAAAGAATCCCGCATTAAGTGCCAAAGCTCGCCGAAACGGCCGTATTCTTACAATCAAGTGACAAACGACACCGTGCGCTGCGCTCGGCCAGGCTCGCTAAAATGGGAACGACGGCTCTAGGATTTCCTTTGCCAAAATACGCCGTTCCACATTGCTTTTTCTCGGAGCGATTTCAAATTGCCGAAGTGCCACCGTCGACGGACAATTCCACGCCATTGACATAGCTCGAGTCGCCCGACGCAAGAAACAGAGCCACCGTCGCGATTTCTTCCGGGCGACCCATCTTCCCCCGTGGGATCAGCGCTTCGAATTGCCGCTTGGTTTCAGCGTCGAACATCTGGTCCTGAATCGGCGTTGCGATCTGGCCCGGGCTCAGCACGTTTACCCGGATGTGTCGATCCCTCAATTCGTTGAGCCATGTCCGGGCAAAAGAGCGCAGTGCAGCCTTGCTCGCCGAATAAACGCTATAATCGGGCCAGCCCTTTATCGAGGCGATCGATCCGGTCATGATGATCGACCCGCCATCGTTGAACAAAGGGAGTGCTTTTTGAACTGTGAACAATGTGCCCCGCGTGTTCAGACCGAAGATCGTATCAAAGTCCTTTTCGGTGATCGCACCGAGCCTGCGAGCTTCCCCGCCGACGCCAGCGCTCGCGAACAGCACATCGATGTTGCCCTTTTCCCGCTTGACCGTCTCGAATAGGCGGTCGAGGTCGTCCAGATTGGCGGCGTCGCCCTGTACGCCGGTCACATTCCGGCCGATGAGCCCGACGGCCTCATCCAAAGCTTCCTGCCTCCGGCCCGTGATGAAGACGTAGGCTCCCTCCTCGACAAACAACTTAGCGCTTGCAAGCGCCATACCGCTTGATCCACCGGTGATTACGGCGACCTTGCCATTAAGCTTTCCCATAACTGCTCCTTCTCATTGTTCTGGATCCGGCACATCGGCGCTGCCGCACTCATGCGGCCACACGCCGTCAGCCCGTCACTTCTCTATTCTTCAGCGTCAATAGGCTGTATAACGTAGCAGTGCTCCGTATATGTGGAGCACTGCTACGTTTTTCAAGAGGGATATATGCGAGCCGATGCGAGTAAAAATTACAATCACCTGCTCTCGGTCGCACGCACGGTTATAAGCGAGCATGGTGCTGACGCATCATTGCGCGATATTGCCCGTAGAGCTGATGTCGGGCTCGCCACCCTCTACCGTCATTTCCCCACACGAGATGCTTTGCTGGAAGCATTGCTCCACGCGACGCTTGGCGAATTGACGCAAAAGGCAGGCGAGCTCGAAACGTCGAGCTCGCCTGATGAAGCGCTCATATCCTGGTGTCGCGACGGGGTGGCATTCGTGCGGAGTTATAGTGGCGTGGTGGATCTAATGGCTGCAGCCATTGCGGATCCGGACTCCGCTCTTCATGCCTCCTGCACTACAATGCGGTCAGCAGGCACACGCTTGCTTTTCCGTGCCCAAGCCGAGGGAATCGCGCGAACCGACATGGACGGAGCGGACCTTTTCGCCCTGATCGCGGCGCTCGGATGGCTTGGCGACCAACCCTCGTTCGCGCCGCGCGTCGATCACCTCTTCGGCATCATCGCCAGCGCGATACTGACAAATAGATCGAGTATCGCTGCATGTTGATGTCACAGAGCGAGTGCCTGGGCATCGATGTGGCTCTTTGACAGGAAGGAGCAATTATTGCTGCCATCTGCCAAAGAGCCGGAGTTCAGTAAGCACTATTTGGCGTGGCCACTCTGATAAGCTTCTTGTTTAGAAACTCCTGAATGCCGAGGCCTGAAAGCTCGCGGCCATAGCCTGAGTTCTTGACCCCGCCAAATGGGAGTTCCGGTGCTGTCCAGGTCGGATGATTGATGAAGACCATACCGGTATCAATCTGGCTTGCGACCCGTTTGCCTCTTGCGATGTCAGTCGTAAAAACAGACCCGCCGAGACCGAACGGCGAGTCATTCGCCAGTTCGATGGCGGCAGCTTCGTCCTTGACGCGAAATATCAGGGCGACCGGCCCGAACAGCTCCTCGTAATAGGCAGGATTGCCCGGGGCGATTTCGGTCAGAACCGTGGCTTCGAAGAAGTAGCCCGGACGTTCGGCCCGGTTTCCACCCAATCTCAATGTGGCACCGGCGGCGACCGCGCGCCCGACTTGATCCGCAAGGGTCAAGACAGCCTTCTCGGACGACATGGGGGCAAGTGTCGTCCCAGGGTCCGTCGGGTCGCCCATCTTTAGGGCCGCCATGCTGGCGGTGAACTTTTCGACAAACTCGTCGTAACGGCTTTCGACGACAATGAACCGCTTTGCGGCAACGCAACATTGGCCGCCATTGTTCATCTTGCCCCAGAGAGCCCATTTCAGGGTCTCGGCGGGATCCGCGTCTTCAAGGATCACGAAGGCATCGCTGCCACCCAGTTCCATGGTCGATTTTTTCAACTTCTTGGCCGCCTGGGCCGCGACCACAGAGCCGGCGCGCTCGCTGCCAGTCAACGCGACGCCCCTGATCCGTGGATCGTCGATCAATGAAGCCACCTGATCGAAGGAGGCGAATATATTACTGTATATGCCGGCTGGCGCTCCTGCCTCTGCGAAGAGCTCCTCGAAGGCGACAGCGCATTGCGGGACGGACTCGGCATGTTTCACCATGACCACATTGCCGGCCATGATATTCGGTGCCGCAAACCGGGCGAGCTGGTAGTAGGGGAAGTTCCATGGCTCGACACCGAGCAGGACACCGATGGGGTCACTTTCTATGAAAGCCTCCCCCTGCGGAGTCGCGATCGGCTCCGGCACCATCATCCGCTCGGCATTGTCGGCGTAGTAATCGAGGATGTCGGCGCTGAGCTGCACTTCGCCGCGGCTCTCGACCAGCAGTTTCCCCATCTCCCGGGTGACCAGCGACGCAAACCGATCTTCCTGCGCGCGGAGGATCGCGGCGGCGCGTGACATCATTGCAGCCTTTTCTGCGAAGGGTACGGTCCGCCAAGTGCGGAAAGCCTTGTTTGCCGCGGCAAGCTTATTTTCAAGCTCCGCATCGGTGATCTGGTCGAACTCTCTGAGGAGCTTGCCATCGTTGGGATTGAAGGACCGATATGGTATGGAAGCTTGTACTGTCATGATAATTCCTACCTTGAATGTTGTGCCCTGGATGGGCAGCGTTGATTGTTCAGGCCAGCGGCTCTTAGCTTTGCTGCGAGTGATATGCGCGCCACTTGTCGCGTCCTCGAGGAGGATCGAGGGTTAAAGCCGCGTTGTTATCTCGTAGTTGGTCTTTCAGAAACCGAGAGGGCTGGACCTTCTGCGCCAAGCGGCCGTGGCTTCTACAATTCTCCGGTCAGAAACTGCGCGCGCCCGTGTCCGAACGACCAGTCTTCGCCGCTATTGGTAACCATAGAGACAACGACGTCGGAGTCCTCGATCCCGCAACGGTCCTTCAGCTTCTCGCAAAGCAACCGATAGAACTTCTGTTTCATGTCCGGTTTGCGCGGCATCGATGTCACCTGGAGAACCACGCGCTTGTCGGTTCGGGAGATACCCAACCCGGTATCTTCCACGATCAAGTGCGCGGCCGGATGCTCATGCACGATCTGGTAACGATCGCCGGGCGGAACTCCGAATGCTTCCAATACGGCGTCGTGTGCTGCATCGAGCAGCGCCCGCAATTCGTGAGGGGTGCGGCCCTCTATAATATCGAAGCGAAGTAGAGGCATAGGTTTTCTCCAATTGTTGGGGTTAGTTGGTGATGACGCTCCGTGTCACGCTGGCAAGCCGTGCCTCGGCCTGAGTGACGAGACGCTGTACAAGCTCGCCGGCCGGCGGCAGATCCTGGATAAGGCCAATAGCCTCTCCCACGGTCACGTTGGATACATCGTAATCGCCGCTGTCATCGGCCGCCTCGACAGCCTTGCGCTCCGCATCGACCCGCGCTCTTAGCTCATTCTCTCTGCCAAGCCAGGTCTCGATAAATGCGTTGCGCATCAGCCTGCCGTTGTAGCCACGTGGCCAGATGCGGTTCCGGACGATGTCGTAGACGGAGGTTCTCACTGTCTCGTCGCCGGTTGCGGCGACCACGCGAGCTTTGGCGGCCGGGTGAATAAGCGCCTCTTGCGTTGCCCAAAAACGGGTCCCGAGCAGAACACCATCCGCTCCGAGCATCAAGGCAGCAGCGATGCCGCGACCGTCCGCGATGCCGCCAGCGGCAAGAACCAGTACCTCCGGTCGCTCTCGTGCTACGAGATCCACGACGTTCGGCACAAAGGAGATTGTGCCGCGGGTGGTCAACCCGTGTCCACCGGCGTCTGTGCCCTGTGCGACAAGCACAGCAGCACCGGCGGCCAGCGCGATGCGGGCATGCTCCAGGTTGTGCACCTGACAAATCAGCGGAACGCCGGCAGCGTGGATCTTCTCAGCGAACGGCCGCGGGTCGGCGAACGACAGCATCATAGCTGCCGGCTTGTGCGCAAGTGCGAGATCCAACAGCACCGGGTTCTTCGCCATCGACCAAGTAATGAATCCGTAGCCAACACGCTCATTGCCGGCCTTCGCGAATTCGGCCTCAAGAATCTCCCGGTCGCCATAGCCGCCGCCAATCAGACCGAGACCACCTGCAGCGCTCACGGCGGCAGCCAACTCTCCCCCTGAGGCTGGGTCCATAGGTGCCAATACAATCGGGTGCCTGATCCCGAAGGCCCTCGTCAGTCGCGTTTGCAATGCCATGATTTTCTCCTCGTTCTCGGACGTTTTGCTTTGGCCAAGCGCCATGACTTTTTTCTAGCCCAAGCGAGCGATCTATAATAATGGTTAGTTTAGATGCCACCCATCTGTAATGGAGATGACATGAACAGCGCAGACTTGATGTTTTTTGCAGCGGTCGCCGAGGCCGGCGGGATCACCCGGGCGGCGGCGGCGCTCAATACCGTGCAATCGAATGTCACGGGGCGCATCCGTGCTCTCGAACAATCGTTGCATACCCCGCTATTTTATCGCGAGAGTCGCGGCGTCAGCCTGACGAAAGCTGGCCAGCGACTTCTGCCGTATGCCAGGCAGGTCGCTCGGCTTTTATCTGACGCTGAACAGGCGGTTCTTTCCGATGAGATTCCGCGCGGCACCCTACGCCTGGGCTCCATGGAAACGACCGCGGGCCTGCGGCTGCCCAAGCTGCTCGCCTCTTATGCGAGCGCTTGCGCCGAAGTGAATATCGATCTGGAACTGGGACCGACCGAGGCGCTCCTGACGGCTGTCCTCGATCGCCGGGTCGAGGGTGCCTTTGTGTCGGGTCCAGTCAATCAGGACGATCTGGTCGCCGTTCCCGTGCTGAAGGAAGAGCTGGTTCTTGTCTCTGAAGCAAAGGTTCAAACTTATAACGAAGTCGTGGCCATGCTTGCGAGCAAGCGCGAGGTGCGCGTGCTGGTGTTCAGGACCGGGTGCACGTATCGTCAGCGCTTGGAGAGCTTTCTCGTGACCCATGGCCTAATGCATGTCCCCAAGATGGAGTTTGGTACACTCGACGGAATTTTAGGCTGCATCGAAGCGGGGATGGGGATGTCTATGCTTCCGCGTGCTGTCGCGGCGCCTCTGCAGGAGGCTGGGCGTGTTTCGATTCACGCCCTTCCAGAGGGTGCAGGGATTGCCCAAACAATGCTAGTATACCGCAAAGACAGCCTCTTGACGGCAGCTTTCAAGCATTTTCTCGAACAAGCCTGCGCAACGTTCGCGTGAAGCCGCTTTCCTCAATTTTGCAAGGTTAAGATGCAAGCAGGAGTGCCATTATCTGCCGAGCTCTGCGTATCGTCACGGGATATACAGACCGCGGTGCGGGTGGCAACCATTGATGATTTTGCGGGCGTTTTGCGCATGAGGCGCCGGAACGGCTCGTTGCGATCTGCAACGGTCGATTGGTCTGTTGGCTGGCTCGTTTGCGACGCCCGCCAGCGACTGATAAATGCATAAGCGAGCTCGTTCAGATTCGATGATTGTCAATTCGGTTTTCCGAAGGCGACAGAATCGGGAGCATAAGGAGGCGAACGTGACACCAAAAGACGATAAAGCTAACACCACCAATGCCGTAGCCTTGACCGATTTGGTTGCGTTCCGCTTGATCCATCTTGCCGACTTGATTAGCCGCGGCGCCGCGCTCGTCTTCGAAAAGGAATTTGGCATCAGCAATGCTGAGCTCAGAGCGTTGGCGGTTCTTTGCGAAGAACAGCCTTTGACTATCGGTGAACTCAGCCGCCGAGCTAAGATTGATAAGGCGTGGGTGAGCAGATCGGTGAAAGAACTTATCCAACGCGGTCTAATTGCCCGCGATAACCATCCTACCGATAGCCGGATGGGATTGCTGTCCCTTACCTGCGAAGGTCAGAACCTGGTAGCGCAGGTGACGCCCTTGGCTTGGGCGAGACAGGGCCGTTTGCTGCAGGGCCTTCGTTTGGATGATGTCGACCGATTGCTCGATGTGTTGAAGACCAATGCACAAGAACTGCTTGCCCATCCGTAGTCGGTAGGACTCATACGAATTTGGCCTAGTCAAATTCCGACAATATTGTTGTCATAACAACGTTGTCTTGACAACAATATGGCTCAAAGATATGTTCGTTTGGGACGAGCTGCTGGAACCTGTTTGGCGACCTTGGGAAGCGTGCCAAGGCAAGTGGCAGCGTTCGAAATGAAACTTGTCAACCTCACCGATCGTTGTGACACCGAACAAAGGTATTGGAACATGACCGATAGGCAATCCGCCTTGTCCCGGATAGTCGGGGTGGAAGAGCATGTATTTTTTGCAGATCTTGTTCGACGGTTACCCGCGCAAGCTTTTATTGAGAGGGGTTATCTCGGGCGCGATGCACAGTTTGGACCTGCCAGTATGGTAGACCAAATGAGCGATACCGATGACAGATTAAGCATTATGGATGAAGGTGGATTAACAGTCCAAGTCCTCTCCTACCCAAGCTCAGGAGCGGACCTGCTCCCCCCTCACCGAGCGGTTCCATGGGCAAGGGACGTCAATGACGCTATAGCGAATCGAGTTGCCTCTCACCCCTCTCGATATGCTGGGCTGGCACATCTGCCTCTCACCGACCCAATCGCTTCAGCCGAGGAGCTGGATAGAAGCGTGAAGGAACTCGGCATGAGAGGTGGCTTGGTTAGCGGCGCGACCAACGGCCGCTATCTTGATGATCGGATATTCGAACCCCTTCTAAGTCGTGCCGAGCAGCTCGACGTTCCCCTATATCTTCATCCAGCGCCATCGCCCAAGCCGGCGCGCGATGCCCTTTATGGCGGGCTGCCCGGAGACTTGGGCTTCTGGATGTCCGTTTCCGGCTGGGGGTGGCATGCTGATACAGCAACACATGTCCTGCGGCTTCTGCTCGCGGGGGCTTTCGAGCGCCACCCAAAACTGAAGATCATCATTGGGCACTTGGGTGAAGGGCTCCAAGTCATGATGTCCCGTCTAGATCAACAATTTCATGATTTTGCGGGCTTTGCTGGATTGCCGAGCGAGATTCTTCGGCGACATGTCTGGATTAGCACCAGCGGCTTCTTTTTCATGCCCTCCTTCTTGGCAGCCCTTGACGCGTTCGGACCAGACAGACTTCTATATTCCGTGGACTATCCTTTCGGATCATCTAAACGCGGGCTCGACTTTCTTGAAAAACTTCCCGTTGATGCCGATACACTAGCGAAAATCACTCATCGCAACGCTGATCAATTGTTGAAGTTGGCGAGCCACTAGGTCGTAATTCATAGCGCTGCTGCGGCCGTCAAACCGAGATAAGAAAACCCAAAGCTGACTTCGCTCCGCTTGACGTCATGATCCTGCTGAGCCGGGCAAGCGAACGATCGGTTTGTCAGATGGCTCAAAGATGCTACCTGTTTGCCCTTCGGGCATCGGTGAGCGCTACCATACGGCGAGTTGTCGCCGCATGGGCCACGGTTCTTGCTTCGGCACCTCACATTGCCGGCCAAGGCCTTCTGAAAAGCAACAGCGCGGTAACGGAACCGAGCGCGCAGAATCCCCCTGCAACCAAGGCCGATGATATCCCGAGCGAGTCGACCAAATAGCCACCCAAAAGTGAGCCTGCAGCGATGGACGTCTGAAAATTTGTGACAAAGAGAGCTGTTCCCCCTTCCTGTGCACCTGGAGCTGCTCTGACCATCCACTGCTGTATAGCAAGCGGTATGATGCCGTAGGCAAGGCCCCATATTGCCAGCAATCCAATGGTGACTGAAGCAAGCGAACCGAAGATCGGCAACATGCCAACCGAGACAACCAGAAGACTGATTCCAATCGTCAGCGTTGCGGCCAGATGGCGGTTGGAGGTGAAGCCGGCGGCAAAATTCCCGACCATGCCGATTAAAGTATAAATGAGCAGGATCAGGGCAATCTCGTTGCCATTAAAACCGGATACAGATGCAAGGAAAGCGGTCACGTATGTGTAGGCACAAAAGTGGCCCACAATAACGAGAAACATGGCGATGATACCAATCTTTCCGTTTCGGCTTTGAAAGATTGCCAGGAAGTCGCCGACGGATACTCGCTTGTCTACTTTGAGTGAAGGCAGGCTGAATATCAACGTGCAAAAGCATATCACGGAAGCGATGGCCGTCAGACCGAAGGCATACCTCCAACCGACCATCTCACTGATCAGCGTTCCCGCTGGGCCTCCAACAAGCAAGCCGACAGAGATCGATGTGAAGATGATCGACGTAGCCTTACTGACAGCCGCCGGCGATACCAACTTTCCGGCAATGCCTGTACCGACAGCCCAAAAGCCACCCAATCCGACACCAAATAGTATCCTGCCAACAACAAGGATCTCAAATCTGGAAGCGGTTGCAGCGACAATATTAGAGCAAATAAGGAGAAGCCCTAAAAGCAGCATGATCAACCGGCGGTCTGTTTTACCGCTGAAAAGCGTCACCATGGGCGCTGCAATTGCCGCCATGATGCCTGGCGCTGTTACCATAAGCCCGGTCATCCCATCCGAAACGCCCAGGTCAGCGCTAACATACCGGATAAGGCCTACGGGTAGAAATTCGGTAATACAGAATACCGTGCCGCTAAACGCGACAGCTGCAACGCTCAACCAGGCGCGCCAGTCGTCCTGCGGCGCCTCGTTATCCCAACGCAAAACTTCAGTCACGATCATTGCCTTTCCAACTGAAATTGTCGATGGCCTATAGCTATTGATGCCGCCCTGATTGAACAACACAGCAAAAATGGAATATGAAGTTCAAAAAAAATGAACCATCGGGAGTGAAGCCGACGTGGACAAATTCAAGGCAATGGAGACCTTCGTGCGGGTGGTTGAGGCCGGATCACTCTCAAAGGCAGCTGAGACCCTGTCAGTACGCAAGTCCACCATCAGCATGACGCTAAAGCATTTGGAAGAAAGTGTTGGGATACGTCTCATGCACCGTTCTGCTCGGCACTCGGCGCTGACCGAAGAGGGGCGAAGCTATTATGAATACTGCAAGAACACTCTCGATGAACTTCTCGAGTTTGAGAACGCGCTAAACGGGAAGGGACAGTCGCCAATCGGCAAGCTTCGGGTGGATATGCCAAATACCGTCGCAACGACATTGCTGATCCCGTCGCTGGGCAATTTTACCAGACGTTATCCTGCAATCAGTCTTGCGATTGGAATATCCGATCGGCGCGTCGATCTGATACGGGAGGCCGTGGATTGCGTTATTCGCACCGGGCCGCTTGAGGATTCCAGTCTGATCGGGCGTCGAATAGGAGAGTTTCGGTGGGTCGTCTGCGCAACGTCAAGCTATCTAGAGCGTAAGGGGTTACCGGCAAAACCGCGTGCCTTGATGGGCCATGACATTGTCGGATATTTCAAGGGTGGCGCGAGTTTCATTGAGCGTTGGGAATTTTGCGAAGACGGTCTCGATACGGAAGTCTCTCTGTCCAGCACACTCTCGTTTAACGACACGCTCGCCTACATCCAGTGCGGCCTTGAGGGGCGAGGTCTAATTCGCGTTGCTGATTTCGCAGCCAAGCCCTACTTCGCCCGTGGCGAACTCGTCGAAGTTCTGGAGGATTTCAGCCCTGCGCCCGTACCGATATCAATTCTCTTTCCTTCAGCGCGCCACCTGTCGCCGGCGGTCAGGGCGTTTGCCGACTGGGCGGCGAGCCTGCTTTCGTCCGATTTTGCCGCAAGTGGCGAGGCAGGAACATCTGATCGATAGAACGACTGCCAAGACGCATCGCTCGGCTGGCCGCGGAAAGGGTAGCGGATCGACAAAAATTCATGCTGTTGTCGATGGCCGCGGCCGTCCCGTTGCAATCGAGGTAACGGTGAGTCAGGGTGCGATGCCTCGGTTGCAACCAAATTGCTCGCGCTCCTGCCGTCCAGTCAGATACTCGCAGCAGACACCGCTTACGATCGCAACTTCCTATTGGCCTTTCTGGTCGATTTTGGAATCTTGCCACTCTTTCCAAATAAACTGACGCGCAAACCGTGACCCAGCCACTTCTCGATATTAGAGATCTCGAACTCGGAATCCCGCTCGGGCGAAGCTTACTGCCCGATTGATAAGTCCGGTTCGGGTAAATCAATAGCTCGACAGTGCTTTTGCAGCGCATCAGCCATCACAGCCGTGCTTGCTGATGCGATAGTCGCTCGACAAGGTAATCGACGAAGCAGCGGATCCGCCGAGGCGTATATGCTCCTGCGACGAACACGGCATGAACCTCCTCACCATCGCCCGGATTGAATTCTTCAAGGAGCGGCACGAGTGTACCCTCCTTCATCGCGTCAGCTACGGTCTCGGCGCAAACCCGTGCAATTCCAATTCCTTCAACGGCGAGCTGACCTTGGGTTTCCCCGTTATTCGTCTCCACACTGCCTTTGATCTGCAGCGAGTAGTCGCGACCGTCCTTGCGGAAGGGCCAGTTCGGAGCCGCTCGCTTGAAGGTGAAGCCGATGCAGTCGTGGTCGAGCAGGTCCTCAGGAACTATCGGCGTACCTCGTCGTGCGAGATAGCGCGGAGCTGCAACGATCACTTTGTGGGTCATGCCGAGTTTGCGGGCGGTCAGGGGCCCATCGGGTAATGGGCCCAGCCGTACCGCAACATCTGCCTCGCCGGCTGCGATATCAACGACAGTGTCGGTCGATATGACTTCGAGCAGGATGTCTGGATATTTCTGGACGAACTCGCCGAGGAGCGGCACCACGAACATTCGGCCGAACAATTGTGAAATGCTCACCCGCAGGCGTCCTTTGGGCGAATTCTGGTCGGCAATCGACTGCTCGGTTTCCCGCAGCTCCGCAAGAATCCGCCGCGTGGAGGATAGATAGGCGACCCCTTCCGGCGTCAGAACCAATGATCGCGTCGTCCTGAGCAGCAAGCGAACACCAAGCCGGGCTTCAATCCGGTCGATGACCCGCGCAACGGAGGACGGCGCAAGCTTTAATTTCCGGCCAGCAGCCGAGAAGCTGCCTTCGTCGGCAACGAGCGTGAAGACCTCCAGGTCGCCAGCTAGATCCATGAACACTCACTTGTGCGTTTTGCGCAAAAGATATCAGCGCATTTTGGGGGTACACATCAATAATCGAAACTCCATCTTTGCAGAATAGAATGCAATACTATTTCCCATTGTGTCGCCAAGAAATCGCCACCGCCGCAAGTGGCAGCTGACACGGAATTTCATAATGCACCAGAGGAGCAGACTATGGTTTCGCCCTACACGATCCACATAGCCGACGAACGGCTCGCAACCATCAAGGCGAAAGTTGAGGCCTACGATTGGAGCCAGCTTCCCGATACGGGCGGCTGGAGGTCAGGCGTTGGGATCAATGACCTCAAGCGGCTTGTTGCCTACTGGCGAGACAGCTACGATTGGCGCGCGGTCGAACGGCGTCTCAATCTGCTCCCCAACTTCATAACCGACATCGATGGCGAGCATATTCATTTCGTCCATATGAAGGGTGATGGCACCAAGCCTCCTCTTCTTCTCATGCACGGCTGGCCAGGCTCTTATCTTGAGTTTGAGCGTTTGCTGGAGCCCTTGGCAGCCGATGGTCACAGCGTCGTCGTTCCTTCGCTTCCAGGCTTTGCTTTCTCCAAGCCGATCACGGGCGTCATCGGCCCGCGACGAGCCGCTGCACTTATGCACGGACTGATGACCCGGCTATTCGGGCAGTCGCGCTACATCATACAAGGAGGTGATTGGGGCCATGGTATTGCGGCGTGGACGGCGCATGATTTTCCCGACGCGTTGCATGGCATTCACATGAACATGGTCAATCTCAACGCAGAGGATGCCGCTCCGACGACCGTACAGGAGAAGGACTTCGTCGCCAAGCGAGACGTGCTTACCGATTGGGAAAGCGGGTACAATCACGAGCAGGAAACGCGGCCGCAGACGCTTGGCGTGGCAATGGCCGATAGCCCGGTCGGGGCAGCCGCATGGATCCTCGAAAAGCTTGGCAAATGGTCTGATTTGCCGACGACCGCCGATGGCAATCCGGACATTTGGAGCAAATTCTCGGAGGAGGAATTACTCACCAGTATCATGCTCTACCTCGGGCCGTCGTCGGTTGTCACTGCGACCTGGATTTACCACGGCAAGCGCCTGGAGAAGTCGGACAGGTTTCCCGCCGGTACGTATATCACGGTGCCGACAGGTGTCGCAGCCTTCCCCGACCCCGTGTTCTTGCCACCACCGCGCTCCTTTGCGGAAAAGACCTACAATATCGTGCACTGGACCGACATGCCGAGAGGCGGCCATTTCGCCGCCTGGGAGCAGCCGGAGCTGATGTTGAGCGACCTGCGAGCCTTTATCGCCACGATTTCGAGAAAGCATCTTTGAGAGCGGAATCCTCGCATTGCCTCTTACTGCGCAGTGCGAGGACCCGCTATTGCCGCAGCGCAATTTTCTGGGACGACATACCAGCAGTCCCAATTTAATCTTCGTCATCGGCATTGTTGCACCGATGGTTTGGCTGTCATACTCTAATTGAGTGGCTCTCCGAACAACGCCAAGTACCGCCACGTCTTTCAAGCACAATGTTGCCGCCGTCATCGTATTGGCAAGATGAAGCTCAGCCAGGTTCGCCGGTCGCTGAGAATCAGAAATTGCTACGGGCCAACGACGTTGACGGGCAGGTCATTGGGAAAGGTTGTAAGACACCTTCCCTTGTCCTCCGGCTCCGTATCCCTCGATCGATATAGTCTTCGTGCATCCGTTGAGCCCGCTGCTTCGGCAATGGAACAGTTGAGAGCTATTTTTGCGTGGCACGAGGCGTGGTTTGCCACTCCGGAATTTGCCGGCTGCCTTTTCGAGCGTGCACTCGCGGAATTTGGAACCGACTATCCGAAGATCTCGATGATCGCCATTCGGTATAAGACGACAATGACCTCATGGATGGGCGACATACTGACGTCCCTTTTGCCAGAGCAAGCAGCGGCACGCACCGCGTCAATCCTCATGATTCTGCTTGATGGCGCGACGATCGATGCTCGTGCCTTTCGCGATCCGACCGTGGCAACAAGGGCGTGGGATGCTGCGAAAATTCTCATTGAGCAGGCAAACGCTCGATGGGCGTGACAAAACAACGAATGGGACTGCTTGAGAGCAAGAACCCAATCCTCGTTCTCCTGACGCAGATTGCGGAATGGGGCTTCGCGATTGCCGACGGCTTTCCACGCCGCGCAACGATTTCAGACCCTAAGGCTTTGAAGCCATTGGATATGCCGCACGGCGCAATGGGTGGTCTTGACAGGACTCGAAGCTGCAATCCACCAATTCGAATTTTAGTTTAGATCGCATCCATGCGAAACGTCGCTTATCCAAGAGATTCTTGCAGTTCGCGAACTGCGCTTTTTGCTCGACTTGGGACAGAGCCCCAGCGGACGTATTTCACAGTCGGATCAGGATCTCATTCAACAGCGGCAATCAGGCAGCCGAACTGGCGCGTGTGAGCCTGGCAATCCTCTTCACGTGGTTGACCGCAGCGGTACCGCCATCCGTCTTGGTGAAGAGATCAAGCTTTTCATCGTCATCATTGGCGACAGGCGTCAGGGCCTTGTCCATATAGGTCTTAGAAGCCGGGTCTCTTGCGATGAAATAGGCCGATAGTGCCAACCTTGCGATGGTGCCCGCCAAGTTCACATGCTTGGCAAAAGTTTGCCAGGCAAAGCGGGGCCAGAAAAGAACGGCATGTTCCCGTCGCATGGCAGGACGCCGCTCCGAGGGGTGCTTCAACCGCAATAGACCGCTTTGCAACGGATGAACGTTCTCCAATGGAACGGTTGTGGCAAAGGAGACCAGCATCTTGACGAGGCTCGCCAGCGGCACGCCGGTCGCAATCGCCCGGCGCAGTAGCGTCTTCATGTGCTCCGGCGAATAGTAGAGCGACCACGCTTCGTGATAGATGTCTTCCCATTCCTGCTTGTTCATTTTCGGATGAGCGGTACAAACATGCTCGACATCGTAGATGTTGAGGTCGGGCTCCATCGCAACGCCCGTCTTCCACAGCGTCTGATGATCCTCCGAGCCGGGCAGTGGCGTCAAAATGAAGAACTCGATCACATCGAGCGGTAGCTCTTCCTGAATGATGGCGATATCGCGCCGGATCGTTTCAGGCGTATCCGCCGGGAAGCCTAGAATATAGCCGGCCAGCGTCATGATGCCTTGCGCCTTCCAGGCGAGCAGCATCTTGCGATATTCGGTGATCTTGTTCTGGTTCTTTTTGGCGGCGGCAAGATTGTCCGGATTGACGTTCTCGAGCCCGATGAAAACGCGGGTCACACCGGCACGTTTGGATTTTTCGATGAAGTTCGGGATCTTGTGGCAAAGCGTATCGACCTGGATCATCAGGCCGAGCGGAACACCATCCCTTTCCTTAAGCTCGATCAAGCGATCAAAGATGGCCTCCCAGTCCTTGTTGCGGGCGAAATTGTCATCTGTGATGAAGAATTTGTGGATGCCCTGCGCCCAGTTCATCCGCACCAGCTTTTCGACGTCGTCGGCGGAACGGAATCGGGACTTACGCCCCTGGACGTTGATGATGGTGCAGAAGGAGCATTGGTATGGGCAGCCTCTTCCCGCGTCAAAGCTCGTGCTCAGACCAAGGGTACCGTGGATATTGTCTTTAGGCAGGAAAGGAACGGGCGTTCCGCCGATGCCAGGCAAGTCGTTCATGAAATTGTAGAGAGGTTCCAACCGATTTGACGCAGCATCCTGAAGCAAGCGATCGAGCCGGCCTTCTACTTCGCCGGCAAACATGGAAATGCCCATGTCGCGGCAGGCGTCGAGCCCCACGGCTTGTCCGTCGAGCATCGACAGACAGCCCGAAACATGAAACCCGCCGATGGAAACCTGGATCTTCGCCTCACGGAAAGGCTTGGCTATGTCGAGTGCACGAGGATACTGATTGGATTGGACGCCAACGAGGGCAACCATGCCGAAATTGGCGTTGCGGCGAAATTTGTCGATGAGTGCCGAAACATTGACGCGGGTATTGGTTTCATCGATGACCGTGATGTCAATGTCGATATCCGGCCCGAGCACCTGGCGCTCGACGCAATCGCTTGCGATGCCATAGATCGCGGCAAGGGAATTCGACGGGATCATGGCCCGCCACCAGCGGATCACATATCCATCGTCGTCATAATGCGACGGCTTGATCAGAACCAGCTGAAAGCGTCTTTCGAAGGCCTGCCGGGGATGAGGCAATGTTTATCGTCCTGTTGAGCGGCAGTTTTTGGCCACAGCCAAGTTCATACACAGATGGCGCCAAAGGAGATGCTGTTCAGCAGGTGGCTTCCGACCTAAACGTTGCGCGACGTTCGAAGCATCCGTGTTCTGGATTTGTGAATGCCAATTAAGATGATATTGTGAATAGGTGGAAAAAAATTCCAGAATCAATAAAATAAAAATATGGATTAACTGCGATAAAACTCTGATTTTACACCCAGATTGAATCAAGATTTCCAATTTATTTCTGAACTTATATTTTTCAATGATCCTTATGATCGGTAATAATTCTTAGCACTCCTATCAACCGAGTGCCACAAGTGCTATATGAGAATACCAGCCGCCCTATGCACCGGCTGCAGAAAGAACCCCTATGAAATTCCGTCCACTCCACGATCGCGTCGTTATCCGACGCGCCGAAGGTGATTTCAAATCCAAGGGCGGGATCATTATTCCAGACACCGCCAAGGAAAAGCCGCAGGAAGGCGAAGTGATTGCCGTTGGTCCTGGCATACGCAACGAAGCCGGCGTGTTGATCCCGCCTGACGTCAAGACCGGCGACACGATCCTGTTCGGAAAATGGTCCGGAACCGAGATCAAGATCGATGGCGAGGAACTCCTCGTCATGAAGGAAGCCGACATCATGGGCATCGTCGGAAAGACCGACGCAGACGCCCAAAAGGTCGCCTGACGGCCCGATTTCCAATTCTCCAATCCTATGACCGAACTGGACGAATATCATGTCTGCCAAAGAAATCAGATTCTCCGCCGATGCGCGCGATCGCATGCTACGCGGCGTCGAGCTGCTCAACAACGCCGTCAAAGTCACGCTCGGTCCCAAGGGCCGCAACGTCGTGATTGCCAGTGCCTATGGCGCGCCGCGTATCACCAAGGATGGCGTCACCGTCGCGAGGGAAATTGAGCTAGCCGACAAGTTCGAGAATATGGGCGCACAGATGGTGCGTGAAGTCGCTTCCAAGACCAATGACCTTGCCGGTGACGGTACAACGACAGCAACGGTACTTGCTGCTTCCATCCTGCGTGAGGGTGTGAAACTCGTCGCCGTCGGCATGAACCCCATGGATCTCAAGCGTGGCATCGATCTTGCCGTAGCCGCCGTGGTCAAGGAAATCAAGGCGCGTGCCAAAAAGGTGCAGTCCTCCAGTGAGGTCGCGCAGGTCGGCACGATTGCTGCCAATAGCGACGCGAGCATTGGCGAGATAATCGCCAGGGCGATGGACAAGGTCGGTAATCAGGGTGTCATTACGGTTGAGGAAGCGAGGGCAGCAGAAACCGAACTCGACGTCGTCGAGGGCATGCAGTTCGATCGCGGCTATCTGTCGCCGTACTTCGTCACCAATGCCGAGAAGATGTGTGTGGAGCTCGAGGAGCCCTACATCCTCCTGCACGAGAAGAAGCTTGGCAATCTGCAGGCGATGCTGCCGATCCTTGAGGCCGTGGTGCAAAGCGGTCAGCCGTTGCTGATCATCTCGGAAGACGTGGAAGGCGAAGCGCTTGCGACCTTGGTCGTCAACAAGCTGCGTGGTGGCCTGAAAGTTGCGGCAGTCAAGGCTCCCGGATTTGGCGACCGCCGCAAGGCGATGCTGGAGGATATTGCCGTTTTGACTGCCGGTCAGGTGATCTCAGAAGATCTCGGCATCAGGCTCGAAAATGTCACCATCGAGATGCTGGGACGTGCAAAGCGCGTCTTGATCGACAAGGACACGACCACCATTATCGACGGCTTGGGCGAGAAGGTGACGATCCAGGCGCGTATCCAACAGATCAAAATGCAGATCGAAGATACGACCAGCGATTACGACAAGGAAAAGCTGCAGGAGCGCTTGGCCAAGCTTGCAGGCGGCGTCGCCGTGATCCGCGTCGGCGGTGTGACCGAGATCGAGGTCAAGGAAAAGAAGGATCGTATCGATGATGCTTTGAATGCCACCCGCGCGGCGGTCGAGGAAGGCATCGTGCCCGGCGGAGGCGTGGCGCTGTTGCGAGCGCGGTCGGTGCTGACAGGACTGACTGGCGAAAATGCAGACATAACAGCCGGCATCTCGATCGTGCTGCGGGCGCTTGAAGCGCCCATCCGCCAGATTGCCGACAATGCAGGTGTCGAGGGCTCGCTCGTCATAGGCAGGCTCGCCGATAGCACCGAGTACAATCAAGGCTTCGATGCGCAGACGGAAACCTATGTCGATATGGTCATGGCTGGCATCGTCGACCCCGCTAAAGTTGTCCGTACCGCCCTGCAGGATGCTGGCTCGATCGCAGCACTTCTCATCACAGCTGAAGCAATGATCACCGATATCCCGACAAGGGATGTCGCTACAACGAACGGAAATAGTGACATGAGCGGCATGGGATACTGAAACCAACACCCGTCCCATAGAGCCAATGTGGCTAGCGACGGAACCTCAACAACCATAAAGAGAGAGAGAGAGAATCACGATGATCCGCTTCGAAAAGAAACCCGACCCGCAACCGTTGCCGAAGGACGCCGACGACAAGCGCTCTACGCAAATCCAGGCGCCTGCGGCGGACGTGAAAAAACCCAAGACAAAAGCTGCCGATGGTCATTCGCCGGTGGTGGCGGAAGACGAAGATCGCCTCATTTGAAAGCATGATGGGCTGTGTGCTCAATATCCCCGGATCTCAATATAGGTCTCGCCGAGTGGCGGGACCATTGTAAATGAACGGCAGACTTGCGATCTCGACACGTGCTGCTGCGGCACGCACTTTGGTTGACAGTCAGAGCGCTCGAGGAAGGTGCGGGGTTGCGCGTTTGCGAGACAAATCTCCATCCCGGTTCGCATTGAGATTTTGTCGATCGAGATAGCCGTGATCCCACGCACGAGCTTCTCTGCTTTGGGGTGGATATGGGTTGGCTGCAGCGCCATGCCCGGCATTCCCACAGGCCTTGGCTCCGGCCCTTCAGCTTTCCGCGTTTGCCGTTTTCTTTTTCAATATCAGTTCCCGTCGTTATACGACGGCTTGATAAGGGCCGTTGCGAAAGCATTTGTGAGAATGCTCGTATTCTATTGCAATTGGGCCTAGAAGCAGCGTGGAGGGCCTGCAGAGGCGACTATTTCGCGATGTCGGTTGCAGCGGGAGTTGTTGACGCGGGCGGTTTGTGAGAACCGCTTAATCCATAGAGAATAGATAGGGCCAATCCGACAATCATGGCAGTAGCCATCACTCTTTTGCAAAAGCGCGATTCCATCCTGGTTCTCCTGCAAAAATGTATGGACCGTTTCTAACCCTGCAGCCGCGTGCTTCGAGATACTGGATACGCCGATGGTCTGGTCCAAAGTGATCTTGATAAGAATCCTTCGGAATCGCAGCCCAAGAACGATACGCTAGTGAAAATCTGCCAATTTCAGGACAATCGAATTCTTCCGTTTTGAGGCATAAACCCGTTTCGCCACGTCCAAAACTCTGCTTCGCAAATTGTCGAATGCATTGAGATAATCGCGTTCCGACTCCCCGGCAGAAAGAAGCCCATTCGTCAGGACATCGATTTCCACGAAGAATCGGACTTCGAACATGCCGTCATGCCCGAGGAAGCGGATATGTTTGGCCTTAGCGTCATAGCTTCTGGCCCTGTTCGGAAATGCGATCGTCATGTCACGAGCTTTTCATAGTTGGGGTCCTGGCTCGACTTACCAATTGCGGGTAGCCCCCGAACAGGCTTAATCACCAGCTCTTGCGTCTTTAGCCAGGGCGGTTTCGATTTCTTGCGAAGAGACGCGCAGGCGTTGCCTGGTTCCGATAGATGTTTCTATCGACGGTATCTCAAGCTGCGTCGACGTTCTTCTAAATGCCGAGAACGACAGGCCTTCGATTTCCTCCTCATCGACAATCAGCCGATAGGTTCCCGCTTCAAGCGGTACAATCAACGAGCTCAACACAAACGGATGGGCAAAGGTGATTTCTGTTTCTGTGGTGCGTTCCATGATGGATGACCTCGAATATGATAAGAAATTCTCTTTGGTACGACTTGCCGCCGTCACGAGAGTCAGAGGGCCTACGAAGGCTGGGCTTGAACCGCCAAGCGCTACGAAAGAATACCCTTAAAGGTAACGTATACTAGAAAGGCGAGGCCTATCAGCGGGGTGGATTTTATGAACAATTCCATAAACCGGAACCGGCGAGCGGATTGCCACAAACTTTGCCGGATATATACGCCGTGAATGGAAGACATGCTGTCCTCCTTCTTTGGGGCTGAGGCACATTGTGCACCCACACTCGGCGACGCCCGTTTCAGATGTCTCCGGTACCGTCCATATGGTGCCTGCCCACCTGAGATTCAATGCACAATCGCTTCTTGAGAAGTCTTTGCCGCGGACGTCACAAAATTCCTTCGAAGGGCTGGTTTGCTGAATTTCATGCGAAACTTATCCCGCGCTCGATGCGATGCCGAGGTAGTTTCCCAAGGCCTACGATTTCGCTGTCCGACAGCAATAACTCGAAGACGAGCCTGCGGCCGATCCGGGCCTCCAGCCAACGGCGGTGACGACCGGACCGACAGCTTTCTCACCGATCATTCAACCGGCTTGATCGATGCGATGATAGCCTGAACTTCGGCGCTATGCTTGTCTTCCTCTCCCTTGGTTCCCCAATAGGTTACGACGAGGGCGTTGTCACCGGATGTCTGCACGAAGAGCAAACCAACGCTGACCGGGCCGTCTTCATCGCTGCCGTCCCACTCGAGGGTCGTCATCTGCATCCCGTTGACGTCGGTTACAGGCGTCTCCTTTCGGGTCGAGGGATCAACCGTGATTTTGTTCTTCGCGAGGAAATCGATGGCGTCGGTGACGACCTTGTCCATTGACTTGCTGCTGGCAACGTCAGCGGAAAGATAGATGGCAGAATCCGCCGATGTTCCTTGGACGCCGCTGTCTGTTTCCTCCGGCTTCCAGCTATCCGGAATGGTAATACTTGCAACGGGTTTTTCGCTGGGGAACTTGAGGGTCGCAGCGTGTACGGCCAAGGGAGATGCAAAGACAAGCAAGGCCAAAGCGATAATTTTTTTCTTCATGACAGAATCCTCAAAGGTTGGAAGCAATGTGGCGGCATGGCAACCAAACTTCTAAAAGTAATATATTAAAATCATGCCCTTTGATCCGTAAATGACCAATGCAGTAGGCTTGAACCCATCAGAAATCCGCCAAGAGCTGGAGCTCGCACGGAACGAGAGCTTGAGATCATCCGACGCGCAGAAGGAAGGCGGACACGAAGATGAAGTCCTGACTTCCACCGCAGATCGTAAACTATTGGGCCAATGGCGGAAGCACCGACCCTTCGCGTGCTGCCCTCATCGATTTGGCAACGCCGAGGGCTTCAATGTGAGGCGCCCGCGTTATCGTTGAAAGGAGGGCCGCGGGCTCGTCAGGCATCTCGAAGGCCGCTGCGATCTCCTCGCTGCAGAATTCGACGAATTAGCCCAGCGGTTTGCGCTGCGGGGAACTATTCAAAGCCGCGCCCGTTAAAGCTGCGCGAGTCATTGATCTCTCCCGGTCTGCTCGCTCCCACAACTTTGGCCCGGCATCAGACCGGGCCATTTTTTAGGAAGAACTTCGTTCGGTCCCTTCCGGCTTACCCATGGCGGTGGCGACCATCGCCTGATAGTCGCGCGCCTTCTGTTCCGTGCCCGCAGGAAATGAGCATGGGCGAAGACCGGCATTTGTAATCGGCTCGACGATATTGGCGCCGTACTCGGGCCATTGCACCACGAGGTCAGGATTGGTGGCAGCCAGTTCCTCGACATTCGGAATGAAGTTCGGTGCGGGGATGCCGGAGGGGATATCCACGGCCTCCGTCTTGAAGGCCGATTTGAGAATGAATGTGAACCATGAGCCGAGGCGTGCTGTTAAGTTTCATGAGATTATGCATTGATTACAATCTCACGAGCACATCAGAGATAAAGTGTTCTCGAGGGGATCAGAGCAAATCATCTGCTACTGGGAATTCCCGCTGTAAAGAATTCGATGGGCAAACCGAAAGCTGGACCGGCTGGCACGATTGGTTCGGGGCCGTAGCGATGGATGACCGATCTGGCCTTAATCAGCCCGCGAGATTGTCTACATCTCAATCTTGGCGTTGGCGCCCATGTCCGGGCGCGAATGGCTGACAGCCGCCGCGGCCATTTTTATATAGCTGATCACTGTGCCAGGACTATCCCAGTATTCGGCGAAGGAAGGGGTCACTCTGAGGACTCGGATGGACGGGTCGTCGGCATTGCTCCACCACGCTTTGGCAGGTGTGGCCCATAGTTCCTTAACCCTCTCCCGATCGTTCAAGACTTCAGCGGTGCCAGATATCGAGACGTATTTTTGACCCTTCGAATCGGCAAAGGCAAGGCAGACGCTCGGAGCGCGAGCTATCTCGTCGTCTTTATGACTGGCGGCATCTGTCAGGAAGTATATTGCGTTCTCAATACGCTCTGCGTGCGCCGCCATCGGCCGCGCCCGCAGATCGCCGTTAGCCTTCGTCGTAAGCATGCAAAATCCGATCTTGTCGACCAGATCCCATACTCTGCCAGTATCGTCGCCTTTGTCTGCCATGATCATCTCCATCGTTGAGCGAGCGAAACCAGTCAGCAGCCACAATGTTCCAATCATAATACGGGGTCGTGGCTCAACCGGCGATCCCACATCAGAGATTTCAAAGTTGGAGGTAAGACGGGCTTGGCGCTGCGGCCGACACAAGCCAGTCGGCGGCACACGCGTTGCCACGGTGGCGGCGTGGCCGACACCGTGACTTCCTCTGCGATGGATTAGTCGCGGCGCATCCCATCAATCGTGGACATAGCTATCATGTCTTCGACAATTCGGGGGCATGCGGTCGTGTTCTCACTGAACTACCTCGACGATTGTCCGTGTGTGCGGATCAACGAGAACGATGTGGTTGTTCAGGACGGTATAACGATATTTCGTCACCCCGTATTCTGGTGGGACGTCATAGTATTCCACGCCGTCCTCTGGAAGCACGGCGCCGACGGCAACGCTATCCTGATATACAATCGACGGTCGGTTCTCGCGGACGACATAGTCGTGAAAACGGGGACGCTGATCGATTCCCAGCAGGCCATTCACGCCGCCCGTTACTGCGCCTACCGCGCCGCCAACCACGGCACCGACCGGCCCGGCCTGGCGATTGCCTTGGTCCGCACCATTTTGTGCTCCTCCCACCACGCCTTGGGCGTGTGCGGCCAACGGCACCAGCGCACCGATTGCAAGAGCACCGAACAATATGCTGATTTTGCTTGTCATTGTTTCGTCTCCTTGACGAACTTGTGAAAGTCCAGCGACGTTGGACCATGATTACCGAACGCGATCGTTCCGCGATTGTTCCCGTTGGGCAGGCAATGGAAAGTTGACATCTCCGGTTTCCAAAACGCCGACATGCGGAGGCCTCGGAGGAGAGACCACTTTTGCCACAAGCCGAAATGCCGAACCGAGCCTATTGCGAAAAATTTCCGCTTCATGCGACGCCGATATGCGGTGACGAGCGAAGGGGGCAGTCCTCGCCGCTCATCACCGAAGTCACTTAAGCGCGGGGATCTATCCGATCGCGCCCACGCTCTGCGGCAATCTGATCGGACGTGTATGGATCGGCCGCATCATCGAAGCGCAACCATCCATCGGCGCTATACTTGGCCCGAAGGTCATCAAGATCGACCGCACGTGCGTCGTTAAGGATCGCCTGTGATGCCGCAACCTGGTCATCAGCCACTTTTGCAATGACGACGGAGCCACCGCGACGCAAAGCTTCGGCATATAAGTGGGCATCCTTTTCGGGAACGCCCGATGAGATCATTGCGCCGACGATCCCGCCTGCAGCGCCACCGACCACGGCGCCCGCAACGGCGCCGGCCGCTGTCGCGACGAGCCAACCGGCTGCAACCACGGGGCCAACGCCAGGGATGGCCAGCATGCCAAGCCCTGCCAGCAAGCCGCCAGCGCCACCGGCGACAACACCAATTCCAGCGCCTGTTCCGGCACCTTCGGCGGCATTGTTGCCCTGCCCTTCGACCTTTTCCTTACCGTCCTTGCGCGAGACGATGCTGATCTGATCGGAAGGCACGCCTGCATCTTCCAAGGCCTTTACGGCCGTTTGTGCGTCGTCGTAATTGTCATAAAGTCCACTAACGATGGTCATCGGCATTTCCTCTTCATTTTTATTGTGGTTCGATCGCTGAATGCGATCACTTTGCCATCACGACATTGCCTTGGAAGTCGACAGAGACGCTTGCCTGCTTTCCATCCTTGCTGGCCATCGCCCGCCATACCCCCTGGTCATCGAGTTTGAGACCCGACACGTCGGTGTAGCCTGCGTTTTCGATCCGCGATTTTGCTTGGGCCTCGGTAAAGCTGTTCTTGCCGGCGACCGGTGCGCCGGGATTGGTTTCGCCGGAGGTGGACATTGCAGGAGTCGTCTGCGATGTCTTGGGCGTCTCGCTCTGGGCGAACGCGACCGGGGCCGCCAGACATATGGCAGCAAGGCTAAAAGCCAACTTTTTCATGGAGTTCCTCCGAATTTTGCATCCAGTTTCGGATACCTGGAGGAAACACGTCAGACCCTAGATTGTTCCGTCGACTGCACCCGGCTTTATGTCCGTCAACGAAGGCCACACGAACCCAAGCGCATCCCTTCCGACAAATGGTCGGCGCTACCGAACGAGCACGCTGAACCTCTGGCCAAAGGGATGCAAAGCAAATTTGGCTCTGCCGAACGTTGTCGAGATTGCCGATGGACCGGCCAAGACGGAACTTCCTGGAGCCAGGCGGATTACCCTGGACACCGGAGGAACATCAATGCCCAATCGCAAGTCGCCAGCAGTCGAATCCATGAAACAGGAACAGGCCGAGCAGCGCAGAAAGACCGCCAAGGGCTCACTTGAGAAAGGCCTGGAAGACACCTTTCCAGCATCGGACCCTGTATCGACCACTTCCCCAGGAATCCCATCGGGACGCGCCGATGCGGATGAAGCCGATCGCGTAAAGAAGAATTTGGATCCCTCCGCGAAGCGATAGTGGCAGAGGATATCAAACCTACGCAAGAGCAGAGTACGCTATCGTATCGATATAGTTCGAATACCGCGCGATGATGCCAGCGAACGGGGCCACGGATCAATGACCATGGCCCCTCAGGATCTGTCAGTTGATCGAAGACCACTGGCTACGGACATCGTCCGAATTTTTCGTCAGATGCACATGGGCGTCGACGTGGTCGACCCAGTCGATTGGGATCAGATGGTGCCGACCATCATCGGAACCGCTTTTGGTGAGCTTGATACGGCTTTCTCCGTCCATGTGGTCGACGGTCCCGACATGGATGCCGTCTGCGGCGATTACTTCCATATGTTCGGCAATCTTGTCTGCGGAAATCATTTTAGCCTCCTCTTGTGTTGGCCTTACCCGAACGCCCGCAACAGCCTATAGTTCCCAACATTGGAAGGCGTCTCATCCGCACAATGACGGCCGCTGAACTCCTGATCGCCTCAGGAAATCGGAAACAGGTCCCAATCGGCATCATGATGCCCAAGGATCTCGCCGGCGATCAGCTCGGCTGCGATCTGACTGAATGTGATGCCATTTCCCCCGAAGCCCATCGTCACGAACACGTTCTTCATGTGAGGGACACGGCCAATCATAGGCAGGCCGTCGGGCGTTACGGCAAAGGCCGCCGACCATTCGAACTCCGGCTTCCCGATCGCTATGCCTGTGAGGTCCGCTAGCTTTTCGACCAGCGCCTTCGTCTTGCGCGCGCGCTTCGCCTCGTCCTTATAGGCGTCTTCACCGTTTTCGTCTTCTCCCCCAAGAATGACCCTGCCGTCGGGTGTGGATCGAAAATAGAGATACGGATCGGATCCTTCCCAGACGAGATACTGATCCAGCCAATCTGGCCGTTTGAGCTTGGGGCGGCTGGCGAGAGCCCAGGTGGAAATCACCTTCTGGCTTTTGTTCGCAAGCGATTCCAGGAATTCATAACCCGTGCAGAACACGACATGTCGCGCCGACAGCAGGGCTCCTTCCGACGTCGAGAGCACGACGTCCTCGTCAAACGCCCTGACATCCTTGATGTCGACACCGGAAACGATCTCCGTGCCATGCATCCCGACCCGCCGAAGAACTCCCGCTGTCAGTTGTGCGGGATTCGCAGAGGCGGAGATCGTACTGTCGATCGCCGCCGTGCGAACAATCTGGAACTGTTCTCGTAGCATTGATGCACCTAGCAGGTCTGCACCGATGCCCGCTTCGTTCCTTGCCTCCCATTCTGCTTTCAATGCACGGGAGCCGTATTCCTCACCGGCCAAGAACAGGGTCCTCTTTCTCTGGAACGAGCATTTGACATTAAGATCGTGTACAATTCCGGCGAGTTGCTCCACCGCACTGGCCGAACGCTGCCACACGCGCTGAGCTTCCCTGACCCCCATCGTTTTCTGAAGCACATGCAGAGGAACATCGATTTCATGCTGGATCATCGCCGTGCTTGCCAGGCTGCTTCCCTGCACGGGTGACCGGCGATCGACCACGAGGACGCGCAGGTTTTTTCCGCTCAGTGCATGCGCCATCAGGGCACCGCTAATGCCGGCACCGACAATGATTACGTCATAGGCGCTGTGAGCAATAGTTAGGCCCGTCTTGATCGATCCGCCGCTGATAGCAGCCCAGAGTGGCTGGTCGCGGCGCAAGGCATGTCGCTGCGTCAATGGCGCGGAATTGTCCAAGGCAAGACCTGTTAGTGGAAGAGGTATCAAACTACTGCCGTTAACGGCGCAGGGTTGAGGAGGTTCCCGAGAAATAAATTCCGAATATTTCGAAACAACTTCATGGCCGGCGAGTTTGAACATGACAACAGAAGAGAGGAAAATCCTATGTTGACGAAGATGATCGCCGTGTGTGCCCTTTCGATCGGCATGGCTACTGCCGCCATGGCGCAGCAGTCCGGCTCCAGCGGCTCGGGCAGTGGCAATGGCGCAGGTACAGGGTCGCAGAGCAGCGGCACGTCCAACGGAAACGGAAGTACGAACGGCAGCGATACGTCCGGCAGCCACGCCAATTCCAACGGTCAATCCCAGGACTGCAACGCTATGAAGACCGGTAAAAACACCACGCAGAGCAATAGCGCGCAGGACAGTCAAACGAACGACAAGACCTCGACTACAAAATGCCAGTGACGAAACCTATGGGAGGGTCCACACAACCCTCCCGATCGCCGTTGCAAGCCATTTCATGTCAGCAAACAGACAATGGATTGCAGACGCTATCGATCCTTTTCGAGGAATAGAATGATGAACAACAGCGCTCAGGACCTTGCAAACGAATACCTGCGACTGGGTGGACGCCGACTCCTGGTGATGGATGATAATATTCTGTCGACCAAGAGCTGGGAGCCCGATCCGGTGGAAGCCGAAACCTTCTGGAAAGAGGAAATAGAGGGGCTTGCTCCCAGACGCCGCAACGAAGTCATGTCTTTTTTACCCTCAATCAATGTCACCTAGAGCGGCGGCGGCTAGGATTCAGAGCTATCGTCTTTGACGATGCCGACCGGTGCCATCCTCCTGAGTTGAGCATTCAGGATTTCGTATAATGATCAGCGTTCGGCGATGTTACCGTTCTTCCGTTTAGGCGGCGACCGGCCAAAATCCCCGCTTTCGCCAGCGGCTTGAAGCATGGCTTCGTCATCACGGTCGTCCTCATCAATCAGATCCGTAAGTGTCTCGTGCTCATTGTCTTCCTCCAGTTCATCGGCGGCTTGCAGCCAATGCCGCATTGCCGCTCCCTCCGGGCGGCCTTCCTCCTCCCATAGCTCGTAAGCGCGGCGGCGGATCTGCTCGTGTTTGTCAGTGGCCATCGTTCCTCCTCACCCAAGTGGGTTATCTGCCAATCCATTCTGGCTTGGTAGTAACTCGGCCTTCTGGCCTTTGTTCCGACTATCATCGCCAATAACGAAGACTTCAAATCCAACGTCGGCGGCGATCGCCAGCGGGCCTGTTCGAACGGGTCGCCAAGCATGAGTACACGCCTCAATATCGTTGTGATTCAATCAATTAATAGACCTCCTGTTCATTGCGAGGAACCAAGCATGGTTTGCGTCGTTGTCCCATCGTAACAACTTTGGAGGCAAAGATGCTCTATTACGCGCTGGTATTTCTAGTCGTGGCCCTTATAGCAGGCGCGCTCGGGTTCGGTGGCATTGCGGGTGCATCGGCGTCTATCGCTCAAATCCTTTTCTTCATCTTTCTCCTATTGTTCGTCGTATCGCTCGTCATGCGCCTGGCAAGACGGTAAGCGCCAGAAGGCGCCATAATGGAGGATAAGGGGATGACTGTTACCTACCATGTTGGAAAGCACGATGGCGGATATGGCTACCGCCTTGGAGACGTTTGGTCTGAGACCTTCCCGGACCACGACACCGCGCTTGCCGCGGCCAAGGCGGCGGCCGAACGCCAGAATCTCGAAGGTCGCGACGCCGAGATTGCCTATCAGCTTCCCGATGGCGGCTGGCATACGGAACACGCCGATGGCGGAGACCGCCCCGATACCAACGTTATCGATGACGAAGGCGGACGAGCCTCATGAGCAGATTGGCGACATCATGCCCCCTGCAGCCGCGAATTGCGGACCGAGGCCAGTCCAAGCGGATTTGCCGATTGCCCAATCCCATGACGCCAATATGGCAAGGAATTCCTCATGAACTTCAAAAAAATCAGCGAGGTAGACGGCCAAAAGACCTACGTCGTCGTACTCGACACCAAAGAAGAAGCCCACTCCGCGCTCGCAACATTTGCGACGGAACAAGGATTGACGGCAGCTTCGATCAGCGCCATCGGTGCTTTCGAAGAGGCAACTGTAGGCTGGTTTGATTTTGCCGATCGCAGTTACCGCAAGATTCCCGTCACCGAGCAATGCGAGGTGCTGAGCCTCATCGGCGACATTGCTACGGGTGATGACGGCAAGGCGAGCCTGCATCTCCATGCTGTCCTTGGCCTGAAGGATGGCTCGACCCGCGGAGGCCATTTTCTCGACGGAACCGTTCACCCGACATTGGAGGCAACGATTGTCGAAGCGCCAGGCCATCTTCGACGCCGCCATCAAAAGGATCTCGGGATTGCCCTGATCGATATCTGATTTCCTTTCGCGCCGATGCCGCCAAGACAGACGCCCTCTGCCGCTCGAGGAACAATGCTCGGCGTATCTCGTTTGATTCGAGTATTGATCTGGAGTTGTCATATGGCCCCGCGCGCGCAATGGAAGGGATTTCTGAAATTTGGCGAGGTGAGCTGCGCGGTGGCCCTCTACACCGCCGTTTCGACGTCTGAGCGGATCTCCTTCCATACCCTCAACCGGGAAACCGGCAATCGCGTGAGGCGGGAGTTCGTCGACAGCGAGACCGCGAAACCCGTCGAACGCGATGATCAGGTCAAGGGCTATGAGATCAACAAGGACGACTACATCGTCCTTGAACCCGACGAGGTCGCTGCTGCAGTTCCGGAAAGCGACAAGATCCTCCACGTTACGGCGTTTCTTGCGTGCTCCGATATCGATGACGTTTATTTTGATCGGCCTTACTATCTCGCTCCTTCAGCCGCCGCCGGCGAAGAGGCCTTTGCGCTGATCCGCGAAGGAATGCGCAAGCAGAAGGTCGCCGCGATCGCCCAGACAGTTATTTTCCGGCGCCTGCGGACGCTCATGATCCGCGCGCATGGAAAGGGCTTGATCGCCACGACCTTGAACTTCGACTACGAGGTTCGCCCGGTGGACGAGGCCTTCGAAGATGTGCCGGATATCAAAATCAAGGGCGAGATGCTCGATCTCGCCAAACACATCATTGCCACGAAGAAAGGTGCATTCGACGCGAGCGCGTTCGACGATCGCTACGAGGCGGCGCTCACCGAGCTCGTCAAGGCCAAAGTCGAAGGCAAGCCGATCCCGGTACGCAAGCCCACCAAAGTGACCGATGTCACCGATCTCATGGAGGCTCTGCGAGAGAGTGCCGGCTTGCGCAATGGCGGCAAATCGAAACGGGCAGCGACGAAGTCGGGTTCTGCGCGTGGAAAGACAGCGAAATCGAACCCGCGGACTCCATCACGGCGTGAGCGCAAGGCGAGTTGACAATGGCGCTAGAGGATTACAACCGTAAACGCGATTTCGGCAGAACAGCAGAGCCGAAGGGCCGGGCGGCCAGAAAGCGAAAGCCTGCCGGCAACAGCTTCGTCATTCAAAAGCATGCGGCGCGCCGGCTTCATTACGATTTTCGCCTTGAGATGGATGGCGTGTTGAAAAGCTGGGCCGTCACCAGGGGACCGAGCCTGCTCGTCGGCGAGAAGCGGCTCGCCGTACAAACGGAGGATCATCCTCTGGAATATGGCGACTTCGAAGGCACCATCCCGAAGGGCGAATACGGTGGCGGCACCGTCCTTGTCTGGGATCGCGGCTCCTGGACGCCGCTCGGCGATCCCCATAAGGGTTACGCCAAGGGCCATCTCGAATTCGAGCTGCATGGAGAGAAACTGGGAGGTCATTGGCATCTGATCCGCATGGCCGGAAAGCCACGGGACAAGAGAGAAAACTGGCTGCTGATCAAGGGCGAAGACGATGCGGCTCGACCGGAAGGCGCATCCGACATCCTCGATGATCGACCGGAATCGGCCAAAACGGGCAGAGAGATCGACGAGGTCAAGGGAGAAGAGCCAGGCTGGTCCTCCAGGACGGGTAGGATCGATCGCAGGAAACCCAAGCTGAAGAACAAGCCCGAACCCACTCCCCCGGATGCGGCGCCCGCCCTCGCCGAACCGTCTACCGTGAAAGGTGCAAAAAAAGCGGCACTCCCGACCTTCGTCGAGCCTGCTTTGGCAACCCTGGTGTCAAAGCCGCCGCTCGGAGCACGCTGGCTTCATGAAATCAAATTCGACGGTTATCGGCTCGAGGTTCGCATCGAGGCCGGCCGCATCAAGTTGCTGACCCGCAGCGGCCTCGACTGGACGGCAAAGTTCGGCAAGGACATTGTCGGCGCCTTCAAGGACCTGCCCGTCGGCGCGGCCATCATCGATGGAGAGCTGGTGGTGGAACACGCAGCCGGCGCTTCGGATTTCTCCGCATTGCAATCGGATCTCAGCGAGGGCCGCAGCGATCGCTTCGTCTTCTACGCGTTCGATCTCATCTATCTCGACGGCTATGATCTCCGGGCTTGCCCGCTGGTCCAGCGTAAGGAACTGCTGCAGCAGATCATACCCGCGGAGACCGGGACCCTGCGTTTCAGCAGCCACTTCGATGCGAATGGTGATCTGTTGTTGAAGCATGCCTGCCGGCTGAGCCTCGAAGGCATCGTTTCCAAGGTGGCGAGTGACCCTTATCGATCTGGGCGCGGAAAGACATGGGTTAAATCGAAATGCTCGTCGCGCCAGGAGTTCGTCATTGCCGGCTGGGTCGCCTCCAGCACCTCCAGAAAGGCTATCGGATCGCTGGTCCTTGGCGTCTACGACAAGGGCAAGCTCGATCACGTCGGCCGCGTCGGCACGGGTTTCAGCAATGTCGTTGCCGAGCAGCTCTTCAAAAGACTGAGCCGCCTGAAGGCCGACCAAAGCCCCTTTGCGGCGACACTGACCGCCGAGGAAAGTCGAGGCGTCCGCTTCGTGCAGCCCGATTTGGTGGCAGAGGTCGAATTCCGAACATGGACAGCCGACGGGCATTTGCGCCACGCCTCTTTCCGCGGTCTGCGCGAAGACAAGGATCCCTTGGAAATCGTGCGCGAGGTGCCGAAAGCTGCGGCGAAGGCACGGGCAACACCTGTCCGACCCAACGTGACCCTGACCCATGGCGACCGCCTCTATTGGCCGGACGAGGGTGTGACCAAGGCTGGGCTTGCCGACTATTATGCTGAAGTCTGGAGCCATATGGGGCCGTTCATCGTCGGTCGACCCTTGGCGCTGGTCCGTTGCCCGAACGGGATCAATGGCCAGCACTTCTTCCAGAAGCACGCGTGGAATGGCATGAACCGGAATATTGCTCTAGCCAAGGATCCTAAAGACGAAGAGCCCTATGTCAGCATCAACGGTCTCGATGGGCTGATCGGCCTGGTGCAGGCAGCGGTCCTTGAGATTCATCCATGGGGATCGATGATCGGCAATTGGGAGAAGCCGGACACCATCGTCATGGACCTCGATCCGGGGCCTGGTGTCGATTGGAGCGAGGTGATTGCTGCGGCGGAGGAAACGCGAGAGCGGCTGATACAGGCAGGGCTTACCCCCTTCGTCAAGACATCGGGCGGCAAGGGTCTGCACATTGTCTGCCCGCTCGTGCCGAACGCTGAATGGCCGGAGATCAAAGCCTTTACGAAGGGTATCGCTGATGCGATGGCATCTGACAGCCCCGGACGTTACGTCTCGACCATCGCCAAATCGAAACGGAAGGGAAAGATCCTGATTGACTACCTTCGCAACCAGCGAGGCGCCACGGCGGTAGCGCCATATTCGACGCGCGCCCGTCCGAGCGCCGCGGTTTCCATGCCTCTGTCATGGGATGAGCTTAGCCCCGCCATCGGACCTGACTATTTCACCGTGCTCAACGCGCCGGCAAGGCTTGGCGCACTTCGTTCAGACCCATGGGCCGAATTCAAGACATCGGCCGTGCCGCTACCTGCCGAGAAAAGACGGAAGCGCAGCGTCTGAGGCCGGCCATTCTCACGTGATTAACGCAACCTCGACCCCTACCGTTTCTTTGCGCCGGCTTCCTGCGAAAGGCTCTTTCGAAGCGCGTCCATGATGCTGATGACATTGCCGGGCGCCGCCTCTTCATCAGCTCGAGCCTTTGCAGGGCGTTCGCGGCCCTTCTTTCTGGATGCGATGATGTCGAGCAGTTTTTGCTGCACGGGATCGGCAACCATGCCGGGATCCCACGGCTTGGTGCGTTCCACGATCAGTTTTCGCACCAGGCCCAGCAGCTTCGAATCCACTGATTTCGCCTCGATATCGCCGAAATAGTCCCCCTCGCCGCGCACTTCATCGCCAAATCGCAATGTCCATAATATGATACCCTTGTCTCGTGGTTCCAGCATGACCGCCCGCTCGCGGCGGTACATGACCAGCCGCGAGACTCCGATCATTTGCGTGGCCGCCATGGCATCGCGGATGACACAATAGGCTTCCTCACCGACGGCATCATCCGGCGTCAGATAGTGCGGCGTGTCGAGCCAGATCCATTCGATACTGTCGCGCGGCACGAACATTTCGATATCGATCGTGCGCGTGCTCTCAAGCGCCACCGCATCGAGTTCGTCGTCTTCCAGCATGACGTAATCGCCCTCGCCCCGCTCATATCCTTTGACCTCACCATCTTCGTCCACGGCTTTGCCGGTGACGTTGTCGATGTAGCGGCTGACGACACGGTTGCCGGTGGCCCTGTTAAGGGTGTGAAAGCGAACCTTTTCGTTTTCGCTCGTTGCCGGCGCCATCGCAACCGGGCAGGTCACGAGCGAGAGTTTCAGATAACCTTTCCAGAACGAACGGGGAGCCATGAGTTTCCTCCTATATCGGAACTGAACGGGCTCACCTGGGCTTGGTTCCCCGATCGACACTGCAATCACGAACCCGGCTCAATGCACGCCTCCGCCGCCACCTTCCTTCAAATCGACATTGCTGAGGATCAGGGCGAGCGGGATGGCGCACAGTACGATCAGCATCAACACATGGAAAACGTCAATATAGGCCAGAAAGCTCGCCTGGGTCTGCACCTGCTGCCCGATCCAGGCAGTGGCCTGTGCCTGCGCATCCGCCGTGGTCGCCCCCTTTTCGGCAAAATAGCGCGACATGGTCTGCAGTGTCTCATGATAGGCCGGCGAGGATGGCACGACATGCTCGACAAGCCGACTTTGATGCCATTGCTGGCGGTGCGCCAGCACGTTGGATGCGATGCATACGCCGATCGAGCCGCCGATGTTACGGCCAGCATTGATCATGGCCGACGCCTGATTGGTCTGGTCTGGCCGAAGGCCATAATAGGAGGCTGAGGTGATCGGGATGAAAATCAACGGCAGGCCAAGTCCGATATAAAGGCGGGACCAGACGAAGAAGCCGAAGTTGAGGCCAGGATAGAGCGAGGTTAGCTGCCACATGGACACCGCGATGATCGCCGCACCGACCGCGATCATGTATTTCGGTTGGATCACCGAACTGAGGCGCCCCGCGACAAACATCATCGCCATGGTGACGAGGCCGCCGGGTGACAGGGCGAGACCGGCCCAGGTGGCGGTATATCCGTAATTCTCCTGCACCACCTGCGGGATAAATTGCGTGGTGGCGATCAGGATGGCACCGGTTGCCATCATGACGATGAAGCAGGCCCCGAATTGCCGCGTGCCGAGCAGCCACCCGTCGATGATCGGATTGGCCTTGGTCAAGACCCAGGGGATGGCCAGAAGGAACGCCAGAACGCATATTACCGTCGTCGAGATGATGAAGCCGGAGCCGAACCAATCCTCGGTCTGCCCGCGATCGAGGGTGAGTTCGAGCGAGCCGAGAAAGGTGGCAACCAGGAGGAAGCCGACGAGATCAAAACGGACACCGCTTTTGCGAAACTCCTGGCGCTTCCGTTCGATTTCCGGCGTCTCCTTCAACAGGGCATAGACGAGCGCGAACGCAAAAATGCCGACGGGGCCGTTGATGAGGAAGCACCAGTGCCAGGAGAAATTATCCGATAGATAACCGCCCAGCGTCGGCCCCACAACTGGCGCGACCACGACGGCGACACCGAAGAGTGCGAAGGCCTGTCCTCGCTTTGCCGGCGGAAAGGCATCGGCGAGGATCGCCTGCGAGGTCGGGATCATGCCGCCGCCGGCGAACCCCTGGATGACCCGGAACAGCAGCAATGTCTGCAGATTCCAGGAAAGGCCGCACAGAACCGAGGCGATCGTGAATGTGGCGAGACACAGGAGATAGAACCGCCGCCGCCCGAAACGTTCCGAAAGATAGCTGCTGGCGACAAGCACGATGGCGTTGGATACCAAATAGGTCGTCACCACCCACGACGCCTCGTCGGAGCTGACGGCAAGGCCGCCTGAGATATAACGAAGCGCGACATTGGCAATCGTGGTGTCCAGCACCTCCATGAACGTCGCCAGCGACACGACCATCGCGATCAGCCAGGGATTGATGGCGCGGGGGGATGATGAGGCGGCTCCGTCTGCTGTGCTTGCCCCGCTCATCCTAAGTCCTCGGGCGAACCGTTACCGTCGGGACCACAGACATGCCGGGACCAATGGCCACGTCCGCCGGCCATTGGTCGACGGTGATCTTGACCGGCACGCGCTGGGTAACCTTCACATAGTTGCCGGTAGCGTTTTCGGCAGGAAGCAGCGAGAAGGCAGTGCCGGATCCGGGCTGGACGGAGGCGACCTTGCCGTGCATCGTCTGATCGGGATAGGCGTCGAGCGTGACATCCACGGGCTGGCCAGGCCTCATATCCGTCAGTTGCGTCTCCTTGAAGTTTGCCGTGATCCAGATCTCGTCGGGCACGAACATCGAGATGGCCTGACCGGCATCGATATATTGTCCCTTGGCGCCCGTGAGGCGAACGACACGACCCGGTTGGGCTGCGGTAATTGTCGTGTAGCTCAGGTTTTGCTGGGCCTCCTCGGCTTGCGCCTGCGCTTGCTTGAGGCTCGCGAGCGCACTGGATTTCTGGGCCTCGGAGACGACTTTGTTTT
Organism: Rhizobium sp. P44RR-XXIV; assembly: GCF_001999485.2. Lineage (NCBI taxonomy): Bacteria > Pseudomonadati > Pseudomonadota > Alphaproteobacteria > Hyphomicrobiales > Rhizobiaceae > Rhizobium > Rhizobium sp. P44RR-XXIV. The sequence goes on along the minus strand of NZ_MPVZ02000027.1, from coordinate 688,104 downwards.
TCAGCGCCGAAGTGATGTTCGCCTGCATCTGTGCAAGGCTCGCCTGGTCCTGCTGAAGCGTCGCCGTTGCCTGCTGCACGGACTGGACGCTGCCGGATCCGGTCTTGCTCAGTTGCTGCTGGCGAGTGGCTTCCTGCTGCGCATATTGAAGGGCGGCTTCCGCCGAATTCTGCTGCGCCTTCGCAACGTCGACAGAGGCGTTTGAAGCCTCGATTTGCGCACTTGCGCTGTCAACAGAGGCCTTGGCAACCTCCACCTGCCCGTTCGCTTGGTCAAGAGCGATCTGATAATCGCGCGGGGCGATCTTCAGGATAACATCGCCGGCCTGGACATGCTGGTTATCGGTGACCGGAACATCGGCGACATAACCTGAAACCTTGGAGGCAACCGAGAAGCTGCGCGCATCGACGAAGGCATCATCGGTCGATTCATAGGGGTAAAAATAGATCTTCCAGGCGAACCATGACGCAACAATCAAGACTGCAACCACGACAATGCCGAGCACGATCCAGAAAGGGTGACGGCGGATGAATGATGGTTGTTTCGCTTGTGAGGCGGTCGGTTGGCGATCCGCTTCGCCGGCGGCCTTTCGCATCGGTCTGTCCTGCGGCATGTCCATCGTAGTCGATTGATTGTCAGCCATGATATGACCTGTCTTCTGGGGTTCGCTTGCGAGCGACGGATCAGTGCTGAAGGAAACTTTGGCCGTGCGCGCTGAATTGCGCGTGCTCATATTCAGACGAAGGGCCTGCGCGGCAAAAAGTAAGTCTCTCGAGCATTGGGGGGAGGCTCGCAATGGTTTCGGGCTAATCCCAAGACGAACTGATCGCGGTTCAATTTGTTCCATCCCCGCCGTGGTCTTCTCCTTTGGGAACCCTCACCCCCGCCCTTCGTTATGTCTGGAAGACCATACGAATGGAGGAAGTATCATGAGCAACGAAAGCAAGGTCGGCTCCTATGCACTCACTGCATTTTTCGACGATGAATATGATGCGGAAGCTGCAGTGCAAGCGCTTATAGATGCCGGCATACCCAGAGACGCCGTCACCATGACACCAGGCAACCGCCCGAATGCCGACCCTGTCGACCATCTCGGTTTTCTGGATGCCCTCACGGGAATATTCTTTCACGAAGAACAACGAGCCGCGTATGCAGCCGCACTCGAGCGCGGCGGGACGCTGGTCACTGTGCAGGAAATGAACGAGACACAACATTACATCGCGTTGCCTATCCTGGCTGAGAAAGGCCAGATCGACCTCAATGAGCGCGAGCGTTAAGCCTTAGACCCTTAAGGTCAAGGTTTCGGCTCCGGTTGTTCGATAGGGCCATGCGTGACGGCACCAGGGTCTCGGCCGTCGGTCGAGCTAAACGGCTTGATGACGAGAATGGCCAGGACGGAGGCGACCAGCACGCCGAAAATGATAAGCATCATGGTGCGCATGGGGTTCCTGCCTAGGGCGATCTGCAGACGACAAGATCGTTGGCGTGACCCACGAAGTCGCCTGCTTGGCGGGAGGTTGCTTCAGCCCGCCTCTTGAGCCAGCGCCGGACGCGAATCTCTTCCAGGTCCATCCATTGAAGCAAGCGCTCGCTGTCTGTCCGAATCTTCAAAAGCGCGCGCAGATTCCCGCGCTTAAAGTCGCCGAAGACCGCTGGATGGATATAGGAGGATCTGCAGACGGAGCGCGTGTTGACGAGCCTTGATGCGACGATATCAATCGCCTCGTTGATCTGGCGCGCGATGGCTCGTTCCGATGATTCGACCTCCAACGGCGCGAGTAGCACCGCTGCCATGCAGGTAGCGCCCCAGGTTCTGAATTGACGAGAGGTGAACTCACCTCCGGAGGCTTCCCGGATATAGGCGTTCACATCCTGCGAGGAAATTTGCCGGAAACTACCTTCTTCGCTGACATATTGGAAAAGCTGCTGTCCGGGTAGCTCCTGCAAGCGTCGCACGACATTGGCAATTCGACGATCGGTATGGACGAGATTCCATTCCTTGCCGGACTTCCCCTTGAAGCGAAATCTGACGCGTCCTCCCTCGACATGGACATGACGATTTCTAAGGGTGGTGAGGCCATAGGATCTATTTGCTTCCGCATATGCTGCGTTGCCGACGCGAATGTAGAGATTGTCCAACATCCAGACCAATGTCGCCAAGGCCTTGTTCATGGTCAGGCCGCGAGAACGCAGATCGGCGTCAACCCTCTCCCGGATATCGGGAAGACGATCAGCGAACGCGACGAGTTGGTCGAATTTGGCGCGACCACGCTCTGAATGCCAATCCGCATGGTAGCGATATTGCTTGCGACCGCGGGCATCTGTTCCGATCGCCTGCAGGTGAGAGCGAGGATTTTCCGAGATCACGACATCCACATAGGCCGGAGGAATGGCCAATGCGTTCAGACGGGCGATTTCTTTGATGCTGGTGATCCGGCGCCCGTCCGGCATATAATAGCGAAACCCATTCGCTCCCTGCCTCCGACTGATGCCATTTTCCAGATCGGAGATATAAATGAGTCCAGAGGAAAGTGCCGCTTCGGCCGCAGGGATCGCAATATCAACGGTGGAGATCATCTGGTCCATGCTCTCCATAACTCCGGTAAGCCTCGCGAGTTCCCTGGAGCTATTCAAGCCGAACCACTCGATACCAGGCGAACCGGTGTCAATGCTCAGCGCTCTCGAAAGAAATGCAGCAGCGCGTTCGAAAGAGCGGTCGGATTCTCCTCCGCAATATGGTGGCCGCTGTCGATAGCGTGGCCGCGAACATTGTTGGCCCATGAGTGCCATATCGCCAGAGGGTCGCCGAAATGCACCGCCAGATCGTCGCGGCTCGACCATAGACAGAGCAAGGGACAGGCAATCTTTCTTCCAGCCGCCCGGTCTTCCAGTTCGTGCTCCCGATCCACGGTAAGTCCGGCCCGATAATCCTCGATCATGCCGTGAACAACAGCGGGATCATGGATCACAGCGAGAAGATCGGCATAGGCATCGTGCCCCATCATGTCTGGAACAATCTTGTCGTACCATGCCAGCGGTTTGGCATTGATCGCTCGCTCGGGCTTTTCCGGCTGCGCGAAGAAGAACCAGTGATACCAATCGCGCGCAAACTGCCAGTCCATTCTGTCGAGATGTTCGATGATGGGAATGCTGTCGATAACGGCGACCTTCTCGATGATGTCGGGAAAATCCATCGCCAGCCGAAAGGCCACATAGCTGCCGCGGTCATGTCCGGCCACCGCAAACTTGTCATGCCCGAGCGCGTTCATGAGATTGCGACAATCGCCCGCCTTGGCGCGCTTTGACGAACCATTGTTGTCTTTTTCGTCCGCAGGCTGAAACGACTTGCCAAAGCCTCTTAGATCGGGACAGATCACGGTGAAGTGCGGCGAAAGCAGATCGGCCACGCTGCCCCATGTCATGTGCGTGCGAGGATGCCCATGGAGTAACAGCAGCGGCGGTCCCGAGCCTCCATATCGAACACGCAAGGTCCCCGCCCCCACATCGATCATGGCAAGCTCAAAGCCGTCGAACATGTCTGCCTCTCTGACTTGACGAGTTTAATGAGGCCTAGCAACGGCCGCTTTCAGAAAAAAGCCGTCACTGCCATACCGACAACTGCCAAGAACATGGCGAGGCATGACGCCCAACCCAAAACCCTCAAGCCTCTGCCGATGACAAACTGCTTCATGACCTTTTGATTGGACGCGATCAGCATCAGAATGACCATGACGGGAACAGCGACCACTCCGTTGATCACGGCACTCCAGAACAGCGCTTTCATCGGCGGGATAGGGGTAAAATTCAGCAGCATACCAATGACAGTCGCCAGCCCGACGGTGGTATAGAAGGCCTTTGCCTCGCTCGGCTCACGCGACAGCCCCACTTTCCAGCGCGCGGCTTCGCCTACGGCATATGCCGCCGATCCAGCAAGAACTGGCACGGCCAGAAGACCGGTTCCTATAATGCCAGTCGCGAAGATAATTTTAGCGAAATGCCCGGCAAGCGGTTCGATGGCTTTCGCCGCATCGATGGAACTCTCGATATTCGTCTTGCCCGCCTTGTTGAGGGTGGCGGCCGTTGTCGTGATGATAGCCAGTGCGACGACATTGGATGCCGCCATGCCTATCAGCGTGTCCAAGGTAATCCTGGTATTCGCCTTCCTTGCTTCCTTTGGATGTTCGGTCAGCGCCTCCTCTTTCGGCTTTTCCTTCAGATCCTCTGCCTCCTGCGGGGCCTGCCAGAAAAACAGATAGGGGCTGATGGTCGTCCCGAAAATCGCTACGATCATTGACCAATAACTTGGATCCATCTTGAATGTCGGCAGCACCAGTCCGCGCCCAAAGCTCGACCAGTCGACATGCACGACGAACAGCGTCGCAATGTAGGACAGCAATGCCAGGCTCAACCACTTCAAAACCGCGACGTAGCGCTTGTATTTAAGTAGCACCTGCAGAAGGACACATATGACGCCGAAAGCGGCGACATAGAAGAGCGCATAGCCATTCACCAACAGCTTCGCCGCGTCGCCCATCGCCCCGAGGTCAGCGCCAAGATTGATGATATTGGCAATCAGAAGCGGGACGGTGATAGCCATGCCGACCCAGCCCGGATAGCATTTCGCCATGCTGCCGGCCAATCCCCGCCCCGTGGTCCTGCCGATACGGGCACTGATGATCTGGATCGCCACCATCAGTGGATAGGTGAAGATCAGGGTCCAGCTAGCCGTGTAGCCGAACTGCGCTCCGGCTTGTGAATATGTCGCTATTCCGCTCGGATCGTCGTCCGAGGCACCAGTCACCAAACCTGGCCCGAGAATTTCCAGAATTCTCGGTTTTGAAGACTCCACCACAGCACTTTTGTCGTCCATTTGATAACCGCTCATGGCTGCCTCCCAGCAGAAGCCGGGACTGGACGATTTGTCGGTCGCGGTGCCAGTGAAGTGTGCGACATGGCTGTTTGTTCCAGAAAGCCTAGGGCAGGTAAAAAGAATGCAACTGCAGGAACTTGGACGCCGACCTGGATGGTATTCCAAATGCCTGCAGTTGTATTTTGATCAGGAGGGAACTTTCAGCCGCCCCATCGATTTGCATGGTCACAACAAGGAGATTCAGGGATGGAAACACAGCAGGCTTTGCGACGCCGACCGACAAGGGGAGCTCCCTATTCATTGGCGGAATTCCAGAAGAAGTACGGCCTCGACGACGATATCGCCGAAAATCTCTTCGTCCGGTTCGGGCCTTCGGCGATCGAACTCGATTTGCTCATGAAGGCAAAACGTCGCGCACCCTCTTTCCATGAGCTGACGAAAGATATGCCGCATCGATAAGGGACGGCAAGACACGCCCTCCCCAGTCATACGTCAGAATTCATGGCCTTAAAAAATGCCCGTCCTCGGACTTGGCAGGATCGAATCCGTATCCGGACAACAAGGAGCAAATTCAATGGACAACAGCGAAGAAAGTCGCCGCGAACGAGCCTATCGGATCTGGGAGGAAGAGGGACGGCCAGAAGGGCGTGACCTTGATCACTGGCAGCGAGCCGAAGATCAGCATGAAGAAACTGAAAAGGAGGCCGATGAAGCCTTGGCGATTGAAGCGAAGGCCAAAAAGGACCGCACTGGCAATAAAAGCAAAGACAACGGAAATCCGTAGGTTCTCCAGGAATGGTCTTTGCACCGGACCGGACCAGCTGCACGGCTGCCTTGCCTCCGGTGTCACAAGCGTCTCCGTAACTCGTGTCTTACCTTATCGCGACCTCGTGCTCTGATCCGCCGCGGGCCGGCAGATAGTGATGCATGCGGTGATCGCAACTCGAAAGCCGGCAAGACGACGGCGGAGATTCGAAACGGTCAATTGTTTCCTAGAAGGGAACAAGCAGTTGCCGTCCGCGTTGCTGACATGAAGAAAATCAAAATCTTTAGAGGAGTTTACAGTCATGGGTCGCGGCATTCTTCTTTGGCTACTGGGTATTCCACTCCCTATCGTCATCCTCCTCGTTATCTTCATGCGATAGGAGACGAGCATGTCAATTTCAGACGCGCCGGGTGCAATCCCCGTCGAATCCTCACAATCGGCACTGACATGGGGCCCGATCATCGGCGGCGCCGTTGCTGCGACAGGCATCAGCCTCATTCTGCTCTTGCTTGGTAGCGGCGTGGGGCTGACCATGGTCTCTCCCTGGCAGGGTCAAAGCGCATCGGTTGGCTCGCTAGCGATCTCGTCCGCAATATGGCTCGTGATCGTGCAGTGGCTTTCATCCGCACTCGGAGGTTATCTCACTGGTCGACTTCGAACAAAATGGGCTGCGGTTCACACTGACGAGGTATTCTTCCGGGACACCGCTCACGGTTTCATCAGTTGGGCTCTGGCTACCCTGTTTGTCGCAGGTTTCATTGCCTTGTCGTTGACGTCGCTCGCCGCCACCGGCAGTCGGGCAATCGGTGCTGCAGCATCAACGGCCGTCACCGCCACGCCTTCTGCTTCTTCGACTGCAAATCCTTCGGTATCCTATTTTGCCGACGCATTGCTGCGCCCCGACAAAAACCCGCAACGCGTCACGAGCGATGATAATGCCGCACTTGCCGAGGTCTCAGGTATTCTGCTGAACGGTGCCGTCCAGGGACAGATTCCCGACGACGACAAGACCTACCTTGCCACGGTTGTTGCCGCCCGAACCGGGTTGTCGACTGACGATGCCAAGGCGCGGGTGGACACCGTCCTGAAACGCATCGACGATGCCAAAGTCGCTGCCCAGAAAGCCGCGGATGCTGCCCGTAAAACGGCTGCTACAACTGCATTGCTCGGCGCTCTATCACTGCTCATCGGCGCATTCATTGCCTCTGCTGCGGCCGCGCTCGGCGGATCCCAACGCGACGAAGAGGAAGACCTGATCGGGACTGGTAACCTGACTTCCCCAACCTCGCGCCGGTCCGTGACCGGATGATCTAGCGGGTCAGATGGTGCGTGCATCCTCTGGCCCTCCTCAAGAAGGAGATCGACATGAAAGAACCCAATAAACGGAAGCCGTTGTCGCGAGAAGAAGATTATCGAGACTACGAGGAGCGTGATGAGCGCGAAGGATGGCCATATTCGGATGAAGACGCCAATTCCTCGTCCAACCCCGAGAACACGGCATATGGTGACACCGCTGCAAACTTCGACGAAGAGCCTAGTTCCGGTTTCATCATCGACGCGGCAGACGCGACAGGTTCCGAAGAAGACACAGCCCACACTCTCGGGCCCCTTTCAGCAGACAGAATAGATAGCGATCAACTGGAAGCCGAAATAACGGAGCGTCTTGCGGGGGACAATGATATCGATGCCGACGGTATCGACCTCAGGGCCGAAAATGGCATCGTCACCTTGGAGGGCAGCGTCGACACAGCTCGGGTGGCTCGAAATGTTGAAACGCTTGTCCGATCGGTGGCAGGTGTTATCGAGGTTCGCAACAATTTGCGTACAATGGGTGTCGATTCCCATATTCCGCCCGACGCATAACGGCGGCTCGCTTCCGCAGCTCCGATAGAGAAGCCGCGGAGTGCCCTATTGCGGACTGACGACTTTACTGACCAATCGAAAGGGACTGGCGATCGTAGCTCCCGCTGCGTCGAAAATGAAAGCCCCGACCTGCGCCGGCGATCGGTTCGCTTTTGCACCGTCCAGCGATGCCAGTTGTGGATACAGCTTGGCTAGGCTCACAAAGCGATCATGACCAAGGCCGTCCGTCCCCTTGACCGAGGTAATGTCAACGACCTTGATCCCGTATTTAACTGCAGTCTCCCTGATTTGGGGGTCATCGATATCAAAGCGGCCTACTCTTGGATGATCGGCGTCAAGAAAACTGGAAGCGGCAAGCGCGCGATCGTCTTTGGAAACCAGCAGGGTGAGCGGTATCTTCATTTTCCCAATCACGTCCATCTGCTTTCGAAAAACATCGGCGTCGATGTCCGGCGCGGCGAGCACGATGCTCAGCCGCGACAAGACGTCATCCCGTCCCTCGAGTTTGAGTTGCCGTGCCGTCTCCATGATCAAAAAGCCACCCATACTGTGCCCAAACAGGATGAGGTCGCCGTTCGCCTGATCAGCTGAGAGAGAGATCAGAAGCGAGGCGAGATAATCTCGGGAATAGAGCACGGATTCGCGATCGGCAATGTAGCCCGTGAGGGCACCTTGCGATGGCCAGGCGAATAGAACGGGAACGGCGTCAATGTTCGCGTCGGCCGCCATCTGCGCCAGCCTGAAAAGCGATTCCTGAAACGTGTAGTTATATCCATGCACAAATATGCCGACAGGCCGTCGTTTTCCCTGTTGAACGACGACATCCTTGTTAAAGGCGGGCGCCGTCAGCGTGCTTTGAGATGTGACAACGAAATCGGTTTTTGCATTCGGCTTGCCTTTCGGCCACTCGATTGTCGAAGCCTTGTGGTCCGGCGGGATCGATATCGTATATTTCGCGTAGTTCAGATCCTCCGCCCGTCCCGTCGAAAATCCGTTATCGTTTTTCTCGTCCTTTGCCCGGGTCGTCGCCGTGTAGATCGCAACCTCTTTCGTCCTCACATCCTTTGTCGAGACGACCTTGAGAACATCCGGCCCGGGGCGTCCGGCACATGCATTGAAGGCGAGAAGGATGCCAGCCAGCGCGAGGAAACGCGGAAGGCGATGGAAAGATGCGAGAAGCGGCATTCTGCTGGGATCCAGTACGCTGTATTTTTGCAGGCTGTTCGATGTGGCCGCCGCGGACATGCTCGCAGGAGAGCGCTATCCTACCAGAATTCAGTGCTACTGGTTATCCTGACATCACACTATAAGCAACAGCCAAAGCCTTCAATGCCGGCCCCCAAAAGAGCTCTTAACGTGACGGCGCGCATGCCGCCTTCCGGCGCTTGCCGGCAAATGACGCGCCGCTGCGAACTCCGAATAGGCATCGTTGTAAATCATGATGCCGTCCTCACCCCACAGGGTGACAATGGGCACAGGCGATTGGAGCAGCGTCGAGATCGTTGTCTTCAGGCTTCGCGGCCAATGTTCGGGCTTACCCAGCGACGTCGAAGATCAATCGAAGGCGCCAATCAATCTAGCCAGCTCACCATCGTGGGCCAGGAAAAGGAACGCAGCGTCCGTCATCTATCTGTGGCTTCCGCTCAGCTTTCGTTGGAAATTTGTAGGCCCAAGCATCCAATCAAGGTCGACGCGGCTGCAGACGTGCTCCTGAAAGCGGACAAGATGGTATCTTTAAATCATGCTCATGAGCGCCAGCATGCTTGTCAGTCTCACCTTCAGATGCCATTGGTCTTGAGATCTGAAGTGGTGCAAGCAATCTTTTGAACATGAAACTTGACGCGATCGACCTGCGTATACTGGACGCCATTCAACGTGATGGCCGCATCACCAAACTTGCACTGGCGGACAAGGTGGGACTGTCACCGACACCATGCTGGCTGCGCCTGCGCAAGCTGGAAAAAGCAGGAATCATCACCGGTTATCATGCGAAGCTGTCCCTACGCCGGCTGGCGTCCGTCGCCAGCGTCATGGTGGAAGTCACCCTGACCAATCATCGACAGGCCGACTTCGAGCGCTTCGAGCGGGCGATTGCGTCCATCCCGGAAATCGTCGCCTGCTGGGCTGTCGGGGGCGGCGTGGATTATATCCTGAAGATTACAACGTCGAATATCGACGCTTATCAACGCCTAATCGACAATCTGCTTGATCGCGATCTCGGCATCGAGCGTTACTTCACCTACATCGTCACCAAAACCGTGAAGGAAGAAATCGTTCTTCCGGTGGGGGATCTTCTTTCCGGCGAACTTCCTGACGGGGAATAGAGAAACTCTCTACAGTCTTTTTCTTCTTTAGCTTTTTTCTCCTTTCAGACCATGACCAATAGACAATGTCTCGCGAGTATCCGTGAGAGCATCGTGTCATCTGGAAAGAGAGACCTTGCCGATGACCGCGCTCCACGCCCGTGCCAGTTATCATGAAGCCCTGTCGAGACTGAACGACCGGCATTTGTTGCGAAACCTCTCCTATGTCGGCGGCTGTTGGATCGCAGGCAAGGCTGGCAAGAATTTCGAGGTCACGGATCCCGCATCCGCCGCAACGCTTGGCTGGGTTACCAGCCTCGACCAGAGAGAAGCCTACGAGGCCATTGACACAGCGGCTGCAGCTCTTGCTGCATGGCGTTTACTTCTGCCTCAGCAGCGCTCATCCATCCTGCGCAAATGGCACGAATTGATAATCGAGGCACGCGAAGATCTGGCGCTGATCATGACTTTGGAACAGGGTAAGCCGCTCAACGAATCCCGCGGCGAGATCGATTATGCAGCGGGGTTCGTTGAGTGGTATGCCGAGGAAGCCAAGCGCATCAATGCAGAGGGTGTCACGAGCCATCTGCCGGGCGCTGAAATGATCGTCCGCCGGGAAGCGCTTGGCGTTGTCGGCATCGTTACACCCTGGAACTTTCCGACCGCCATGATCACTCGCAAGGCAGCTGCTGCGCTTGCCGCCGGCTGCACCGTTGTTGCCCATCCCTCGTCCGAAACACCCCTGTCGGCGCTGGCGCTGGCCGAGCTTGGCGAACGCGCCGGCCTCCCCGCGGGCGTCTTCAACGTGCTTACGGGCGATGCGGCAACCATCGTCGGTGCCTTTTGCGATGATCAGCGAGTGAGGGCATTGAGCTTCACCGGCTCGACCGACATCGGCAGGCTCATCGCCGGCCAATGCGCCGCGACCATGAAGCGCCTCATTATGGAGCTGGGCGGTCATGCGCCTTTGGTCATTTTCGACGATGCCGATCTCGATCGCGCTGTCGACATCGCTGTTAACGCCAAGTTCGCAACCTCCGGCCAGGATTGCCTCGCCGCCAACCGCATCTTCGTTCAGCGTCCGATCATGGAGGCATTTATTGCCGCGTTCCGCAAGCGCATCGAAGCCCTGAAGGTCGGCAATGGACTGACCGATGCTGTCGATATCGGCCCGCTCATGCACGAGCGAGCTGTTGCGAAAGTCGAAGAACAGGTCGCCGACGCCCTGAAGCATGGCGCAAGGCTTGTCGTTGGTGGGAAACGCCACTCGGCTGGGCCCCTCTTCTTCCAGCCGACATTGCTCGTCGATCCCTCCACGGACGCTCTCATCATGCATGAGGAGACATTCGGACCCGTTGCGGCTGTGACCGCCTTTGACACGGAGGAGGAGGTCGTCGCTCGCGCCAACGACACGGAATATGGTCTTGTCGCTTATGTGGTGACGAGCAACGGCGCGCGGCAGATGCGGCTCGGGCGGGCGCTGGAATACGGCATGGTGGCTGTGAACCGCGTGAAGATCACCGGTGGTCCGATCCCCTTTGGTGGTTGGAAGCAATCTGGCCTCGGCCGGGAAGGCTCACGCCACGGCATCGAGGCCTTCACCGAGCTCAAATATATCTGTGTCGACACCACAGCCTGACGCTCCTGATACGGAAAAAGGAACCAAACCATGCTAGACAAGCGCAACGACCTGAACGCCTGGGACCGGGATCATTTCTTCCATCCCTCGACCCATATGGGAATGCATGCGCGCGGCGAAACCCCGACCCGCATTATCACCGGTGCCGATGGCGTTTACATCACCGACACCAACGGCCGGAGGAGCCTCGACGCCTTTGCCGGCCTCTATTGCGTCAATGTCGGCTATGGTCGCCAGAAAATCGCCGACGCAATCGCCGAGCAGGCCAAGAACCTTGCCTATTATCACGCCTATGTCGGCCATGGCACGGAGGCATCGATCACGCTTTCCAAGATGATCATCGACCGTGCGCCCGAAGGCATGAGCCGCGTCTATTTCGGTCTCTCCGGCTCCGATGCCAACGAGACCAACATCAAGCTGATCTGGTACTACAACAACATTCTCGGTCGCCCGGAAAAGAAGAAGATCATCTCGCGCTGGCGCGGCTACCATGGCTCGGGCGTCATGACGGGCAGCCTCACCGGTCTTGAACTCTTCCACAAGGCCTTCGACCTGCCGCGGGCGCCCATTCTTCACACCGAAGCTCCTTATTTCTTCCGCCGGGAGGACCGGTCGATGAGTGAAGAACAGTTCGCGCAACATTGCGCCGACAAGCTGGAGGAACTGATCCTTGCTGAAGGCCCTGAGACGGTAGCGGCCTTCATCGGCGAACCGATCCTCGGCACCGGCGGCATCGTTCCACCACCGAAAACCTACTGGCGGAAGATCGAGGCCGTTCTCGATAAATACGATGTTTTGCTTGTCGCCGACGAAGTCGTCACGGGCTTCGGGCGTCTCGGGACCATGTTCGGCTCCGATCATTACGGCATGAAGCCGGCCCTGATCACCATCGCCAAGGGCCTGACCTCGGCCTACGCGCCGCTTTCGGGTAGCATCGTTTCCGACGAGATGTGGCAGGTTCTCGTCAAGGGATCCGACCAGATGGGCGCCATTGGCCATGGCTGGACCTACTCGGCACATCCTATTTGCGCTGCCGCCGGCATCGCCAATCTCGAATTGGTTGACGAACTTGGCCTCGTCGAAAACGCGGGTTCAACGGGTGCCTACTTTCGTTCCGAACTTGCCAAGGCAGTCGGCAGTCACAAACATGTCGGAGAGGTTCGCGGCGAAGGGCTGATGGCAGCCGTCGAGTTTGTGGAAGACAAGGACGATCGCAAGTTCTTTGACCCCTCGCAGAAGATCGGCCCGCAGGTAGCAGCAGCATTGCTCGAACGTGGCGTCATCGGCCGCGCCATGCCGCAGGGCGATATTCTCGGCTTTGCGCCCCCACTTTGCCTGACGCGGGACGAAGTCGACACCGTTGTCAAGGCGGCGGCCGGCGCGATCGAAAGTGTGCTCTCAAACCGCTGAGGCGGTCCCCGACGGAGACACCCCGTACGTTTGCGGGATAATCAGGCGGTCCGTCGTGAACAATGGGCCGCTTGATCACATTCGGTCGTCGCCAGACGGCGATCGATAGTGTAGATGGATTGCGATAATTGTACCGGATCAATCCATGTATCGTCATGATTCAAAAGACCAGGACAATGGCGCCTGGAGACCCGTCCTTCAGCATCGCAAGGGCGTAACCAAGCACAAGCTGCTCACGGACAAGATCATTGCCGACATCGATGAGGGAATTTTGCCGGTTCACGCGCAGATGCCGACCCATCGCGATCTTGCCCATGCGCTGGAGATCTCGGTCCAGACCGTGAGCCTCAGCTACAAGGAGGCCGAGCGCCGTGGCTATTTGCGCGGCGAAGTTGGACGCGGGACCTTCGTGCGCAGCCGCGTTACGGAACGCGCCGACAGCTTCATGCTCGATCGCGATCCAAGTGGCAGCGCAGATCTTTCCATCATCCGGGCCGTTTATACCGAGGCGCATGAGCGCTCGGCCCGCGAGTTGATGCAAGCTCTGGCCGAGAGCGACAATAGCAGCTTCATGCGCCCCTGCCGGCCGATTGCCGGACTTGATGCCCATCGCTCGGCAGCACAAGTCTGGCTCGACGGTCTTTCGGTCAAAGCCGATCCCGATCGGATCCTCATCACCAACGGCGCCGCCCATGGCCTGTTTCTGGCCGTCGCATCGGTCGTGCGTCCCGGTGAAGTCGTTTTGACAGAGAACCTGACCGATCACGGTATCATCGGCCTTGCCAATGTTCTGGGCTTTACCCTGCGCGGCCTGGCGACAGATCACGAAGGTATTCTCCCCGAGGCTTTCGAGGCTGCCTGCGCCATCGGAGATGTGACGGCGCTCGTCATCGTTTCCTCGCTCGGCAATCCCACCAGTCACGTAATGGGGGTGGAGCGCCGTCGTGCGATCGCAGGAATAGCGCGTCGGCACGGCATCTTCGTCATCGAGGACGAAGTCTACAAACCGATGCTGCGCGATCCCCTCCCCTCCATGCCGGATCTCATCCCCGAACTCGGCTTCTTCGTGACCAGTTTCACCAAGTCGGTCATGACGGGTCTGCGCATCGGCTATCTCGTCGTGCCGGCGCACTATTCCATCCGTGCAGCATCGATCCTCCGCGTTACCGGATGGAGCGCTACAAACGTCGTGGCCGAAATGGCCTCCCGTTGGGTTCTGGATGGAACCGCCAACACTCTGGTTGCCGTCCAACGAAGCGAGGCGGAAGCACGCCAGGCGATCGTATCGGACGTGATGGCACCGTTCGTTGCCGGCAGCCATCCTCTTTCACTTTGCGCATGGCTATCCGTTCCCGATCGTTGGACGGAAGAGGGTCTTGTGCGTGCGCTTGCCCGAAAAGGCGTCGCGGTCACGCCATCCGATCCGTTTGTTGCGGGCGGAGAGCGCCCGGTCGGCGGCATCCGCATCTGTCTCGGCGGACGCCTGTCTCACTCCGCACTTCGCTCGGCGCTCGAAACCGTTCGCAGCACCTTCGAGCAGCTGCCACCCGTCTTCGACGTCGGCTCGATCGTTTAGGCCAGCAATACGGGATTGGTTCGATGCCTGCGCCCGTCACAGGATCGAGCCGAGAAACTCCTTGGTTCGCTCTTGCCTTGGCGCGCTGAAAATCTCTTCCGGCTTGCCTTGTTCGCAGATACGCCCCTTGTCGAAGAAGCAGACGCGATCGGATACTTCGCGGGCAAAGCGCATCTCGTGGGTTACGAGCAGCATCGTCAGATCGTGCTCATGCGCGAGATCACGGATGACACCGAGCACTTCGCCGACAAGCTGTGGATCAAGCGCCGACGTCGGCTCATCGAACAACAGGACGCGCGGGCGCATGGCGAGGGCGCGGGCGATTGCGACGCGTTGCTGTTGGCCTCCTGAAAGCTGGCTGGGATACTGATCTTTCTTTTCCGAAAGACCGACCATGCGCAGCAGATCGACGGCGCGGCACTCGGCTTCAGCCCGCCCCAGCCCAAGCACGCGAATAGGCGCCTCAACGACATTGCGCAGCACGGTCATGTGCGGAAACAGATTGAAGCTCTGAAATACCATGCCGACATGGGTGCGGATCTGGCGCAGATGGGCTTCGCTCGCCAGGAACCGTCCTTTGCCGTTGTCCTGGTGGTAGGACATGCCCGCTAAGTGCAAGGCTCCCTCCTGGAAAGGTTCCAACGTCATCAGGATACGCAGAACAGTCGATTTTCCCGAACCGGAAGGGCCGATCAACGTCACCTTCTCGCCGGGCGCAACATCGAAACTGAAATTATCAAGCACGGTGAGGTGACCATAGCGCTTGGTCACGTCTTGAAAGCGGATCAATGGTTGGGTCATCGCAGCGCAATTCCGTTTTTCGGCAACGTCTTTTCGAGCCAATGGATGGCTGCCGAGCAGACGAGCGTGAGGATGAGAAAGATCAAGCCGACAAGGGAAAGCGGCACCAGATATTCGAATGTCCGGTCACCAATGAGATTGGCAAGATTGAGCATGTCAACCACTGTGACGACGGACAGGACAGGCGTTTCCTTCAACATGGAGACGAGATAGTTGCCCATGGCAGGCACGATGCGCGGAATCGCCTGCGGGATGATGATGTCCCAGTAGGTGCGGCCGCGACCGAGATTGAGTGCTGTTGCGGCTTCCCATTGCCCACGCGGCACCGCATCCAGACCGCCGCGATAGACCTCCGACGTATAGGCTGAGTATTGCAGGCCGAGCGCCAGCGCGCCGGTGAGGAAGGCGGGCAGGACGATGCCGTAAATCGGCAGTACATAGTAGAGAAAGAAGAGCTGGACGAGCAGCGGCGTATCGCGGAGGAATTCGATGACGAACGCCGTCGGCCATGAGATTACGAGGAAACGGCTTCGCCGCAACAGGGCGAAGACCAGGCCAAGAATGAGAGCAATCGCAAAGCCGACGGCGGCGGCCTCCAGCGTTACGATCAGCCCAATGCCGAGAATGGGCAGGATCGACCATGCGAAAGACAACGTTGTCGATGTATCCCAGGTGAAGCCATACATCATGCAGGCGCCCTCCCTGGGAACGCGGCACCGCGACGAAAGATCGTCTCCAGCCAGCGCATGAAGGCAACCAGAATGAGTGCCATGATGAAATACCCAATGAGCGTCAGTGAATAGATGGTGACACTGTCCAGCGTAATGTTGCGCAATTGCTGTGCCTGAAACGTCAAGTCGCTGATGGAAATCAACGATACCAGAGCGGTATCTTTGAGGTTCTGGACGGCGAGATTGCCAAAGGCCGGCATCATCTCGACGACGGCCTGCGGCAGGACGATGCGAAAGAGCGTCTGCCCTTGCTTGAAGTTCAGCGCGCGCGCCGCCTCGTGCTGTGAATCGGGAACGGACTGCAACGCACCGCGCACGACTTCGGCGCCATATGCGCCAATATTCAGGGCCAGACCGGCAATACCGGTCGTGATGGGATCGAAGGAAATCCCGATCAGCGGCAACGCGTAGTAAAGCCAGAAAAGCTGCACCAGCAGCGACGTACCGCGAAAGATCTCGATATAAACGATCGCGATCCAGGATAGCAGCCGTCCGCCCGCAAAACGCGCAAGGCCGGCCGCAAAAGCAAAACCTGCACCGAGTAACGTCGAGGCGATGGCTATAAGCGCCGTCACCTCCGCGCCCTTCAGCAATGCCGGCAGATAGTGTGTCCAGCTCATGTTCTGATCACCTCCATTCCGGAATGGGAGGGGCTGAAGGCCGCGGCGGCCTGGCCGCCACGGCGTTCGTGTCTATCATCCTTAGCGTTACTTGCCCGCGCAAAGGTCTTCGGTGCTCTTCGTGCGTGCCGCCTCTACGCTTTCGGCGCTGAGACCATAGGACATCAGGATCTTCTTATAGTCATCCGTCTTCTTGAAGGCCTCAAGAGCGGTGTTGAACGCCTTATAAAGTTCCTTGTCCTCAGGTCGGAAATCAAAGCCGCCATAGCTCCTGGCGGACTTTCCGTTGATGACCGGATCGGTGAAAGGCTCTGCATGCTCGACATTCGTGCTGCCCTGGACAAGCTTGGCTACGGTCAATTCGGTTGCGGCATAGGCGTCGGCACGGCCGGTCTGGATCGTGGACAGCGCATCCGCATTCGCCTGGATCATGACGATTTGCGAGTCCGGAATGCCAAGACCATGGAAGAAGTCGAGTTGATCGGCGCCCGATACGATCGCGATCTTGAGCGACGGATCCTTCTTGATGTCCTCATAGGAGTGCAGGTTTTTCGGATTGCCCTTCGGCACCAGCAGTCCCTCGCCGTAGCTCGAGTTCGGCGTGGTGAACTGCACCTGCTTGCAGCGTTCCGGCAGAATATTCTGTTCGGCGGCCACGAAATCGAAGCGCCTGGCCTTCAGGCCGGGGATTAACGATCCGAATGGCGTCACAGTCCATTCGACTTCCTTGACACCCATCGACTTCAAGACAGCCGCAGCGACGTCGGGGCCGATACCCTTGGCAGCACCACTCTCGTCCATGAAGCTGTAGGGAACCTCATTGGCGCTGGCGCCGCGGATATAGCCATCTTTTTTGATCTGCTCGAGACTGGCGGCATGGGCGGATGCGGAAAGGCCAATGGCAAGACCTACGGCGGCTACACTGCGGTAAAAATTCGATCTCATGGTTCACTCCTCTGTGGTTGAATTCCGTAATCGGCTGTCCGGTATTCCGGATCTTTGCCGCAACGGTTGCGATCCGCGCCGCGTTGCCGCGGCGCGGCAATTCAGGGGCCTTCCGTCAAAATCGCAACGACGGCCAGACAATCGCCGGTCTTGATGAGGCCGGGAAAATGACGCGCGGCAAGAAGACCATCCAGCGCTGCCCGATAATCAAAAGGCGCAGACCCGGTGCGGCCGATCGGGTGAATCCGGGCAATGATCTCGCCGGCCGCAACCTGGTCGCCAAGATCCCTCAGCGGCTCGAAAAGCCCATCAGCCTCGGCAAAAACAAAACAATCCGACGACGGCATATCGAGCCATTGCGTCGCCTCGATTTCTGGCAAACCGGCAACGATTCCCGTATGCTTCAGCACGTTCAGGACGCCGCGCCTGGCAATGGAAGCCGTACGCGCTGATATGGTTCCACCGCCCGAAAGTTCGGTCGTCACAAAGACCTTGCCCATCTCTTCCGCTGCCGTGTCGTACATGCCGGCGGCATCGATCTCGATCATGCGCATGGAATAGGGGGCCGAGAATGCGGCCACGCCATCGAAGCAGGCTTTCTCCTGTCGCTTGTCCGGCAGAGCATGCGCTGCGGCGTAGGGCAGGAAATCAAGAGTACGACCACCCGAATGAAAATCGAGCACGATGTCAGCGAGCGGCAGCAGGTAGCGCGTGAAGTAATCCGCTATCTTCTCGGTCACGCTGCCATCGGGTCGACCGGGGAAACTCCGGTTGAGATTGCCCTTGTCTATCGGTGAAGTGCGCGTCGCCGCCTGAAAGGCGGGATAGTTCATCGCCGGAACGATGATGATCCTACCCTTGACCTCGTCCGCCTTCAGCGTCCGGGCGAGATCGAAGAGCGCAACCGGCCCTTCATATTCATCGCCATGATTGGCGCCGGTCAAAAGCGCAGTCGGCCCTTCGCCGCTTTTGATGACGCAAACGGGGATCATGATCGAACCCCATGCGGAATCATCTCGAGACCAGGGCAAGCGTAGATGGCCATGCTGTATGCCGTCACGATCGAAATCGACGGTCGGAGTTACGGGAGATGGTCGTTTGACAATCGTCATGCTGTTCATCTCGACCGTCACTTCACCACAAGTTGGCGCGGAACACTGGAAAGGCACTCGACCCCGCTTTCAGTGATGACAATGCTTTCCGTAATCTCCATGCCCATGGTTTCAAGCCAGAGGCCCGTCATAAAGTGAAATGTCATGCCCGGGCGCAGCTCGTTGCGATCACCGGCGCGAAGGCTCATGGTCCGCTCGCCCCAGTCGGGCGGATAAGACAGACCGATCGAATAGCCCGTGCGGTTATCCTTGACGATCCCGTATTTCTTCAGGACTGCGAAGAAGGCGTTGGCAATATCCTCGCAGACATTGCCGGGCTTGGCGGCAGCAAGACCGGCCTCCATGCCCTCGAGCGTCGCCTTTTCCGCATCCAGAAAAGCTTGTGTTGGCTTGCCGAGGAAGACCGTTCGCGACAGTGGGCAATGATAGCGGCGATAACAGCCGGCGATTTCGAAGAAGGTGCCTTCGCCGGTCTTCATCGTCTTATCGTCCCAGGTCAGATGCGGAGCAGATGCATCCGCCCCAGACGGCAAAAGAGGCACGATGGCAGCGTAGTCGCCGCCGAAGCCGTCAACGCCGCGGATGCCGGCGTCGTAGATTTCCGCGACGAGATCGGACTTGCGAATACCGGGCTCCACCTTTTCGACGATCCGTCGGTGCATGGCCTCTACGATGCGTCCGGCCTTGCGCATATAGTCGAGTTCAGTTGCACTCTTGACGGCGCGCTGCCAGTTCACCAGCCCTTGCGCATCCTTGAAGTGCGCATTCGGCAAGTGCTTGACGAGCGAGGCATAGGCTGCGGCGGTGAACCAGTAATTGTCCATTTCGACGGCGATCGAGGCGTTCGACCAACCGCGCTCTTCGATCAGCTTGGACAGCAGGTCCATCGGATGACGCTCATTGGATTGAACGTAGTGATCCGGATAGCCGACGATGTTGTCGTGGGCGAGATAGGCCGTTCGTTTGGCGCCATTGGCATCCTGACCACGACCGAACCAGATCGGTTCGCCAGACCCAGGCACCACCACGCATTGATGCACATAGAAAGACCAGCCATCATACCCGGTCAGCCAATGCATATTGGAAGGATCGGTGACGATAACGAGATCGACACCGGCCTTTTCCATGGCGCGGCGCGTCCTGGTGAGCCGTTCGGCATATTCGGCGCGGGTGAAATTGAGGATCGGTTCGCTCACGCTGGGTCTCCTGATGCTTTCGCTGTTTCAATTGCCTGCCCCGCGCCGGCTGAGACGGCGCGGCGATACGCAAGCGTGGCAATGGCGGTGTCCTGCACACCGGTTCCGGTCAAATCGCAAAGGGTGATCGCCTCACGAGATCGGCGACCAGCCGCCTTGCCGACGATAATGGCGCCAAGTTCCGGAAAGTCGGTACTGTCAGTCGCAAGTCCGGCGGCGATCGCATGATGAAGTTCACCAAGCCGGCGTGTCTGCTCCAGACTGTCGGCGACATAGGGTGCGGCTTTGACGATCGCACCCGGATCGATCTCGTTCTTATGCTCAGCATCGGAGCCCATGGCGGTGATGTGCTGGCCGGGCTCCAACCAGGCGGCGTCAACGATCGGCTCGGGCGAAGGCGTCGTGGTCACGATGATATCGGCACCACGGCAGGCTCGTTCGGCCTCCGCTTTCGCCGTTACGGGAAATCCGAGCTCCGCCGTCAGTTCCCCAGCGAGCTTTTCTGCTTTTGCCAGATCCCGCGCCCAGATCCGGGCGGTCTCGATCGGCCGCACGAGCGTAAGGGCACGTAACTGCAGGCGGGCTTGCATGCCGGCACCCAAAATTGCAGCAACCCGGGCATCCGGTCGAGATAGGTGTCGCGCGGCCACGGCGCCGGCGGCTGCGGTGCGCACGTCCGTCAGATAGCCGTTGTCGAGCAACAGCGCCTCGACGAGGCCCGTGTGCGCCGACAACAGCATCATCAATCCATTGGTGCTGGGCAGGCCAAGTGACGGATTGTTGAAGAAACCAGGACTCACCTTGATCGCGAAACTGTCGAGATCGGGGACATAAGCCGTCTTCACATCGACCTCGCCGCAATGGGCAGGGATATCCAGCCGCATGATCGGTGGCATTTTCACCGCTTTTGTCGCGAGCGACGCAAACGCCTGTTCAACGCAATCGACGGCATCTCCGTCGAGCAGGACAATTTTGCGAAGATCAGTTTCCGTGAGGATCCGCACACGGGTCATCGCGCCTCTCCGCTCTGGTACCCATCGACGATTGCGCGATGGGCAACAGGATCAATATTGCCGCCGGACACAACGACAACGAGCGGGCCATCAGCTTTGACTTTGCGTGCGAGTAAGGCCGCTATTCCGACTGCGCCCGCCCCTTCGACGGTCTCACCCTCAATTCTGGCTGCGTGGTGAATGCCCGCCGCAATCTCCTCCTCGCCAAGCAGGATGACATCGTCGAGAAGGTCGCGGCACATCTGGAAGGTCAGGCGGTTGTCCAAGCCAATGCCGCCGCCGAGCGAATCCGCCAGTGTTTCAACTTCCTGGACATTGGTCGGCACGCCCGCCGCTAGGCTTGCCGCCATCGCCGCTCCCCGCTCCATCGAAACGCCGACAATCCTTGCCGAAGATCGGCGGCCCTTGATCGCGGCCGCTACGCCCGATGCAAGCCCACCACCGGACAAAGGCACCAGGACGACAGCCGTCTCCGGCAAGTCGCTTGCAATCTCCAATCCGAGCGTTCCCTGGCCGGCGATTACAGCGGCATCGTCGAAGGGCGGCACGAAGTACATGCCCTTCTGGCGGACCAGGTGTTCGGCCTCAAGCATGGCATCGTCCTGTGAACGGCCAGCGGTGTGAATCTCTGCGCCGAGGTGTCTGATCGCCTCGACCTTGTTGGCGGGAACCAGTGTCGACATGCAAATCATCGCCCGTGCACCCAACGCCTTCGCGGCATAGGCGACGGCCCTGCCATGATTGCCGGTGGACGCCGTTATCAGCCCTCGCGAGCGCCTGCCCTGGTCCAGGCGCAGGATAGCGTTCGTGGCACCGCGCAGCTTGAAGCTGCCGGTCCTTTGATGGTTTTCCAGCTTGAGATATACCGCAACACCCGCACGCTCAGATAAGGCCAACGAGGCCCGAAGCGGCGTTCGCAGCACATGAGCAGAAATCTGCTTCTGCGCGACCTCGATTTCGTGCAGGGTCACTGGCCTGGTCATGCCGCCGACCGATATCTTGCAATTAAAGCGACAGCTATCACCACGATCTTCAGCTTCTCCCGCATTGGACGCTCAAGGCAGCAGCGTGGGAGAGGTAATGTATCATGTCAATATTTATATTGTTTCATTACAATTATAGATTCGCGGTCCTTGGATTTTCATCCGGGCGCCTTTGTCTCGCCCACACCCCCTCCCATTCGTCGTTGCACAGCTTGCTGCCGGTGATTTGGCTGGAGAAATCCCCGAAATGGTCTGCTCTGGGACTTGTTCCCTGGCCGCTTACAATTTGGGAACAAACTTCCCGGATGGCCGTTCGTTCCCATGAGCAAAGAAGGAGGAACGACTGATGGATCATAGCAATCACATACGACTGACCGAGGATGAACTCACACAAGCCAATCTGGAGGGCGCATCCATCTATGGAACCGACGACCATAAGATCGGATCGGTTGATCACGTGCATGGAGCTGGCGGTGGCAGCAGCGTCGTGATCGACGTTGGCGGCTTCCTTGGTATCGGTGCAAAGCCGGTGTCGGTTCGAGTGACCGATCTCGACTTCATGCGTGACGAGAGCGGCCAGATCCATGGCGTGACATCATGGACCAAAGATCAGTTGAAGGCGCTGCCAGAGCATCACGATTAACACGCGAGCTCGACGGCAGCGCTGAACGCGTGGCTTGCAATTGAATGGCAGCGCGACGTCAACGTTATCTTTGGCGAGATATACGTCTTGCCACACCTGCATACATGGATGAGCGCAAAGAAGCGCCAATTGTTCCGGTTATCCGCATCCCCACAGACAGCTGATGATCGAAGAGCTGCTCGACGATCAGATGCACCACCTGCTTTAGCTATAACGGCTGAATGGCTTCATCAGCCTATAAATCGGTGTGGGCCGCCGCTTGCAGCGCCGCCACAGCCGCAAGCGGCGGCCCATCAAGGACGTGCCCGTCTCCATTCAACCCATGAAGCGATGATCCAGAGCGTCAATGTAAGCTGCGGCCTGGCAGCGCGGTGGTTCACAAAGCCCACGCGCTCGACGCACCGTTCTCGGCGGGGCGGCGACGTTCCAAAATAGCGCTTGCGCACGCTAAATAATTAGGTAAGTTACCTAACAAATGGAAGCGAGCGCATGATTGCTGGAATAGATATTGGCGGCACCAAAACGCAGATCATTGCCGAACTGAACGGCAATACCGTCGGCGAGGCGGTCGTAAAGACGGCCGAATGGCGGGGGCGCATCGATCACGATGCGGATGTGAGGACACTCGTCTCGCTGCTCATCGCGACTGCCGGAATGACGCCGGCGACCATTGTCGTCGGTGCGCACGGCTGCGACAGCGACGAGGATCGGTTGGCCCTGCAAGCAAGGCTGTCATCTCACTTGCGCGGCACGGTACTGGTTCTCAACGATTCCGAACTCCTCCTGCCTGCGGCGGGCAAAGTCAGCGGCATCTCGGTCATTAGCGGGACCGGGTCGATCGCTGTCTCGCGCGATGCGTTGCGAGGAATGATCGCTTCGGGTGGTTGGGGCTGGTATCTGGGCGACGAAGGCAGTGCCAGCGGGCTTGTGCGCGAGGCAGCAAGGACAGTGCGTTTTGCGCTCGATCAAGGGGAGGCCCTCGACCCGCTCGGTCGCAACCTCCTGGAGGCTCTCGCCGTCCCCTCGCCGATCGAACTCGGTCGGGCGCTGGGCGCAATCGGCTCTGCTGCCGGCATTGGCCGGTTTGCTCCGCTTGTCTTCGACGCTGCCGAAATGGGTTCAAGGCTCGCACAGAAGGTCATTGGGGACGCGGGCAAGTCGCTTGCGGTGCTGACCGAGCAATTGGTTCGACGTGGTGCTCCGCGTGGCGATGTCGTGACCGGGGGCGGTGTCATTGCCCGACAACCGCGTCTTCTTGCTGCATTTCAATCCGCGCTAGCGGACCGCCTGCCGGATTTAACTCTGACCTTGCTGCACGGGCACCCCATCATGGGGGCAATCGTATTGGCGCGTAAGCTCCGCGTGGGCGACCTGCCGGAAACCCTACCGCTGCCGCACATCGACGGCACTTTGAAAAGCCCCGGCGATTGGAGAGTGGCATGACCTCCCAGAAAGTCATTCCGGCACGAAACTGGGGGCAACGCGCGGCTGCAGCGCTGCTGATTGCCCTCGTCGCCCTGCTCCTATTCATGGTCGGCACCAGCCGCCACATCAGCTGGTCGGCCATACCCCAATATATTTTCGACGAAACGATCCTCGACGGGATCCGGCTGACGATCCTCTTTACCGTCTTGTCGATGATCATCAGCATCATCGCCGGCGCGATCCTTGCAATGCTGCGGCTGTCGCCAAATCCGATTCTCGCCGGCTTTGCCAGTCTCTACATCTGGTTCTTTCGCGGTACGCCGTTGCTGGTGCAGATCATTTTCTGGTTCAATATCCAGCTGTTCATACCCAGTATCGATGTCGGCGCGATCCACATCGACATGAACGTGATCATCACCGCTTTCGTTGCCGCGCTCCTCGCCCTCAGCCTCAACGAGGCGGCCTATATGGCCGAGATCATGCGCGGCGGGCTGATGGCGGTCGACAATGGGCAGAATGAGGCTGCCAAGGCGCTCGGCTACACGCCGACCCAAGCCATGCTTCGCATCATTTTCCCGCAAGCGCTTCGCGTCATCATCCCGCCGATCGGCAATCAGACGATCTCGATGTTGAAGACGACTTCGCTCGTCTCGGTGGTTGCAGCCCAGGATCTGCTGACGCGCGCGCAGAACATTTACGCCAGGAATTTCCTGATCATCGAACTGCTGATCGTGGCAAGCATCTGGTACCTCGTGATGACGACGATCGCCTCAGCCATCCAGTTCGTCATCGAGCAACGGCTCGGGAAATCCACCAATCAAGCATCTGGTCTGTTGCAAAGCGCCCTTCGCCTGATGCGCGCCGAAGGGAGAAACGGATGAACGCTCCAGATAGTCGGCCGGCAGCCCAGCCCATCGTCGAGGCAATCGATGTTCTCAAATCGTTCGGCTCGCTCGAGGTGCTCAAAGGCATCAATCTCTCGGTCAACAAAGGCGAGGTCGTCTGCCTGCTCGGCCCCTCGGGAAGCGGCAAGTCGACCTTTCTTAGATGCATCAATCATCTGGAGCGGATGACGAGCGGCCGAATTCTCGTCGATGGACGGCTGATCGGCTATCACGAACGCGGCGGCGCGCTCCATGAAATGAGCGGCAAGGAGCTTGCCGCCCAGCGCCGTGACATCGGCATGGTGTTCCAACGCTTCAACCTCTTTGCTCACCAGGACGTGCTCACAAACATCTCGCAGCCGCCGATCCTCAATCGCGGCAAATCCCGCGAGGACGCGTTCGCCCACGCCCGCGGGCTCTTGAAGATGGTGGATCTCGAAGGACGCGAGGGCGCCTATCCCTATCAGCTCTCCGGAGGCCAGCAGCAGCGCGTGGCGATTGCCCGGGCACTGGCAATGAACCCGAAGCTCATGCTCTTCGACGAGCCGACCTCCGCACTTGATCCCGAACTCGTCGGCGAAGTCCTGAACGTCATGCGCAAGCTTGCGGCGGATGGAATGACGATGATCGTGGTGACCCACGAACTCTCCTTTGCCCGCGAAGTCGCCGATCGGATCGTCTTCATGGATCAGGGCGTGGTGGTAGAGGATGGCCCGGCGCGCGAAGTTCTCGACAACCCCAAACAAGAAAGGACCCAGGCTTTCTTGAGGCGGATGCACTGACCGAAAAGGCAGGCACCGGAACAAGGCCGCACGTCCTTCACGTGCATGAGGAAAAAAGGGGAATAGCAATGACAGGGAAGACAAATCTGACAATCATACTCGCTGCGGCGGCATTGCTTGCGAGCTCAACGGCCTGGGCGGCCGGCGTCGATCAAAAGCTGCACGACATGCTGCCCGAAAAGATCAAGTCGGCAGGCGAAATCAAGGTCGGCACGGAACCGCAAACGCCGCCCTACGATTTCTACGGCGAAGACAACAAGACGATCATCGGTCTGGAACGTGAGCTGCGCGACGAGATGGGCACTCGCCTCGGCGTGAAGTTTACCGACGTCCCGGCTCAATTCGCCAGCATCATTCCAGGCATCCAGGCCGGCCGCTTTGATATGGGCATGTCGGCGTTCGGCGATTTTGCCGAGCGTGAAAAGATCGTCGATGTCGTCAATTATATGCTCGAGGGCACCAGCATCATCGTGCTCGAAGGCAATCCGAAGGGCGTGCATAAACTGAAGGATGCCTGCGGTTTGAATGCCGGCGCGGTTCAAGGTTCGATCCCGCTTCAGCTTCTCGACAAGCAAAAGACGCTCTGCCCGGCCGACAAGCCGCTCAATGTCATGCAGTTCCCCGCGAACGATCAGATCAAGATCGCGCTTCAGAGTGGGCGCGTCGATCTCTCAATGGATACGACAGGCGTTGCAGCCTACAGCCTTCAACACCAGCCCGAAGGTAACAAGAAACTCGCACTCGTCAGTGGCACTCAATATGCCGTCGGCTATCAGGCGATGCTCGTCGGCAAGGAGAGTCCGCAACTGCGCGATGCCCTCTCGGCCACCATGCAGTCGATGATCGACGACGGCTCCTACGCCAAGATCTTCGAAAAATGGGGGCTCGGCGACAACAAGCTCGACAAGGTCACCATCAATGATGCGGCGCGCTTTGCCGACTACATGAAGCTGGATTGATATCCGGCAGATCAGCGGCGGCCGTGACATCACCGGCCGCTGCTTCCTTGCAAACATACGGGAATGATCATGACAGAAAGAGTGCCTTATCGCGAAGCGATCGCGCTTCAGCCAGCCGCCCTGCAAGCCTGCTTCGACGCCGTTTCGAAGCGGCTGGAAATGCTCGACCTCAAGCCCGTAAGCATTGGTCCGACGGTCCTCCTCGGGATCGGCGCAAGCCTCTATGCGGCTGTCGCGGCTGCTGCACAAATGCGCGCGCAGGGTATCCGGGCCTTTGCCTTGCCAGGCACCGATCTTTATGATCCGTCCATCGACGCCGGGAGTGCCTATATCGCCTTTTCGGCATCAGGCCGCAGCGAAGAGCCCGCCCGGGCCATGGAGCTTCGCCCCAACGCGCACTCCTATGGCATCGCCAAGGCGGATGGCACGCCGATTTCCCGCGTCGTCAAACATATGGTCGCGACCGATAGCGGCGCCGACAGCGGTCCGAACACAACAAGCTATCTTGGCTCACTGCTCACAGCGGCGTTAATTGCCGACAGAGCTGGACGTCCCTCCACAACGAACTGGACCGAGATATCGGCTCGCGCCGGGGCTGTCTTGAAGACGACGCGCGCCCAGGCGGACAAGGGCGCCAGGCTTCTCGCGGCCAAGAAATCCATCGACTGTGTCGGAGCAGGCGTTGCTTTCGGCACGGCCGGCTACGCAGCACTTCTCATCCGCGAGGCAGCACGCGTGGCGGCCCAGGACTGGGATACGCTCAACTTCCTGCATGGACCGATGGAGCCGAACGACCGGGATAGCGGCGTGCTGCTATTCGGCAACGGGCGAGAGGTCAAGCTGGCGCAGGATCTCGCCGGCTTTGGCATCCCCTCGGTTTTGGTGACCTCACATGCCGATGTCGCCGATGCAGACAATCTGGTGGTCATTCACGTTCCGGCCTTCTCGGACGGGATTGGTGACGCAATCCTGCAGGCCATTCCGGCGCAATTGCTCATTGCAACACTGTCGGAAGACGCAGGTCTGCCGATCTGCGAATTTCGTTACCGCCAGACCGATACCAAGCGTGACATCTGAGTTTCTTCAAAGGCTGATCTGATCCACTGTCAGCGTCCCAGGATAGAGGAAGGCAGGCTTTCCTTCCTCTCCCAGCAACCTGGCCATGGCAAAATCGATGGCGAGACGCACGGCGCCGAGAACCGTTGCCTGGTTTGACAGTTGGCCGCTGACCACTTCCACCGGCCAGCATAATTCTTTGACGACATCTCTGACACCCGGCAGCAGTTGTGGATTTTGCCCAACGCCGCCGCCAAGCACGATCAATTGCGGATCGAGCACGCTCACGCAGGCCGCAGCCAGGTTTCCGACATCGCGGGCATGCTGCTCGACAATGGCGCGCGCGGTTGGGGATTGCTCGACGCGAGCAAAGAGATCGCTGGTACTTTCCGGCGGCTTGCCTTCTTCGGGGCGCCAACTTGCTGCAGCACGTTCCAGCAATGCGGCTGACCCCATATAGGTTTCCACCTGCTGCCACTTTGGCCGCTCCTGCTCGGACCAGGGAAACGGCAGATGACCGATCTCGCCTGCGCCGCCCCTGAAGCCGCGGAAGAGGCGTCCATCAAGGACGATACCCATGCCGGTCTTCACACCGATCTGCATGTAGATCGCAAACGAATGCTGCTTTGCCGCTCCCTCGTGATATTCGGCAAGGGCTGCACAATTAACGTTGTTCTCGAGGAGTACCGGCGCACGATAACTGGACTGCAGCCGTTCCAGAATGGGAAGCAGTGTCTCGCGGCCAAACATCCTCTCCAGTGACGCAGAAATGATATTGGGAAGTGCGATGACCAGGGCGCGGAGCGGCGTCGCTCGAGCTTCGAACTGCAACAGCAGCTGTTCGACGACGTCCTCGATCAGCAGGAACCGTTCGGCAGCGGATTTGTCGACCAGTTGTTTTCCCGCTGTTGCCAGCGTCGTCCCGTCAAGGCCGCGGGCAATCGCGTTGATATGGGTCGTGCCGCAATCGATGCCAACGACAAAGCCGGCCTTTGGACCGAGCCCGTAAGTGATCGATGTTCGGCCGACCGATCCGCGATTGACGCCTGCCGGAGCAACAAGATCGTGGCGCTCGAGTTCGCTGACGGCTGCCGACATGGTTGGTTTGGAGAACATCAGCGCGGCGCTCAATTGGGGTCTGGTGGCAGGCCCCGTACCCGCAATCGTCCGCAGCACCGCCCGCGCACTCTCCGTCAGCGGCGGCGCATCAATTCCGATCTGTTGCTGTGTAGTGATCAAAAGACACCCGGAGCCAAGAAGCCATTCGTAAAGCTTCCTTACCATTGCAATCGTGAGATTGACAGTCATATCCTATTGAAAAATATGGCGTGGTGGGTCGAACCGGTTGGCGCATTTCGTTCGAAGAACGGTATGCCGTTGCGGACCGTTTTACGCAGGCGATGTGCCACTGGGCTGGGGAGAGGTCGACGACGGCGAGTCGATCCGCGCCATTCATCGTGCCGCCGATCTCGGTCTTCGCTTCTTCGATACGGCTTCGAACCATGGGGCGGGTCACTCTGAGAAAATTGTCGGGAAAGCTATCGGTGTTAAGTTGCGCAACGATTTGACCCATTTTTCCGTTTCGCGCTAACCCAACTTCTCGGTCGTATAGCCCTGAAAGGTTTCACAAATCACACAGAACCTTGGGCAACTTCGAAATGCAAACAGGGGACAAATTCGGGTGGAAATCAACAACCGGACATTGCGGCTGGTGCAAAACGTCCTATTCTGCAAATGCCGCAAAAGTCCGGTAAAACAAGCGGCAGGGCTGACCCACCCGCCAGATTGGGCCCATCAAGATCGGGCCATCAGGCGTCCTACAGGAGATGAAGCATGTTCACCCACGTCATGATCGGCAGCAACGACTTGGATCGCGCCAGAGCCTTCTACGACGCCACGTTCATGGCATTAGGAGGCAAGCCCGGCGAGATGGATGCGAGAGGCAGGCTGATCTACGTCCACGAGGGCGGTCGCCTGATGATCACGAAACCGATCGACGGTAAGCCGGCGACAGTCGCCAACGGTGGAACGATCGGTATCGCCGCCGAAAGCCAGGACCATGTTTTAGCTTGGCATGAGGCCGGTACCAGGCACGGTGGCACAGCGATCGAGAGCCCACCCGCAGAGCGTCCGAACGGGTCCTTCGTCGCTTATCTTCGCGATCCGGATGGAAATAAACTAACCGCACGGTCTCAACCCACAAAATGAGATCAGCGCCAGCGGCGCCAAATGGGCAGCCTGATCGGTGCTCAGAGGCGAGTTGGCAAGGGAATGTCGGCTTTGAGCCGAAAGCTGTCTTCGGCTAATTCGTCACCGCGGCCGGGAGGTTGCTTGAAGGTTTCATCGCAATCGGCAAGACCGGAAAGATCGTTCGCCAAATCGAAGAGCTGCTGGGCGATCAGATGCACAACCTCCCCTTCCGAGCTGAAGAAAACACCCTTGAAGCAATTTCAAATAAGGACAAACTGGTAAGATAAAAGATCGGCCGCCCAAATCCATATCGACGAAAACGCAGTTGGAATTTCCTGATGAGAGGAGCACGGGAAGACGCATTGTGTCATGACAGCCATAGCCGATCGGAGACATGAAACACAGCTGGACCAAGATTGATCTTTGAGCGTGTCTTTGGCTCCTCTTCAGCAGAAGGCTCCTGAACTAACGATTGAACTTCGTGACCAACAAGACAAACAAGGCCACTGATACCGCGAAGGCGAATGCGCCTAGCGCAATCGACCGCATCCATAGATAAACGATGACGGTGCATCCGCCCACAAACAAAGGCCCTATCCATTCCACGACGAACTTGGGCAGCGTCTTGGAACGAGCGGGATTCCTTACGGCATTGCTGTCAGAGGTGGAAGCATCCGACGCACCCCGCCCTGGCTTCCGACCGCTTGGGAATGCCGAGGCAAGCGCAGGCGTTGGCCAGGCATCCGCACCCGCTCCGCTAAGCAGCCAGATCGGGTCGGAATTTTGCCACCTTTTGAAATCTGCCACCATGCTCTCGAAAATCGGCCCTGGACCATCCTCAAGACGATCCATGGAGCCGGCGGTTTCTCGTAGCCCGACCTCTGCATCCCCAGGATCGGGAAGGCCAGCCGTCCTGACAAGGATAAAGGGTCCAAAATCGCGCGCTATCAACTCGACAAAGCCGTCATAGATGGGAGCGTATGTCTCACCGATACCCCTGACCACCGGTTCGCGCCGCCGGGTCAGCCGGATCAGCGCCTGCTCACGGCTCGTCACCAGATAAGGATAGGTCGTGTCCTCGGAATAGCCCGATTCCGCCTTGAAGTCCTCACGCTCTCCATCCGGATCATCGATGTCAAAATTGTCGATGATCCGGGCACGGGCAATATCGGCTTCACCGAACAAGCACCACCATAACAGTGGAATCCCGTTTTTGGCTTCCAGCTCGCTGCTGCCATCACGCCAGAACTGCTGCCACTCGCCGGCTTCACCCGACGGCATACGAGGCCGCTCAGATGAGTTGAGGAACACGTAATTTGCCATTCACGAAGCCTTCTGAAACCGACGCGCGACGGTGGTTCGGTCGCCGACGCAAGAGGGGAAATAGCGGTCTGCCGTTGGGTGCGCATTCCACTAATGCCGGACGATGATTCCGACATGAACCCGGACACTATCGCCTGCCCAAGATCGATTTGATCTTTGGAGAGAATGGAGGTTGACGTCAAGTCGGTACGGGGTAGTGGTTCCCGGCATTGGTGCACGGATCGTTTGCAGGGTTGTGAGCCGGCTTTGAAGAATGACCGCCGTTAAGATCCCACCAGCCATTCGAAACCGACAGGAAAATTGCAATATCCATGGAGTCTGGAGCGACGCCGGCATGACTATGGACCTCGGGATTTCATGAGCCTTCTCCGATTGAGGCTCACAGAGTGTACCAGTTTTTCGTCTCTCGTGGTTCAGCCCGAAGGGTTCACTCCAATGCCGGGTCAGTTCTCGGTGAAAATCAACACCAAGCAGAAAGCGGCTCAAATCATGACGGAATTCAACACTCAAGCTTCCTCACTGGAAGCGCTGGTTCAGTGTCGAAAACTGCTGTCTTGTGCCCGTCGCCAGCCTCACCGCTCCCGATCCGGCAACCAGGAGGATAGAGGCAATGTGCCGAATCCCTGGCTTACGCCCCACGAGGACATGCCGCTGATGTTCTTTGCCGGTATCCACGTTCCGCAATGGGCGCCCGTGCGAAAGATCAAGGATGGAGCGACGATCTCAGCGGCTTTTTGAGCACTGATCCGAACAACCTCGTCAAACCCATTCACGACAAGGCCGCGTCGGCCCTGTCGCGACCAAGGAAGAGACTGACATCTGGATGACGGCGCAATGGGAGGAGGCCAATGAATCTGCCCAACTTCCGGATCTACTCTCAAGGTGGCGTCCAGAGAGCCTCATGGATCGGCCGTCGTCACACCAAAGAAGGCGAACTCGTCGACCAGGCGGAGTTGTTCTGATAGTTCGTGGAATGCAATAAGGCTGACCTTTAATTACCTATCTCGCTCCACAGCGGTCGCGGTCCAACGCGGGATTTGTCAGATAGCAGGGCCCATTCGAATAGGGCTACCGTCCGCGAAGCGGGACAGGCGGAAACGATGCAGATCATGGCCGATGTCGTTTCCACGGATCATGTCGGACATAATGCGGCCAATCCCCAGCCCGATGCCGAAACCGTGGCCACTCATCCCTGTTGCCACGAATAGGCCGCCAATCGGTTCGACCCGATCAACAACCGGGACCGCGTCTGGCATGGCGTCGATCATCCCCGCCCATGTCGTTTCCAGCCGAAGGTTTTCGAACTGCGGAAACAGATTTTTAAAGCCGCGCAGGATCGCAGCCAGATCGGAACGGCCAGGAGCTGGATTAAGCACCCGCATCTGCTCGAAAGGGCTTGTCTCATCTGGTGTCCAGTCGCGGGGGGTCGACCAACCATCAGGGAATCCCGAGGGAGCGGCAAGGAGATAACGAGTTCCCAGAGGATGGGCCATCAGGGCCGGAAGATATTTCTTGGCGTGTCGGAATGCATCGGGGCCGACATAAAGAAGATTGCTCCTGCCAGGAGCCAGCGTGTATCCACCATCCTGCCGACGCCTGAACGCGATATCGTCATCGACGGCCGCGCCGGCATGAAACTCGGGCAACGGTCCTGTTGCTGCGACCGTGGCCCTGACGCTGAGCTGAGGAATGGAAACGCCATGCTTGTTTAAGAACAGCGAGGACCATGCACCTCCGGCCACCAGGACGTTCGAGGTTTCGATCTTTCCGCGCTCGGTCCACACGCCCACAACCCGGCTCGCAGCGATATCAAGGGTTCGGGCGGCGCAGCCTTCAATGATTGTGACGCCCCGACGGGCAGCAAGCCGCGCAAGAGCTGGAACGGCCAGCCAAGGCTCCGCCCGCATATCAGACGGCGTCGTCATCGCTCCGGAAAATCTGCGTGCCATGCCTTTGATCATGGAGGAGACCTGCGCCCCGTCGACAAGACGGGTATCGATCTCATGGGCGGTGGCGATCTTCATGAAGTCAGCGAACCCCGTCATGTCCTTTTCGGACCTTGCAAGATACGTAACCCCTGTCTGCCTCAGACCAATGTCTTCACCGCACTCTTCCGCGAGCTGCTGCCACAAACGGCATGCCTCGATCACTATCGGCAGTTCGTCAGCGTCTCTTCCCTGTTTTCGTATCCATCCCCAGTTTCGCGACGATTGTTCCGCAGCGACACGTCCTTTTTCCAGCAAAGTCACCTGAATGTTGCGGGCCGCAAGGAAGATCGCTGTACTGACACCAATGATCCCTCCGCCAATGATCACCACCTCCGAGGTTTTTGGCAGGGCGCTGGAATGTCGGATCGGGTCCGCGACGGAAAATGGAAACATCAGAACATCTTTGTGGATGGAGGCCTCCTTGATCCCTAACCCTGGAGCAGACCTATTTCAAGCGCGGTGACGTTGTCCGCATTTTTGTGCTCATTATCCAATTTACGGTCCACGTCGACCCCAGTGAAGTCGGGAGCTCGTAAAGGAAATTGGACCGACGATCTGTCATAAATAAGCGCCGGATTCTCGATCGACAGAAGTCTTAAACGGTATGGCACCGAGAAAGATTTGCGCTTTGAGTTTATCTGGCCGTTGCCAGCGCAACCCACCCACACCTTTCTCGATAGTGGGACACCGTTCATACGTCCTTGAGATGACCGTCGCGCCCTGACACCGGCCGCTTTTGCGATCGCTTTATCGGGCGAAGCGCTCCGGTCGGAACGCGCCTAGAAGCGGATGACGCTTGCCGGTGGCGATTTCGTCGGCAAGCAGCTCGCCGGCAATCAGGCCAAGAGTGGCGCCGCTATGGCTGAAGGCGACGAAATAGCCGGGTATAGCCTGCAATTCTCCAAAAACCGGCTCGCCGTCACCGGGGATGGGTTTGGGGCCGACGCCGTAGTCGCCGATTTCGAGCTTGGGATTTCCTTCCAGCACCTTTGAGGCTTCGTGCAGCAATCCCTCGAGGGTCGATGTCTTGATCTGGTAGCTGCCATCGGCATTCACGATAACCTCTTCCTCAGACCACGCAGAATCCAGGGCAAAGGCCCCATCGTGGGTCGGTCGGATGGCAACCCGTGGCGTATTCAGCACAGCCTTCAGGGGATGATCGATCGGCTTCGTTCGAACGAGAAGCGCGATCGGCGTATCGTCACCAATATGCTGGCCGGCCTCTGCAACAATCGCCGGCACCGCACCGCCGGCGGCCAGCAACACCGCATCAGCCGACCAATCGACACCGTTTGCCGTCGTGACGCCGGTGGCGCGGCCGTCCCGCACATTCACCGTCGCCCTGCCTGCGTTTGTGACGATTTCGCCACCCAGCGCCTGGAACTCCTCAGCAAGAACGCCGATCAATGATGGCAGATCGACCCAGCCCTCGCCCGGATTGAGGATCGCGCCTTGCCGCGTTACAGAGAGGAGATCGACACCCGGTATTGCCTTGGTAATCTGATCCGCACTCAGCAATTGCGCGTGGTAGCCAAGGTCCCGCTCATAGTCAAAGACCGCGGCAATGTCATTGCCAGCGTCATCGGCGTCCCAGGTCAATCCACCATCGAAGCGCAACCAGGCTGCACCGGGATATTTGGCCGAAAGTGTGCGATAGCGGTCAATCCCAGCCATACGCAGCCGATGATACGCATCCGATCGGCGCCGAGCTGAATTGAGCCAGGCAAGTGAGCGGCCAGATGCGCCATTTGCCAAAGAGCCATGATTGATCACGGTTGTTTGAATTCCGAGTCGGGCGAGATGGACGGCCGTGGAAACGCCGAAGATACCACCCCCGACGACAATGACCTTCGAAGGACGAATGGAAGCATGCATGTTGGAAACCTTGTCTATAGTGGGTGTTGCGATCAAAGAGCCGACTGAGCCGCAGTCGGCCCTGGTTGTCAGAGAACTTCGGCAAGGAAGCGTTTCAGACGTTCGTTTTGAGGATTGTCGAAGATCTGTTGCGGCGGGCCAGCTTCAACGATGCGGCCTTCATCCATGAAAATGACCTGGTCGGCCACCTTGCGGGCAAACCCCATTTCGTGTGTGACGATGACCATGGTCATGCCCTGACGCCCGAGATTGGCCATCAGGTCGAGAACGCCCTTCACAAGCTCTGGATCGAGCGCGCTCGTCACCTCGTCAAAGAGGACAACCTCGGGATCCATGGCCAGTGCGCGAGCGATTGCGACGCGTTGCTGCTGGCCGCCGGAAAGGCCGGCGGGCCGATGATCCTTGCGTTCGGCAAGCCCGACTTCCGCGAGGCGAGCCTCGGCAATCCGTCGCGCCTCGTCCTTGGGCAGTTTCTTGATCTTCGACAGCGACAACATGACGTTTTCAAGTGCTGTGTGATCCGGAAAGAGATTGAAGTGCTGAAACACCATGCCGACACGCCGGCGCAGGCTTTCCGGCTTCATGGACAGGATACTCTCCCCATCGAGTTCGATACTACCGCGCCTCGGTTCCACCAGCCGATTGAGGCATCTTAGCAACGTCGACTTGCCCGAGCCCGATGGTCCGACAATGCACGTCACGGTGCCGTGAGCGACATCGAGATCGATGCCTTTCAGCACTTCAAGATCGCCGTAGGACATGCTGAGATCACGGACTTTGACCGCCCCGCCCTTGAAGCGTGGAGCCGCGCCCGCGCGGGACGTCCGAGTGCCCGACGCCGTTTCCAGCTCGCCAACCTCGACAAGCCCACTCGTCGCACCGGAACCGCGCCCCTGACGCCCGAGACGCAGATGTGTGTCGATGTAATTGACGAGATGTGTCAGCGGAACGGTGATGACGAGATAGAAGACGCCTGCAAGCAACAAAGGTGAGAGATTGCCGGTAACGACGGCCTGGTCCTGACCGACACGGAAGATCTCACGCTCGGACGCCAGCAGCCCGAGAAAGTAGACAAGACTGGAATCCTTGACGTTGCCGATGAACTGATTGACGAGAGCCGGCAGGACGCGCCGTACGCCTTGCGGAATGACGATCAGGCGGATTCCCTGACCATAACTCATGCTGAGCGCGCGACAAGCTTCCATTTGACCTCGCTCGACGCTTTGGATGCCGGATCGAAAGATCTCGCCGATATAGGCGCCTGCGATGAGGCTAAGCGCGATGATGCCCAGTGGAAAAGGCGATGGACCGAAAAGCTCGCGGCCGATGCGAGCAAAACCCTGACCAATGATCAGGATCGTTACGATCGCCGGCAAGCCACGAAAGATATCGGTGTAGATGCGCGCCGGCAGGCGCAGCCAGCGCGATTGCGAGATACCCATCACCGCCAGCAGCATTCCGATAGCAACGCCGAGCACAGTGGAAGCGGCCGCCAGGATCAGCGTGTTCTTCAACCCGACGGTGATCATACTCGGCAGGACTTCCGCCATCGCATCCCAATCAAGGAAGCTACGGCGGAGATTTTCTAGCCAATCCATTCAATTCCCCATGATATTCTTGAGCGCAGGCAAATGCCGCCACCCAGCAAGCCGGGCGGCGGCGGCCTTACTTCTTGGGAAGATATTGATCGGGCATCGGCGAACCGGGGAACCACTTCTCATAAAGGGTCTTCCAGGTACCGTCCTGCATCGCTTCGTGCAACGCTTTGTTGAGCGCCAGACGTAGGGCGTCATTGCCTTTGTGAACCACGAATCCCGCCGGTGCATCGAAAGACGGGATGTTCACCGCAATCTTCAATGCAGTATAGCGCTCACCATATTGCTTGGCCGCTTCGTAATCGAGGAAATGCGCGTCGATGGTGCCGTTGTTCAATGCGGCCACGGCCGAATTGTTGTCCGGGAATTTGACGAGATCCGTGCCGGCAAAGTTTTTCGTGGCATAAATCTCCTGCAATGTGCCCTGCACCACACCGAGACGCTTGCCCTTCAGGCCGCTCGCGTCCTTGATCGATGCATCGGAGGTGAGAACCGAGAGATAGCCAGCGAGATAGCCGTCTGAGAAATCGACCGTCTTCTTGCGTGCGTCGGTGGTCCCGATCGCGGCCACGGCGACATCAAAGCGCTGATTGGCGACGGATGGCAATAGGGCCGAAAACTCCTGGCCGGTGAACGTTACCTTGTCCTTGGGGAAACCCATGCGGGAGACGACGTTGAGGAAGAGTTCAATGTCGAAGCCGGTGAATTGTCCATCGGCGGTCGTAAAGGTGTAGGGCTTGGAATCTCCCATCGTGCCGACGCTGATGACGCCCGGATCGATCAGATTATAAGGATTTTCGGCGGCAGCTGCCGGGCTGACGCTTGTTGCGACGAGATAGGCCAGCACACCGGCGCGCAGGGGCGCGGCAATGGCTGAGAATAGATCAGATATTTTCATGTTCGTTCTCCGCTCTGAAGGATGCTCTTATCGGCATTCGTGCATGCGCGTCCGTATCTCTGTCCATCGATCGGCAAGAGATTATCTAGACAAGAGACCGGTCTCATATATAAAGAGACCGGTCTCACATATATTTGTTAACTTGAGATTGACCGTCCGTCAACAACTCTTGTAGTCGTCATCCCATGGAAGAGCCCCTCACCTCAAAACGCTCCGTTACAGTTGCCGATGTTGCCAAGGCAGCGAATGTCTCCAAGGCTACCGCTGCGCGCGTCCTCGGTGGCTATGGCGTCGTCAGCGACAAGGTTCGCGCGCAAGTGCTTGCCGCTGCTGCTGCACTCGAATATCGGCCAAATGAACTCGCCCGCAGCATGACTACGGGCAAATCGGGAATCATCGGCGTTGTCGTCGGCGATATCGAAAATGCCTTCTTCAGCCTCGCGGTCAGAGGGATTAGCGACGTCGCGCGCATGGCTGGCTTCAATGTCATTATCGCCAATTCGGGTGAGGAGCTTCAGGCGGAGAAATCAGCGGTCGACCTGCTCATCGGCAAGCGCGTGGATGGCCTGATCGTCACGCCTGCGCGATGCGACCGAATGGAGCATCTGCAGGACATACGCCGCGTCGGCGTGCCGCTCGTTCTCTTTGACCGAAATATTCCCGAGCTTGGCGTCGACGCTGTGACGGGAGATGATTTCAAAGCTGCCATAATAGCAACCCGCTATCTTCTCGACATGGGGCATCGCCGGATCGCCTATGTATCCGCCATGGATGCGGAAAGCGAATTCCTTAGCGACAGCCACAGCATTTCCAATTCCGCGGTTCGCGAACGCGTGGAAGGTGTGCTGAAGGAACTCGCTGATGCCGGCGTTGAGAAAGCCCCCCATTATGTGCGGCTTGGTGCAACCGACCAGAGTAGGACGGATGACATCATCAGGAGCTTGCTGCAAGATGCGGCACCGCCTACTGCCCTCATCGCATCTGACAGCCTTGTCGGCCACAGAGTATTCAAGATCTTACAGGCGCTCGAACTGTCCATACCTCAGGATATCTCGATGATTTCCTTTTTGGATGCCGACTGGACGACCGTGACGACACCACCCATCACCGTCATCGACCAACCGGTCTACGAAATGGGAAAGAAGGCCGCCGAGCGACTGATCTTACGGCTGAACGGCGCGGATCTGCCAGTCGAACGGATCGCCATCCAAACGGCACTGATCAAGCGCGGTTCGGTTGCCTCACTGCCTGGCCGCCGTGACTAATAACGTCCGGTATCCCAGACTGGCTATCCTTCAGAGGCTAGACAGTCGTCCTGTATCAAGTTGGAAGCGGTCCGCAGGTGAAACAAATCGAGCGATTGATGCCGAGACGCCCTTTGCAACTGACCGTTCGCGAATAGACAGGCAAGCGTCGCCCGGAAGCATTCCGAGAAGTTTTTGTTCCCAGGCCGCTGGCGCAACGGCTTCAATACGGCACTCCGCTTTTTGAAGGTGGCAAACGCGGCTAAGATATGTAGCTGGGGTCTGCTCGCTGAAATCTTGATGAAAATAGTCAGGAGCGACTATCGGATGAACGAAACGCTCCTCGAGCTGCACCGCTACTGCGTCTTCAAAGTGAACCATCACGGAGTGAAAGATCGGTGAGCTGCAAGGGATAGCAAACTCTTCGGAAATTGCTGGCGTGGCCGGTTCTTCGGACATGCTGATGACCTTGCCAGTATATACTTTGCCCCGCCTCCGGACGTGATCGGCTGTATCGCGCATTTGCAAGAGGATTGGAAAACTGTGCTTGCTCGCAACAAAGGAGCCAACGCGCGGCGTCCGTGTAACCTCGCCCTCCCTGACGAGTTCGCGAACAGCACGATCGGCAGTCATTTTGGAAGCGCCGAACATCGCTGCAAGCATGCTTTCGGAAGGGACGCGATGTCCAGGAGGCCATTCGCCCCTGCGAATCCGGGCGAGTATGCCGCGCCGAACGTCTTGATAGCGAACCATTCCGTGATCTCACGTTGAATCCTGATTGAACGCCGGGCGGCCTGTCATCTTCCAGTGAAGTTTGGTTGAGCTTTGGCCGCGAATGCCCGCATCCCCTCTGATCTGTCCTCGCTTGCCGCGATCAGCGCCGATAAAGACCGCTCGTATTGAATGCCCGCCGATAGCGGGGTTTCGAAGCTTGCAAGCACCGCCGCCTTGGCTATCTTGGTCGCCAATGGCGCCGCGCGGGCAATCCGTGCCGCGATTTCGAAAGCAAGGTCCTGCACATTTTGGCCATCGGAAGTTACCGAGCTGACGAGACCGAAGCGACGTGCTTCCTCCGCCGTCAGACGGCGTCCGGCCAGGATCATTTCCATGGCCATCGACTTGCCGACGACGCGAACCAGACGCTGGGTGCCTCCAGCGCCGGGTATCGTTCCGATTGCCGCCTCCGGCAGCCCGAAGAGCGCGGTCTGGTCTGCGACGATAATGTCGCAGATGAGAGCCAGCTCGAGACCGCCGCCCAAGGCGTAGCTCGAGATTGCGGCAATCAGCGGCTTGGTCATCGCCGCCACCTGATCCCAGTTTTCGCTGAAGCCGCTG
This sequence comes from Rhizobium sp. P44RR-XXIV, assembly GCF_001999485.2. NCBI lineage: Bacteria > Pseudomonadati > Pseudomonadota > Alphaproteobacteria > Hyphomicrobiales > Rhizobiaceae > Rhizobium > Rhizobium sp. P44RR-XXIV. The sequence continues at coordinate 648,079 of NZ_MPVZ02000027.1, read as the reverse complement.
GTAAAGAGCTCGATCGGATTGGCTGATGCGAGAGCGCCGATATCAGCGCCGGCCGCAAATCCACGCCCGCTGCCGCTGATGACGATCGCGCGCACGGCTGGATCAGCCTCACACTCGCGAAGCGTGGCGACGAGCTCCGTCAACATCTCCGCATTGAGTGCATTTCGCTTGTCGGGCCTGTCGAGGACGATCTGCGCGAACCCGTCGTAACTCGCTCTCCGAACCAATGGCGACATTATAATTTCCGCCTTTCCGTGAGCAGACGCACGGTTTCGTCCCTGCGGGAGATCGCTGCCGCGCCCCCCTCTTCCGTCCAGGGGTAAAAGCCGCGCCCGCTTTTTGTCCCGAACGCCCCTTCCTTGCAGAGGCTGCGCACCAATGGCGGCACGGCCTCGCCGCGATCCAGCGCCGGCATGAGAATTCCGGAGACCTTTTCGACAGTATCGAGACCCGCCATGTCCATCAGGCGCAAGGGTCCGGCGGCAGACCAGCGTGGCGCCAGCGTCGTCTCGACCGCACGATCGACATCCTCGATCGACGCGACACCAGCCGATACGAGATGGAGGGCTTCGCGCAGAATTGCATATTGCAGCCGATTGACAACAAAACCCGCCACGTCGGTTTTCACCTCGATCACTTCCTTGCCGATTGCCGCGCAAAGTTCACGCGCGCGCTGAACGACATCATCGGCGGTTTTTTCACCGCGTACGATCTCGACAAGGGGCATCACGGCCGGAGGGTTAAACCAGTGGATCCCGACAACACGCTCCGGCCGCTCCAGTTTTTCCGCAATCGTCGTGATCGGAACGCTCGACGTGTTTGTCGATAGCAGGCATTCCCTCGAAACCAGAGACTCGATCTCGGCGAAGATGCGCTGCTTCAGCAACACGTCCTCGGCCAGGTTCTCGGTCACGATGTCAGCACCATCCACACAGTCCTGCAGCGATGAGGTGTATTCGACCTGCATCTCTGCGTTTGTGCGCGTTTCGATCTTCTTTCGAGCAATATCCAGTGTGCTCTGACTGCGGGAGAAGAGGCACACCGGATAGCCGAGTGCGGCAAAGACACCGGCAATGCCAGCACCCATCGTGCCGGCGCCCAGAACGGCCACACGTGGAAGGTTGGCTATCTCATGATTTGAATGAAGCGTGCTCATCAGATGATCCCTCGCGCCCTGAGGTCCTCGATCTGGGCCGCACTCAGCCCCAGTTCCGCGCCGAGCACGCTGTCGGTATGCTGGCCCAGAATGGGAGCCACGTGGCTTTCCGCGGGATCGACATCGCTGAACATGACCGGTTGCGGCAGGACGTCGAATGCACCGGCGGTCGGATGTTGAACGGTTTTGACGATCCGTCGATGATGCGCGTGCGGTGTGGCAAGTGCCTGTGCCAGATTGTAAATCGGCGCGGCCGGTATGCCTGCTTCCTCTAGGCGCTCGGTCACGTCTTCCACGCTTTGGTCGCGCGTCCAGCTTTCGATGAGAGACCGCAAGGCAGCCTGATTGTTTTGGCGATCGGGATCGGTTCTGAAGCGGGCATCCTCGACAAGCGCCGGGTTGCCAAGCGTATTCGCCAGCTTCTTGAACAAGGCATTGTTGGCAACGGCGATGACGACATATCCGTCCGCCGCCATATAGGCATCCATCGGCGCGCTGATCGGGTGCGAATTGCCGACACGGCCCGGCGGCTCCCGCCCTCCGGTAATCTGTGACAGCGATACCATTTGAAGGGATATGAGCGAATCCAGCATGGCGACGTCGACGTGTTGGCCCTCCCCGGTTCGCTCGCGCTGGATCAATGCGGCCAACGCGCCCCACGAGCCATAAATGCCGGCGGTGACATCGCCGATCGCATCGCCGACGCGGGTCGGCGGACCATCCGGCCAACCTGTGACCGTCATGATGCCGCCAATCGCCTGGATCACATGATCATAGGCGGCGCGATGCGCGAGTGGGCTGTCCTGGCCAAAGCCGGAGATGCTGACATAGACCAGTCGTGGATTGATGGCTTTGACCGCTTCGTAGTCTATGCCCAATCGTGCAGTCACGCCTGGCCTGAAGTTTTCGACGAGGACGTCGCTTTGCTTGATCAGCTCCAGAAGCAGGGCATGCCCTTCATCGGATTTGAGATCCAGGGTAACGCTTCGCTTGCCGCGATTGACCTGCATGAAATAACTGCTCTCGCCATTGATATGCGGAGAGAAATGGCGGGAATCGTCGCCCTGCTGCGGGATTTCGATCTTCGTAACAACAGCTCCCAGATCACCCAGCATCGCCGAGCAGAGAGGACCCGCCAGAACGCGGGCGAGATCCAGAACCTTGATCCCGTCCAGCGGCCGTTTGGCATTTGCACTTACATTCACGAATTGTCCTCCCCTGGGATCAGGCGTCTTTTTTGAGCGCGCGCTCGACGACCGTGTGAAGCGTCGAGTCATCGATGAGTTGGCGAACGGCGTGGAGTTCGGGATACATCGCCCGGTCTTCGTCGCGCGTGGCGACAACGCCGCGTATTGCATCATAGGCCGCGCCGGTGCCCCTGCCCGGCCTCAAAGGTCGGTGGAAATCAAGGCCCTGCGCGGCGCAGATCAATTCAATGCTGAGGATGTCGGCCAGGTTGTCGGCTGTTGTTCGCGCCTTGATCGCGGCCGAGACACCCATGCTGATGTGGTCCTCCTGGCTTGCGCAGGTGGTGACGGTATGGACCGAGGATGGCGATGCCAGGCTGCGATTGTCTCCGGCGATGGCGGCAGCCGCATAAGGCGGGATCATGAACCCGGAATTGGCGCCGCTTTCACCAACCAGAAACGGCGGCAACTCGCTGATATGGCCATTGGTCAATCGGTCCGAGCGGGCCTGCGACATGGTGCTGACATGCGCGATGGCGATGGCCAGAACATCCAGTGCAAGCGCTGTCGGTGCACCATGCCCGTTGCCGCCCGGCAGGGGAATAAGTTCGCCGTCCTCAATGACGAAAACGGGATTGTCGGTTACGGAGTTCACCTCGATCGTCAGCACGTCCTTGCAGTAGGCCAGCGCATCGCGCACGGCGCCATGAACCTGAGGAATGCAGCGCAGGCTCAGCGCATCCTGCAGCCGGTGGTCTCTATGGGCGGCGAGAACGTCGCTTCCGTCCAGCAGCGCCCGAAGGCGACTTGCTGTTACAAGCTGTCCCGGGTGCATTCTCATGTTTTGCAGGCGAGCATCGTAGCCGCGGCTGTTGCCCTTGAGCGCTTCCAGGCTCATGGCGCCGGCGACGTCGGCGATGGCAACAAGCTCCTCGGCATAATGAACGGCCAGAGCACCGATCCCGGTGATTTCATAGGTGCCGCTGATGAGCGCATGCCCCTCGCGTGGGCCGGGTGCGATCACGGGAATCGATGCGCGCTCCATGGCCTCGCGGCCTGAGATCAGCTCGCCCCGATACCAGGCCTTACCTTCCCCGAATATGACCAGCCCGATGTGCGAGGTCGCGATCAGGTAGCCCACCGATCCCTTGCCGGGGGACCACGGAGTAACCCCACGGTTGAGCATCTCGGCCATCGTCGCGACCAGCTCAGGGCTGACGCCGCTGTGCCCCTGCAGCAGAGCCTTGATCATCGTCGCCATGATTGCGCGAACGGATGGCGCATCGAGAGGCTCGCCCATGCCGCTCGCATGGCTGCGCAGCATGTTCAGCTGAGCTTTCGAAATATCTTCCGGCTTCAGCTTGACAGTGTAGAGATCGCCCACGCCGGTCGTCAAACCATAGATCGGCTTACCCTCGGAGATCGCCGCTCGCAAAAGCTGCTGGACCGGCTTCATGCCGTCGATGGCCTCCTTGCTCAATTCGACCTGCGCGCCGCGTGCAATGGCCACGATATCAGCGATCGTGGTCGACTGATGACCGAGGGTGATCGTCGCCGAGCCGGATATATTCACTTTGGTTTGCATGTGCCGATCTCCATTCTTGCCGCCATTTCGAAACACGGTCGAAAACTGGCTTCCTCACGAGTGTGGGGATATGGCGACCGGGAGCAGAGCCGGCCGCCATCGATACTCTTAGTTGAGCTTGTGCTTCTTCAGCCAGTCACCCGCCACGTCGTCGAAACTGTCCTGATTTGCGAGACGTCCGTTCATCTCGATCAGGTCCTCCGTTGTGAGGGCTGCCGACACCGCATTCAACGCCGCCGTAACCTTATCGTTGGCTTTCGCCTGCGCGATGATGGGAAGGATGTTCTGCGCGGGGAAAAGGTTCTTGCTATCCTTCAGCGCGACCAGATTGCTCGTCTTCATAGCGGGGTCGGTGGACGTCATGTCTGCCGCGTCGACCTGGCCGTTGGTGAGCGCCGAAAGCGTCAAGGGGCCTGCGACGTCGAGCGTCTTGAAATCTTTGAATTCAAGGCCATAAAGATCCTTCAGCCCAACGACACCTTCCTTGCGGGTCTTCCATTCCGGTGGGCCGCCAAGCACCAGCTTTGCAGCAACGGGCTTCAGATCCTCGATGGAGGTCAGCGAATACTTCTTTGCCGTATGGGCCGTTACGGCAAGAACGTCCGAGTCCTGTGCGTCCGAGGCCGTCAGCATCGTGATGCCCTTCGGAAGGACTTTGCCAAGGGCGTCGATGACATCCTTCGGCGCGTCGGCGGTGGCGTTCTTGTCGAGATAGCTCAAGGTGGCGCCGGAATATTCCGGGATCAGGTTGATCGAGCCGTCGAGCAGCGCCGGCATATAGACTTCGCGGCTACCGATATTGAGTTTCGTGTCGACCTTGAAACCCTTGGCTGCAAGCGCCATTGCATAGATCTTGGCGAGGAGCTGGCTTTCGGGAAAATCGGCCGAGCCGACGGTGATCGTATCCGCCGCGGATTTCGTCGCATCGGTCGAAAGCGGGTCCGTTGCCTGGGCAATCTGGAAAGCGCCCAGGAAAGTCGAGATGGCAATTGCGCAGCCTGCAACAAGGTGTCGTTTCATCTTAGCTGTTCCGTTATTTTTTGTTGGTGGAGAGATGCCGAGGACCGGCCTTTTTCACAGTTCGCCGCGTCAGGCCTGGCGAGACCGCAAATCTGGAGAGAATGCCAAAGAGGAGATCGATCAGAAGGGCGAGCATACCAACAAGCAGCGCGCCGACCGCCATCTGCATGTAGTCGTTTTGCGCGCGGCCATCGATGATCAGCCTGCCGAGGCCGCCGAGCGAGACATAGGCGGCGATGGTCGCTGTCGATATGACCTGAAGGGCGGCGCTACGGATGCCGGAAAAGATCAGTGGTAACGCGCAGGGCACCTCGACCTGCGAAAGAAGCGCCATCGGCCGGTATCCCATGCCTTTGGCCGCATCGACGGCTGCAGGATCGACCGATGTGACCCCGGCATAGGCGCCCATCATGATCGGCGGCACGGCGATCAACACGAGCACGGTTATGCTGGGCACCAGAAATGCCAGATCAGACTTGAAATAAGGGCCGACGAGGATCACCAGCAAAACGATCAGGCCGAGGCTCGGCAATGCCCGGGTGGCGTTCGCCGCACCGGCGATCAGGAACGTGCCGCGACCCGTGTGCCCAACGAAGAAGCCTATCGGCAGTGCGATGACCAATGCAATCAGGAGAGCTGCGCAGCTGTATTGGAGATGTTGCAGGAGCAGCGTGGGAATGCCGTCCGAGCCATGCCAGTGTTCTGGATCAAGAAGCCACGAGATCATCGATCTATGCCTTTCTTGGTTGCCAGGGGGTCATCCACCGGTTGGCGAGGATGACGAGACCGTCCAGCACGACCGCAAGCAAAAGGCAAAGGATGATGCCGGCAATCAACGGGGTGACGAAGCGCAGCTGGAGGCCCTGCGTGAACAGGAGCCCAAGCTGCGGGGTTCCGATCAAGGCGGCAACGGATACAACGCTGACGTTGGAGACGAGCGCGACGCGAAGGCCTGCGGCGATCACGGGCACGGCGATTGGTAGCTCGACTTGGAAGAACCGCAGGAAAGGCCGGTATCCCATCGCAGTCGCTGCTTGCAATGTATCCGCCGGTACCGCCTCTAGTCCGTCGCAAACCGTCCTGATGAGCAGAGCCAGCGAGTAGACTGCCAGCGCGACGACGACATTTAGCGGATCAAGGATTTTTGTCTGTAGAACCATTGGAAGCAGGACGAAGAGCGCTAGCGATGGGATCGTGTAGAGCAGCCCGGCGGTTCCAAGGATCAGAGATTTGAACACTCCGCTCCTGTGGGCAAGCCAGCCAAGCGGAAGCGCGAGCAACAATGCCCCTACGACCGGGATCACCGACAACCCCAGATGCCACCAGAAGAGTTGGGCAATGTTGGCCGATTCTCGCCAGAGCCAGTCAAAGCGCATGTCGCACCTCTCGAGACGGTGCGCTGGCGTCCGCGGTTTGATCCATCAGCACCAGTAGATCGGGAAGGGTAACGCAGCCGACGAAGCGGCCATCGTCGCCAACGATCACGCCACGGCGGCTTGGCGAGCTGAGGGCCGCGTCGAGCAGCTGACGCAACGACCCGCTGAGTGCTGCAAATGTACCACTGAGATTGATGTCCCCCATTGTAATTGGAGCTCGCAACCCCGAAGGTTCGGTCCAGCCAATTGGTTCGCCTCGCTCGTTCGTGACCAAAAGCCAACGATCTCGGCTGGCGGCACGCGCCGTCTCCGGCGTATCGCCGAGCTTGGCAGTCGGTTCCTTGTTTGCTGCCAGCTTTCCAGCGGTCCCAACAAAGCCAAGATAGCGATAGCCACGGTCGCGGCCTACGAAATTGGCCACGAACTCGTCGGCTGGCCGGGTCAATAATTCCTGTGGCGTCGCGATCTGGGCAAGCTTGCCGCCGACCCGTAGGACGGCCACCTGGTCCCCTAACTTCAAAGCCTCGTCGATATCGTGTGTGACCATGATGATGGTTTTTCCCATCTCCTTTTGCAGTCGAAGGAACTCGTCCTGCAACTGGGTTCTCACAATCGGATCGACGGCACTGAAGGGTTCGTCCATCAGCATGAATTTCGGACTGGAAGCGAGCGCTCGCGCGACACCGACACGCTGTTGCTGCCCACCGGACAGCTGCCACGGATATCTTCCGGCAAAATCCGGCGACAGGCCAACGCGCTCAAGAAGATCAAAGGCAATTATCCGGGCCTGAGCTTTCGAAATGCCATTGAGCCGCGCGGTCGTCGCGATGTTATCGAGGACCGTGCGATGCGGAAACAGGCCGGCATGCTGGATGACATAACCAATGCGGCGCCGAAGGATTGCCTCATCCATATCTGACGTCGGTTCGTTACCGAGGCGGATCGTGCCGGAAGTTGGCTGCACGAGGCGGTTGATCATGCGCAAGGATGTCGTCTTGCCGCATCCCGAAGGTCCGACCAGAACAGTCAGCAGTCCAGTCGGCGCGACGAAGGACAGTCCGTCCACGGCAACAACCTCTCCCGGATAGCGCTTGGTTACGTCTTCGAAAGCGATCAATGTCGGCTCCCAACTTATATGTACCTGTATATATAGGTTACACGAAAAGATGGCCGACGCAATGTCAAATGCGAAAATTTCAGACGGACGTTGGGGACGCACAATAATTGTGCGATTTCTGCCGGTTAGCGAGACGGAGTCCGCGCCGCAGGCCAGGATTGACCTGTTTAGTCGGCGGGAGCATTGTTATTTGCGCTCGTCCAGCGTCTCTTGCGTGACGAATGAATGGCGCATTCCGGGATGGACGAAGCGGGTGAAGGTCGTCACCTGATCGCCTACCCAGGTCTTGCGCGAGACGACGAGGCAGGGGTCGCTCTCGCGTAGATCTAGTAGGCGGGCTTCTGTTGCCGTTGGAAGCACCGCCTGGATTTCGTGCTCGGTCCGTGTCGGCAACGCGATAAGTTGCAGGTAATCCGTGGTGGACCGTCGCGTAAAATCCTGAAGCAGGTAGTCAGGTGCGAAAGCAGCGGACACATACCGGTCTTCAAGCTGAACAGGGCTCCCGTTGGCGCTGTAGATGATCAGGCTATGAAACACGGTTTCATGATTTGCCACGCCCATTCTCCGGGCAACCTCGTTGTTGGTGCTTTTCTTTTCCAAAGCTTGCACACTGATTGAGAGAGCTTGGCCTCTTCTGCGGATGTCGTCGGCGATGTTGTGGAGAAGAACGAAGGTCGACGATGCCTTTGGTTGCGCAACAAATGTTCCCACGCCTGCGACCCGTTCCAGAACGCCGCTCACCGCCAACTCGCGCAACGCACGGTTTGCAGTCAGTCGAGAAGTGCCCAGCTCAGCGGCTAGTTGATTATCACTCGGAATTTTCGAGCCTGGCCGGAACGTACCGTCAGCGATCCGTTCAAGAACATGCAACTTGATCTGTTCGTACAAAGGCTGCGGATGTAAGAGCAATGCCGAGTCTCCGTCTGAAATGCGCGCTACTTGCAGGGCCCCAGAATGCTTTCAGGTCCGCCAGCAGAGCGAGACATATAGCATGGTAATGATTCACGCGACCAAATCCGGCCCATCCGCTGTGGATCGAATTTGCTGCTGGAATTGGCGAGCTCCCACCGGCTGAGTTGAGCAAGCCTCCGTCCTTGGCTCCGATTGGAAAGGGCAGCAGAACCATTGAACTCAAACCCAGCCGAACTTCAGCCATCTGCGGTGCCGTCAAGCGCTCGTCAAATAAGTAGTGTTGAGTTTCACAATGCCCTGCCCCATATCTCCACCCGGCGCTTAACCGTCCGGTTGCCGAGAACCCGATGACGAACATATTAATTCGAAATCAAAAAGGGGTCATGGCGAAATGCAAAACTGGGTGAAATCACGACGCAAATGAACAATGTAATGTTCGGTTGCATAAAGGGCAGGTCCGTCGATGGATGGCAGCTCACACAAAAACAATGATAGTCCCGTTGTTTTCGTCGGAACGCTCGACAATCAATCCGGAGGTTTGACCGCGACGCATCAAAAATGCATCAGCCCCCTTATTCCACGCTTAAGCACAGCGGCCGCGCATCCAAGTCTTTCGATCTCGTTGAGGACTTTTCGGAGCTTGGGCTGACCACAAATGATATGGCGGGCACCATGGTACCCGCCATATCATTTGCAAATGGATGCGGCTTAGTTTGCGGTCGGCGCCGCCTGGGTGGTCATGCATTCGGACAGGCCCATGAAGGCCTTCTCGCCGCCCGCGAGGCTGAAATCGGCAGTGGTGTTGTTGGCGGTCAGGCTCAGCGACTTGCCGCTGGTCAGCGCCATAACGGCCTCGGTCGTGTTCGGGACGTCGATCGTTGCCGTTGCCGCCGTGTCAGCAGTCGACGAGAAATTTGTGGCCGCGCCACCATCGATCGACCAGGAACCGGTCACCTGATCGCCCTTGGCGAAAGTGAACTTCGAAGAATTGGCAAACAGCACGACCTTGTCGCCAACGGCGAGAAGACCGACGCCTGTCGCGGGGTTCTGAGCAAGACAACCGGTGAAGGTGTCGCCGTCTTTCAGTGGCGTGACGGAGAAGTCGGCAGCATCGACGGACGCGGTGGTCAGAAGCATGGCGGCGAGGGTCATGATTGTCAGGTGAAGTCTGTTCATGGCATTTCCTTCATGAGCGGAGAATCGATTAAGCGCTTGGTTGCAAAAACCTGCGACCCAGGATTGGACGGCACGGAGAATCTACGTTCGGCGAAACGGAGGCCTCGCCAAATTCCTCAGCCGTTGTCGCATGGATTGTCACTTCCACTTATAACCCCGGCAAAATTGTTTCACTCCGGTCCTTAAACCGAAAGTACCGAATATTTTCGCGGTTCATTTCTGGGCTGATTTGCTATTCTTGAATGTGGAACGCTTCTCGAGGTAGCGGCGAGGAGAAGCCTGTAGAGCGGCCGATCCTATTGCCTGATGAATTCCGCCGGGATTTGACTCGATTTTACACTTGCCGCTGACCCTGCCGGGTGGAGGCAGGCCTGTGAAATACTTCGCTATTTCGAATTAACTATGGATATTGTGAAATGGAAAACGTGGTCAGTTTCGGATGGAAATCAACAGGCACCATAGTAGGGAATGGCAGCCAATCCTGCAATGAGTATTGCGATCAGGATCATAGCCGGTCCCAGCAGCTTGAATTGATTGATGCGCGTCGACACGAGGCTACCCCTGCTCTCCTTCGTGGTGAAACAATGCTGCGACAACGTCAGAGCCGTTACCGCCAGCAAGTTTTCGCTGGAAGTAGTTAAAGCTTCGCGTGAATGTTCGGCGAACTCGTCGGAGGATATTCCGGTTGAGCCAAGGCCATCACGGGCGCTCCCGTTGCCAGGCACGCCTGTGATGCCTGTGCTATCGGCTCGGCTACAGCAGACACTGTAGTAGTCATCTGCTGACGTTCGATAGTCGCCAGAGGATGAAGAGCAGTCTTAATCCGAATGCTGAATTCAAACGCGGGATCGGCTCGAGTTAGACTGCGACCTCATGACCAAGATCGAGAAGTTGTCCCACGGGGATCTTGCAGATCTCAGGCCACGTGGTAGCGCGGGGCAGGCTTTGCGTTGCCGAAATTCGCCCCGAACGCGCGGCGGTCCGCCTCCCAACGGAGCCACTGATCCCCGTCGTGCAACGGCGGGATCGTTACCAGTTCGCCCTGATCAAGACCGCTGAGCGCCGCATCGACGAGGTCTTCCGCAGACATGGTGGTGGGTTTGGTCTTCTGAGGCGCATAGCCGGCAGCATCCCAGAAATCGGTTGCGGTCGCCGCCGGGAGAACGGTCTGTACCCGAACGCCCTTGTCGGCCAGATCGCGCTGCAGGACATGGCCAAAGCTCAGAACGTAGGACTTCGATGCGCTGTAGACGCCGTTCAGCGATTCGACGACGATGCCGACGGCGGAGCTGATGTTGATGATGGTACCGTTGCCGCGGGCCACGAAGGCCGGAGCGGCCGCATAGGTGAGACGCGTAAGAGCGGTAATGTTGAGGTTGATCATTGCCTCCATGGCGTCGACATCCGCCGAAAGGATCGACGCAACCGAGCCAACGCCGGCGTTGTTGACCAGCATGGTAATGTCCGGATCGTCGCGCAGCACCTTTTCGATCTTGGCGAGGTGAGCCTTGTCATTCAGATCGGCCGGAAGCACGGTGATACGGCGGCCAGTCTCGCCGCGCACACGATCTGCGACGATTGTCAGCCGCTCCGCGTTGCGGGCCACCAGAATGAGGTCGTAACCACGCTTCGCCAGACGGTCGGCATAGACCGCACCGATGCCGGCAGATGCTCCGGTGATGAGGGCGACTCCCTTTTGGGAAAAGTTGCTCATGAATGGTCTCCATCAGTTGCCGCTCGGAATTGAGCGATGTCGATAGAGATACAGTTGCGGATCGAAGTCTCAAATGTCATATACACGTAGATTTAGGACGCAGAGGTTGGCTTATGCGCGATATCGCTTTCGTCGTTTACCCCGGCTATTCCGTGATGGCGCTGGCTGTCGTCACCGCATTCGAGGTCGCCAATAGCCTGGTCGATGACCCGCCATACGAGCTGCATTTCGTGTCCGAAAAGGGCGGTCCGGTCAGAACCTCCGCCGGTATGACGCTCGACACCGAGAGGTTCACGGACATGCCATTCGACACCCTTGTCGTTGGCGGCGCCACCGTTCCCGAGCCGTCAACGCCCGGCATGATCACCTTCATACAAGATGCGCCGAAGCGACACCGCCGCATTGCCGCGGTCTGTACTGGCGCCTTCGTGTTGGCTGAAGCGGGTTTGCTCGATGGTCGCCGAGTTTCGACCCACTGGATGCATGCGCGCGATCTTCAGCGGCAGTTTCCGAAAGTGAAGATGGATGAAGACCGGATCTTCGTAAACGATGGCCCGATCTGGACCTCGGCAGGCATGACGGCCGGCCTCGACCTTTGTCTCGCGCTGATCGAAAACGATCTCGGGCCTGAACTTGCAAAGTCTGTCGCGCGCAAGCTGGTCATCTATCATCGTCGCGGAGGTGGCCAGACACAGTTCTCCACACTCCTCGAACTGTCGCCGAAATCCGATCGCATCCAGGCGGCACTTACCTACGCGCGTGACAATCTGCACAAGCCCCTGAGCGTACCGGATCTCGCCGAGGCCGCGCATCTCAGTCCCCGGCAATTCAGCCGAGCATTTCACCAGGAGACAGGCCAATCACCGGCAAAGGCCATTGAAAACCTGCGGGTCGAGGCGGCCCGTAGCCTCATGGAGCAAAGCCGCCACCCCATCGACCTCGTGGCACGACAAACCGGTTTCAGCGATCGCGACCAGATGCGCCGCGCCTTTTTGCGCGCCTTTGGACAGCCGCCGCAAGTGCTGCGGCGCAACGCCCGCCTGGCGTCAGCCGACTTTCAAGGCTCATCCGAAAGCCAGGATGATATGATAGAAGCGCTGTGATCCAAATCTACCGGGCGTGGAGTTCTCCTCACAGGCTTGGTGGCGGAAAAGCCCGACGCGATGGCCAGTCTTCGCGCATCTGTTGAGCCAACAGCATCGGCGAAGGAACAGCTGCATGCTATTTTCGCCTGGCATGAGGCATGGTTTGCCACTCCAGAATTTGCCGGCTGCCTTTTCGAGCGTGCACTCGCGGAATTTGGAACCGACTATCCGAAGATCTCGATGATCGCCATTCGGTATAAGACGACAATGACCTCATGGATGGGCGACATACTGACGTCCCTTTTGCCAGAGCAAGCAGCGGCACGCACCGCGTCAATCCTCATGATTCTGCTTGATGGCGCGACGATCGATGCTCGTGCCTTTCGCGATCCGACCGTGGCAACAAGGGCGTGGGATGCCGCGGAAGTTCTGATTGATCCGGCAAACTCTCGACAGGCGTGACAAAACAACGAATGGGGCTGCTTGAGAGCAAGAACCCAATCATCGTTCTCTTGCTACAGATTGCGGAATGGGACTTCGTGATTGCTGACGGCTTTCCACGCCGCGCAATGACTTCAGACCCTAAGGCTTTGACGCCGTTAGATGTGCCGCACGTCGCGATGGTTGGTCTTGATGGGATCTGAACCGTCGTTGCCTGCGTTAACTTGGAGCTTAAGGTGGAAACTTAAAGCGCCGAAGGCCATCGCTGATGAGCATGCATGATGGTGAGGATCTCCACCTCATGCTCGACGCGGTAGGCAATAATATAAGGGATATCCGCCAGCACCAGTTCGCGCGTTCCATTTAAGCGACCAGCGCGACCCGTTGCAGGAAAGTCGGCAAGCATGTCCACAGCCGACACGATTCGCGCGACCACTCGCGCGGCGGCGTCCGGATTATCCTTCTGGATATGTGCACCGATCTCATCAAGCCGTCGCACCGCTCTCTTCGTCCAGCGGATATGCTTTTCGCTCATGATTAACGAACAGACTTGATGTATTTTCCAATAACGTTCGCGATCTCGCCATCGCTCGCGAATTCGCCCCGGTTGGCCTCAGCCAACCCGGCCTCGATTTCAGCGATTTGCCACTCTTCGCGAGCTACGTAATCTTCAATCGCCTGAGCGGCCATATAAGAGCGGGACCGATCAAGCTTTTCCGCGATTTGGTCGAGTTTGCTAGCCGTTTCATCTGAAACACGCACGGTGAATGCAGTCATGACACTCAACCCTTCTTGGTTCACGATCATTATCTGTGAACCATTTTGGTTCGTCAAGGTTCACGTGGCGCATGTCACCCTTGCGTCCCAACAGAGTTCCTATGCCTCAACTCTCCAATGGGCAACACCAACAAGCTTTGACAACTTCGGTGCGCTGATCGATTGCCAACGTGATCGGCACGTCGCGACTTTCAACATCAATGGGCAAGTGAAATCCCAAGACGCTCTCACTCCCCGCACCAGAGCTAGAGCCTCCCGAAACAATCCAGCGCACCAGATGTGATTCAGCGGAATGGAATGCTCGAAATATCGAAATCGTTGGAAATACTTATGCGATTTTCATTTCGCCCGCCTTTAAACCTATAGGCGCAATCCCTACGTCATCTTCCGTTATGTCTATCAAGGCAACACCGATGTGAGACCCCTCACGACCACGCTGTCCCTCAGTGGGGACTGGAGACGCGCGGTCATCTTTCCTGACAGTGAGCAGCCCCAGCATTCGACGCACGCTTAGTGCGTCGATCGCATAGGCGCAATCTCCCCAACTTATCGACCATACACCAACCGGGCGGCAGTCGGGTGGATGAACCCGTGCGCCCTTAGGAGAGAAAAGATGGAAGCCCTACCCAATCTCAGTCCGATGGAATGGATGGCGATCGAAATCGCCGTTCCGGTCATCGTGCTGGCCGTCCTGTTTCGTTGGAGCGGCATAGTTCGCTATATCCCCAACGACAGGCTCGGCATCCTCGAAAAGCTGTGGAGCTTTCGCGGCTCCGTCGAGAACGGCTTCATCGCGCTCAACCGCGAGGCCGGCTATCAGCCGGACGTCGTACGAGGCGGCCTGCACTTCTTCATGCCGTTCCAATATTCAATGCATCGTGCCAATCTCGTGACCATTCCGCAGGGCCAGATCGGCTACGTCTTTGCCCGTGATGGCAAGCCGCTGCCTCCGACACAGACACTGGCGTCCAATACCGAAGCCGATGACTTCCAGGATGTACGCAGCTTTCTCGAAAAAGGCGGACAGAAAGGACCGCAGCGCAAGATCCTGCGCGAAGGCACCTATGCCATCAATCTTGCGCAATTCATCGTGCTGACCGCCCAGTCGATCTATGCCGTCAATCTGAGCAAGTCAGAACAAGACCTGTTCGCCGATATGTCCAGCATGATCACGGAGCGGGATGGCTTCGAGCCCGTCGTCATCCATAATGCCGAGGACATGATCGGTATCGTCACCATTCATGACGGCCCGGCGCTACCGGATGGCGAGATCATCGCGCCGACCGTTGCCAACGATCCTAAAGACCCGAACTTCCACAACAATTTCCAGGACCCGGAGAAGTTTCTCAATGCCGGCGGTTACCGCGGCCGGCAGCTGCAGGTGCTGGCCGACGGCAGCTACTTCCTGAACCGCATCTTCGCGACCGTCGAACTGGTCGAGAAGACGATCATTGACGTTGGCACAGTGGGCGTCGTCGTCTCCTATAACGGCCGGCATGGCACGGATATATCCGGGCAGGCCTACCGTCATGGCGAACTGGTCGAAATCGGCGCACGCGGTGTCTGGTCAACACCCCTGCTGCCCGGCAAGTATGCGTTCAATACCTATGCCGGTAATATCATTACCGTGCCGACCACGAACTTCGTGCTCAAATGGACGAAGGAACAGTTTGGCGAGCACAGGTTGGACGAGAACCTGTCTGAAGTGTCGTTGATCACCAAGGATGCATTCGAGCCTGTGCTGCCGCTCTCGGTCGTCGTGCATATCGACTATATGAAGGCGCCCCTCGTCGTGCAGCGTTTCGGCGACATAAAACGGCTGGTCGAACAGACGCTCGATCCTATGGTCTCTGCCTACTTCAAGAATATCGCCCAGACAAAAACGCTGATTCAGCTTTTGCAGGAGCGTAGCGATATCCAGCGCAAGTCGGGCGAGGAGATGCGCGAAAAATTCACCTCCTACAGTCTCGAACTGCAGGAAGTGCTGATCGGTACGCCGCGCGCCGCCAACGGCCAGAACAGCATAGAGCAGATTCTCATCCAGCTACGCGAGCGCCAGATCGCGGTTGAAAAAGTCGAGACCTATAAATTGCAGGAGGCGGCCGCGATCCAGGAGCGCACTTTGCGAGAGAAAGAGGCGCTCGCGGAACAGCAGGCCAAAATCACGACGTCAGCTCTGACCATCGAGATCAGCGAGAACGAGGGTAAGGCACAGCTCGCCCGCACCCGCCAGCAGGCGGAAACCATTCAGGTCACCGCCAAGGCTGAGGCCGAAAAAGTGCGCCTCGCCGGCCTGGGCGAGGCTGACCGCATCAAGGCCATCGCGCTTGCCGATGCTGAACGCATCAAGGCGACCGGTTTTGCAGACGCCGAGAAGGTGCGCGCCGTCGGTTTGGCGGAAGCCGAGGCCACTGAGAAAAAAGTCGCGGCCTTCGGTGGGCCTGACTATCAGCTCAACTCGCAGGTCCTCATGCGCTTCGCAGAGGCGATCGAGAACGGCAGGCTACCGCTGGTGCCGCAGATCCAAATCGGCGGTGCCGGCGGCGAGAAGGGCGCAGCCAATGGCCTCGTGGAAATGATGCTGTCGCTGCTCGTCTCCGACCGGCTTGGCCGGCAGGATCCGCCGGCTGCGGTGTCTACGCCAGTCGATCAGCATTGATCATGGATGGGCCGGTTATGCCGGCCCATTTTTGCATCCAGTCCGTAGACGTGTTGGTTTGCACGCGGAACTGAGCCGGTTAGGCGCATAATTTCCATTGAGAATTGAGCCATGTGACCTTCCCCCCAACGCGGTGAGCGACGGGGGCAACGGAGTGATCCACATGGGACTTTTAAACATCATCCGTCGGATGGCACTGCGTGAGAAGTTGTCGGTGCGCGAGATCAGCCGGCGCACCGGGCTGTCACGTAACACGATCGCAAAGTATCTGAGCTCGGGTATGATCGAGCCGACGTTCACGGTACCGGACCGACCGAGCAAGCTTGATCCGTTCGCCGACAAACTCTCTGGCTGGCTGAAGACCGAGGCCGGACGGTCACGCAAGCAGCGCCGAACGCTGAAGCAGCTTCACGCCGATCTGGTGGTTCTCGGCTTTACCGGCTCTTATGGCAGGGTCGCCGCCTTTGCCCGCGAGTGGCGGATTGAGCAGCAGACGACTGGCCGCGGCATATTCGTTCCGCTGACTTTCCGTGCAGGCGAAGCATTCCAATTCGATTGGAGTGAAGATTATGCCGTGATCGGCGGCGAGCGTACCAAGCTTCAGGTCGCACACATAAAGTTATCGCACAGTCGAGCGTTTCTGGTCAGAGCCTACTTGCTGCAAACGCATGAGATGCTCTTCGACGCCCATTGGCACGGGTTCCGCGTGTTCGGCGGCGTACCTGGTCGCGGCATCTACGACAACATGAAGACCGCGGTCGATCGCGTTGGCCGCGGCAAGGAGCGACAGGTCAACGTTCGCTTCCAAGCGATGACGAACCATTACGTCTTTGCGCCCGAGTTCTGCAATCCGGCTGCGGGTTGGGAGAAGGGACAGGTCGAGAAGAACGTCCAGGATTCTCGTCCCCGCCTGTGGCAACAGATGCCCGACTTCCCGGATTTGGCAACGTCGAACCTCTGGCTGGAGCAGCACTGCCAGAACCTGTGGCAGGAGACACCGCACGGGAGCCTGCCCGGTTCGATCGCCGATGTTTGGGGTGATGAGCAGCCTGCTTTGATGGCATTGCCCGCCATGTTTGACGGCTTCGTCGAGCAGAGCAAGCGCGTCTCGCCGACATGCTTGATCACCTTCGAACGCAATCGCTACAGTGTGCCTGCATCATTTGCGAACCGGCCCGTCAGCCTGCGGATCTATCCCGCGCGGCTGGTTGTTGCAGCCGAGGGCAATATTCTCTGCGAACATCCACGGATCATAGAACGCAGTCACGACAAACCGCCGCGAACGATTTACGACTGGCGGCATTACCTTGCGGTTATCCAGCGCAAGCCCGGTGCCCTGCGCAATGGTGCACCTTTCCTGGAATTGCCACCGGGCTTTCGGAAACTGCAGGACCAGATGCTCCGCCGCCCCGGTGGTGATCGTGAGATGGTCGATATTCTTGCGCTCGTTCTTCATCACGACGAACAAGTTGTTGTTCGAGTGGTGGAATTGGCCCTGGATGCTGGCGTAGCGACCAAGACGCATGTTCTGAACCTGTTGCATCGGCTGATCGACGGCAAGACGACTGACGGCCCGGACATCGACACGCCACACACGCTGACCTTGCTACGTGAACCCAAGGCAAACGTAGAGCGCTATGATGGCCTGCGTGTCCAGACTGTAGGAGGTCGCCATGCGTCATGATCCTGCCAGCGCCGCCATCGCCATCATGCTGCGTAGCCTGAAGATGTATGGCATGGCCCAAGCGGTCACGGACCTGATCGAGCAAGCTGCTCCAGCGTTCGATGCGGCCGTACCGATCCTATCGCAGTTGCTGAAGGCCGAGATGGCCGAGCGTGAGGTTCGTTCCATCGCCTATCACATGAAAGCGGCTCGCTTCCCGGCCTACAAGGATATCTCCGGATACAACTTCGCCGCCAGCGAGATCAACGAGGCGACGGTGCGCCAATTGCACCGATGCGAGTTTATGGACGAAGCGCATAACATTGTCCTCGTCGGCGGGCCCGGAACAGGAAAAACACATGTCGCGACCGCCCTCGGTGTCCAGGCTATCGAGCACTATCGCCGAACTGAACGGCGTATGGCCGTCATCGTCGCGAAAGCGTCCCAGCGCTCCTAAAAATCCTTTGAGCTTCGGAAGCAACTTACCGCCCCCGATACAAAACAGATCCCCAGCACCAAAATCGATCCCGTTTTGCTTGTAAAACGCGTCCAGACTATCCGGCGGAGTCTCGTCACTTTCCGCGTTCGCTCCATCGGTTACAGTCATAGGCCAATCTCCGGTGACGTGGTTTGAAATCCCTCTCATCACAGATTTTGATTGAGGATGGGACTGCTCCAAAAATATATTCCCGGATAAGTCTACAAGTGCCTGGCTCCAGGCACAACTCAAAATAGCCAGAATGATGAATGCAGGCCCCGCTATGCGTGGGGTGACTACGGCTCGAGACGGTGGCGTGCCTTAACTGAACGCGCCTTGAGAAGAGGCTGTTGAATTCCATACGAAACTCACCCGGTTTGCCATTTTGGGATTACCAACAGATGGTTCAAAATTGTGAGGGATCTCATACGCCTGTCTCCGCTTAACTGGGTCAACGTCAAGCGGAAAAGCGGGTCAAATCATGGTGGAATTCAACACCTTAACGTCTAAATCAGTCCAAGTTCTTATCCGCACCCCCAACCAGGCAAAGATTAAACAGCATTGGCAGTTTTATCGAGCAGGCGCCACTGGCGGGAGGACGTGAGGTCGCCAAAAGACCGAATCTCCAAGGGTGCCAGGCGGGGTCCCGGTGCGTCCGGTTGCAATCTGAATTGCGTGAGCAGCTCAAACATTGCATCCGCTTCCCGGGCCAATCCATGGCTTGCCGCCGTCGATTGCTCCACCAGGGCAGCATTCTGCTGCGTGCCTTGATCGATTGTGTTGACGGCAATATTGATCTCATTCAGCCCCGTGGCCTGCTCTCGCGAAGCCAAGACTATGGACGAAACATGCGTATTAATGACGGCAACTTGTTCAACTATTTCCTTCAACGCGTGGCCAGTCTGATCGACAAGTGACACTCCGCTTTTCACATGTTGACCAGATGTATTGATTAAAGCTTTGATTTCCTTTGCGGCCTTGGCAGAGCGTTGTGCCAGCTCCCTAACCTCCTGGGCAACGACCGCGAAACCCTTGCCTGCGTCGCCCGCACGCGCGGCTTCAACGCCAGCATTAAGAGCCAAAAGGTTGGTTTGAAAGGCGATCTCCTCTATCACCCCAATTATATTGGAGATCTCCCCCGAGGAAAATTCGATTTGTCTCATCGCTGCTATTGCCTCGGTGACGATATGACCAGATCGCTCCGCGTCTTCCCGAGTGTGGGCAACAAGCCTGCCCGCATCGGCAGCGCGTTGACTAGAATCAGCCACCGTCGTTGTAATTTGCTCCAACGCCGCCGCCGTTTCCTCAACTGAGGCTGCCTGCTGTCCGGTTCTCTTCGAGAGGTCATCTGCCGCAGATCGGATTTCGTTCGATCCAGCCGCTATCGCGCGCGCATTGTCACCGATAGTAGCCATTGCGGCTCGAAGCTTCGTAATGGTTTCGTTAAAATCAATCCGCAGTTGATCGAGAGACGTAATGAATGGCCTTGAGAGTTCGAGACACAGATCGCCCTCGGAAAGTGAACGAAGCCCCTCCGCGAGCTCACGCACGTTATTGACCCGGGCGGTTATATCGGTCGCAAACTTTACAACCTTGAACACCCTGCCGTTCGGATCGAAAATGGGATTGTACGATGCTTGGATGAAAATCACCTTGCCGCCTTTACCCTGACGCTTAAACTCCCCGGCGAAAAACTCCCCGGCCTGAAGTTTTTTCCAGAATTGCCTATACTCGTCTCCCTTTGCATAGGCCGGATCGCAGAACATGGAGTGATGCCGGCCCTTGATCTCGGCAAGCGAATAACCCAGTACGGTTAGAAAATTTTCGTTGGCATCGAGAATCTCACCATCGGGGGTAAATTCGATGACGGCCTGTGCGCGGGATATCGCGTTGATTTTACCTTCTGCCTCGGCGCTCTTAAGCTTCGAAGCGGTAATGTCTGTGGCGAATTTGACGACTTTGAATGGCTTGGATCCCTTGAATATTGGATTGTATGCAGCCTCGATCCAAACTTCTCTCCCGCCCTTGCCAATCCGCTTGTACTGTCGTTGATCGAAATCGCCCTTACGGAGCTTATCCCAGAAATCCTGGTATTCTTTTGACGTTCTTTCCTGAGGATCGACAAACATACTGTGATGCCTCCCGATAATCTCGCTCAATTTATAGCCTAGCACCGCACAGAATATATCGTTGGCCACAAGTATTTTGCCGTGCATATCAAATTCGATTATCGCATGCGACTTGTCCAAGGCAGCGACGATTGCTGAGTTATTTTGTCCAAATCCTAAGGAAATCATGATCTTACCCTTGAATTTATCGGCCAGAGAACTTCGGCAATTCTCGGGCTCTGATTAATCTTCGGATCAAGTTATGGGGAATACCAATATTATTTTTTATTAAAGTTACACTCCGTCAGTGTATCTGGAAAATAATACATCGCTTTACGCCTTCATATTTCGTTTTTTGTATCAATTCTCTTATATATATTTATATTATAACTTAATGTTATTTCTAATTCATTTCGCCAAACTCCAGCCTCAGAATCTTCGATGATTTTCTGTCACAAAGGAGTGCGCGATTAATCGCCGATGATCACCACTGGAAATCGCTGCCTCTATCGGTTGCGAGAGAGTGTTTGTTTGGGTGTTTCGCCGAATGTTCGTAAATAGAGCGTGGAGAACCTAGCAACATTGGAAAATCCCCAGCGCTGAGCAACCGCGGCAATAGTGATGACATCATTGTTTGCCGCCTCAAGCTCTTGCTTCGCCCTAACAAGACGCAAGCGGCGAAGATAAGCTAAGGGGGTCGTATCTTTGAACTGTTGAAAGGCAAGCTGAAGCGATCTGGCACTTACTCCCGCTGCGGTGGCAATATTGTCAATTGTTACCGGCGTCGATACGTGTGCCACCATAAACTCTATGGCAAGCTTGACCTGTCGCGGCATCGCTGGTGAATTGTTTCGGTTCATA
Organism: Rhizobium sp. P44RR-XXIV; assembly: GCF_001999485.2. Lineage (NCBI taxonomy): Bacteria > Pseudomonadati > Pseudomonadota > Alphaproteobacteria > Hyphomicrobiales > Rhizobiaceae > Rhizobium > Rhizobium sp. P44RR-XXIV. The sequence continues at coordinate 626,764 of NZ_MPVZ02000027.1, read as the reverse complement.
AGGAAGCGATATTTATGAGGCACGCTTTCCAACAATCTCACCATGATTGCGCGCAAAAGAAACTCGTTGGAACGCGCTGCGAGGCCTTCCTGAGGGTGCTTCTCCAGACCATCCCAGACCAGCCTGCACATTGTCGCTAGCCTTCCATCGTCGAAGTCAGCGCTAGTCTCACCGAACAGATCGAAGTTCGGATCTACGGGGGTCTCGGTGATTTCACTCAAGTGCCCAACGAACGTGCTTCTGCGGAACGCGATTCCAATATGGCTTCGATTTTCGTGAAGAGAGATCTTGCTTAGCTTGGCAAGGTCGCAGGCGAAGATCCCGCCCGGGACCGAAAGCGCTGTGTGCGTTCCTTGTCTGAACTCCATGCTTCCCGAAAGTGGAAGATATAACGCATAGAGATCTGGAGGCTCAGTGAATGACACCGACATCCCCGAAGGGCAATTCCCGGACCAGATATCAAAATCGCCTATGGAGATATGAAGATCATGTGCGGATATGGTACGTCTGTCACCAATCGGATTTAGAAACACCGGCTTGAGCGTGTTCGCATAGTGTTGCCGCAGGGCGTCGACATCACAATCAGTCGTACTGAAGCGTAAAACCTTCGCCCTGCGTGACATTACCCTATCCAGTCCGTTACGCCAAAGCGCCAGCACTTGCCTAGTAGGGTCATCAGTCGGCCACTCCGCGAGGCAGAACGTTCTTGCCAGCAGCAATTTCCGTTCATCAACAAATTCGGATGACCTCGATCTCCAGCAGCTTGCCCAGTTTTTCCAAGCGGCTTCCCACGTGCCCCACGCCGACTGCACAATGATGGGCTGGCCCTTGCGCGTTCCAGTTCTCTACGAACGCGCGTGCGCCAATCGGAAACTGATAACGGCTGTTGGTGTTCCCGATTTCCAGGATCGGGCCGGGCACTGATTGGCCTTCGGCGCATAAAAGCTTTACGTTTCCCGCGCATTCGACCACGGACAGCAGCGTCACAGGGCCATTCTTGACCGACATTTCGACGCTGACGCCGGAGCCGACCTTGCCGTGGTATACCTCAAGAGGGCGGATCTTGGTCCGACCCTCTGCGATTTTGGTGTGGCCAGGGCCGTCATGGCCCATCAGGACCACATCTGCATCGAAATCCATGGCGTAATATTCGGTGAAGGAACCTCCCGCGCCGAAGCTGACCATGATCTTCATTGCCTGCGCGTTCTTGATCTCATATTCGCCCGCAACGGGTATGCCTTCGGCGGTAAGCATCGAACAGCCGACGATCACCGAAGTGATGATGTCCTCATATTCATGCCCGGGCATGGATTCGTAATAATAGGCGAGCGAGCCGAGACGTTTGGCATCGACCAGCTTCCGTAGCGCGACAGCCGTCTTTGCGGCACGCGCAAGCTCTTCGGGATTGCAATCAGGCTGCACGTCGAAATCCGATCGGATGCGGTCGAGACAGGCTGTGACTTCCGCATCGGTTACGTCCCGTCTCAGGCGCGCTAGTTCGTCAATCTCCAATACTTCAATGTGCGTTCCGAACGCCGCGCTTTGGGCTGTAAGATCGGAATAGATATCGAGCATGCCATTGTAATAGCGCCCCATGACGCCCAACCGGTTATGCGCCATCACGTGGGCTACCCGTGCGGCCTCGATCCACTCTTCGATTTCGTTGTCGACAAATGGGTCATCCTTGAGAACACCCGTCACCTGGTGAAACCGAATACCCGTCCGGGTGAACACATTGGCAATCTCGGGCACCGGGCATGCAGCGCAATGCGCCAGCCATTCGCCGGTCATGGCCGTCCTGTTGCCGAGTGCATTGAAGGATGCATAGTCGATTGCCCTAGTCGGCTGCAGATTCAGAATGATGACCGGCACCTTTGCACGACGAACAACCGGCAAGACGGTCGATGATAGAGCATAGGTCGTGATGTAGAGAAAAATGATATCGACATCGGCCTGTCGAAACAGGTGCCCGGCATCGACGGCCTTCTCTGGCGTATCCACGAGGCCAAGATTGACGACTTCGACACCGGGCCGCTCCAGCTTGGACGCCACGACATTCACATATCCGCGCAGCCTTGCTTCGAGACCGTCAAACTGCGGCCAATAGGCCTCCAGGCCGATACCGAACAGGCCGGCCTTTAAAGGGCGTTCAGACATTCCATTTTCTCCTGGAATTATGGCGGATCAGCCCTGCAGGCGGACACGCAACTGGTCGAGGCCCACAGCCAGAAGCAACACGACACCGCGTGTGACATCCTGCCAGAAACTGGACACGTTCATGAGGGTCAGGCCGTTGTTCAGGGTCCCGAGGATCAGCACCGCGATCAGCGTGCCCCAGACGCTTCCCCGCCCGCCAAACAGGCTCGTGCCTCCCAGAATGATAGCAGCGATGATCGTCAGCAGATGCTGACTGGCGGCGTTTGGCGCGGCGGCGCCGAGCATTGCTGCAAGGATGATGCCAGCCGCAGCGCCTGAAATTCCTGAGATCACGTAGAGTATCAGCTGTGTGCGCTCGACCGGGACACCGAGAAGGCTGCTGGCCTCCGGGTTGCCTCCGGTTGCATACACAAACCGTCCGAACGGCGTTTTGGCAAGCACAAGCCAAAGGACGGCAAAGACCACGAGCATGACGATGACGGGAAACGGCACGGAAAAGATGCGGCCTGAACCAAGCCAGTTGAAGGACGGCACGAAGAGCGGCTTGCTGAGGCCGCCTGTCATAACCATCGACAGGCCCGAGAATATGCTCATCGTTCCGAGTGTCACGATCAGAGGATTGAGGCGCAGCCTGGTGACGATCACACCATTCAAAATCCCGACCCCGGCGCCGATAACCAAAGCCGTCAGGCATCCAACCCAGATATTGATCCCGTTGGAGTGCATCAACGCAACGATGACACCGGCCAGACCGGCAACGGCCGCCACCGACAGGTCGAGTCCGCCGCCGATAATCAACGGGGTTCCGGCTGCGGCCATGAGGCCGATGAAGGCCATGTTCGTACCGATATTGGCAAGATTGCTCACTGATAAAAAGAACGGCGACAACATCGTGAATGCAGCGAGAAGGACGACATAAAAGCCAAGCAGAACCACGATGCCGGCGGCCGGCCTGGCAATGATCTCCGTTATCGACGGGCGCTGGCTGATCGCCTTGGGTTTGCCGGCCACGATTGAGTTTGACTTGTTCATGCTTTCTCCAATTCATTCGCAGCAGAAACGGAGTGTGACTCTGCCGCCTGCATCAACTCGGCGGCCGATGCATTGGCTCCGAGTACGGCCACGGCTTTGCCCTCCTCGAAGACCATCGTTCGGTCGGCAAGACCGGCGACTTCCTCGGCGTCCGATGAGACGAGGAGTATGCCCAATCCGTTCGCCGCAAGGCGGCGAATCTCCTCATAAATCTCGCGTCGAGCGCCGAGGTCGACACCTCGCGTCGGTTCTTCGAGAATGAGGAGCTTCGGGTCGCCGAGCAGCCACCGTGCCAGGCACACTTTCTGCTGGTTGCCGCCCGACAACAGTCGTAGTTCCTGCTCCGGACCCGTCGTCTTGACGCGCAGGGTCCTGATCCAGTGCCGCGACATTGCTCGTTCCCGATTGTGATCGACCAGCCCGAAGCGCGTAAAGCGCGTGAGGTATGGGAGGGTCGTGTTGGTGCGGACGGTCAGGTTGGCGATCATGCCTTGCTGCTTACGCTCGGCCGCAACGAAACCGATACCGCGTTGAATGCTTGCCCGCGGGTTCGACAGCACCGTTTCGACAGCCCCCATCCGCAGTGAACGAACCTTTGCCTTGGGCTCTGCCCCATAGATTGCTCTGCCGACCTTCTCAATCCCGGAGCCGATCAGACCGAACGCACCCAAAACCTCGCCGCGGTGCACTGAAAACGATACATCGGTGAGCCAGCCTGGAAGGGACAGGCCTTCAACCGTCAGGACCACCTCGTCGGGAAGAGATTGAGGCTTTGCCGGAAAAAGATCGCCGAGGTCTCCTCCAAGCATCGCCCGCAGCACCTCGTCGTGACTGGTGGCACTCGTCTTGAACTGTCCGCGCACCTCGCCGTCCCGCAACACGACGATCCGATTAGAGAGGCGAAATACCTCGTCAAGGTAATGAGAGATATAGATGATGGTGACACCATCGGCGCGAAGCGCATCGATCACCCCGAACAGGGTTTCGGCATCGGCTTCTCCGAGTGCAGCAGTCGGTTCATCCATGATCAGAATGCGTGCCTGGCCCGCCAATGCCCGGGCGATCTCGACGATCCGCTGCTCGGGAAGCGAAAGCGATCCCATTCTCCGGCTCGCAGAGATATGACCGAGCTTCAGTCGCCTGAGCAGCGTCGTCGCTTGTCCCTGCATGGCGGCACGGTCGACGAAACTTATGCCGGCGATCTTGCGCTTGGGCATCGAGCCGAGCGCGATGTTCTCCGCCACAGACAGGTCCGGATGCACTGACAATTCCTGCGGCATCAAACGGATACCCGATGCTATGGCCTCACGTGCCGACGTAATGTTGACTGCGGCGCCATCGATCCGAATTTGTCCGGCATCGCAGGAATAGACACCGGACAGGATCTTCATCAGCGTCGATTTGCCCGCACCGTTTGCGCCGAGCAGTGCTACGACTTCGCCGGCATTGGCCGAACAGGTAACGTTTTTCAATACCTGCACACCGGAGAAGGACTTCGTAACATTGGTGATCTGGAGCCGCGATACGCGGTTCCCTGTGCTCGATTCCGTTTGCATCAAAATCTCCTCTGACCCCAGATCATTGCTGGGGGAGAATTGCCTCGTAGCCCTTCAGCCAATCCTGCTTTTTCAGACCGGAGAGATAGCTTGCGAACTCTGCCTCTGGAAACACGTAACCATCGGCATTGCCTGCGCAGGCGAACTCCTTGTAGAATTTGCAGATGTTTGCCTTGGTTACCACCTGATGGGTGACGAAGGTTGCCTCCGGCACGGCTTTGCCGGCGAGTGCTGACAGTGCGATCGGGATGAGATAGTTCCCGTAGCTGCCTGGGAACGAACCAGTCGCCGCTACGAGTTTCGGGTCCGTGGCAAGCGCCTCGGCTTCATCCGCTCCATTGCCGACAGCAATGGCCTGGTCAACGCGTCCGGCAGCGCGAACGGCCTGCAACATGCCCATGGTCGCCTGATCGTTGATCGCGATGATCAGGATCGGCGCGCCCGGCGGAATGCGACCCAGCACGTTGTTCATCTGGGTGTAGGATTCCTGCAGCGTGTTTTTGGTATCGATCTCGATGATGTGGTCGACCGGGAAATCTTTGTTGAGCGCCAGGAAGCCGGCACGCTGGCCTTCGGTGCGCATACGCGGAATGACGCCCGACTGGGGCAGTGCGCCGATGACGAGATAGCCGCTTTTGACCGCGTCCGCGCCAAACTGTTTTGCCGCAGCCGTTGCGAGATAGGACCCGCCCATGAAGCCCGATTTCGGATTGTTCACGCCGAAAAAGCTCGCACCGGGCATTGGGATATCGATTGCCGTGACCTTGGTGCCGTCCTGATTGAACACATCCATCACGGTCTGACCGAAGTTCGCGTCGGTCTGAAACTCGATGACATAGTCAACCTTGCGTTCGGCAAAAGACTTGGCGTTGGCAAGTGCTGTCGGCCCATCGAGGCGGTTGTCGGCGACAACGAGTTCGACGCCGGCAGCATCGGCATTTGCCTGAATGCCTTTCTCGACGAGTACGCCGAAAGCGATGTCACGCTGAAGATTGGCAAAGCCGATGCTGTACCTTTTCCCGTTTTTCGGAGGCGTCACTTTCGACGCGTCGGCGACCATGGCTTTCAGCGCCTCGACCGAAAGCATATTGCCGTCGAACTTGGCGGGATCGAACCCGTGGAAGTCATCGGCATAGGCAGCAGATGCGGCAAGGCAAGCGGCAGCGGCCAGCAGTCTGGCATGAGTTTTCATATTTGTTCTCCTCCCGGCCGCCACCCTCCCCGGCAGCGACGATAGCTGATGCGATCAGCGTTTCGGCAAATTCGAATGACTTGTCCCAACATCGTGACGGTACCATCGGTCAATCTTGTTGACACGCCGCGAAAATCCATAAAAGTGATCATTTACATACAAAAAATGATCCTAGAATGGCGACGTCAAATGGCGAGGAACTACTTCGTGTATATGCCTGACAACAGAATAGCGGCAGCGTGGGGCTGCACCGCTGTTTCCTCCGGCTATACGGAAATTGCGCCACATTCCAGCTACCCTCTCAGCCGCCATCCTGACGACCATCATTTCAGCTGGTCACGTGGACGCATTCTACAGGCCTACCAGGTCGTGCTGATCAGCGCCGGCAGCGGGAAGCTTGAATTCGGAAGCCAACGCCGCCAGGTCCGCGTCAATGGTGGTTCAATTTTTCTGCTGTTTCCGGGCGTATGGCACAGGTTCGCGCCTGATCGTGGAACGGGCTGGACAGAACATTGGATTGAATGCCGGGGTACCGCCTTCGATTTCGCCGTTGACGCAGGCCTTCTGCAAATCGAACACCCACTGGCTGCCGCGAATGATGAAATCAATCAAGTATTCGCATCAATCCATGATCTTGCGCGGCAGGATCCCATTCTCCATCAGCTTGTCATATCGACCCTCGGCCTGCAGCTTCTTGCGCTGCTATGCCGCCCAAGCAATTTGGCGTCGAGTGCCAGCGCGCGCCTTGTCGATCGGGCACGCATGATCCTGATGGAACGCTGTGGGATCTCACAATCGGTGGAGGATCTCGCCGCAGAGATGGGGGTAAGCTATCCATACTTTCGCAGGCTTTTTCGTGAACAGACCGGAATGTCAGCGAAAAAGTATCAGATGACGGTTCGTCTTCAGCGCGCACGTGACTTTCTCGCAAACACGGACAAGTCGGTGAAGGAAATTGCCGGCCTGCTTGGCTTTCACTCGGCATTCCACTTCTCCAATCAGTTTAAGGATGCGGTTGGCTTCTCGCCGACGGAATATCGGAAAATATCCGAAAACCGATAGGTTCACTGTATCTGATCGCTAGGGCAATTTTATACCAAGACAGCCGCCGCCAGTGGATGATGCTCAGCGCTTTGCTGCGAAACAATGAAGCCAAGTGCTTGATGGTCGGCTTCGATCGAGGTCCACGGTACCGCAATTCACTCAACCCCACCTGGCCGCGGAGGAGCAAAGCGCACCGGCCTCAATACAATCTGCTCCAAGTGTCTTGAACAGTCGCAAGTTTGAGTTTTCCGGCGCGCGAGGCGTTTCCGGTTTTCCAGATTCAACCGGAGATCAGTTTTGCGACCTACTAAACGCCAGGCACTGGCTGTTAGCTGTCGCCTTCAACGTCGCAGATCCTCAGGATATTTCGGGACCGGTAGATTTCAGCGCCAGCTTCTCGGATTGGCTCAAATTCCGACGAACGGCTGCAGCAATCTCCCGAGAAAACCACGGAAATGGATTCGACCTTCGATCGCTGCAAGTGAAATACATTCGCCCTCGCTACCGATGATCGGGCTGTGATCTGTCTCATCGTCGCCTTCGACGAAGTCACCAGGGAGATAGCGATTACCGCCATCCGAAAAGGATCCACGCAACACCTGGGTGACCTCCAGATCGGAGTGCCCATGGGCCGGCATATGCTTGTTTGCTTTGACCTTGAGCAGAATGACATTCGCTTCAGGCGCATAAGGTACGGTGATCCGACTGAGCTTGACGCCCGGACCGACAGACCGCCATGGCCCGATGCCGCAATCGCTCAGCACACTTGGAAGGGCAATGCCGCCAATCGAGGCGCCACCCGGTCGGGTTGCGTCGATGCTGATCTTGTGATCGTCTGTCTCCAGCCTGGCCAGTGCGCGGTCAAGGGCTCCGAGGGAAAGTGCTTCCGGTTCGAGCCGCGCCAGGAACGCTCCTCCGACCGCCTCGAATTTCGCAACCGTCCTTCGACAGGCGGGACATCCGCCAATATGGGCTGCAACGACAAGCCCAGGTCCCGCCGACAAGTTGCCAGCGACATAGCGCAAAAGTGTTTGATCACTGGGGTGATGATTTGCAGTCATAGTGTCTCTTCGAGAATGGTCTTCAACCTAGCCAAAGCTCGCCTTATGCGTGATTTCACTGTGCCAAGTGGCAGGTCCAGTTCCTCGGCTATTTCCGAATGCGGGCTATCGCGGAAAAACGACAATCTTAGGATCGTTTCCTGCTCGGGACTGAGCGCCTCCATCGCGGTCCTTATCCTTTCCTCGTCCACTCTGATGAAAAGGAGTTCCTCGGGCGTTCGTTCGTCCTCTTGAAAACTGCCTGCATCAGCCCCTGAAAACTTCGATGATTTCTGCTTGCGCTGGAAATCGATGCGCAGATTTCGAGCAATCGTGAAGATCCATGTTGCAGCACTGGCACGAGCGGGGTCGAAATAGGATGCCTTACGCCAGACTAGCAGCATAGCTTCCTGCGCTATCTCTTCGGCAATTTCCGGTGCCGAGCCGGTCCGCATCATAAAGGACTTAACCTTCGGGGCCGCCAGATTGAACAGCTCAGCAAAAGCTGCTCGGTCCTGGCTCTGCGCAATGGCGAGAACAAGCTGGTTGGCATTATCGGATGATAGGCTCTCGCGGCTAGATAACCTCGTCATCGCTTGCTTCTCGGCAAACACGGCTTGGCGGGATGATACTTTTGAGCGGTCGGTTTGCAGCGCTGAAACATTCATATCCTTTATACGATACGCCGAAGCCGTTGGATCTCGTGATCCAATTCAAAAAAAGTCTCGTATGAGATTTTGAGACTAAAAAGAAATGCAGCGTCGTAGCAAGCACCTGAGTTCACCAACACATCATTGACTCTGGCAGACAGACCACTTCGCGGTGGTCAATATGACGAGTTACAAACTGCGAAAACCGAGTGAGGCAAGCAATGTCGTCCGATATCGAAAATCGATCGAATCCCTGGATCAATGCGTCCTTGGCGATAGTGCCCGTCGTTGCGGCACTGCTGCTCGGCCAATGGGCCACTTTCCCCAATCTGGCCAACTGGTATGCAAGCCTCGCCAAACCCGATTTCAATCCGCCGAATTGGATCTTTGGGCCAATGTGGACGTTGCTCTACGGGCTGATGGCTTATTCCAGCTGGCGCATGTGGAATCTGCCGTTCGATCAGCCGGGCCGATCGACGGCGCTTGTTCTGTTCTATGCGCAGCTTGTGCTCAACGCGCTTTGGTCGTGGATGTTTTTCGGTCTCAATAATCCCATCGCCGGCCTAATCGATATCGTCCCACAATGGCTTTTAATTCTAGCTACGATCCATAGCTTTCGCCGGCTCGACGAGCGCGCCGCTTATTGCCTAGTCCCACTGGCAGCATGGGTAGCCTTCGCCATAGTTCTCAATTTCGAGATCTGGAGACTGAACGGCTAAGCTTAGCCACGTATTGATGTGCCATCTCGATTGTAAGTTCATTCTCGATCATCAGCAGGCATACCGACAATTGCTAGCAAGCCACACTTCATTTTACCATGTTGCCGACAAATTTGATGACGCAACAAGGCTTCCGGGAATCGCTTTCACTGGAGGCGGTGTACAAACGCTCTCCTGAAGATAGATCAAAGCGTTCATGAAGCCATGCCGAGAGAATGGCTTGGATATCACACCGTGTGCACCGGCAAAGTCATCCGGGATCTTTTTCGGATTTGCCGTGACGAATACAATAATCGTGTCGGCCCAACGGCTCTTTATGTATGCACAGACATCCAAGCCGGTGGAGTTGTTTGCAAGTTGCATATCGACGAAAGCGATGTGCGGCGGTCTGATAGGTTGCATTTTCTCGAGCTCATATAGGGAAGCAGCAAATCCGATTACGATATGGCCGGCATCCTCAATCATCGTCGTAACATCCATGACCAGCAACGGTTCGTCTTCAACGATCAGAATGTTGAGCGGCGGCTTGGGGCGTTTCATCCATCAGTTCCGATCATGCAGGAAAACGGTCACGCGTGTGCCAGCTGAAAGGCTCACCCACTCAACAGTCGCGTTTGTCTGTTTGGCAAGTCGACTGATCAAGGTTCGGCCGAGGCCGGACGGCGGCTGATGAGGCATGCCGACCCCATTGTCAGCGATGGTTATTGTCGCAGCGTTCTCGTGACGACGACCCGATAACTCGATCGTACCTGCCTTACCATCTGCGAAACCATGCTTGATGGCATTGGTAAGGATCTCGTTGAGAATGAGCCCAAGAGACGACGCGTTGCCGGCAGGGACTGAAATTTGATCAACATCAGGGATCAGCGAAATATTTCCACGCCCGCTCGAGCCAATGACATCCTCGGCGAGTTTCACGGCAAATTCGCCAATGTCGAATTTGCTCACGTCCTCGGATTGGTAAAGTGTCCTATGGACTCGGGCCAATGCGTCAATCCGCTCCATCATGGTGTCGAGCTTCGCTGAAATCACAGGGTCGCCGATCGCGCGCGACTGCAATCTGAGAAGCGAACCAATCATCGTAAGATTGTTCTTCACCCGATGGTCCACTTCGTGGAGCAGCAAAGTCTTCGCTTCAAGAGCCGCCTCAAGCTCCGCCGTGCGATGCTTCACTTGTTCTTCGACAATCGATTTTTGTTCGCTGACACGGTCCGTTGCCTCAACATGTTTGCTGACGTCGAGCTGCGACGCGAAGAAGAATTGGATCTTGCCATCGTCGTTTCGCACCGGGCTGAGATAAAGGGCGTTCCAGAACGTCGAGCCGTCCTTTCGGTAATTGAGCACTTCGATGGAAATGCTTTCCCCTTCGGCGATCGCGGATCGAATCTGAGCAACAGTCCTCGCATCGGTTTCCGGCCCTTGAAGAAAGCGACAATTTTTCCCAAGAATTTCCAATTGGTCGTAGCCTGTCAGCAGCTGGAGGGCCTCGTTGCAAAATACAATCGGATTGTCGGCCTGCGACGGATCGGTGATGACCATCGGCATTCTGGTAGCGCGAACTGCTGCTGCAAAAGGATCGCCTCTGCCATGCGAATAGTGAAGCCTGTCCGTCAGGTGCCAGTCGTCTCGTTGCTCCAAGGTACCTCCAAACATTCGTAAAATGACAAGGGACCCGGGAAACGTCACAATTCGGCGATTGGTTCCTGCTAAAAACCCAACAACACTAGGAGGCGACCTCTGACATCTGTTGACACGCGATTCGGCAGATGGCACGGAAACGCATGGTCGATCGCTCATTACATCCCGTCTCGCTCACTCCTGAACACGAGGAGTTCATCGCCGAACGCCTAGCCTCAGGCGATTATGCCAACGCCAGTGAACTCGTTCATGCAGCCTTGCGAACGCTGCGGGATGGTTTCATTTCTGCCCAACCAATGGTCGTCGATGGATGGCCAAAGGGTGGGGGCGAGTGTGGCTCGATTCTCCGCGAAAAGGATTGGACGCAGAGCCCATTGGGTGCGATCCCAACGTGGTCCCACGAGCTGCGTGCGACGGTCGCCAACATCGTCAATTCCCCCGTCGCCAAGGTGTTGATGTGGGGGTCTGACCACATCATGCTCTACAACGACGCCTACAAGGAGATCGCCGGCGAACGCCATCCGATGGCGATCGGCGCGCCTGTCGCCAATGCATTCCCGGAGGTCTGGGATTGGAACAGCCCTATTCTTGAAGCGGGACTGAAGGGCGACACGGTCTTCCATCGCGATCAGCCTATCGTTTTGCAGCGCGCAGATGGCCCGCAGACGCTGTTCCTCGATCTTTTTTACACACCTGTCTACGATGCGGACGGTAGCGTCGGCGGCGTCATGTGCACGATCGTGAACAATAGTGCCCGTATCCTAATGGAAACGCGGCTCGCGGCAAGCGAAGTAGAATTGCGCCGGGTTACGGATGCAGTGCCGATGTTGATCTCCTACGTCGATCGGGATCATGTTTATCGCTTTGCGAACGCCGCCTATCGCGACTGGTTTGGAGTCGAGCCTGAAGCGATGATCGGCCGTCACATCCGCGATATGATAGGAGAGGCTGCATACAACGACCGTTACCCCTCCATAGATCGCGGATTGGCCGGAGAAACTTTCTCTTCCGAAACGGACATGCCTCATAGAGATGGATCCACCAGGCGGCTGGAGGTCCGCTATGTGCCTCGCATCGAACCAGACGGATCGATTCCCGGCGTCTATATTCTCGGTATCGACGTGCAAGATCGGGCGCTTCGCGAAGCAGCACTCGCAATCAGCAATGGCCGTTTTCACACGGCCATGGGTGCGGTTCACGGCATTTTGTGGACCAATAGCGCTGAAGGCCAAATGTTGGGTGAACAGCCAGGGTGGGCGGCGCTGACGGGGCAGACGTTCGAACAGTACCAGGGCTATGGCTGGTCGAATGCAGTCCACCCGGACGATTCCGCCGCGAGTGTCACCACATGGCAGCAAGCGGTCGCGACCAAATCCATGTTTGTCCATGAGCATCGTGTTCGTCGTCATGACGGCGCCTGGCGTCAGTTCGCTATTCGCGCTTTGCCCATCGTGAGTTCGTCGGGGGATATTGTCGAGTGGGTTGGAGTTCATACCGATATTACCCATCAGCGCGCCGCCGAAGCCGCTCTGCGCGAGCAGGCAGAAATACTGACGCAGCAGGTGCGCCAACGCGAACGCGCCGAGGAGCAGCTCCGGCATCTCAACGAAACGCTTGAGGCCCGTGTCATCGCCGAAATTGACGAGAGGCGCCGAGCCGAAGCAAAGCTTGCCCAATCGCAGAAGCTGGAAACGATCGGAAAGTTAACCGGCGGCGTGGCGCACGACTTCAATAACTTGCTGCAGGTCGTGTCAGGCAATCTTGCTCTTCTTGCCAGGGATATAGGCGGCAACGAGCGAGCCGAAACCCGGGTTGCCAATGCGATGGCAGGCGTCAGCCGTGGAGCGAAACTGGCAAGCCAGCTTCTCGCTTTCGGTCGCAAGCAGCCTCTCGAACCCAAAACCGTCAATGTAAGCCGCCTTGTGCAAGGCATGGACGATATGATGAGGCGCGCGATCGGTGAAGCCGTCGAGGTCGAAACCGTCGTTTCAGGTGGATTGTGGAACACATTCATCGATCCCGCTCAGATCGAGAATGCTCTCCTAAACCTTGCCATCAACGCTCGCGATGCGATGGATGGCCGCGGCAAGTTGACGATCGAGCTCTCCAATTCCCATCTGGACGACGCCTACGCGCGAAATCACGAGGAAGTGACGCCGGGTCAATATGTATTGCTGGCGGTGACCGATACCGGATCGGGAATGGCCCCGGAGATAATAGACCGGGTATTCGAACCGTTCTTTTCGACGAAAGCCGAAGGAAAAGGCTCAGGTCTTGGACTGTCAATGGTTTATGGTTTTGTCAAACAATCAGGCGGCCACGTGAAGATTTATTCCGAGGTCGGTCACGGAACAACGATCAAGCTATACCTGCCGCGTGCACTGCAATCGGAAGATATAGAAGTGGCCGTCGAGAACGGACCCATCGCCGGCGGTACCGAAACGGTGCTGGTGGTTGAAGACGATGAGGCCGTTCGGGAAACGGTGGTGGCGCTGCTGGCAGATCTCGGATACCGCGTGCTTAAGGCGACGGATGCCGCCAGTGCGCTCAATGTGATTGATAGCGGCATTCCGATCGACATCCTTTTCACCGACGTGGTCATGCCGGGAACCCTTAAAAGCCCCGAGCTCGCGCGAAAGGCGCGTGAGCGGTTGCCCAATATCGCGGTTCTGTTCACCTCGGGCTATACCGAAAACTCTATCGTGCACGGTGGCAAGCTCGATGCCGGAGTTGAACTCCTGTCAAAGCCCTACAGCCGCGACGCCCTAGCCAGGAAATTTCGGCATGTACTCAACAACCAGCGCCAGCGTAGCGGGGCGTCCGTTGCCGCTCTGCCGCGTCAAACAGGCGAGCCTTCAGAAAGACCTGATGTTGCCAAGCAGCTAACCGTGGTGCTTGTCGAAGACGATGCTCTCATCCGGATGAACACCGCTGATATTTTGCAGGAGGCGGGCCATATAGTTGTGGAGGCTGCCAGCGCCGAGGAAGCTATGGCGGCTCTTGAAACCGTTCCCTTCGATGTACTGGTGACCGATGTCAATTTGCCGGGCGCGTCCGGCACAGAGCTTGCAGAACGCGCGCGAGCCTTGCGACCGTCGGCCTCAATTGTCTTTGCGACGGGCGATCCTACGCGCATCAGCGCTGCGAGCGGGGTGATCGTCCTCGGCAAGCCGTATAACGAGAGACAACTGAAAGAGTCCATTCTCTCAAGCCGATCTCACGACCCTTCGCCACAACCGACGCTACAGTCAGAGGGCTGAGTTTCGAGACAATCATTACTGCTGGCTCTCCGGCCAGGCCGGTTCAGACGGAAGCAATTTCATAGCTGGCCGATCGCACTTGCCCTCTGTCACTCGACACGATCACGTGGCCACGTCCCCGTGCCTTGGCCTGGTAGAGCGCTTCGTCGGCCGCTTTGAGAACCGCGTCGCAACTTCTGCCGCTTCGAGCCGGGATGTCGGTCATCCCGAAGGACGCGCCAACGACCACCTCGACCCCGTCAAGCAGATACGGGTTCGACAGAACCAAGGAGAGCTGCCGACAACGCAATTCGGCTTCATATGGCGTGACAAATGGCATCAAAATCGCGAACTCGTCACCGCCCAATCGGAAAACGAGGTCTTCATTCCTGCACCATTTTCTGAGATGCTCGACCACCTGCCTGAGAAGATTGTCGCCTGCGGCGTGCCCATGCTGATCGTTGACCTCCTTGAACTCATCAAGATCCAGGCAACTCACTGTGATGTCTCCCGCCGCCGACAGTCTGGCAAATTCGGGAGCAATCAATGAGCTGTTAGGAAGACCGGTCATAAAGTCATGCGTGGCGTCGTGCGACCGTTGGGACATCCCGCTTATTCTCGAGCCGGTCATCATGGGTGCACCCCGCACGGAAGAAGTCGTCATCCAGGAAGAAAAAGTTGCACGCATCGCCTATGATCTGGGCGCTCACATTATCAAGATCGCCTTCCCCGGCGAGGAGCGTACGAAGCGCCTGTCCGAAGAGTTGAAGGTTCCGCTCGCTATAGCGGGTGGTCCTCTCTGGCCCGCCATCGGAGACCATCGATGCCATGGCGCAGGCCATTCGCGGCGGCGCTCGTGGTGTTATCGTGGGGTGCAACATCTGGCAGCGCGATCGCAAGACCGGGGAAGAAACCATCGCGGAGATCGCCAAGCTCACACGCAACGTCAGGTTTCGGGACTGATCTTCAACAACCATGATGGCTGCGCCCCTAGAATTTCGCAGCTATCTTCCACTTTTCGGGGCAAATGCGCATGTATTGATCGGCGCCGTCAGGCGCTCCCCGACCCCCAAGCACAACCCTTCCCGATGGAACCTGGCTAGGTTCGCTTGCAAGCGGCGATTCGATCGATCACGGACGGCGATGATGGCCCCCGTTAGGAGCCCCTGAAACGGCCTGTCCCTGGGTTCCCTGGTGGGCAAAAACCATATGCGCCGGCGGGAGGCACATCTATCACGGCGCTTGCTATCAACCTTTGCTTGCAGCTTATGGTGGCGTGGGCCTGGTCTCATACGAGCGATCACCTGCTGTCATGGAGACGGCTTCACCCTGGCCGCCATTCGCCGACCTGGATGATGCCTCCCTCCACCACTTCGGTGCAGACGAAATGTGAAAATTCACCACGTCGGATTACGGCGGCGCTCAGCCTGCCGGTCCGGTATGCTCCGGTATCCAACGCTATTCGGTTAGGGTAAATTTCGGGCTGCAGCGACTGCGTGATCGTGTGACCGTGCAAGACGACATGCTCAAAGCCTTCCAGATGGTCGAGAAAACCCGCCCTGATCCAACGCAAATCATCCTCACTTTGATCTGAGAGGGGTACTCCAGGCCGGATTCCGGCATGCACAAAACAGTAACGGCCGATCTCCATCCATGTCAGTGCATTTTCCAGCAGTTCGACATGATGGGGAAAGGTGCGGCGGATATCTGCGGCTATATTCAGGAAATCCGGGACCGGGCTATCAGAGTACGCACTGACAGTTGCAACCCCTCCCCAGTCCATCCAGTTCGTGGCGTCCTGATCGGTGAGCGTGCCACGAAGCAGCTCACGCAGATAAAAATCATGGTTTCCGAGAATCAGTCGGGAGCCGGGATAACGATTAAGCGTTAGGGCGACCTGATCGAGCACTTTCGGACTATGCGGACCACGATCGATCAAATCGCCAAGGAAAATGATGATCGGTTTGGATAGCTGTCCATACAAGGCATCCGCGATGTAACCAAGCATCGCCTCAATGAGATCAGCACGCCCGTGGACGTCGGCAATTGCATAAATGTCTGGAGATACACTGTCGGTAATGGTCACTTTTTTTCCTGTGGGCGCCACATGGTCAGGGCGCTATACCACCTGCTTGCGACATATCAAGCCGTGATGCAATGACGACGCGGCCAAGGGATAAACCCCGGCAATAAAAAATTGCCATTGGGCGGCGAGCAGCCTCAATGATTGGAATCGATGATCACTTCCTCGCCGAACGAGCAATTCTGGGGATAATCAGCTTGCTAAGGATCGTCTGGTCGCCAGCGGAGATTTCGGCCCTGAAGGGACAGATCATCGGCCACAACACAATCTTCGTCGACGATCGTGATCCCTTGGCCTATGGTTTCCAGATAAAATAGAAGGGCTTGGCCGGGCGAGGCGTTTTATGAAATCCGTCAAAGATGAAGCTAGACATGGTCTCCTTAAAGTTGGGTTCATCCTTGCGCGATCATTTACTCTTTCGGCCTTCGCGTTGTTCGTCGATACGCTAAGATTGGCAAGCGACGAGGCTGACAAATCCGGCCGGATTCTGGCCGACTGGCAGGTGTTGGGCAGCACCCGGCATCTCATTACGTCGAGTTGTGGTGTGCAGGTCGCGCCGACTTCGGATTTTATCGACCCGCACGAATTCCACTACATCGTCGTGGTTGGCGGGCTTCTGAATTCCGATGTCACCATCGACGGTCAAACTTCGGATTATCTGAAGAAAGCCGCAGCGCAAAAAGTGCCGCTGATCGGGCTCTGTACCGGCACATTTATTCTGGCCCGATTAGGGCTTATGAAATCGCACCAAACCTGTGTCAGCTGGCTGCACTATCAGGCATATCGTGAGCAATTCCCGGGCCATCCGGTTCGCTCGGACCGCCTGTTCAATCTCGACCGGAACCGCGGCTCCTGCGCCGGCGGTAGCACAGCGGCCGACATGGCCGCCTTTCTGGTCCGAAGGCACATCAGCAGGGACGCGGAGCGGAACGCCCTGGAAGTGCTGCAGATCGAGCGGGCGCGATCCGGGCTGGACATACAGCCGCGCAAGCCGCTTGACATCCAATGCCAGGATCCGCGCCTCAAGGCCGTGCTGATAACGATGGAGAGACATACTGAAGATGTGGTGCCGACGGAAAACCTTGCCGCATCCGTGGGATTGTCGCGGCGACAGCTCGAACGGTTATTCATGGAGGAAATGAAAACGTCTCCCGGGATAGTCTACAAACGCATTCGCATGGAACGCGCCCGGCAGATGGTCCTCCAGACGAAGGCGCCGCTAATTGAGATCGCGTTGGAGGTTGGCTTTGATAGCGCTTCCCACTTCGCACGGCTCTTCCGCAGGCTCTACGGTCAGTCGCCGACCGAGCTGCGTCGCGCACATGCCTAGGGCGTTCACCAGAGACTCATTTCGCTAAGCAGATGAGATTTCGGCAGGACGACCCTTGGCGGTTTTGAAGGAATTCGAGCCAACGACCCGTTCGGGCATTGCCGCGCATCTGAGGGAAACCTTTACTAGGCCGTCCGCGCCTCGCAGCAATAAATCAAAAGCGGCAAGTTAAACACGGGTTTTGGCAAGATCACCGCGCGTCATCCCGAAATGGTCGAGCACGATATCGACATTGCGTTTGTTTGCCTTGAAATACACGTCGAACAAGTCGCCGATGATCGGCACACTACCACCGAATGTATCAATGCCAACGTTGAGCAGCATGCCAAGCAGTTTTTCCTTGGGCAATCCAAGTCGCCTTGCCTCGTTGACGAGCACGAGGCTGATAGCCGCCCCCGCTGCGTCGCCCAGTCCCGGAGCCAGCCCCAATATGGAGTCCGCTCCAAATCGAATACGGGTGAAGGGGATCGTAACCGCGGTGTCCATGAAGGTTGCGACCGCGGCCATTCGCCGGAGACGGCGATTGCGGTCGAAGGTATCATCGTAGCCGTAATAGGCGGATGCCGTTACCATTGCCAGAACTCCTATAGTTGAAACGGCCGATTAGCGTCACCGCGGAACCTCTGTTGGTTCGAATTAGCCGGGCGTTGCCAATGCTCCCGCTGGTAAATGGGTTCACAGCCGGGCTAGTTCAATTCGGGGTCTGATGTTTTGATCCCTGGCTCATTGCCACGGCGGATGTTGGAAACCCGCATCGTCGCTGCAAGGGACAATCTCCGCCCCAACGACACCGCTTCCCACGGCTGATTATCCTGCTTGAGCAGCCTCTCGATAGGCCAAGGGTTCAATTCTATGTGAAATTCACCTTGATCGCCATTTTTGCAATAACTCGCAAGTGGTCCAGAATAATGAAGCTCTTGATAGGCCTGTATCCGCACAATAGGGTCAGCGCCCAGCGGCAAAGTGGGTAAAATCACTGCGCTGAGCAACAAACATGGTGATTTTGGATCTGGCTGATGTTGTCGCGCAACAACGCGGATTAGATGGAATTGGAAGGAGTTTTCGGCTTGTCTTCGCTCTACGATCATTCAGCCGGCTACTCGCAGCCAACGCTTGCCGGGTCGAGAGTTGTTCTGCGGCCAATGACGGTGAACGATGGCCCTCGCCTTTTGCAGGCCGCCAGCGACGGCACCCTGTGGGAGCTTAAATTCACTGTCATTCCCGGACCGGAAACCATCAAAGGCTACATCGTTGCTGCGCTGAGAGGGGCTCAGGAAGGTACCGTGATGCCATTTGTGATAGAAGATGCAATGAGCGGCGCGGCGCTTGGAAGCACACGGCTCTGGAAGATTGACCGCGCCAACCGAAAGCTTGAGATTGGCCATACTTGGCTTAGCGTTTCGATGCAGGGAACGGGAGTTAATACCGAGGCGAAATATTTATTGCTGACTTATGCCTTTGAAGTGCTCCACTGCGTCCGGGTCCAATTTACGACCGACGAAATCAATGAGAAGTCACGGGCAGCCATCTTGCGTATCGGCGCTACGCAAGAAGGGATTGTGCGGCACGAGCGCATTATGCCAGATGGTCGCAAAAGAAATTCCGTTCGCTTCAGCATCATCGACGATGAGTGGCCGCAGGTAAAGGCATCGCTCGAACGGAAGCTTATTGGTTAGCCGCGGCATGCTCGGATGCTGCGCACCGCCAATTACGCGCGCGATTCATTGTCAGCAATCTATTAGATCCGCGGCTTAAAATTCCCTCCGCCGGATTGTGGATTGGCGTACTTCATTGATCTAGCTCCAGTTTCGTGAATGGTCCCGCACGCCCGGAAGCACTTTGCAGGAGAGTTTCGAACGAAAGATACGAGCCTTTGCGGAGATCCGCCCCTGCTGTCCGGCGACCTCGAAAAATTTACCGGGTACATGATTGACCTGATCTATCATCGGGAAAGATCAGCTACGCGCATAGGTCGAATCGACTGGTCAGAGATCAATACAAAGCTGAACGCATGCGTCCGTATCCGAGTTAGCGGACGTTCGCGTCGAATTGGAATCAACGAGCTTAGGACTATGGATCATGTTTTCAGGTGTTAGGCGAAG
This sequence comes from Rhizobium sp. P44RR-XXIV, assembly GCF_001999485.2. NCBI lineage: Bacteria > Pseudomonadati > Pseudomonadota > Alphaproteobacteria > Hyphomicrobiales > Rhizobiaceae > Rhizobium > Rhizobium sp. P44RR-XXIV. The sequence continues at coordinate 606,982 of NZ_MPVZ02000027.1, read as the reverse complement.
GGGCGGTAGAAGCCGCACCGCCTACTTTGTGGATTGATCTAATCTCCTTCGCAACAAGCTGCTGCAATAGCCATAAATCGCGATCGCGAATTCCCCATTCCTCCAGATGCTTGACCGTCAGATACAGATATTCTGCACAAGAGCCTCTATGCCCGCAGGCTCGGGCCAAAACTCCGGCCACCTTCTCGAGGGGCAGTTTCGATGTAACCCGCCCTCCTTTCGGGCCAGCCCAGAAGACCAGGGCACGCACCGGACCTTGCTGCGTCTGAACCTGGATCCACCGGATCGTCGCGGCGTCCTCAAGCGTACCGATCTCCCGGCGAAGCATGCGCCGCATCTGGCCCAACCGGTCATCGTCATCAAGTCTGAAAACGACGGCCTTGCAATGACCGCCCCGCTTAAGGGCGAGCATCAGCCCCGGCTGCGTCTGCGAACCCCGCCAACGTGTCATCTGCAGACAGAACGATCGATGCCACCCCTTAACAGTTCCGACACGCGCCTCGACCGCGTCAAAGTCCGGCTTCCATATCAATGAACCATAGGCAAATACCCAAAGCGGGTCATCGCCGGACTCCTCGCAGAGCCGCTCCGCCAGCGCCTCGGTCTCGCTTTCTGTGATCGGTATTCGCAACGGATCAGGACCGGGATCGATTTCCACGCGCAGGCTGAGGGACACCAGTTCGTCGGTAAGCTCCATTTCCGATCTGTTCGCCGACATAATGGCGGTTCGGCGAACAGTCGTATCCGCAACCGCCCTGCTGCCGGTCATCCCGATTTCGCAATGATTGACTGAAGCACTTGCCATGCGTCTTACTACCCGCCCCATCAAGCCAATTCGCTTGTAGTGTCAAAGGGTGTGATGATCTTCCGATAGCCGACCGCGACCGGCTTCTTGCCGGACACGGCAAATTCACCGACGACGCGGTCGTGATAGATGCGCGGATTGTGGGACGTGATCGTGCGGGCGTTGCGCCAGTGTCGATCGAGAGCCGTAGCCCGTTTGGCGGCCGAAGCGCCGAGCGCATCGAAGAGCACCGTCGTCGCCTCCAGGATTAGTTTCGAAATGACGGTTACCGACTGGCTCAATTCGATTTCCGCAAGCAGATGGATATTCGTCTCGTCCGGGTCTATTCCGGCGAGATTGGCGTCATGGGATCGCTGGAGAGCGGCGGCGACATTCAGCACGATGGCGCCAGCGGCATAGGCCGGTCCCCTCACCCGTCCGACCACTTCGAGAACCTGAGGATCGTCCGCGCTCGCAGCGCCGTTGCCGCGGGGATATATGCGGGCCCGCGCGCCGACGTGTCGGGATAGTTCCGTGGCGGCGGCTCGACCGATGCCGGCGAGGCTTGCAAGGTGCACAAGTTGGAAGAATGCCGTCGTATAGGGAAAGCGCGCGGAGTTCGGCTTGATATGGAAGTTTTCCAGCCGGACATTCTTGAACCGTGCCGTGCCGCTGCCGCTCAGAGCCTGTCCAAAGCCATCCCAGTCATCGAGGATTTCGACACCTGCAGCAGATGTAGGCACCAGTGCGGCCACCGGCTCTCCCGCTGCATCGACGGCACCAAGGTTAATCCAATCGGCATAGATCGAACCGGTCGTATAGAATTTCTCGCCGTTCAGACGATAGCCATCGCCATCCGGAATGATCGTCGTCGCATAGTCTCCGACCTTGGCCCCGGCGAGCTCCGAGAAACCGCTGCCAACCATCTCGCCGCCGCCCAGACGGGACAGCCATTCGTCTCGCCATAGATCGCGGGGAGCGTTCAGGAGATCCTCGGTGAAGCCTTGGTGACTTCGGAAAATATTCGTGATGTTGGGGTCCGCAGCCGATAGCTCGATCAGAAGGGCAAACAGCTCCGGCAGCGTCACTTCGCTTCCGCCGTAGGCCTTGGGGATTCGAAGTCCGCCAAATCCCGCCTCACGCAGCCATTGCACCTCCTTGAAAGGCAGGCGCCGCTCCTGATCGCGCTCGATGGCGGACCGGGCGATCTGCTCGAAAATCGGCCGGAAATGCGCGGCGATCTCTTCATAGCGAGCACTAGGACCGCTGCCCCAGCCTTCATTGATCCGGGTCATGAGATGTTCCTCGATTAAGGGCCTGTGCGAATTGGCGACGTATCATAAGCTTGCCTTCCAGCGATCTGATCCGCCTGTCGATTAAGGGCGCGGCAGATAAGATTTGCACTGCCGAGGACGTCGCTGTTCAATGATGTGAACACTAGGAAAGCATTGGCCTCATCGTAAGAAAATTTTATCTATAGATTTTATAGACTACGAAAACACTTTTTCATTTGGCAGGCGATCGCGCATGCGCCGTCGTCGCCACGCTCCACTGCGGAGACTAGGCTTACCTGTGAAAACAGCACCACACGGGAGCAAACCATGAGCCGGAAGACAATTTCCACCGATACCCTTCGCAGCTGGCTGCGGGACGGCCGCGAGCTGGCCGTGCTGGATATTCGTGACGCTGAACTTGTCGGATATGCCTCGCCGCTGTTTGCAACCAACCTGCCGGCCGAGCGCGTCGCCGGCGAACTTATCCGCTTCGTGCCGCGCAAGGCCGTTCGCACGGTCCTTGTCGACGGCGGTGATGGCGTCGCCTCGCGCGTGGCAAACGAACTCGAGATCGGCGGCTGGCCAAATGTCTTTGTGCTTGAGGGCGGCATACCGGCCTGGACGTCCACGGGCGATGGAGTGCCCCTACCGACATTCGACATACCCGGCGTCGACTTCGTCAAGGCTGTCGAAAAAGAAAAGAAAACACCGGTCATCTCGGCACTGGAACTGAAGACGCTGCAGGACGCAGGCGAAGACATCATCGTCATCGATACGCGCACCGTGGCGGAATTTACGCGCGATCACGTGCCGGGTGCAGTCAGCGTGCCGGGGGCTGAGCTGGTTCTGCGCTACAAGGATCTGGTGCCCTCGGAAAGCACAAAGATCGTCGTTTCCTGTGCCGGGCTACCGCGCGCTATTCTTGGGGCTCAAACTCTCATCGACGCACAGGTTCCAAACGAGGTTTCATACCTTGATGACGGAACGAAAGCCTGGACCGCCGCGGGACTTCAGCTGGAAAGCGGAAAGACACGCATCTATCAGGACCCAAGCGATGTGGCCCGGGACTTTGCACGCAAGCATATTGCAACACTGAGCAGCCAGGACCGCTTTCCCGAAATCGATATCGATACGGCGAGAAAATGGTCCACCGATGCCGAGCGAACGACCTACCTGCTCGATGTCCGGACGCCCGAAGAATTCGAGAAGGCGCATCTTGACGGAACCTTCTCCTCCGAAGGCGGGCAGTTGCTGGGTGTCGCCTACCGCACCATTGCAGTGCGAGGCTCGCGGGTCGTTCTGATCGACGATCTGCTTGGCGTTCGCGCCCGCACCGTCGCCCATTGGCTGCAACGCCGCGGCTATGAAATAGCCTTGCTGCTCGTCGACTTTCGCACGCAGAATTGGCAAAGCGCCGCAAGGTCGGGCGAGCTGGTGACCTAGGCGGCCTGCTTCGGCCGCCAGCGCAACAAGTAAGCCTCCAGCATATAGGCGAGACGATTGAGGGTGAAGCCGACCAGGCCAAGCACGAGAACGCCAACCATGACAAGCGCCATGTCGAACCTCTCGCGTCCGGCGATCACCAACCCGCCGACCCCTGGGCCGACCGCGAGGAAATATTCTGCTCCAACGGTCGCCAGCCACGCATAGATCAAGCCCAGATGGACGCCGGTGGCGATCGACGGCATGGCCGCCGGGATATAGATCCGCAACGCCTTTTGACGCGCATTGAACTTCAGCGCCCTCGCAACCTCCAGCAGATCAACCGGCGCCTGGCGCATGCCGTCATAGCTATTGAGAACAATGGGTATGAAGGCGGCAAGGGCGACAAAGACGATCTTTGCCTGTTCGCCAAAACCGAACCAGACCGAAATCAGCGGGATCCAGGCAAGCAGGGATATCTGCTTCAGCCCGTTGAAAGTCGGCATCAAAAGCCGGTCGGCAATGCGCGACAAGGCAAGCACGCTTGCGAAGCCGACACCAAGCACGCAGCCGATCAGAAACCCGGCGATATTGCGCATCAGGCTGAAGCCCAGCTCGCCAATGAGATCATTGTCGATCAGCTCGCGCTTGGCGGTTGCGGCGACATCTTCCAGAGACGGCAGGAAACGCGCATCGACAAGACCGGTCCGACTTGAGACTTCCCAAGCAACGAAGAGAAGGATCGGCAATGTGATGCCGCGGCGAAAGCGGACGAAACGGCTAACACTCGCCATCCTCAGATCTCCTGCCGTTTCCAGCGCTGGATCGACAACTCGACGCGATCCAGCCCCTTGTCCATGATGAAACCGACAAGCCCGATGGCGATCATCGCGACGATGACCGTGTCGAGCCAGAACATCTGCCGCCCCCAGACCAAAAGGTATCCAAGCCCTTCCGAGGAGGCGAGCAATTCGACCCCGACCAGCGCCGTCCAGGAATGCGTCAGCCCGTAGCGGATACCGGTGAATATCGAGGGGATGGCGCCGGGCAATATGATGAGCCGCAACGTCTGCCAGCGACTGAAGCGCAATGCCCTGCCGACCTCGATATATCTAGGCGAAACGCCGCGAATTCCTGTCAGCGTATTCAGCGTCATCGGCACGATGGCGCCCTTGGCAATAATGATGATCTTCAACGTCTCCTCGATGCCGACAAACAGCATCAGGAGCGGGATCCACCCGAGTGTCGGGATCTGCGCAAAGGCAAGAAAAAGCGGCTTTACGTAGTCCTCCACCCTCTCGGAAAGCCCCATCGCGATGCCGAGAAGCAGCCCCAACGCCGCGCCGATCGCAAAGCCGATGATAACACGCACCAGGCTCACCCCTGTGTGATAGGGAAGCTCGCCGCTCAGCATCATGTCGCGGCCCGTCTGGTAGACATAGGCAGGCGCCGGAAGGATCTGTTCCGGCAGCCAGCCCTTGATGGAGGAGACCCACCAGAGGCCAAGCAAACCGAGCGGAAAGATCAGGCCTGTCGCGAACACAACGAGACGCTTCAGTCTCGCAGAAGGTGGCTGCATATCGGTACGGTTGGCAGCCTCAATCACAATGCTCATGCCAACCTGCTCCACCGAGATCGATAGCCATGGTTCACGAGGAAACCGGTTTGCCATCCGCGCCATAGGGTTGCCAGAACTTCTTCAAACCAAGCCTTTCCAGAGCATTGTCGAGGTACTTCGGCTCGAACCAGCCGTTGAGATCGACGTCACGACGAATTAGACCGTATTCCTTGCTCTTGACGGCCTGTTCCTTGTACTGCGAGACGAGCAGGTCATCAATCAGCGGTGAATTGCGATAGGCCAGCGTATCGTTGCGGAAATACTCCTCGAGGATCGGCACCGGCGTACCGGACTTGTGCCAGAGTTCGAAGAGCTGAGCGCGGTTCGGCTCTTCGGAGGACCATTGCGCCGCCTTGACGAAGGCATCGACAACGCGCTGCGTGATCTCCGGATGGGCTTCGATGAAAGCCTGACGGCCGATAATGCCGGCATTGCGGCCGAAGCGCGGATCGTCACCCTTGGTCGTATAGATGATGTCGGCGCTATCCTTGGCCGCCAAGTTGATGAGCTGCGTGTCGCCGAATGCGGCGTCGATGTCCTTGCTGGTCAGCGCCGCCACGGTTCCGGCGCTGTCGAGATTGACAACCTGCACGTCCCGTTCGGTCAGCCCATGTGCCTGCAAAACCTTGATCGCGGCAAGGTGGCCATTGGTTCCGCGCTGCAACGCGATCTTGCGGCCCTTCAGATCCTCGATCGTCTTGATGCCGGATCCCTTGGCGACGGCGAGATAAAGCGGCTTGCGGGCGCCGCTTGCCAGCAGGAACCTCGTCTTCAGGCCGGTCGCCCGCCCAATCAGCGCCGGCAGATCGCCCTGATAGGCAAAATCAAGCTGGTCATTGGCAAAGCCTTCGTTCACGGCCGGGCCGGCGCCCTTGAAAAAGGTCCATTCGATCTTGACATTGGGGTCGCCGGCAAATTCCTTTTCCAGAAAATCACCAGCGCGCGCCGTTGCCGCCGAAGTCCCCTCCGAGTAAGGGCGATTGTCGATGCCGATCGCGGCGTAGCCGACATGAATGACCAATGGGTCCTCAGCCCGGGCGGAGACCGAAAGCATGGTCAGGGCAATGGCGGCCCCGGCAACCAAACGCGGGATGGATAGCAGCTTCATTGTTATTCTCCGTTTATCTATTCTGCGGCGGCGATGGTGGGTCGCGTCTCGGTGACGCGGCTGCCTGCCACGGGTATCGCGCGAGCACCTGCAGGTATTGAGGTTGTTGCGTTGAGGCTTTCGAGAACGCGATTGCGGACCTCGACCAGCCTCGGTGAGGTTCGGGCGCGCGGCCGCGGCAGGTCCACCGGGATGATGTCGCGAATGCGGCCGGGCTGCGGTGACATGACGACGACACGATCGCCGAGGTAGACAGCCTCCTCGACATCATGCGTCACCAGGACCATGGTGATGCGCTCCTTGGCCCAGATATCCTGAAGCTCATCCTGCAGCCTTGCCTTGGTAATCGCATCGAGCGCTCCGAACGGTTCATCGAGAAACAACGCATTCGGTCGATTGACCAGGCCTCTGGCAATGCCGGCGCGCTGCGCCATGCCGCCGGAAAGCTGATGCGGATAGGCGTTGGCAAAGCCTGATAGACCGACAAGCTCGAGGTGGGATTCGACCAGCCTTTTCTTTTCCGCTTTCGACAGGCCGGAATTTTCCAGGCCGAGTGCGATGTTGCGCGCGACCGTCAACCAGGGGAAAAGCCGCGGCTCCTGAAAGACGATGCCGCGCTCGAGACTCGGCTCGGTGACCGGCCGCCCGGCATGGCCGACGAAACCGGAGGTGGGGGTGTCGAGGCCCGCGCCCAGGCGCAGCAATGTTGATTTCCCGCAGCCGCTCGCGCCGACGATGGTGACGAATTCGCCCTCGGCAATATCGAGGCTGACATCGTCGAGCGCGGTCAACGTCTCGCCATTGACCTTGAACCGACGCGTGACGTGACAGATCTGGAGATGCAGGGAATTGCCCATCGCCGCCTACTCCGCAGCCACGGCGTGCCGCGCCGGATGCCGCGGCACCTTCAGCCCGAGATTTTCACGCAGCGTCTTGCCCTCGTACTCGCTGCGGAACAGACCCCGTCGGCGCAACTCGGGCAGCACATGCTCGATGAAGTCGTAGAGGCCGGTCGGCAGTTGCGGCGGCATAACATTGAACCCGTCAGCCGCACCCGCCCTGAACCACTCCTCCATCTGATCGGCGATCTGAACGGGCGTTCCGACGATCTGCCAGTGTCCACGCGCGCCGGCAATGCGAAGGTAGAGCTGCCGGATGGTCAGATTTTCACGCCGTGCCAGGTCGAACAGCAGCTTTTGGCGGCTCTTGCTGCCATTGGTCTCCGGCAACTCGGGAACGGGGCCGTCGACAGGATATTGCGACAGGTCGACACCGCCGGACATGCCGTTCAAGAGGGAAAGCCCGACGGCCGGATGGATCAGCTCCTGGATCTCAGCGAATTTGTCCTCCGCCTCCGCCCGTGTCCTGCCGACGACGGGAAAGATGCCCGGCATGATCTTGAGATCATCCTGGTCGCGACCGTATCTCCCCAGCCGGCCCTTGAGATCCGCATAGAAGGTTCTCGCATCCTCAATTGTCTGATGCGCGGTGAAGACGACCTCGGCGGTGCGGGCCGCAAGCTCCCTGCCCGGCTCGGAGGAGCCCGCCTGCACCAGAACCGGATGTCCCTGCGGCGCACGCGCGACATTCAGCGGGCCTCGCACCTTGAAGTGTTTGCCCTTGTGGTTGAGGATGTGCTGCTTGTCTGGATCATAATAGACGCCGCTCTGCTTGTCGCGGGGGAATGCGTCCTCTTCCCAGGTGTCCCACAAGCCGCGCACCACATCGGCAAATTCTTCCGCCCGCTCGTAGCGTTCGGCATGGGCATAGTGCTCGTCCCGACCGAAATTATGCGCCTCATGGTCGCTCGAGGACGTCACCAGGTTCCAGCCGGCGCGACCACCGCTGATATGGTCGAGGGAGGCGAATTTGCGCGCGATGTGGTACGGCTCGTTGAAGGACGTCGAGGCGGTGGCAACGAACCCTATATTTCGCGTCACCGCGGCCAGCGCCGACAACAGCGTGATCGGCTCGAACTGCGCGACGTAGCGGATCGCCGTCCGATGCAAGGCCTCAGTGTCTGCTCCACGCGTTCCAACACCGTCCGCCATGAAGATGAGATCGAATTTTGCCGCCTCGGCGATTTGCGCAAGCTCGACGTAATGGCCAAAATTGGAACCGGCATCGGCTTGCGCCAAAGGATGTCGCCAGGCAGCAATGTGGTGGCCCGTCGGATAAAGAAATGCTCCAAGCTTCAGCTGGCGTCGTTTACCCGTCATCGTCTTCTCCCTCATGGCAGCGGGAGGAAGGCTAATCATTAAATCCAATAATCTATAGAAATTATATTCTATTTAGCGGCGCCGCCTCGGATTTGTCGTCGCGCACAGCAACGATCGGACGGAGAACGTTTCGCCACGACCTCTCAGGAAGTCCGGGCATTCATATTGCCATCCGCCCGCATCCTTGCTCGGGAAAGAATTTCTTCCCGCGGGATCAAATAGATATTGCTGGACTTGCGACGACACTCGCCGAACCCTTCACACCACCAGCGGCGCAGCGCCGTGACGATCCATCGGCGTGGAGCAGACATGTCTTTCAATTCCGACAGTTCCGATCCTTTGGTCGCCAAAGCCATCGAACTCAGGCACGCATTCCATCAGGACGCCGTTGAACGCGACAAGCTTGGCGGCAGGCCGACTGAACCGATCCGTTTGCTGAAGCAGAGCGGGTTGCCATCCGCACAAATTCCCGTCCAATACGGCGGAAAGGGCGCTTCCTGGCTTTCCATCCTGCGTGTCGTCAGGGAATTCGCCCGCACGGACGGTTCGCTCGCCCATCTGTTCGGCTATCACCACTTGCCGCTGAACCTCGTTCTTTTCCGCGGTTCGAATGCCCAGAAGGACCATTTGCTGCGTGCCTCGGCTGCCGGAAATCTCGTCTGGGGCAATTCCGGCAACGCCATGTCGAAGACCTCATCGGGGCGGCGGATCGACAAGGGCTGGCTTGTCAACGGCAAACGCCCCTTCTCGTCGGGCTCCCACATTGCCGACTATATCCAGATCTCATTCGAGACCGCAAAGGGCGATCGCCTCACCGCTGCCGTTCCAGCCGACCGTGACGGGATCGTCATCGAAGACGATTGGGATGGCATCGGCCAACGCCAGACCGGCAGCGGCACGGTCAGCTTCCATGATCTCCAGATCGAGGATGATGAGCTCATCAGCTCGCCCGCCATCCCGCTGACACCCTATACATCGCTGACCTCCCTGCTGCAGCAAAGCGTGCTGCTCAACGTCTTCGTCGGCAGCGCCCAGGGCGCGCTGGAACAAGGTAGGGCCTACACGACGACATCGTCGCGCCCTTGGATCTATTCCGGTGTCGAAAATCATACCGACGATCCCTGGATCAAGCGGCAATATGGCGATCTCTATATTCGCGCGCTGGCCGCCACCGAGCTTGCCGACAAGGCTGCCCGCAGTCTCGACGCGGCATTCAACCAGGGGCCTGGTCTGACCCATGAAGACCGTGGCCTTGCTGCCATCGATATCGCCACCGCCAACATCTATGCCGGCGAGATCGGCCTTGCCGTCTCCAGCGAGATCTTCGAGGTCATGGGGGCACGATCGGCGACGACAGCCAAAGGCTTCGACCGCTTCTGGCGCAATGTCCGCACCCACACGCTCCACAACCCCGCCGAATACAAGAAGCGCACGATCGGCACATGGCTGCTGACCGGTGAGCTTCCGACGCCGGCTATGTATCGCTGAAAGGATTCCCCATGGCGAGACGCAAGGACCAGATCAAGCTCGGCGCCTTCCTGCTCTTTACCGGCCATCACGTCGCGGCCTGGCGTCATCCCGAGGCCTCCGTCGGCACGGAATTCGAAAACTATCTCGAGCTTGCCAAGCTTGCGGAGGCAGCCAAGTTCGATACCATTTTCTTTGCCGATGGGGTTGCGGCACGGTTGAAGGATGTCAACGCCGCCAGCCGAAAGGCGCATAACGGCGTGTACCCGTTTGAACCGATCACGCTTCTATCCGCCCTTGCCAGCGTCACCCGCAATATCGGCCTGATCGCAACCGCGTCGACGAGCTTTTCCGATCCCTTCAACCTTGCCCGCCAGTTCGGTTCGCTCGACCGGCTGAGCGGCGGTCGTGCCGGCTGGAACCTGGTGACGTCCTCCGATCCGGAAGCCGCCTTCAATTTCGGTCACGACACGCAGGTCCTGCATGCGGACCGCTATGATCGCGCAGAAGAATTCGCAGACGTGGTACTCGGCCTCTGGGACAGCTGGGAGGACGATGCCTTCCCCCGCGATCGCGAGAGCGGCCGCTACTTCGATCCGGAAAAGCTACACCGGCTGGACCACAAAGGACGTCACTTCAAGGTGCGCGGGCCACTGAACATACCGCCCTCGCCGCAAGGGCGACCGGTGGTGGTGCAGGCAGGCGCCTCCGAGCCCGGCAAGGAGCTCGCGGCGCGGACGGCAGAAGCGATCTTTGCCGCGCAGATCACGCTTGACGAGGCCAAGGCCTACTATGCCGACGTCAAGGGGCGGCTCGGCAAATACGGCCGCTCTGACGACGACCTGAAGATCCTGCCGGGTATCTTCCCGGTGGTCGGGCGCAGCGAGGCGGAAGCACAGGACAAGTTCGAAGCGTTGCAGAACCTGATCCAGCCCGAAGTTGGCCTCAACCTCCTGTCGCAATTGACCGGCGTCGATCTCAGTTCTTATCCGCTTGACGGTCCCGTGCCGCCCAACCCACCGGCCACGAATGCCGGCAAGAGCCGCCAGGAACTGGTGCTCGATCTTGCCCGTCGCGAGAACCTGACCATTCGCCAGCTCTATCTGCGCATCGCCGGCGCGCGCGGTCACTGGCAGGTTGTGGGAACACCCACCCAGATCGCCGACGTCATGGAAGAGCGGTTCGAGAATTACGGCGCCGACGGCTTCAACATCATGGCGCCGATCATGCCCGGCGGGCTTGCCGACTTCATAACGCTCGTCGTGCCGGAGCTGCGCCGTCGCGGCCTGTTCCGAACCGAATATCAGGGTACGACGCTGCGCGAAAACCTTGGCTTCAAGCGCCCCGTCAATCGATTTTCCGCAGGCAATGCGGCTGCAGCAGAATAGGAGAAGATCCATGGCACGCGACAAACTGTTTCTGATCTCGCCGGGCTTTGCCGACCCCAAGCATCCGGGCGTCAGCTTCGTTTGCCCTTACTGCAATTCCATCGAAGGCCTGCTTGCCGCATTTCCGAACCTTGCTTCCAGGATCGATGTCGAGCGGGTCGCTTTTGCGCGCCCGCGACGACAAGTGATCGACGTCGTTGGCGAGGAAAACCAGTCGCTGCCGCTCTTCATTCTGGCGGAAAACCCTCCTGCAGATGCGAGCGAGCGCGAGGGAAAGCGGTTCGTCAATTCGACCGATCGCATTCTCGAGCTGCTGACCGAACGGCACGGATTTCCGCGCCTGCACAAATGAACGGGGAGCGACATGACTATCAAACCAAATGGCTTCGAGCCGCCCCACCTGTTGCCGGCACTGTTCGAAACCGACAAGACCAATCCCCATCTCGCCAAGGCGGCCGAACTGCGCGAAATCTTCGCCAGGGATGCTATCGAGCGGGATCAATTGGGCGGCAGGCCTGACGAGCAGATCGGGCTCCTGAAGGAAACCGGCCTCGTCAATCTACTGATCCCCAAAGAGTTCGGTGGTGCCGGCGAGCGCTACTCCACCGCCATGCGGATTGTCCGCGAATTCGCCAAGGTGGACGGGTCGGTGGCCCATCTCTACGGCTATCACTTCAGCCCGCTGCAGAATGCTGTCAACACCGGCCCCGACGAACGTTCGCGTGATATCCTGCGCCGCTCGGCCGCCGGTCGCTGGTTCTGGGGCAATACGACCAACAGCTTTTCCAAGAGCCTTTTCGGTCGGCGTGATCAGGGCAGAGTCATTCTCAACGGCTTCCGGCCATTCGCCTCCGGGTCGCATGTCGCCGACTATCTGATGGTCGCCTGGGAGGATGAAGAGACCAACCAGCGGAGCTTCGCCTATATACCGGCGAACCGAGAGGGCATTACCATCGCCGAGGACTGGGACGGGATCGGCCAGAGGCAGACCGGAAGCGGCCGTGTCTTCTACAAGGACGTGGTGATCGATGCCGGCGAGATCCTGCCGGAGCGACCGCACGATCCGATCACCCTGTTGGCCCCTTTGCAGCAGCAGAGTGTGTTGCTCAATGTCTTCGTCGGCACAGCGCAGGGCGCGCTGATTGCCGCCCGAGACTATACCGTCACGCAATCGCGGCCCTGGATCTATTCCGGTGTCGAACGACATTCGGACGATCCCTGGATCAAACGGCAATATGGCGAGCTCTGGATCAAGGTGCAGGCGGCAACCGCACTCGCCGACCGCGCCCTGGCGGCGCTCGATGCCGTTTACGCCAAGGGACCGTATCTGACGGCAGACGACCGTGGCGAAGCGGCGATTGCCGTCGCCTCGGCCAATGTATTGGCCGGCCGCGTCGCTCTTGACGTCACCAGCGAGATCTTCGAGGTGATGGGCGCCCGCTCCGCCGTCAGACCACTTGGGTTCGACCGCTTCTGGCGCAATGCGCGCATCCACACGCTTCACAATCCCGCTGAATACAAGACCCGCAATGTCGGCACATGGTTCTTGACTGGCGAGTTTCCGGAACCGGGGATATTTCAGTGAGCCAGAAACGCGAGCTTCATCTCAACATCAACATCCTGCATTCCGGCTTCTCGCCGGCAGCCTGGCGAATGGAGGGAAGCGACCCACGCGCGTCCTTCGATATCAATCACTACATCAACGTTGCCCGCATTGCCGAACGCGGTACCTTCGACGCGGTCTTCCTCGCCGATCAGGCGGCCATCTCCGATCGGTCGATTTCAGACCGCTCACCTCGCTGGAACCGACGATCGTGCTGGCGACCGTCGCCGCCCACACACAGCATATCGGCCTTATCGCCACGGCTTCTACCACCTACAACGAGCCCTACAATATCGCCCGCCGCTTCGCGACGCTCGACCATGCAAGCGGCGGCCGTGTCGGCTGGAACATCGTCACCAGCGCCGACCTCTCGCAAAGCCGGAATTTCGGGCTGGAAAAGCCGGTCGAGCATCATGGTCGCTATGAGCGTGCCGCCGAGTTTACCGCCGTCGTAAAGGCGCTCTGGGACAGCTGGGAGGAAGATGCCTTCATCGGCGATGTCGCCAACGGTCGTTTCGTCGATCCCGCCAAGGTCCATCCCATCGCCCATCGCGGCAAGCATTTTTCCGTTCATGGCCCGCACAATGTTCCGCGCCCGCCGCAGGGCCATCCCGTTCTCGTTCAGGCGGGCGGTTCCGATGATGGCAGGGAGCTGGCGGCGCAACATGCCGAAGCCGTCTTTTCCGCCTCACAGTCGTTTGAGGAAGCCCTCGACTATGCCCGGGACTTGCGGGCACGCGCGGCCCGCTATGGCCGCGCACCCAATAGCCTGCTGGTCCTTGCCGGCCTCGCGACGATCATCGGCAGCACGGAGGCTGAGGCGAAGCGGCGGCAAGAGGAATTGCGTGAACTTATCCCGCTGGAATACAGCCTTGCACGGCTCTCCGGCGTTCTCCAAATCGATCCGAAACGGCTGAAGCTGGACGAGCCGCTGCCGGATGATATTCCGCTGCCGCCGGATGGCGGCCATACTTTCTTCCGGGCAACCCTTGCCCTTGCCAAACGCGAGAAACTGACCGTGCGCGGCCTGATCCGCGCGCTGAACGGCGGAACCGGCCACCGCACCATCGTCGGCACGCCGGATGCAATCGCCGACGATATCGAGACATGGTATCGCGCCGGTGCCGCTGATGGTTTCAACCTGATGCCGGATGTGCTGCCGCACGGCCTGGAGGTCTTCGTCGACGAAGTCGTGCCGATCCTGCGTCGTCGCGGTCTTTTCCGCCAAGCCTATACCGGCCAGACTATGCGGGATCATCTCGGCCTCGCCCGGCCCGCCAACCCCTACGCCATTGCAGCCGAATGAAGGAGAATAGAGCATGACGTCATTTGCGACCGCCAAGGTCTCCGCGCCACATCGACTGGCAAGCCTTGCCGAAGAGCGCTATCGCGACGCTGAGCAACAGCTTGGTGCAGACTGGAACGAAACCGTCGAAACACTTCTGTCGCATCGCACCGTCCGCAGCTATCTGCCAAAGGCAGTCCCGGAAAGTGCCGTCCGTCTCGCGGTGGCTGCCGCGCAATCAGCCCCGAGCTCATCCAATCTGCAGGCCTGGAGCGTCGTTGCCGTCGAAGGCGAAGTGCGTAAAGAGAGGCTGAATACGGTCGCCGGCACACAGCGGCAGATCACGCAGGCACCGCTGCTGCTGATCTGGCTCGCGGACCTTTCAAGACCGCGCGGCATTGCCACGGACCAAGGCTCTCCGGCAGAGGGCCTGGACTATGTCGAGAGCTTCCTGCTTGCCGTCATAGATGCAGCCCTTGCAGCGCAGAACGCAGTCGTCGCCCTGGAGTCGCAGGGCCTTGGCACCTGCTATATTGGCGCGATCCGCAACGATCCGGAAGCGGTCGCGCGGGAGCTGGGATTGCCGGAGGGCGTGTTTCCGGTCTTCGGTCTGACGGTCGGCTATCCCGATCCGGGGGTGCCGGCCGCGGTCAAGCCGAGGCTGCCACAGACCACCGTTCTGCATCGTGAGCGCTACGATGAGAGCCGGCGGCCGGATGACCTGAAACACTACAATGCGGTTTTGCGCGACTTCCAGACCGAGCAAGGCATGCCGCTTTTGGACTGGACCGAGCAGGTGAAGAACAGGATCAGCACGGTCGCGGCCCTGAAAGGTCGGCATCTGCTTGGCGCCGCGGCGCAGCGCCTCGGCTTCAAGCTGAAGTAGTCCCCCTACTCGGCGGCGGCGATGTCGAGCCTGCGGGGTGAATTCCACAGCAAGACATCGCTGATTGCCCGCAGCGCCTTGGTCTCGGCCTGAAGCCAATTGCGAAACAACTCCACGCGCGCGAGCCGTGCCTTGGCCGGCGTCGTCACGAAGAAATAGGAAAAGCTGACGGGCTGCGGGCTGCCGAAAGGACTGACCAATCGTCCCGCCCTCAACTCCGCTTCCGCCAGACGCACCTTCCCGAGGCCAAGCCCCTGCCCCGCCAGCGCCGCGTCGATGACGAGGGATGATTGATTGAGACGGAAACCACCCTGCGAGGGCCGATAGGAAAGACCCTCGGCGCGCAGCCAGGCGTTCCAGTCTGGGCATGACTGATCATGTTCGGCGCCATCCTCATGCAGGAGCGGCACACCTTCGATCGCCTGCGGATCGTTCCAGAGCCAGTGCCGCTCTGCAAACTCCGGATTGCAGAGCGGCACGACGGACTCGGAGAAGAGATGATCGACCACAAGACCCGGATAGCCGCCGCTGCCGTAACGGATAGCGCAATCCGTGTCATCCGTGTTGAGATCGCTCAGCTGCGTCGATGCGTCGACCAGAACCTGCAGGCCCGGTGCGGCGCGTCTCAGACCGTTCAATCGCGGGATCAGCCACTTGCTGGCAAAGGACGGAGCCACTGAAACGCGGATGGGCAGATCGTGATCGCTGGCGACGAACTGTGTCATCGTTGCCAACACGGCATCGAATGCATCCGTCAGGCCGGGAACCAGAGAAAGGCCGGCGGTGGTCAGTTGCAGCTGTCCGCGTGTCCGGTGGAAAAGCGGCTGCCCGAGATAATCCTCCAGCAGCCGGATCTGCTGGCCGACGGCCGCCGAGGTGACGTGTAATTCATCGGCAGCACCGAGAAAATTCAGGTGCCGCGCGGTGGCGACGAAGGCGCGCAGCGACGTCAATGGCGGCAAGCGCGCCAAGGTCGGCTGGATGGTTTTTTTTCGTGTGCTGGCAACAGTGTTCATGAGCCGATTGCAGCACAAACCGACCATCAAAGACGAGAACGCGCTTTGCGTTTGTCTGAAAGACGACGAACATTTTCTTCCATGCTGCACCAAGGCAGCGGAAGCAAAAACTAAAATCGAGAAATAGTCTATATTTTTACTAGATTACAGGACTCGTAGCTGCGCCAACAAGACGGAGCGTGAAAAGCTTTTCTTCGCCGACGGGTGAGAAAAACATTCTTCCGTTTTGCACGCCCGCACCCTGAAGATGGTCGGGCTTTCGGAACTGGCGGTCTCTCCGCCACCTATCCGATCGCGGATGCTTCAGCTTCAGCAAGGGACCACGACATGACCATCAACCGCCGCCGTTTCAACCAACTGCTGCTGCTGTCCACCGCCGCGATGCTGCTGCCATCTCTCAAAACCCATGCCACCGAGACGCAGCCACCGCGAGGCGGTACGCTCAATTTCATCGTCGAGCCTGAACCGCCGACGATCCTCGCTCTCGCCCATACAGCCGGCGGCACACAGAAGATCAGCCCGAAGATCACCGAGGGATTGCTGACCTACGATTTCGACTTCAAGGCGAAGCCGCAACTGGCCACTGAATGGTCTGTGAGCGCCGATGGGTTGACCTATACGTTCAAATTGCGGCCGAACGTCAAATGGCATGACGGCAAGCCATTCACATCAGCCGATGTGGCCTATTCGATCGAGCTTCTGAAGCAGGTCCATCCCCGCGGACGTGGCACCTTCGCCAATGTCACGGCAGTGGAGACGCCGGACAATCTGACGGCGATTTTCCGCCTCTCCAAACCGGCACCCTACCTGTTGAAAGCACTCTATGCGGCAGAATCGCCCATCGTGCCGAAACATGTCTACGAAGGCGTCAAGATCGCCGATGTTCCGATCAACCCGAACGGCAGCGCCCCCATCGGCACCGGCCCCTTCATCTTCCGGCAATGGGTTCGCGGCTCCCATATCATCCTTGAGCGCAATCCGGATTATTGGGACGCGGGCAAGCCCTATCTCGACCAGGTCGTCGTGCGTTTCGTGCCCGATGGCGCCGCTCGCGCAGCAGGCTTCGAGACCGGCGAATTCGATCTCGGTGGCGACAATCCCATTCCCCTTGCCGATCTCGAGCGCATCAAGGCGCTGCCGAACATCGGTATTGATTCCCGCGGCTACGAGACCAAGGGTGACCAGACGCAGCTCATCCTCAATCTCGACAACGACTATCTGAAGGATGTCCGCGTCCGACGCGCAATCGCCCATGCGATTGATCTCAACGTCATTCTCAATACGGTCTGGTACGGTTACGGCCACGTCTCTCCGACGCCGATCAGCACCTTCCTGCCTGATTATTCCGACGCCTCTATCAAGCCCTATGCCTTCGATCTCAAGGCGGCCGAAAAATTGCTCGACGAGGCAGGCTACAAGCCCGATGGCAGCGGCACCCGCTTCACGCTTCGTCTGACCCACAATTCCTACAATGAAGGCTTCAAGCGCGTCGCCGAATATTTGAAACAAAACCTTGCGCGCATCGGCATCATCGCCAAGATCGATTCCTACGATTTTTCGACCTATATCCAGAAGATCTACAACGAGCGCGCCTTCGATCTTACCGCCGAATATCTCGGCAATCAGTTCGACCCGACGCTTGGCGTGCAGCGTGTCTACTGGTCGAAGAACTTCAAGATCGGTTTGCCGTTTTCCAATGCCAGCCACTACCAGAACCCGGAGGTCGATCGCCTGCTCGAGGCTGCATCCGTCGAGGTTGACGAGGCGAAGCGCAAGCAGGAATTCAACGACTTCCAGAAGATCATCGCCGACGACCTTCCGGTGATCAATCTGATCGCGCTCGAAAACGTCACCGTCTTCAACAAGCGCGTCAAGAATCACACCACCGGCGTCGAAGGCGTGCAATCGAATTTCGCCGATGTCTACATCAAGGAAGGCGAAGGCTGAGGCACTACCTGTCAGACGATTATAAAGGGGCGATGATACGCCCCTTTTTTATTGCCATGCTTTAAGAGGCAACAAGGGCAAGCGGCGTAAGCTTGCCCAAAATGCGGTCGGCAAGCGCGATCGCCTGGGCACGCTGTTCCGTGATCGAACTCGATTCCCAGGCCACGCCGCGCAGCGGATGGCCGATCGCGCTGATGTTGCGATGGATCCGCCCTTCCTCGGAGATGATATCACCATCGACAGTGGCATCGATGCCGAAGCCGGTGTTGTGCGGACGAACCTCACCGCTTTCGAGCAGGCTGCGGACAAAGGGGGCGGAAATGCGCCGCCAATCATGCAGTTGATGGCCACGGCAATCGATGACCCCGCCGAAAGAGCGCGTTTCAACACCGGTTCGGCTCTTCAACGTCGCCGAGATCCGGCGGCCGGCGGGCTTCATTGCGATCAATCTCGCCGTCTGGTGCCGGAGGCGGCCCTCGGCGATCGCCTGAGTGACGGCATGGTAGCTGTCCGGTGCCGCGCGATGCGCCGTCACATCCCAGAAAGCGCGAAGGTGGCGGGCAAAGCGCAAGCGCTCGACATCGTCAGCCTTTTGCCAAAGCGTCAGAATATGCGGTCTAATGGCGATTGGCAGACCTTGCCAGTCCTTGCCGGCTGCGGCAAGCGCGCGACGCTCCGACTTGACGATCGATAGCAACGAGCGTGCCGTTGTCGGAAATGCTTGTTCGGCAAGGAAGTCTCGCGCCGGTTCGGCATCCCGTCGGTCTTCGATGAATTGGCCCCGACGGGATATGACATGATATCCACCGCGAAAACCCCGCGCCTCCATGCTGGCCACCGCGTCGACCATCGACAGGCTGGAGCCGATCAGAAGAATCTCTTCAGCCTCCCGAAGGCGGTCGAGTACGGTGGCATCCCACGGTGAAGCCGCAAAAGCCGGATGGCCTGCGACAGGCGCTTCCCTCGGCGCGGGGTCGGGCTGGAACACGCCAAGAGCCAGAACCACCTCATCCGCTTCGATCTGTTTGCCATCCTCTGTTTTGATCCGAACCCTGTGCGGCGCGGCAATAAGTTCGGATGCCGAAGATCGGATATGCTGCAAAGTCGATCCGGCACGCGCCTGTGCGATCGCGCGGCTCAGCTCATCGCGGACGTAAGTGCCATAGAGATGGCGCGGCGGAAAGCTTGCGGAGATATCCGCAGGCAGCGTCCAGCCATAGCGCGAGGCATTGTCGGCGAGCCAGCGCGTCAGATGGTCCGGCTCTTCCGGATGAATTGAAAATGTGCCGGCCGGACCGTTGAGGAGATGGACAGCCTCGGTCGTGCTGTAGGCGACGCCGCGTCCAAGCTCCTCCCGAGGCTCCAGGATCGTGATCGATAGCGGGACTTCGGTCCGGTCGAGCAACTTGATAGCCGTCAATGCGCCGGCAAAACCGCCGCCGACGATGACGATCGAATGGTGTGAGCGTAAATCCGCGTGCATGGCTCAGAAGACCTTGCCTTCTTCCAGATGCGTCGCCGTGCCGTTGATGTAATAGTCGCCAACCACGCGTGCCTTGTGCAGCAGAGGGTTATGGTTGAGCACGGTACGGATATTGCGCCAGTGCCGGTCGAGATTGAGATGACGAGACGTCGCCGAACCACCGCCCAGTTCGAACACGTTGGTCGCAGCCGCAAGCGCCAGCTGTGATGCGACGATCTGGGTGCGTGCGGTCGTCAGGGCGCTTTCGACCAGAGCCGCCTCCAGCCTTTGCGGGTCATCACTGGCGAAGGCTTCCGCTGTCCGATCGAGCGCACGAGCGCTTTCGCGGATCAGCGTGTCGACGGCAAACGACCCGGCGGCGATCTCGCCCAGTATCTTCTGCACGAAGGGATCGGCATTGGCCGTCTCGGCCGCGCTATGGGCGCCGAGCGCGCCTGTTTGCGCACATAGTCCGTGCCCTCCGCAAGCACGCCGCGAACCGCACCTGCCATCGAGGCTGCCAGGTGAAGCTGGCGTAGCGTCGATGTATGACGGCCAATCAGCGTGTTCAGGCCGCGCGTCGAGATTTCATGCGGCAGGACCTCCACGTCCTCCAGCAGGACGCCGCCGCTTGCCGTCAGGCGCTGCCCCATGCCGTCCCAATCGTCGAGGATGGTGATCCCCTTGCGGTCGACGGGCAAAAGCACGCTCGCGAGCTGATCTTCATCATTCCTGGCGCTGAACGAGGCGAAATCGGCAAAGGCCGTGCCGGTCGCGTACCATTTGCGACCGTTGAGCCTGTAGCTTTCCCCTGATTTGGTCAGCCGCGCCGTCACATCGCCCGGGCGCCTGGTTCCCTGCTCGGTATGGGCGCCGCCAAAGAGCTTGCCGCCCAGGACACGGGAAAGCTGGGTGCGGTCGAGCGCACTGTTGGGATTGAGCAGCAAGGCCTCGGTAAAATTGAAGTGGCTTCTAAGCGCATGGGCAACGTTGGAATCGGCAGCCCCGATCGCCATGATCATGTCGATATAGTCGACCACCGAGCCGCCTGGCCCGCCGAGTGCTACGGGGATACGCAGGGCTCCGAGCCCGGCCTCCTTGAACAACCGAAAAGCCTCATGCGGCAGCTCACGTTCGAGGTCACGGCGTGCCGCTTCCTTTGCGATCTCCGCTGCAAGATCGGGTATCTTTGCCAGAAGTGCCGCACGATCGCTTGCAACGGGGGCGGCTGGAATGGCGGATGAGGCTGTATTCGGCATAGGGGGCTCTTTCGGCG
Organism: Rhizobium sp. P44RR-XXIV; assembly: GCF_001999485.2. Taxonomy (NCBI): domain Bacteria; kingdom Pseudomonadati; phylum Pseudomonadota; class Alphaproteobacteria; order Hyphomicrobiales; family Rhizobiaceae; genus Rhizobium; species Rhizobium sp. P44RR-XXIV. Next base: position 586,227 of record NZ_MPVZ02000027.1, on the reverse strand, counting down.
CCAGGAGGAAACAGGCCCCACCGAGGTGAGGCCCGAAGCACGATCATTCAGGCAACGGCACGCGTCAGAGGCACGACGTTTTCCGCGTCGGCAGCGCCGCTAAGGGGAACCCGGCCTTCCACGGGATGGCTTGGATCGTTGAAGCCTGGCGTCGACGGGTGGCCGGTTGCAACCAGCCGGTCGACCAATGCTTCATCCTGTGCGTCGAGCTTGACGTCGAGGGCGCGGATATAGCTATCCCAGTGCTCCTCCGTGCGAGGGCCGGTGATGGCGGAGGTAATCAGTCTGTTGTTCAGCACCCAGGCGATCGCAAACTCGGTGGGCGTAACGCCCTTAGCCTTGGCGTGATCCGCGATCTCCTTGGCGATCGCGATCGATTCCGGGCGCCATTCGGTTTCGAGAATGCGCTTGTCGCCGCGGCCGGCGCGGGTATCGGCGGCCGGCGCCTGGCCCGGCTCATACTTGCCCGTCAATACGCCGCGCGCCAGCGGCGAATAGGAGACGACGCCAAGCCCGTAGTGATGGGCTGCCGGCAGTTGCTCGGCCTCGGCCGTGCGGTTGACGATGTTGTAGAGCGGCTGGCTTGCAACCGGGCGATCGATGCCGAGCTGATCGGCAAGATGGGAGATTTCGGCGATACGCCAACCCCGGAAATTCGACACGCCGAAATAACGCAGCTTGCCAGCGCGGATGAGATCGGCAATGGCGCGCACCGGCTCTTCCAGCGGTGCATCGAAGACGGCGCGGTGGAAATAGAGAATATCGATATAGTCGGTGTTGAGCCGGCGCAGTGAATTTTCGACAGTCTCGATCACCCATTTGCGTGAATGGCCGCCAAGGTTCGGGCCCTTCTTGTGCGAGTTGACGAATTTTGTCGCGAGAACCCAGTGATCCCGGTGCGCCTTGATGCCGCGACCGACCACTTCTTCCGACTTGCCGTCGTGATAGACATCGGCCGTGTCGATGAAATTGATCCCCTGCTCGCGGGCCTTGTCGATGATGCGGAAGGCAACATCATCCGGTGTCGGACCACCGAACATCATCGTTCCGAGATTGAGCGGCGACACCTTCAATGCGCTGCGTCCGAGATAGCGATAGTCGACCATGATTATTCTCCAGTTCTATTGGGCGTGATGGCAGGCGACTGAGTGACCGTCGCCGAATTGCGTGTAGGTGGGGTCATCACTCCGACAGATGTCGGTCGCGAGCGGACAACGGGTGTGGAAACGACAGCCGGTGGGCGGATTGTGAGGGCTCGGCAGATCGCCACTAATCGGTGCTGCCTGCTTGCGCCGTGACGGATCGGGTACGGCGGCGAGAAGCGCCCGCGTATAGGGATGCTTGGCCTCGTTCCAGAGCTTTGCCGTCGGAGCGCTCTCGACGATGCGCCCGAGATACATGACGAGGACACGATCGGCGAAATAACGCACAACCGAAAGATCGTGAGAGATGAACAGGTAGGAAAGCGATAGTTCGGACTTCATCTCGACCAAGAGATTGAGGATCTGTGCCTGGATCGAAAGATCAAGCGCCGAGACCGGCTCGTCGCATATCACCAGTTCCGGCTGCAGGATCAGCGCCCGGGCAATGCCGATGCGCTGGCGCTGGCCGCCGGAAAATTCGTGCGGATAGCGATCGAGAGAATCTGCAGGCAAGCCAACATGGCCGATCATCGAGGCAGCAATCGCTTCACGGCTCTTGCGATCGCCGATACCGTGAACGGCCAGCGGCGAGGTCAAGATGGTCCGGATCGTCTGGCGCGGATTGAGCGAGGCAAACGGATCCTGGAAGATCATCTGGATATGCCGGCGAACAGACCGCAATTCCATGCCCGTCATCGCGGCAACGTCACGCCCCTTGAAGGTCACCTGACCGGATGTCGGATTGACGAGACGCATCAGCGATTTGCCCAGCGTCGACTTGCCACAGCCGGATTCGCCGACAAGCGCGACCGTCTCACCCTCGACGATCTCAAGCGAAACATCATCCACGGCGCGCACTGTTCCATCCGCCGCCGGATAATGCGTCGAGAGCCTATCGACGGACAGAAGCGGCATAGGATGCCTCCGCAATGGCTGGAACATAGGGACAGGCAACCTCGCGCTCGGCCGAAAGCTGTACCAAAGCCGGGACGGAGGAACCGCATGCGGATCGCGCGACCGGACAGCGCGGACGGAACGCACAGCCCTCTTCTGCTGCCGCCGATACGATCGAACCCGGAATTTCCGTCAGTGGTCCATCGCGATAATGATAATTGGCCTTCAGCCGCGGCGACGCCGCAAGCAGCCCTTGCGTGTAGGGATGGTATGGCGTTTCGAAGAGCACGTCGGGCAGGCCCTGCTCGATCTTGCGGCCGGCATACATCACGACGACCCGATCGGCCCATTGGGCGACGATGCCGAGATCATGGGTGATCAAAATGACAGCCATGTTCAGCTGGCTGCGCAGGCGATCGAGCAGTTGCAGCACCTGGTCCTGGATCGTCACGTCGAGCGCCGTCGTCGCCTCATCGGCGATCAGCAGTCTCGGGCTGCAAGCAACCGCGATCGCGATCATCACGCGCTGGCGCATGCCGCCGGAAAGCTGATGCGGATAGTCGTCCACCCGCTTTGCCGCATCGGGGATGCTGACGAGATCGAGCAATTCGATCGCGCGCAGGCGGGCCTGCTTATGATTGAGCTTCTCATGGATGCGCAAGACCTCTACGATCTGATCGCCAATCCTCATCACCGGATTGAGCGAGGTCATCGGCTCCTGGAAGATCATGGCAATGTCACGCCCGCGAATGCCGCGCAGGTCTTTCTCGGGTAATTTCAGCAAATCCCGCCCATCGAAGAGGATTTCGCCGCCTGTCTTGGCATGCTGCGGCAGCAGCCCCATCAGCCCCAAGGCGGTCAGCGATTTCCCCGAACCGGACTCGCCGACGATCGCCAGCATCTCGCCCGGCGTGGCGGCGAAGCTCACACCTTTGACCGGTCGGGCATTGCCAAATCCGACCGAGAGATCGCGGACCTCCAGAAGCCTCGACATTAGCGCTCCTCCGAGAAACGAGGATTAAGCGCATCATTCAGCCCGTCGCCGATGAGATTGAGCGCAAGCACCGTAAACACGATGGCAAGGCCCGGGAGCGCGGTCAGATACCAGGCCGTGCGGATGACATCGCGCCCGGAACCGATCATCGACCCCCAGGATACGCGGTTGGGGTCACCAAGTCCCATGAAGGACAGGGCCGATTCCATCAGGATGGCACTTGCGACCATCACCGACGAGGTGACGATCAGCGGCGGCAGCGCGTTCGGCAGGATTTCGCGGAAAATGATACGGGCATGCCCGAAGCCGAGGCTGCGGGCAGCAAGCACATAATCCTTCTCGCGGATAGCGCGGAATTCGGCGCGCGTCAGGCGTGCAACGGTCGGCCAGCTGACGATGGCGATCGCGGTTGTGACGGTCGTGGTGGTCGGCTGTGCGATTGCGACCAGCACCACGAGGAGCACGAAGCTCGGTATGGTCTGGAAGATTTCGATGAGCTTGACGAGGAGGTCGTCGACCAGGCCACCGAAATAGCCGGCAAATGCGCCAACAGTCACGCCCACTCCAAGCCCGAGCAAGGTTGCGGCAATGCCGACGGTCAGCGAAATCCAGGCGCCATGCAGTATGCCGGCAAGCACATCACGCCCCATGGAATCCGTGCCGAGCGGATAGGCGGCATTCTGACCGGGCCAGAGGAAGGGTCGCGCCACCATTTCCAGTGGATCGCCGGGATAGAGCACCGGCGCAAGCAGTGCGGCGACGGCAATGATCGCCAGAACGACAATGCCGAAAAGCGCATTCGGATTTGACAGGAAGACCTTCAGCTCCCGGCCGCGTCCCTGCCGTCGCGCCTCCGCCACGGCTGTCGTGCGCGCATCCGGCGCATGAATATGCGTCCAACGGTCCCCCGGCACAGGAGCAGAGTTCGGTTCCAACTCCGGTGTTCCGGCGCTGATCTCATTTTCCGAGGTGGAATAAATTCTGAGCGGCTGTGCTTTCATCGACTTGCTCCGATCCTGGGATCGAGCCAGGCCTGCAGAAGATCGACCGCGGCATTGGCGATGATCACGAGAAACGACGAGAGAAGCAGGATGCCGAGCAGGACGCTGAAGTCGCGAGCCATGACCGCCTCGAAAGCGAGCCGCCCGAGACCGGGCCAGCTGTAGACGGTCTCGACGACAACTGCGCCACCCAGCATGCCGCCGAAATGCATGCCTGCCATGGTGGTGATCGGGACCAGCGCATTGCGCAGCATGTGGCGCGTCGTCAGCACGAAGGGGGAGACGCCCTTTGCCCGTGCCGTGCGCACAAAATCCTGAGACCTGACTTCCAGCATCGCTGCGCGCGTCAATCTCGCGTAGATGGCGAGATAGAACAGCGCCAGGGATGTCGCCGGCAGGATCATGTAGCGGGCGCGATCGAGAAGCGCCGGCAAGCCCGTCAGCCGCGAGCCGATGGTGCTGTCACCGCCGCTCGGCAGCCAGCCAAGCTTGACGGAGAAGAGCAGGATCAGCATCAGGCCAATCCAGAACCCCGGGATCGAATAGAACAGTAGCGAGATGATGGAGATCAGCCGATCGGGCAGCCGGCCGGCGAAGACCGCCATCAGAGATCCCAGCACTAGGCCGACCACGATGGCGATGGCCAGCGCGACCAGCATCAGGGTGAGCGTGCCCGGCAGGCGCTGTCCGATGAGATCAGCGACCGGCATGCCGTAGCGGGGCGAAAAGCCCAGGCTGAAATGGGCGAGATTGTTCAGATAGTTTGCAAGCTGCACCAGGATTGGATTGTCGAGGCCGAAACGCTCCCTTAGCGCAGCCATGGTCTCCACAGTCGCCGACCCTGCCTCTGCCGCCATGACATCAGCCGCATCTCCCGGCGCCAGCTTCAACAGGAAGAAATTCAGGATGACGATGCCAAGCACGGTCGGCACCGCCTGAATGGCCGTTCGCCGTATTGTTTGTCCTATCCGCTTGTAAGCTGACATCGCAACTCCCGGGCAGCGCCATGAAATTTGTAGACGCTGCATCGCAATAGTAGTTGACTAAATCTGTAGCTTTTGTCAAATCAGTATTGGTAAATATTTCCAGAAACCATCATTTCCTCCGTATGTATTAGTAATTTTTACCGACAAATATCCCGTATGCAGGTCAACTTTCCAAGTTGCCGGTGAGACGAGATAAAAAACCCTAAAGGATCCGCTTCTTCGGGAACATAAAACCAGGGACCGCCGCACAAGCAAAAGACGGTTCCATTTTGCTAGGCCAGACCCAGATGAAAAAATTTCCGGCAATCACCCGCCGCAATCTTCTGCTTGCTTCCGCAGCCTTCGGCGCGACCATCGCAGCCGGTCTGCCGGCCCTTGCCGCCCCTGCCCGCGGTGGCACGGCCGTCTTCCTTCTCTCGGCGGAGCCACCGGTCCTGACGACGATCGCCCATACGGCATTCAACTCGGTCTATGTCTCGCCCAAGACGACCGAAGGACTGCTCACCTATGATTTCGATCTCAATCCGCAGCCATTGCTCGCCACGCAATGGAGCGTGAGCGCTAATGGGTTGCGCTATACGTTCAAGCTGCGCGAGGGCGTCAAATGGCATGACGGCAAGCCGTTCACCTCCGCCGACGTCGCCTTTTCAATCAAAACCCTCAAGGATGTGCACCCACGCGGGCGCAACACCTTCCTCAATCTTGTCGAGATCGAGACCCCCGATCCGCTGACCGCGATCCTGGTTCTCTCCAAGCCCGCGCCTTATCTGATCACGGCCCTGGCCGCATCCGAATCCCCGATCGTGCCGCGCCATCTTTACGAAGGCACAAAGATTGCCGAAAATCCGGTCAATCTGGCGCCCATCGGCACCGGTCCCTTCAAGTTCAAGGAATGGGTGCGCGGTAGCCATATCGTTTATGAGCGCAATCCCGACTACTGGGATCAGCCTCGGCCCTATCTCGACCAACTGATCGTCCGCTTCATACCGGATGCGGCCGCACGGTCCATCGCAATCGAGACGGGTGAAATCGATCTGGCGCCATCGACACCGGTTCCTCTCAGCGATCTCGAACGTTTCAAGGACCTGCCGAATCTGGCGTTTGAGACCCGCGGCTACCAATATTCCAACGGCGTCAGCCGTATCGAATTCAACCTAGAGCGCCCGGTCTTCAAGGACATCCGTGTGCGCCAGGCCTTCGCACACGTTATCGACCGGAAGGTGATCCGAAACACCATCAACTATGGTTATGGCGAGCCGATCCCCGGGCCGATAAATCCCAATCTGACGAAGTGGTTTGTCGCTGATTTGAAGACCTATCCGATCGATCTTGCTGCCGCCGAGAAGCTGCTCGACGAAGCCGGCCATCCCCGCGGTTCGGATGGCGTGCGCCTGCGCGTCAGCCTCGATTACGTGCCGAGCGGCGAACCCTATAGCCGCGGCTCCGAATATATCCGCCAGGCCCTCGCGAAGGTCGGCGTCGACGTTACCGTGCGCAGCCAGGATTTCGCCACCTACACCAAGCGCATCTACACCGACCGCGATTTTGATTTTGCCTATGAGGGCATGAGCAATCTCTTCGACCCGACGGTCGGCGTGCAGCGGCTTTACTGGAGCAAGAACTTCAAGCCTGGCGTGCCGTTCTCGAATGGGTCGGCCTACAGCAATCCGAAGGTCGACGCCCTGCTCGAAGCCGCCGCAATCGAAGTCGATCCCAACAAGCGTGTCGAGCAATGGCGCGAGATCCAGCAGATCCTGGTCGAGGATCTGCCCGCGATCGACATCGTCAGTCAGCCGGAATTGACCATATACAACAAGCGCATAGCCGACCACACGCTGGGTGGCGAAGGCGTCGGCGGCAGCCTTGCCTACGCCTATATCGCCTCCGCCTGAGGGCAGCAGCCAAAGCTCGAACCATCGAAAGCAAGCGAACGCCATGTCCATCCAACACGCGCCCGGCTCCATCGTCGGGCTTCCGAAATTTCCCGCGCCGACGGATTTTCCGGACAGTCCTTTGTCGCAGGCTCTGGCGACGCAACCGGTTCTGCTCGGCCTGTTTCTGCCGATCCAGGCCGGCGGCTGGACGCAGTCGACGCTCGAACGCTCGACCGACTGGCGCTTCGACTACAACAAGGCGCTGACCTTGCGGGCGGAAGAGCTGGGCTTCGATCTGGTCTTCGCGCTGTCGCAATGGCTCCCGAAAGGCGGCTACGGTGGCGTGTTCGATGGACAGGCGCTCGACAGCTTCGTCTCGACAGCCGCCCTTGCGGGCCTCACGAAGAAGATCATGCTGATTTCGACCATGCATGTCCTTTATGGACCATGGCACCCGCTGCACCTTGCCAAGTTCGGCGCCACCCTCGATCACATCACTGGCGGCCGCTGGGGCATCAATGTCGTCACCGGGCACAGAGCCGTCGAACATGAAATGTTCGGCTGGCCGCGCATCGAGCATGACAAGCGCTATGAGCTGGCGGCGGAATTCCTCGAAGTCGTGCAGCGGCTGTGGGGCGATAGCGAAAATTACTCCTTCGAAGGTCAGAGCAGTTGGAAACTCGGCGGCGGCTTCGTCACGCCGAAACCGAATTTCGGCCGGCCGATCCTGGTGAACGCCACCGGCTCGGATGCCGGCATCGCCTTCGCCGCCCGCTATTCGGACATCGTCTTCATCACCAGCCCGACGGGCGCCGATATCGACAGCGCGCTTGCCTCCCTGCCCGCCCATACGAAGAGAGTGAAGGATGCGGCTACCGATATCGGCCGCACTGTGCGCACGCTCCTGAACCCGATGGTCATCTGTCGGCCAACCGAGAAGGAAGCCTGGGAGCTCGCCGACCGCATCGTTGCCCATGGTGACCAGCGCTCACCGCAGGGTTTCCAGTCATTGAGTTCCGACGCACACGCCTGGAAGGGCCGCGACGCGCATGACCCTTATCGTTTCATCGGCGGCAATATCCGCGTCATCGGCTCGCCGGAGCAGGTGGTCGACCAATTCGTCAAATTGAAAGCTGCCGGCGTCGACGGCCTGCAGCTCAGCTTCTTCGATTTTCGCGACGATCTGGAATTCTTCGGCAGCGACGTGCTGCCGCTGATGAAACAGGCCGGCCTGCGCAACTGAAAGGGACGATCATGACCAGCAATGCCATTTCCGAAATCTGGTACACACGCTGCCCCGTGCCGACGCCTGTCGGTCTTGCGGCACAGCTTGGCTATCTCGAAGAGGGCTTCCGTGCCGAGGGCGTGACGCTGAAGTCGATCATCGATTCACCCGACCGCAATATCCGCCAGAGCCATTTCAACCATACGCTCGACTGGTCCTTCCGCCATGGCGGCAACGTGCCACCCATTCGCGCCCGCTCCGAAGGCCGCCGCACGCGCCTTGTCGGCATTACCTGGACGGATGAGTTTCAGGCAATCATCACCCTGCCCGAAACCGGGATCAAGACGACCAAGGACCTGAAAGGCCGCCGCTTCGGCATCGCCCGACGTCCGGACGGGATCGTCGACTTCATGCGCGCTACGGCGCTGAAAGGCCTGATCTCGGCGCTATCGCTCGAGGGCCTGTCCCAGACGGACGTGGAGATTGTCGAGATAGCGCTTGCCGATTCAGTGCTTGCGAGCCAGGAGGGGCCATCGCTCTTCGGCCTGAAACGACGGCAGGCCTACGGCGAGGAGATTGCCGCCCTTCTGCGCGGCGACGTGGATGCGATCTACGTCAAGGGAACGGCTGGCATCAATGTCGCCAATCTCATCGGCGCCGTTCAGGTTGCCGAGTTCGGCTTTCATCCCGATCCGAAGATCCGTATCAATTCCGGCTCGCCACGCGTGCTGACCGTGGATGAACTGCTTGCCGAGGAGCGTCCCGATCTCGTTCGCAAGCTCATCGAGGCGATCTTCAAGGCGAGCGCCTGGGCGCAGGCCCACCCCGAAGAAACGAGACGTTTCGTGGCACGCGAATCCGGCGCGACGGAAGAGCAGGTGTTTGCCGCCAACGGCCCGGAGGTTCATCGACATCTGGGCCTCGGACTGGAGCCGGCGCTTGTCGACGCCGTGGAGCACTACAAGAACTTCCTGCGCGACTTCGGCTTTCTGGCCGCGGATTTCGACATCGCAGACTGGGTGGACCGCCGGCATATCGATGGCTTTGCGGCTCGCGCAGTTGCCTGACGAAAGGCGCAAAGACCGATATGACTGAAGAGCTTCACCATGTGATCGGCAGGGCGAAGCGCCTTGCCGATGATTTTTCGGCGACAGCCGCCCATCACGATGCGACCGGTGAGTTTCCATTCGAAAACTTCGACAGGCTTTTCGAGGCCGGTCTTTTAGGGCTTGTGAGCGCGGAGGAATACGGCGGCCTTGGCGAGGGCCTGACCGCGGCCCAGGCCGTTATCAGCGAGATAGCCCGCGGCGAGCCCTCGACCGCCCTCGTGCTGGCGATGCATTACAACTCGCATTTTACCATCCGGCGCTTCGGCGAATGGCCGGCTCATCTTGCGGAAAGAGTGCTGTCAGCAAACCAACGCGGGATCGCGCTGATCAACAACGCACAGGCAGAACCGCGTATCGGCTCTCCCGCCCATGGCGCCCTCCCCGAAACGATCGCCCGCCGCGATGGTAATCGCTGGCGCATCTCCGGTCATAAGAGCTACGTCACCGGCATTCCCGTTTTGAAGTGGGTCTCGCTGCTTGCCCTGACCGACGAGGACCAGCCGCGCCGCGCTTCGTTTCTCGTGCCGACCGACGCCCATGGCCTTCGCGTCGAGAAGAGCTGGAACGCAGCGGGCATGCATGCGACGGCAAGTGACGACATCATCCTTGATGACGTGTCGATCCCGTTGGATGACCTCATCGAAGGCCAACCGGCCGCAGAGCCAATCCGGCGCGACGAGCACGCGGCCGCCTTCTTTTTCGGCCTGATCGGCGCCGTCTATCACGGTGTGGCAAGGTCGGCGCGCGACCGTCTGATCAGCTTCGTCAGCCAACACGCCCCGGCCAGCCTCGGCGCACCCATTGCCACGGTGCCACGCATCCAGGACGGGCTTGGCGACATAGAGGTGCGGCTTGCCACCAATGCACGCTTGCTGCGATCGCTTGGAGAGGATGTCGATGCCGGCAGGCCTGTGGGGATGGACGGCATGAATGTTCGTCACGTCGTCATCGACAATGCCGTTGCCATCACCAGCCTGGCGCTCGACCTTGCCGGTAATCCAGGCCTCAATCGCGACTTCCAGCTTGAACGGCACCATCGCGATGCGATCACCGCCCGCTCCCACGCACCGCAAAGTCACATGATCCGCACGATCGCGGCAAGGAATGCATTGAGCCGGCTGAATGTAGCCGGCTCCTAGTGTCACTTCTCAGGCGCTCGGGCTAAGCCAGATCTGTCCGAAGCTGTTGTTGATCCCTTGCGCACCTGGCGCGAAGTTCTTCACGCGCTTGTTGGCGACGATCTGCGCGCCTGCCGCGACCAGGTCAACCGACACCACGTCGTCATGAATGACGTGCTGGAATTTGTACCAGATCTCACGGCGCTTGGCTTCATCCGGCTCGGTGGCGGCTGCCTCCAGAAGCGCATCGACCTCCGGGTTGGCGTAGTGGCTGGCATTGGAGAACACCAGGCCGATCTTGAAATTCTTCGACCAATAGGCGCGCTGCACCCCGAGCGTCGGGTCAAAGGTGTTGGACAGCGACTCGATGACCAGATCCCAGGCACGATCCGTGTAGACGGTCTTCAGGAAGGTCGCGAGATCGAGCTTCAGGATTTCGGCATCGATGCCGACAACGGCAAGCGACTGCTTGATGAAATCGGCATAGGAGGGCTGCAGGAAGGAATTATAGGCGAGCCGCAGCTTGAACCGCGTCCCGTTGGCGCCGCGCGGGTAGCCGGCATCGTCCAACAGCTTATTGGCAAGCTTCGGATCGGGCTCGCGTGCCTTGATGCTCGGATCATACCATTTCGGCAGTGCGGTGCTGATCGGACTTGGCGAGACCTGGCCGTAGCCAAACAGGGCGATATCGACGAGCTTCTGCAGATCGATGGCGTGGGCGATGGCGAGGCGCACGTCCTTCTTGGTCAGGATCTCGTTCTCGTAGTTGAAGAACAGCTGTTGCTGCGGCCCCGAATAGGCATAGGTCGTGGTATCGACGACGAGATTGGCATTGGCCTTCAATCGCTCGATGTCCGATAGAGGAACCGGGTTCGCCCCGATGTCGATCTCGCCGGTTTCCAGCGCTGCGGCTCTGGCCGCCGGATCAAGGATAACCCGCAGGACGATGCGGTCGAGATAGGGCTTCGGCGCATCCCAGTAATCCGGATTGCGATCGAAGATCAGATGGCTGCCGGGCACCCATTCCTTGAGAATGAATGGACCTGTGCCGATCGTCTGCGCGAGGGTCGGCTGCTCGGTCGGCTTGAAGGTCTCGTAGACATGTTTCGGCACGATCGGCGATTCCGAACTGCCGAGCGCCGAGATCAGATAGGGCGCCGGCTTGGAAAGCACGATGATGGCCGTTAGCGGATCGGGTGTCTCGACCGATGTGACGTTCTGATAGGTGATGCGCCCACGCGGATGCGCTTCCTTCAGGCGAAAAATCGTGAACTTGACGTCCTCTGAGGTGAAATCCTTGCCATCATGCCACTTGACGCCTTTGCGGAGCGCGAAGGTATAGCGCAGGCCGTCGGCACTTGCAGACCACGACGTCGCCAGGAGCGGAGTGGGATTGAGATCATAGTCGAAATCGAGCAACCCCTCGTTCACCTTAGGCCCGATCGCCTGGCCTGTGCCTGAAGAGGTGTTGATGGCAATCAGCGCGGTGGGGTCGGGGTAATAGGCCCAGTTGAGGGTTCCGCCACTGACCGGTATGTCTGCGGCATCTGCGAGTTGCGGAATACCGAACGCCAGGCCGGCACCCCCGAGCAGCAGCAATTGGTGAAATTGGCGGCGATTGATCGACATTGGCTTTGCTCCGATGGATTGGCATAGGCTTTGGGCTCAGCGTCCCATTCCCTGCAGGATTCTTGGGAAAGTCCGAAATCCAAAGACAGTTTTTCTAGCGCACGACGAAAGCAATCCTTCGCGCGGCGCAAGATATTTGCCTGAAGGTCGGAACGGCTCCGCGCCATGCTCCCTCTCATCGAAAGGCTGGAAGTTAATTCCCTCTGCTCCAGTAATATTAGTCTACAAATTCTGTAGGGAATTGATGTTACGCACTAGCGTGCATGGCCTTCCAGAACGAAAGCCCAGCCGCATGACAATTTCGAAACGACAGCTCAATCTCAATGTCGGCATCAACACAACAGGCTATCTTGGCAATGCCTGGCGGTATCGCACCGGCAGCCGACATGACATCAACGATCCCGGCTATTATCGGCGGCTGACCGAGCTGGCGCATAAGGGGCTGTTCGACGCGGTGTTCTTCTCGGACCACCCCGCATTGATGACCGATCCGAACGCGCCGTTCCATACCATCGATCCCCTGATCCTATGCACGGCCCTGGCCGCACAAGTGCCCGACATCGGCTTCGTCGCAACCATGTCATCAACCTATAATTCGCCCTATAATCTTGCCCGGCGCACCCAGTCGACGGACATCATTTCCGGCGGTCGTCTGATCATCAACATCGTATCGTCCTTCAACCCGAATGTCGCCGCCAACTTCGGAGCAGAGCCATTGCCGCCGCGCAGCGAGCGCTATGCGAAAGCATCCGAATTCCTCGATGTCGCCAAACAGCTCTGGTCGAGCTGGGACCCGGCACGCGAGGGCGATATTCCCGAAAGCCGCTTCTGGGATGCGGCAAGCGCACAGGCAATCGACCATGCTGGAGATTATTTCACGGTAAAGGGACCACTCAATGTCCCGGTCGGCCCCCAGGGCCATCCCGTCATCGCGCAGGCCGGTGCTTCTGAAGGCGGCATCGAACTTGCCGCACGGCATGGCGAGATTATCTATTGCAACATTCTCTCGCGCGCAGCCGGCCAGGCTTTCGGCAAGAAAGTCAGACATCGCGCCATCGAACTTGGACGAGATCCCGCCGGGATCCGTATCGTCCCGGGTCTTGTCGCTATCCTGGGGGAAACGCGGGCCGAGGCGCTGCGCAAGCACGAGCTTTTCAGCGGCACCGGCTCGGAAGAAGGCTTGCTCGCCCGCTTTGTCAAAGACAACGGCATCGATCCGCATGATTTCGATCCCGATGCCGTTCTGGAGGCCGAGCGTTTCATCCCCGATCCCAACCGTATCCAGGCTGTCGGAATGGGCCTTGGCCTGTCCGATCTACTCGCGCATGAAAAGCTGACGGCGCGCCAGGCCGTACGGCGCTCCGAAGGCCATCACCGGCTGGTGCTGGGCACACCTGAGGAGGTCGCCGACGCCATCATCGATCTATGGGCAGACGGGACAGTCGATGGCTACACTCTGCAGCCGCCGCGCGCACCCGATGATATCGAAGAGTTCGTCGACAAGGTCGTCCCGATCCTTCAGGAACGGGGCGTCTTTAGAACGTCCTATGAGGGGAGAACGATTCGGGACCGCTATGGTTTGCCCTATCCTTTCAAAAGCAACAGCAACTCTGGAGCATTCTAAGCCGGCTCGAGCCAGTTCGAGCTTCCGGCCCAATTGTTCCGTTGTGCGAGGGGCTTTCCACCGGCAGCCAAGAGTCTCTGTCTTGAAAGGATGAGAACCGATGGCCTCTCAATCTACCTGACGTTAAACCGTTGAGAAAGCGTAGGTATTCTCGTGCTCTAATCGGAGCTTGCTGAGGAAAGGAAACGCAATCCTTCAAAAATGACTGCGTAGTTGTAGGGTTCGCGTTGGTGTAACAGATCCTCGGCGTGTGGGTTGGTGGAAGATATGATCATAGGCACCGGTCGCCAAACTGGCTTTCATCTCGGCTCTGCCAATGGCTTGGAGATCTGTGGCGAGCAGCCGGCCCCAAGCACGTCCCCTGGAGTAATAGCTTGGCGCCGGCTTAAGACGCGCTTGACTCGATGTCAGAGCAGCATCGACGCCCCACGGTCGAGATAGGTATCCAGAAACTGCTCCAGACGCGGATTTCTCGGCTTCTTGAAAACCTCCTGTGGCGGCCCGGTGAACTGCACCTTGCCGTGGTCGAGGAAAATGATCTGCTGGCCGACTGTTGCGGCGAACCCTATCTCGTGTGAAACGACAACCATCGTCATGCCTTCGGCGGCCAGATCCCGCATCACATTCAGCACTTCGCCCGTCAGTTCCGGATCGAGCGATGAGGTTGGCTCGTCAAACAGCATGATCTTCGGCTTTAACGCCAGTGCACGGGCGATCGCCACGCGCTGCTGCTGTCCGCCTGAGAGCTGCGAGGGATAGTGCCCGGCACGCGCTTCCAGGCCGACCTTGATAAGTTGCGCCATCGCCGCATCCTCAGCCTGCTTTCGGCTCATCTTGTGAACCATTTTCAGCGCCTCGCTGACATTGCCGAGCGCTGTCATATGCGGCCAGAGATTGAACTGCTGGAACACCATGCCGATTTGCGCGCGGATGGCACGGTTGACGCCAGCCGAAACGCGCTCGCGCCGTCCTTGCGCATCCTCGATGAAACCAAGCACCTCGCCGTTGATGGAGATCGTTCCGCGCGTTGCCTCCTCGAGAAAAGCCATGCAGCGCAAAAGCGTGCTCTTGCCGGAGCCGGACGGTCCGATGAGGCAGGAAACCTGCCCCGGTTCGATGGCAAGATCGATGCCATGAAGAACTGTGGTCTCTCCGAAAGTCTTGACAAGATTGCGGACTGCTATTGCGGGGACGCTCATGCGTTGAAAAACCTGAATCTGGAGAGTTTCTTTTCGGCAAGATTGCCAAGCCAACCGGTGACTTCGACGAGTACCCAGTAGAAGAGTGCCAGCGCAGAAAGCGCTTCGACGAAGGCATATTGCTGCGATCCGATTGCGCTCAGCGTTGCCGTCAGCTCCGGAACGGTGATGATGGACAGGACCGCCGTCTCCTTCATCAGGATGACCACCATGTTCACGGACGGTGGTAGCACCAGCATCGTCATCTCAGGCAAGAGAATGCGCCTGATGATCTGCCCCCGGGTCAGGCCGACGCATTCGCCTGCCTCGATATGCCCCTTCGGCACGGCCTGAAAGCCGGAGCGGAAGATTTCGCTGAAATAGGCCGCGCCATAGATCGAAATACCGATCAAACCGGCAGGCAGAGGATCGAGCTCGAGGCCGACGAAGGGGCCACCATAGTAGACAAGGAAGATCTGGATGAGAAACGGGGTACCGCGCAACACGGCCACGATGGCACCCAGTATCGTGTCGACCACCATGCCGCCATATTGCCGGGCAATCGCCATCAGGAAGCCTATGACGGCCGCCGCAACGGTGCCGAGTATCCAGATCAGGATCGTCACGCCCGCGCCGCTGAGGATGGCGGGCCATTGCCCGATAAGCACATTGATGTCGAAGGTCATCGCGGCACCCCAGGCAATCTGCTTTCGATCAGGCCGCCGGCAAGCGCCACCAGCCAGTTGATCGCGAGATAGACAAGGCCAGCGGATGCGAAGATCTGCAGCGGCAGAAAGGTGCTCCCGGCAAGATCCTGCGCCATGCGGGTCAGCTCGACAATACCGACGACCGAGACCAGCGATGATGCCTTCAGAATGAGGATCGCCTCGTTGACAAGAGCTGGAAATGTCAGGCGCAGAGCAATTGGCACCTTGATACGGCGGAAGATCTGGCGCGGCGTCAACCCGACCATCTCTGCCGACTCCACCAGGCCGAGAGGCACGCTGGCAAAGCCGCCACGCAGGTTCTCCGCCTGATACGCGGCCGTGCAGAGCGACAGGCCGATGATCGCTGCAACAATGCTTGGCACATTGATTCCGACGGCTGGAAGCAGATTATAGATCAACAGCAATTGCACCAGCAGCGGCACGCCGCGAAAAAAACTGATGAAAATCTGGGCAGGTCGCACAAAAAGGCTCCGCTTCGTCAGAAGCATTCCCGAAATGAGGATCGCGATCGCAAAGCCAATAAAGATCGACACGAGGCTGATCGCCACCGTGTAGATGGACGCCTGCAGAAGCAACCCAAAGAGCTCGAAGGACATTGAGATTTCGCCCGCTTGGTAATCAGGACGCTTTGATCCCGTTTATCGGCCATGCCTCGGCAAAAGCTGGGCACGGCCGATTTCCGGAAATTGATCAGAATGCAGGGTCCTTGACGGAATCCGGCGTATCAAAGCTCGCGCCGAACCACTTCTTTTGCAGCGTCGCCATACGGCCGTCGGCCTTGATTTTCAGCATGGCGGCGTCGATGGCGTCCATCAACGGCGCATGATCAGCATCCTTCAGGCCGATGAAGCCGAAATAGGATTTCTTGCCGAAGGGCGGTAGCACGACTTCGAACGTGCCTTCACGCTGTTTGGCGACAAAAGCGATATTCGGCAGCGAGTTGGCGACGCCGGCGATGCGGCCGGCCGCGAGATCCGCATAGGATTCCGTAAAGGCCGGATACTCACGGATATCGGCCTTCGTCGGCAGCGTGTCAGAGAACTCCTTGAGCTGATCGAGCTGGGCAGTGGCCTTGCCAACGCCGATCTTCTTGCCGGCGATGTCTTCCGGCTTGTTGATCGTCTTGTCACCAGCCTTCTTCAGGATCGCAATCGTTGCTTCAGCCAGCGGCGGCGTAAAGCGATAACGCTCCATGCGCTTCTTGGTAATCGTTGCCGGCCCGGCAACGACGTCGAATTTGCCGGCTTCAAGCGCCGGGAAAACGCCGTCCCATGGCAAGGTGACCCATTCGATCTTTACGCCGAGTTCCTTGCCGATCTCATCGAATAGATCGACGTTCAAGCCGACATGTTTGCCGGCATCGATGAAATCGAATGGTGCGAAGGCGGTCTCGGTGCCAACCTTCAGCGTACCCGCGGCCTTGATGGCGGCAAGCGTATCGGCCGCATGGGCCGAAATCGTGGCACCAAACAAAAGTGCTGCGCCAACCAGCCCCTTCAGAAGCGAATTCTTCCTCATGTTTTCTCTCCAGTTTTTTGCCCTTCCGGTGGAAGGTTCAAGTTCCCCAAGCGTTGTCCCGCCGAGCAGATTTCTATGATCCGCTTTTGTCTATACAAATAGATACGGGCTGGCCTACACTGTCAAACGCAAAACTCGATAGAAGCAATATTTGTGCCTAGTAATGGCAATAGCCCCATCAAAAACGGCTTTCACGGAAACTGCGTGTCATCGGAGCAAGGCGAGCGTTGGTCTCAATTCATCAGAGAATTTTCGAAGACATCGAAGCCAGGATCATGAGTGGCGCCTGGCCGCCCGGTCACCGCATACCCTCCGAGCACGAGTTGCTGAAGGAGTATCAATGCTCCCGGATGACCGTGAACAAGGCGCTTTCAGCCCTGGCGGAACGTGGTGTCATCATACGCCGCCGCAAGATTGGTTCTTTCGTCGCCTCGCCGCAGATCGACCGCACGGTGATGGACATTCAGGACATTTCAACGGAAGCTGCGTTGGCGGGGCATGACCATAGCTACAGGATCCTCATGCGAAGGATCGAAACGCTGGATGCCAGCACCGCGACGCAACTTGGCGAAACAGCAGGAGCCGAAATCCTGCGGGTTCACTGCTTGCATGTGGTGGACGCCAAACCGATCGCGCTGGAGCGACGCATCATCATGCTCGCGATGGTTCCATCAGCCCGAACCGAAAGCTTTGCTATGGTTCCGCCCGGCAAATGGTTGCTGGACCTAGTGCCCTGGTCGAAGGCGAGGCATGTCATTCGTGCCTTTTCGACCGATGCCGTCACGGCGCGTCTGCTCGAAACCGAGCGTGGCGAGGCCTGCCTCAGACTTATCCGACAGACATGGCAGAACAGCCACACGGTCACTTACGTCGAGATCATCCATCCCGGCGACCGGTTTCAGTTCGCCGGCGACTTTCATCCGACTGAGAGAGGCGTCATGGATC
Source organism: Rhizobium sp. P44RR-XXIV (assembly GCF_001999485.2). Taxonomy (NCBI): domain Bacteria; kingdom Pseudomonadati; phylum Pseudomonadota; class Alphaproteobacteria; order Hyphomicrobiales; family Rhizobiaceae; genus Rhizobium; species Rhizobium sp. P44RR-XXIV. The sequence goes on along the minus strand of NZ_MPVZ02000027.1, from coordinate 568,262 downwards.
AACTGCCACGGAGAAGCATCTCTTGACCGAAAAACAGGCTATCAGGGCGGTTCCACTCAAGGGCTTGCAAGCCTTCGAAGCCGTCGGCCGTTGTGGTGGCGTCAGCGCCGCCGCCCTGGAGCTGAAGGTTTCCCCCGGCGCGATCAGCCAACAGATCCGAAAGATCGAGAGCTTTCTCGGCGTCACCTTGCTGGAGCGCAACGGCCGCACCGCGGAACTTACCCAATGGGGGCGGCTCTATCATCAGGAAATATCGAAGGGCTTCGAGCAATTCGCATTGGCAGAACAGATTTTGGAGCGAGCACGCAACGAAAACGCCCTGGTTCTCAGCGCCCTGTCTTCCGTCGTCAACAAATGGATAGCGCGCCGGATCTTCGACTGGCAGGCCCTTCATCCGAATGCGCATGTCAGGGTCGTCGGCCGTGACAAGGAACCGCGCATGGGCTTCGACGATATCGATTTCCGCATCAGTTACGGATCGGATGTGCTTCAGCATGAACATTATACGGAGTTGTTTCGTGATTGGGTCGTACCCGCCTGCTCGCCGGCACTGATCAAGGGCAAGGCGCCCTCTGTCGCACGGCTTCTCGAATATCCACTCCTGCATGTCGAATGGGAGCGGCATTTTACGCCCTATCCGAGTTGGCGCGAATTCGCCGCAAAAACGGGAGTTACACTCGAGGAGAGTACTGCGGGCCTTTCCTTCACCCTGTCGAGCAGCGCCATCGATGCCGCCGTTAACAAACGCGGCGTCGTCCTCGCACAGATGTCGATGATTGCCGATGAGCTCGAGGCGCAAACGCTCGTCATTCCCGTCGACACACGCATTCCATTGCGCGAAAGCTACTTTCTCGCCTGGGACCGGGCGGCCTTGCAAAAACCGCACGGACTCCAGTTCCGCGATTGGCTCATTGCCATTTCCCGTCAGCAGGCCTTGGCATCGGCACCCCGCCCGACATTTTAGGAAAACTAAAACGGAACCCAGCTGCACGATATTGATGAAAATTTATACCTGGCGATAATTTACGCATTCGCCTCCAAGAGGACGGCGAGACCGGCAAAACAGGAGAGCTCAATGGCGCGGACCGACAAGATGAAACTCGGGACTTTCGTCTATACGTTCGGCTTTCATCCTGCCTCCTGGCTACATCCGGAAAGTGATGTCAAAGGCGCGAACGACTTCGCTCATCTGCTCGATGTCGCCAAACGATCCGAGGCAGCCAAATTCGATTTCATGTTCATGGCGGATTCTCCCGCCGCCGCTGTTGGCGACCCGAGCGCGCTTGCCCGCATTCCAACCAAGATGAACCGCTTCGAGCCCCTCTCACTGCTTTCAGCATTGGCCGTTACGACCAACGATCTCGGTCTCGTGGCAACGCTCTCGACAAGTTACTATGAGCCATACAACGTCGCGCGCCTGTTTTCCTCGATCGACCATCTGAGCAAGGGCCGCGCCTGCTGGAATGTCGTCACCTCCGACCATGACGAGACCGGCTACAACTTCAACCGCGAGGGACTCGATCCGCATGCGCTGCGTTACGAGCGCGGCAACGAGTTCGTCGATGTCGTCTTCGGCCTTTGGGACAGCTTCGAGGAAGGCGCGCTCCTTCTCGATCGCGAAAACGGCGTCTACTACGACAAGGACAAGCACCACACGCTCAATCACAAAGGCAAGCACTTCCAGGTTCGCGGTCCGCTCAACATCGCGCGCACGCCCCAGGGTCGTCCTGTCATCGCCCAGGCGGGCGGTTCGGAACCCGGCATGGACATGGCGGCACGCACAGCCGAGATCGTCTTCAGTCTGGCATCGAATATCGAGCGAAATCGATCCTTCTACGAAAATGTCAAAGGCCGGATGGCGGCCTATGGGCGCGATCGAGACGAACTGAAAATCATGCCGGGCATCGTTATCAATGTCGGGGAAACCGAGGCCGAGGCAAAGGCGAAGGTGGACTATCTGATCGACAAGATGCATCCCGATGTTGGGCGGCTAATGCTCTCCGAATTCCTGGAGGCGGACCTGCGCGACGTGGCGCTCGACCAGCCATTCCCGATGGATCGGCTACCGGCAGCGCCAAAGGGATCACGTGCCCTGTTCGACGAATTGGTCGATTTCGTCAAGAGCGGGCACACCGTCGGCGAACTCATCCGGCACTATGCCGAAAAGCATACCGGAAACGGCATAACGGGTACGCCGGCCCAGATCGCCGACTTCATGGAGGAGTGGTTCGAGACGCGCGCCGCTGACGGCTTTATCCTGATGTTTCCGACCTTGCCGTCCAGTCTCGACGACTTCGTGCGGCTTGTCTTGCCGGAACTTCGCCGCCGCGGCCTGTTCCGTGAGGAATATGAGGGCAAGACCTTGCGCGAAAACCTCGGTCTTTCGACGCCGGCAAACCGCTTTGCCAAAACGCAAGCGCCAGTCAGATGAACGATAAGGCCTTGATCACCGACACCGAATTCAAGCTTTCGATGCGCCGTCTGGCCGGTGCGGTCAGCGTGATTACCGTCGGAGACGGACAAGACCGTACCGGCTTCACCGCAACGTCGGTCTCCTCGTTTTCGGGGGAACCGCCTTCCGTCATCGTCAGCGTCAACCGCGCCTCGTCCTCATGGCCGGTACTGCAGCGCTATGGCTGCTTCTGCGTCAACGTGCTTGCGGCCGACCAGCGGCAGGTGGCGCAATCCTTCGCCGGCCTTGATGGGCGCAAAGGCGTTGAACGCTACAGCGATGCGGGATGGTATCGCCTCAAGACCGGCGCACCGGTACTTGAAAATGCCCTCACGGTCCTGGACTGCGAGCTCGAAACCGCATTTCACCATCATTCCCATGCCATTCTGATCGGGCATATCCGCGCGATCGAGATCAGGCAGGACATAGGACCGCTTCTCTATTGGCAAGGCGATTATCATGACCTTCCGGCAGAGGTTCATCGCCACCGCCTAGCCGAGCCGTTGCGACAATAGCTCTATCGAGCCGACATCCGCGTTTGCGAAGGCAAGTCTGAGGTAACGCTCCTGCCCCTCGCCGAAATAAGCTCCGGGGATGCAGACAACGCCAGCCTCCCTGGCAAGCCGTTCAGCGACCTCGGACGATGACCGATCGGCAAAGGGATGGCGAACGAAGGCGAAATAGGCGCCGATCGCTGCAATCTCCCAGCCCGCCAGCCCTGAGACGGCCAGTCTCAACGCATCTGCGCGGCGAGCAATCTCCAGCCGGTTGCCGGCCCGCCAATCGGCGAGAACAGGCAGGGCCGATGCAACAGCGATCTGGGCCGAACGCGGTGCGCAGATCTGCATGTTGTCCATCACCTTCGCGATCTCGGCGATGAGCCTAGGTCCTGCCGTGATGGCACCCAGTCGATGGCCGGGAATGCAGAAGGATTTCGAAAAGCTGTAGAGAAGAACGAGCGTATCCTCCCAACCAGGCTCAGACAGAAGAAAGTGCGGGCGGCCGTAACCCTCGGCCAGGAAGTCGCGATAGGTTTCATCGAGGACCAGCCAGGCACCATGTTTGCGGCAAAGCACAAACAGCTCGTGAAGCAGGCTCGGCGGATAGACGGCTCCTGTCGGATTGTTGGGCGTAACGACGGCCAGCATCTTTGCACCGGCCGCAAGTGCAACCTCGGCCGACCGCAAATCGGGAAGAAAGCCGGCGGCAGGATCGCAATGGACCAATTGCCTCCCGATGCCCAGCATCGACAGCGTCGTATCATGGTTGAAATAGAAGGGATTGGTAAGTGCTACGGTATCGTCTGCTCCCGCGAGCGCGATCGCCGTACACATGAAAGCCTGATTGCAGCCGGCAGTAATGTGGATATTGCCGGCGGAAAGCTCGGCGCCGTAAAGCTCGGCAAGATGCGCCGCATAGGCAGCTCGCAAGAGAGGTTCGCCTTCGATCGGCCCATATCCCGTCATGACCTGTTGTCCGGCCGCCTCGCCAAGAAGCCGCAGCATCTCCGGATGCGCGGGATAGCCGGGCACGGCTTGCGACAGATCGATGAGTGGCCCTTTTCCTCCCTTATATTCGCGGCCCCAGGCGATGACGGAGGGAATGGGCGGGGCAGAGAGGCGGGCAACGAGTGAATTGGATTTTGCGACGGTCATATCGATTTCTCTTTGATACCGATTGCTACAACGATACCAATTGCGTTCTCAACCTCTTTGTTGGCTGAGACGGACCCCGAGCGGAGACACATGCGCATGGTGTGGGACAAAATGCGGCTCGAACAGCTGCGCGCGGAATTTGCAGACGCCAATGGTGGCGAGATATTCGATGAGAAATTTCGCAAAGTGGCGGAGAGGATCATCTCGAAGAACGGCACGAGGCTGGCGCCATATTCTGGAGTGCCGACTTTCCTCAGCGCACCCTACATGCAGACTGCCGCCGATGAGCCGGACTTTGGCAATCTCCAGGTCGCGATAACGGGAATCCCGATGGATCTCGGCGTCACCAATCGCCCAGGCTCCCGCTTCGGACCGCGCGCACTTCGCACCATCGAAAGGATAGGCCCGTACAATCACGTCCTTGGAACGGCGCCGGTTTTCGATCTACGGGTCGCCGACATAGGCGACATATCGTTCCAGAGCCGCTATCGACTGGAGCTCAGTCACGCCGACATAGAAAAGCGTATCGGCCAGATTGTCGATGCCGGCGTTGCGCCGCTCTCCGTTGGAGGTGATCATTCCATCACCCACCCGATCCTGAAGGCCGTCGGTCGGCAGCAACCGGTCGGTCTCATCCATATCGATGCCCATTGCGATACAAGCGGCGCCTTCGATCAGACGAAGTTTCATCATGGCGGACCATTCCGAAACGCAGTACTCGACGGTGTGCTCGATCCGACAAGGACGATCCAGATCGGCATCCGTGGTTCGGCGGAATATTTGTGGGAATTCTCCTATGCGTCTGGAATGACGGTTATCCACGCAGAGGACATCAGCGGGATGGGGATCGCGGCCATTGTCGCCAAGGCGAAATCCATCGTCGGCGACGGACCGACCTATCTCTCATTCGACATTGACAGTCTCGATCCAAGCTTTGCGCCAGGCACGGGCACGCCGGAGATCGGTGGATTGACTACACGGGAAGTTCTTGAGTTGATACGCGGGCTGAAGGGCATAAATCTGGTGGGCGGCGACGTCGTCGAGGTTGCACCGCAATACGACGCAACGACCAATACCGCGCATGCTGCCGCTCAGGTGCTTTTCGAGATACTGAGCCTCATGGTGTTCAGCCCATCGATTGGTCAGCGCTAGGCATTTTGACGGTCGGATCCTACGCGCCAACTCGTGGCTATCACCCGCGGTCGAGTGCCCGCCTATTCCCTCGACGTGCCGCATACCCAGGACAACCTCTTGACTTCGAAAGTGTGAGGTCTTGAAAGGATTTGAACCAGCGCCGTATTAGTTAAAAACGCCGCTGCGTTTAAGATTGCGGGTGTCTTGAACGTACAATCTCTCCAATTCCGTGAGGCCATAGGAATTGAGCCGTGCGGCATAAAATTGACAACGCCGCCCTTTCCTCATTACGCGCCGGATCCGGGCTGCACGATGTGTGCCTTGAACAGCCGCTTCAATTCAGTGCCTTCTCGTTTGCGAATTGCTTCGATCATCTCGAAATGCTCCCTCGACGAGAGGCGTGCACGAGCCATATCTGGCCATTGTGACATCGGAGAAGCTGGAACGTAGCCGCGCAAGTCGATGATGAGCTTGACCAGTTCGCGATTTGTGCAGAGGGCCGCGAGAGCCACATGGAAGAGCTGGTTCGACTCGTAGCGGTCGGCAACGCTGCCATTCTCAACGGCGTAATCGAAGCGCTCTGCGAGCCCGCCAAGCTCAGCAAGTTTCTCATCGTCGGCATTCTCGATGATGCTTTGAACCATCGATATTTCAAGAGTGACGCGTACCTCCCTAAGCTCACGCTGCCGCCGTTCGTCGGGTTCGGCAACGTAAAATCCGCGCTCCGGGATTTGCTCGACCAGCCTGCGCTGCAACAATATCTCTAATGCGCGCCGGACATCGGCACGCGACGCTTGATAGCGCCTTTCGACATCGACCTGCTTCAGCCAGGTTCCAGTACTCAACGCGCCGGAACGGATGTCTCTCGCCATGATCTCAGCCACTTCGTCCGAGCGGCGTACCTTGGTGCTCTCTACGTTCATGATGTCCAATCACTGCGGATTTTACGTTTGATATCAACTTATCAGCCTTCGATGAAGATTCCATCTTGTCAGTCTTAATTTTAGATGTTCTTTTAGATCCAATATTGCATCCAAAATTAGAACAGGAAAGTCATGCAGCCGATTTCAGCCATCTCGCGAGCACCAGACAAGGCTGAGGCCAACCCCTTGCCTGTCTATGAGCGGGGCGCGACGACCGTCGTTGCCTTGTCCGATGACGCGCGCTTTAGCTATTGCCTTTATGTTCCCGAGCACGGCGATAGTGCCGAGCGATCCCTGCTTTGCGTGATCCATGGCAGCTATCGGAATTTCACTGCTCATCGCGACCAGTTCAAGGATTTCGCGAACGCAAACAATTGCCTGATCCTGGCACCATTGTTCCCAGGAAATGTGCTTGGCGACGGTAATCTCGATGGCTTCAAATATATGGTCGAGGGCGACATCCGCTACGATCAGGTCCTGCAGAGTATGGTCGCGCAAGTCTCGGCGCGGTATGGAACCGACGGCGCCCGTTTCGGTCTGGTCGGTTTTTCCGGCGGCGCGCATTTTGCCCATCGCTTCCTTCTACTGCGGCCTGAACGGCTCTGGGGCGTATCGGTCGGAGCGCCTGGGTCTGTCACCCTTCTTGATCATCAGCGCGATTGGTGGCCGGGCGTTCGGGATATTGAACAGAGGTTCGGCACCACCATCGATCCGCAACGCCTGGCAGAGGTGCCCATCCAACTCATCGTCGGGGATGCAGACCTCGACACGACCGAAATTGTCCATCGGCCCGGGGGACGCTATTGGACCGAAGGTGCGAATGACGCCGGCGAGACGCGCCCGGATCGGCTTCGTGCGCTGGAACACTCGCTCACCAACGCCGGTGCAAAGGCCGCATTCGATCTGCTTCCCGGAGTGGGACATGAGGCGGAGCCCATATTTACTGCTGCGCAATCCTTTCTGGCACGGAGTCTCGCCGCCTACCGGGAACATGCCGCCTTCAATCGCAAATCATAAAATTCATAGAAAAAGGGGAACTTCGATATGCGATCCAGACTACGGAAAATCATTCCTTTCCTGATCCTCGCGCCGGTCTTGCCTGTTGCTACTTCCGCCGCCGCCAGCCAAGCAAAGATCGCCTTGACGGCGGATATCCTGAGTACCAATCCGGGCGTCAACCGCGACGACAACACCGATGGTGTGTTGCTCAACATCGTTGAGGGCCTGGTCGGTTATGGAGAAGGCGGCACGGTCAAGCCGCTGCTTGCAAGGTCGGTCGATATTTCCGGCGATGGCCTGATCTACACGTTCAAGCTGAGGGAAGGTGTAACATTCCAAAACGGTGCCGCCTTTACATCCGCCGACGTCCTGTGGAACTGGAAACGCTACACGGATCCCGCGACCAAATGGCGGTGCCTTCCCGACGTCAATGGCACAAACAGCCTCAAGGTCACGTCTGTAGAGGCCCCCGACGCCGAAACGGTGGTCATTCATCTGGACAGGCCGAGCGCCTTGTTTCTCGATACATTGGCGCGTACCGATTGCGGTGGATCCGGCATGCTGAGCAGCGCCTCGCTTAATTCCGACGGAAGCTGGAACAAGCCGATCGGTACCGGACCCTACGAGCTAGTGGATTGGAAGAAGGGGCAATCCATCAGTCTCAAGAAATTCGACGGCTACAAGTCTCCCGATGGAACCGGTTTCGATGGCTATGTGGGAGACAAGACGCCCCATGTCGATGGGGCCACATTCGTCGTGGTGCCGGACGCCTCGACGGTGAAGGCTGCCCTGCTCTCGGGCGACATAGATGTCGCCCAGGCCTTGACCTCCGACGTCTCGGAACTGAAGAGCGCCAAGGGCATCGTCGTGCTGACACCAAGCGATGCATCGAAGCATGCATTGCTGTTTCAGACCAACGATCCGCTGTTCAAAGACATCAAGTTCCGGCAGGCAATTGCCACCGCTTTGGATATCACACAGCTTGTAGGCTTTGCCTCGGACGGACTTTCCGAACCGAGCAACTCCGCCGTCTTTGGGGCATCCCCCTACAATGATGACGTGCAGAAGAAGACGTTCCAATATGATCCGCAGAAAGCAAAAGAGCTGCTGGCGCAAAGCAGCTACAAGGGCGAGACCATCAAGCTGCTCGCCAACAAGCGTGCGCCGATGCCGAGTGCGCAGGTCGCGCTCGTTGCCCAATCCATGTTGCAAGCCGTGGGCATCAAGGTTGAGATTGAGGTCCTCGAATGGGCAACCCAGCTCGAAAAATACAATTCGGGTGACTATCAGATGATGTCGTTTTCCTATTCATCACGCCTCGACCCCGCGCTGAGCTTCGACCAGTTCACTGGCGACAAGACAAGGCAGCCACGTAAGATTTGGGATAATCCCGACGCCCTCGCGCTGGTCGACAAGGCGAAGATCATTACCGATCCGGCAAAGCGTCAGCAGATCTTCGACCAACTCCATGAGATGATGCTTGCGGATGCACCGCTGATCATCCTCTATAACGGCCTAACGGCATGGGCCTACCGCGAGCGGGTAGAAAACTTCAAGCCCTGGGAAGGCAAGCCGCGTCTCTGGGGCATGATGGTGGCCCAGTAAGATCGGCCGGATAGTCGGAGAACGAATATGTTTCGCTATTTCCTGCAGCGGCTCCTATGGTCGGTGCCGACGGTCCTGCTTGTCGCAATCGGCGTCTTCGCGCTGATGCGCTTGATCCCCGGCGACCCGGCACTTCTGATCCTGGGGGATCGCGCGACGCCGGAGACATTGAACGCCTTGCGGGGTCAACTCGGCCTCGACCAGAGCCTATCCATCCAGTTTATCCTTTGGTTGAAGAGCGCCTTGCAAGGTGATCTCGGGCACTCCATCCTGACCGGTGAAGCGGTTCTCCCGCTGATCATCAAACGTTTTCAGGTCAGCTTCGAGATCATCCTGCCGGCAGTCGCAATTGCCGGGCTAATTGCTGTCCCACTTGGCACCATTGCCGCATGGCGGCAGGACCGTGCCATCGATATCGTCACTGTCGCCGGAGCAACCCTGCTGCTCTCCATCCCGACATTCTGGATGGGATTGCTTCTTCTGCTCTTCTTTGGCATGCGGCTCGGATGGGTTCCCGTTGTCGGCTATATCTCCATCTCCGATAACTGGCTCGCCGGACTTGTCTATCTGGTGATGCCCATCTCGACGCTGGTTATCCATGAAGTCGGCGGCATCGTTAGAATGGCCCGTGCCTCGACCCTCGAAATCCTGCGTCTCGACTATGTCACGCACGCACGCGCCAAGGGGCTCTCCGAAGCGCAGGTCCTTCTGCATCACGTCTTTCGCAACGCCTTCGGCCCGACGTGGACTCTGCTTGGGCTGATCCTTGGCAATCTGCTCGGTGGCATCGCCATCGTCGAGACAATCTTCACTATCCCCGGTCTCGGCCGGTTGCTTGTCGACGCGATTTTCGCGCGGGACTACCCGGTCATTCAGGGCTGCCTGTTGTGCATTGCGCTGTTCTACGTCGCCATCAATCTTCTCATCGACTTCGTCTATCCACTCTTTGATCCAAGGGTCGCGATATCGTGAAACTACGTTTCAATCTATTGGCCGGAGGCTTCATTATGGCAGTGGTCGCAACAGCTGCCCTGACTGCGCTCGTCTGGACACCGCATGACCCACTTGCTCTCGGCTTTACGACGCGGCTGAAGGCGCCGGGAGGCGCCTACTTGCTGGGAACAGATGAGTTCGGCCGCGACCTGCTGAGCAGGCTCATGGCGGGTGCCGGCCCCTCGCTTGGCATCAGCCTTCTCACGGTGCTGACTGCGCTAGCAATCGGTACGACGTTTGGCGTCACGAGCGGATATTGGAGAGGCTGGCCGGATCGGCTGCTGATGATGCTCAACGATGCACTCATGGCCTTTCCCGGCATCCTGCTGGCGCTCGGCCTTCTCGCCGTCCTCGGCGCCAATGTTCGGGGTATCGTCCTCGCTCTCGGCCTGGCCTTTACGCCGGCCGTAACGCGCATCGTGCGCGGGACGGTCATCTCGGTTCGCGAGAAGGAGTTCATCGACGCCTCACGCATCATGGGAAATTCCGAACTCTACACCCTCGTGCGGCATGTTCTGCCGAACTGTCTTGCGCCGCTGATTGTCCTTGCAACCTCCATGCTCGGTTGGTCATTGCTTGCTGAAAGCGCCTTGAGCTTTCTAGGTCTCGGTGTCGCGCCGCCAGCCCCAACCTGGGGCAACATGCTTTCCGCCAGCCGAACGTTCCTGTCTCAGGCGCCATGGCTCGGAATCTTTCCAGGACTGGCGATCTCCCTCACACTGCTCGCCATGAACCTGCTGGGTGACGGGCTGCGCGACATCCTCGATCCCCGCATGAAAGGTCTCTAGATGCCAAATCTCCTGGAGATCGACGGGCTGACGCTCACCGCGCCAAATTCCCGAGCAGTGCTCGTGAATGGCTGTACGCTCTCGCTTGGCCAAGGCGAAATCCTCGGCATCGTCGGTGAGTCCGGATCCGGCAAGACGATGATTACCAAATCGATCCTCGGCCTTCTGCCGCCTGGTGTCGTGCAGACGGCCGGCAAAGTCATTCTCAATGGCAAGAATATTGGCCGCCTATCTCCAAGAGAGCTTCGATCGGTTCGCGGTACCTCGGTCGGTATGATCTTCCAGGAACCGATGACGTCGCTCAACCCGTCCATGACGATCGGGCGGCAATTGGAAGAAGGATTGCGCCTTCACCGGCGGTACTCGCAGGATGAACGGCGAGCACGCATCATCGATATGCTTGCCAGGGTCGGCATCAGAGAGCCCAAGGCAGCACTTGACCGCTATCAGCATCAGTTCTCCGGCGGGATGCGCCAGAGAATGATGATCGCATCGGCTATGCTGCTCGAACCGGCACTTCTGATCGCCGACGAACCGACAACGGCTCTCGATGCGCTCGTTCAGAAGGATGTCCTTGAATTGATGATCGAGTTGGCGCGCGAAAAGGATACAGCCATTCTGCTGGTGAGCCACGATCTAGCGATGATTTCTCGCTATACGGAACGTACGATCGTCATGGCCCGAGGGGAGATCGTCGAGGTCGGACGGACAGCCGATGTGATGGTGCGTCCCACACATTCCTATACGGCCAAATTGCTAGCCTCCTCTCCGAAGCGCAATCCGATACGCCAGGTGGATAGCCGGATGCCAATTATCGACATCCAGGATTTGGCCGTCGACTATCGCACGTCAGGCGGGTTTTCCTGGCGGCCAGCTTCCAAACGAGCCGTCGAAAACATCAATCTTAGCGTCTATCCTGGTGAAGTAGTTGCCATCGTCGGAGAGTCCGGATCGGGAAAAACGACGATCGGCAGGACGGCGGTCGGTCTCCTTCAGCCTTCGTCCGGAACACTGCTATTCGAAGGCGCGCCAGTGAAACGCAATGGCGCGAACTACCGCAACTATCGCCGCAATTGCCAGATGGTGTTTCAGGATCCCTATTCGTCGCTTGATCCGCGGTTGACAATCGGCACGCTGGTAGCTGAACCGCTTCGGGTGACCGAACGTATCACAACTGCAGAAAAGCGCGAACGCATGCTGGCGATGCTAAATGAAGTCGGTCTGGCACCGGAATTTGCCGAGCGCTTTCCACATCAGCTATCAGGAGGTCAGCGCCAGCGAATTGCGATCGCCAGGGCATTGATTGGTCGACCGAAATTCATCGTCGCTGACGAACCCGTCTCAGCCCTGGACATTACCGTTCGCACACAGGTGCTCGATCTGTTCAATCGACTACAGCAGCAATACGGGTTTTCCTGCCTGTTCATCAGCCATGATCTCGACGTGGTCGAGGCAGTTGCCGACCGCATCGTCGTCATGCGATCCGGTAAAATTGTTGAAGCCGGCAAGACTAGCGACATTTTTCATCAGCCACAGCATGAATATACGCGACAGCTGTTGCAGGCCCGATGAAGCGGGTGCGATCGGCGCCAGACCACAAGATAGACCGGAATTATCGACCGCGCCATTCCTTAGGACCGACGAACCTTTCAAGAGAAGCCGAGAGTGGCTCCATCAGCAGGAAAAAACGCCAGCAATGACGTGTCCCTAAATAGGGCTAAGCTAAGCCTGGACAATCTCGCACATACGGGTAGGAGGCGATGGAAATCGTCGGTGACCATGCATCATGGCTCCGCGGACCCCTGTTCGTTTGTCGTCTCGTGCTCTGCAATCTTCTTTAGCAGGTAGAGCAAGGCGACCTCCTCTGCGACATTCAGCGGGCTCGTTGTCTTTTGTGAGATTAGTTTGGCCTGGGGATACATGTCATTCAGAACGGCTTCGCCGGCTGGCAGCAGCGAGACGATTACCTTGCGTCCGTCGGTCGCATCGCGCGAGATCGTGATCAGGCCCCTGGTGCGAAGACGTTCGATAATCCCCCGTATCGTCGCCTGATCAACCGCCGTTGCCTTGACGAGTTCAGCCTGCGAAATCGGACCATGATCATACAGGGCGCACAGTGTCACGAATTGAACCGACGTCAGATCGGGATCTATCGTATTTTCCTGAAATATCGAAAGATGCCGTTGATAGGCCTTGCGCAGCAGGTGCCCGACTTGCTCGGTCACGCGATAACGTTCCTGCGGGCCTGCTCCGTTTGCTTTTCGGTCTTCTTCCATCGTTCCCGCGCTCACTGCGATTGCAGGACTGTCTTCCCCCAAAAAGGAGCAAATCACAAGGCAATCCGTGCGGCAAACCCTGCGTCCGAACAGGAACATTGCCAATCTATCGGGCTGGCACAGAAGGCAGCTCCATCTGAAGTCCGGCGGCGGCATCCGCCGCCGGGCATGTACATGATCTATTCGAGTGCCTGGTTCTTTGATTCGACGTTGATCAGCCAGACGCAGAGCGCCGCCAGCACGAGAAGGGCAGAAATGATGCTCAGTGCCGTCCCGAAGCTGGAGACCATGATCGGCGCGACCAGGGACGGTGCCAACAACCCTCCCAGGCGCGCGACGGCACCGGCCGTGCCCATGCCGCTCGCCCTGAGCGTTGTCGGATAGATTTCAGGGGTGAAAGCATAGATGGCGCCCCATGTGCCGAGCAGCGCGAAGCTCATGAGCAACGTGGCAAAGACGACGACGCTGGTTGTTTGACCGAGGCCGTAGGCGAGCGTTCCGACGGCGCTCAGCAAGAGGAAGCCGATAAGCGTCGGCTTGCGCCCCCATTTTTCCACACCATAGGCCGCAAGAGCGTAGCCGGGCAGCTGTGCAATCGCCAGGACGACAAGGAAGAGCTGTCCGCGAATGAAGGCGAAACCGTCACTTGCCAGTTTCACCGGCAGATAGACGAACACGCCGTAATAGGACACGGAGATCAGTATCCAGGCGAGCATCAGGAAGATGGTACGGCGACGGAGAGTGGGCGACAGAAGTGCGACGAAGGACTTCTTCTCCGGCCTCTGCGGAACAAGTGGGGGAATTTCTGTTTTCACCCCGTTCGTGTTGGCAACCCTTTGCAAGACCTGTCGCGCGCTATCCGAACGTCCGTTGCGATTGAGATAGAGTGGTGATTCCGGAACATAGAAGCGCAGCACCACACCAATGAGAGCAGGCAGGCCTGTCACGAAGAAAATCGTCCTCCAGGCTTCGCCACCCTGACTGCCGGCAACAAGCGCGAGAAGCGCGAGCGCCACGGTTCCGACCGCCCAGAAGCCTTCAAGCAATACGAGCCAGCGCCCACGGCGGTTGGCTGGAAGGAACTCCGCCATCATGGCGTAGTCGACTGGCAGGGTTCCGCCGACGCCAAGGCCGGTCAGGAAGCGCGCGACACAGAGCCATTGCAGATCGGGTGCGAAAGCCGAAGCCACACCGAACACGGCATCGAGGATGATGGCCGCAAACAAGACGGGCCTGCGCCCGATGCGATCCGCCAAGCGTCCGAACACGAAGGCGCCGATCAACATGCCCAGAAAGAACAGTGTCCCCGTCTGGAGAGCCTGCGGAACGGTAACACCGAAACTTGCCGCAATCGACGGCGCGCTGAAGCCGATCGCCAGCACCTGCATGGCATCGGCTGCCCAAACCAGGCCGAAGATGACAAACAATGTGTACTGAAAACGGCCAACTCCCGCCGCCTGAATTCCTTGCTCAATGGTTATTGGTGATTGCATATGGACCCCTCACGATCTCTGAACGAATCTATTTTTTTGAATATGCAGTCTATTCGCAGTGCGTGATCTAGCGTCACGTTGCCGACCGCCCATCAGGCGGCCGGAGGCGTCGAGTTTGCCGTTTCGGCTGTATCTTGCTGAAGCCTTGTAGGCTTAGTCGAAGCTGTGCTGCATTTCCTTGACCGCGATGTCGCCATCGAGAACCATAGGCTCGTCGTCGAGGAAGAGGCTGCAATTGCGCATCGGGATGTCCAGATGGCATGCCGTGTCGTTCGGACCGCCAAGCTCGTTGTTGGGACCGGTCGAGAACATCACGTTGCCGTAGAAAGAGCGAGCTTCCATGCCCATGCCACCCGGGAATTCGCCAGGCGCCATGCGATGCCACTTGGCGTTCTGATTGAGCCCCCAGCCGACATGGCTCATGCCCATGCCGCGCGGATCGTTGAAGCCGGCCATGTAAGACTTGACGAGTTCGGCGTCGAGACCACCGCGAATGTCGGTGATCCAGCCGTTTTCGATCGTGTAGATGATCGGATCGCGCACATACATGTTTTGCGGCAGCAGGATGTCCCCCGGAGCAACGACAATCGTGCCATCGACACCGTCATCGTCACCGCCGGTAAACACGAAGCCTGACGGCCAATGGTCCCAGCGGCCTGGCTCATCCGTGCATGCGTATTCGGTGATCGCGGGATAAGTGTTGAGCTTATAGGTGACATCAGTCCCGTGCTTGGAGGTGATACGCATCACCTTGGCCTTGGACAGAAGTTCGCCGCCAAATTCCACGCGCTCGCGCAGCTCCTTCGTCGGCAGCATACGAGCGAGAACTTCCGGCGGCTCCACCGCAGTCAGGATGCGCGTGCCGGATGCCTGGATCGCCATCTGTTCCGGGCTGAAAAGCAGGAAGATGCAATCAATGACCATGTCTGCGGCCTTGAGGGCTTCCACCGCATCCGGCATGGCTGCCAGTCCGGTCTGACCAACGGCCCATGCACCTGCCGGCGGAACTGGCGGCAAACGCATGTGATACATTTTCGCGCCGAGGCGCATGCCGGCTGCCATGAAAGCATCGGCATAATCGAGGCGTTCGTTGCCTTGGGTCAGGACGATAAGCTTTTCGCCCTCATGAACACCCGACATCTTCAACTGATGCAGGCATATTTCCGTGAAGCTGAACTGATCCATACTCGTTCCCCTATCTTGTTTGCAGGCTTAGGTGTTTCGTCCAGTTTATGGACAGTCGGACTTGACCTTGGCGATTTCAGCAATAGCCTCGCCCAGCGAGATGACATCGCCATATTTACTGTCGATGTCGAAGAGGTTGGCATTGTGCGGATCTGGATGACGATCGCCGACGCAATCGCGCACCACGATCGTGCGGAAGCCGTGTTGCACGGCATCGACAGCGCTCGCCCGGATACAGCCGCTGGTCGAGCATCCTGCCAGCACGACCGTGTCGATGCCGCGAGCATGGAGATAAGAGGCGAGGCTGGTGCCGAAGAAGGCGCTCGCATACTGCTTGACGATTACCAGCTCGCCTTCGGCCGGCTCGACACCCTCGCAGAATTCAGCAAGCACGTTGCCTTCGACCATAGCCTTCATGACAGGTGCCTTTTGCACCCAGATGCCGCCATCGGCGCAATTGTCGGCCAGATAGAGAATGCGCGTGTGTATAACGGGAATCCCGTTCGAACGTGCGGCATCCAAAAGCTCTGGCGTTCTGGCGACCGCATCGACAACGCCCGGCGCATAAAGTGGCGCACCCTCGATAGTATAAGCCTTCAGAAAATCGACAACGAGCAGTGCTGGGGCGCGGCCGAAACCGATGCGGCTCCCCCAGACACCCTGATAATTGGCTTCGGCGCTTGTCATCACATTCTCCTCAATAGGCGCCGGACAGAAGCGCGCCGGCTCCCGGCACGACCGCTTCGAGACCGAGCGATTTCAGGATGCAATAGGTCGTGGCGACGGCTGCCGTGACGACCGGCTTGCCCGTCATGGCCTCGACCTTGGCGATGACGGGTAGCGACGGCATCTGGACGCAGGCAGACAGCACGATGACGTCGACATCCTCAAGATCGAGGCTCGCGACGATCGCCGGCAGATTTTCGGGATCGTGCCGGCCGACTTCAAGATTGTCCGGAATTTCCAGCGCGCGCCAGTCGGCAACCTCGAAGCCCTCCTCGCGGATGTAATTGACGACGAGTTCGGTCAGCGGCTTCATGTAGGGCGCAACAACGGCGATGCGCTTTGCCTTCATCGTCTTGAGCCCTTCGATCAGAGCACCTGCGCTGGTAACGACAGGTATGTCGGCGCCGTTCTCGATCGTACGGCCGCGCAGCCGGGTTTCGGATTGGCGATGATAGCCAAGGCCCATGGCCATGATCGCCACCAGGCAGGCATAGCCCAGCACATCGACCCGGGCATCGGAAAGCTCGGCTGCACAGCGATCAGACTCGGCGTCCATCGCCGCAAGCTCATCCTGCCTGACCGTCTTCATCCGCATGCGGCTAGAATGGAACGTGAAGCGCTCGGGGCGGATTCCCTGGCGCGCCATCAGCATGGCCGGAATCTCGGTTTCCATCGTGGTGTTGGAACTTGGAACGATCTGGCCGATCCGATAAAGCTTCTGCACAAGCATGTCCTTCATTCGAAAGAGAAAATAAAAAGGGGCGGCGTTTCGCCACCCCGATGCTATCAATCCAGAAAATTGCCGAGGGCCAGGAAGAAGCCGTCGAAGTCATCCCACGGGATCATGTGTCCTGCATTGGGCACGCGCACTATCTCGATAGGCGGATAGAGCGAGCGGATCTCCTCCTCGTCCTGCATTTCGATGACCCCGCCGCGACCTGCGACCATCAGCATGGCCGGCACGTCGAGTTTGGGAAAATCCGCGAAGATATCGTCGCTATGGAAATCCTCGAACGCCTTGACGATAGCGGGCTCGAAGCAGGTATGCAGCCATTCGGTACGCAGCTGCAATTGCTCTTGCGTCCATGTCGGGCAGAAGACCCGCATACCCTCGACATCAATTCCCTTTTCAGCCAACCGAATGGAATCGACATACCAAGGCAGCTTGCTCGGATAGGGCCGCCGGCCCGGTCCGGAGACGGGCGGATCGATAAGCGCTAGCATTTTGAAAACGCCCGGAGAGCGAACCGAGGCACGAATGGCGATGCGCGCGCCCATCGAGTGACCGAGAATGGCAGGCTGGACGAGTTGCAACGCCATGGCGAAGGCTGCCGCATCATCCGCCATCGCATCGAGACCATAGTCGAGACCGGGGCCGGTCGATGACAGACCGCGACCACGGACATCGAGCACATAGACATCATGGCGCGCGCCCAATTGTTCGGCGACGAACCCCCAGGTCACGGCTGGGCTGGTAATTCCGGGGATCAGCAGGACGACAGGTCCCTTGCCGCCATAGCGCAAGTAATGCTGGCGAATGCCGTTGGCGAAAACATTGGCTCCGTAGAGATAGGTCTTGCTCATGCCGCGCTCTCACTACGTAGCGGCTCGGCATAGACGTCGTAGCCATAGACCCAGGATGGATCTTCCTGCTCGAGCAGGAAGGTATTGGCATTGGAAACGGACTGAACGCGCGTTGCGCGCTCGCGACGATTGATCTCGTAAAGCTTGAACGCGGTGGCGTAGTCACCTGTCCCGGTCTCAATAAGGCAGCGCGTCAACATGGCCGCATCCTCGATCGCCATTGCAGCACCCTGCGCCATATGCGGCTTCATCGGGTGACAGGCATCACCCAGCATCACCATGCGCCCCCTGCTCCACAGCGGAAGCGGGCTTCTGTTGAACAGCGGCCATTTGGTCACGACGTCGGTCGATTCGATCAGCGCTTGAATAATCGGATGATAGCCCGCAAACGCCTCGTACATTTCCTCGCGACTGCTATCGACGAAGGCAGTTTCGAATTCCCAGGCGGCATGAGGAACGCCGGTGACATAGTAATATTCGTCGCGGCGTCCGGTCGTGTAATAGACCATCATATGGCGGTCCGGCCCCCACCATTTTACGCAGTCCTCGAAGTCGAGGCCGTATTTCTTCAGCTTTCCGGCATCGATCAAGGCGCGATGACCAACCCAGCCGCTATAGTGAGGCTTCTCGAAACCGAGCAGGGTCTCACGCATTTTGGAATTGATACCATCAGCGCCGATGACGATATCGGCATGCGCGGACGTTCCATCCTCGAACTGAAGATGAACGTCTGTGCCGTTGTCGTCGATGCGGGTGAGCTTCCTGTTGAAATGCAGGCTGCCGGGCAGCAACGTCTCGCACTGGAGCTGCTGCAGATCGCCGCGATGGACGGTGCAATAGGTAGCGCCGTAGCCGTCCAGAGGAATCCGCGAGAGATAGTCTCCCGTGAGCCCGTCGCGGCTGAACCAGAATTTCGGCGTGCTGCTGATCGAGACGACTTTCTCGGCAACTCCGATCCGCTCGAAGATCTTCAATACGTTCGGGCCCATGTGAATGCCCGCGCCGAGCCGTGCGAAAGTCGGCGCCTGCTCGTATACGTCAACATTGAAGCCTGCATGCTGCAGAAGCGAGCCCGCCACCGCACCACCCAAACCCGCTCCAATGATTGCTATTTTCTGTTTGTCGCCTGACATGCGAACCCCTCGCTCATTGGTCGCCAGACACCGTCCGGACATTTATCTTTTCTCGCACAAATAAGTGTATACGCTATAATTGGCAAGCGCAATTTTGATGCATAGCTCGAAAAATGTGACGCTATTTTTTGATCAAACGCCGCATTTTGGGGCAATTGGCAAAAATACACCGCTCTTGCCACGAACCAATAACAAGTGTATACGCTATTTATATAAATGGGAACGACCCCTGCGGGCCTAGCTGAATCAAGCTGCGGTCATAAAAACTTGGGGCATAACATGTCGACGCCGGCTAAGGTGGCGACCCAAACACTGGGATGTTAAGAATGCTGGCAACACCGGTTGCGGCGTGCGGGCACCATCGCGGCAAGCGCGCATGTCCCCAGATGCGGGGACACGTGCAATGATCGCACGAACGTTCGAAATCCGCGTGAACGGCGCGACACACTCTGTCGAGTGCGCCGCGAACACCCCTTTGATCTACGTATTGCGCAACGACCTTGCTCTGAACGGCCCGAAATTCGGCTGCGGACTTGGCGAATGCGGCGCCTGCGCGGTCCTGGTGGACGGACGTGCAGTCCGTTCCTGCGTCGCCCCGCTTTCCTCAATCGGAGCTCGAGCCGTCACCACCCTGGAAGGCCTGGCTGACGAGCATGGTCTGCATCCGGTGCAACAGGCGTTCGTCGCCGAGAATGCCGCCCAATGCGGCTACTGTCTTAACGGCATGATCATCGCCATCACCGCCCTCACAGCGCGCAAGCCGAATGCGACGGAAGACGATATCCGCGAAGCGTTGCGGCATCATCTTTGCCGCTGCGGAACACACATGGAAATTCTTGCCGCCGCCCGCCGCGCCGCTTCTTATTCGAGCGAGCAAGCGGGCCATCACGTCAATGGCGAACAGCATGATGAGGTAGCGGAATGATAGTCGAAACGCAGACGGTGGACCCGACAAGCGAAGCATCCGGCTCACTTCGTGTTCATGCCGGCTCGACGGACGGTCCGCTGTTCCTTGAAGTGGGCGCCGATGGCAAGGTCCGCGCCTATAACGGTCATGTCGACCTCGGAACAGGTATCCGCACAGCGCTAGCACAGATCGTCGCAGAGGAATTGGATGTCGATTTCGGTTCCGTCGAAATGGTGTTGGGAAGCACCGTGACGGGACCAGACCAGGGAGCGACCATTGCGAGCGAGACCATTCAGGTCACTGCCATTCCCCTGAGACAGGCAGCCGCCACCGCCAGACGCCACCTGCTTTTTCGTGCCGGCGCACTTTTCGACATCGCCCCCGACTGCCTCTTCATCGAAGACGGCGTGATCCGCAGCCAAGGCGACGGCAACCTCGCGATCGCCTATGGCGAACTCGTCAAGGGCGGCGACGAGCACCTCGTCCTTGATCCCTCTGCACCGCTGAAGCCCGTTTCGAGCTATCGAATCGTCGGCTCCGCACGGCAGCGCGTGGACATCCCCGCCAAGGCAACGGGCCAATGGACCTATGTCCATGACGTCAGGCTGCCTGGTATGCTGCATGGCCGCGTCGTGCGGCCGCTCTATGCCGGATACGATCATGGCTCGAATGTCGGCAACAGCCTCATCTCGATCGATGAAAGCTCGGTCGCCCATATCGATGGCCTGATCGCGATCGTGACCGAGCGTGACTTTGTCGGAGTTGTGGCAATCCGGGAGGAAAATGCCATCGCGGCGATGAAGGCGCTCAAGGTCGAGTGGCACGAACCGCCGCTGCGTCCGGATCTCAATCGCCCGGAACAAGCCTTGCGTGCCAATCCTGCAACACCGCGGAGACTGGCAGATCGCGGCAATGTCGATCTCGCCATCGAGGCTAGCGCCAATCCGATGCACCGGACCTATGTCTGGCCCTATCAAATGCATGGCTCGATCGGCCCGTCATGCGCGGTGGCCGACTATCGACCGGACGGACTGACGGTCTGGTCGGGCACGCAGAACCCCTTCCCTATGCAGCGGGATCTGGCGCTGCTGCTCGGCATGTCGAAAGACGACATCGTCGTGGAACGGCTGGAAGCCGCCGGTTGCTATGGGCGCAACTGCGCCGACGACGTGACGGCCGATGCGGCCCTGCTTTCACGCGCAGTTGGCGCCCCCGTGCGTGTGCAGCTCACGCGCGAGCAGGAACATGCCTGGGAGCCGAAGGGGGCAGCCCAGATCATGGACGTTCGCGGCGGCCTCGACCTCGAAGGAGGACCCGCAGCCTACGACTTCGAGACCCGGTATCCTTCGAACCTTGCGCCGACGCTCGCTCTTGTTCTGACCGGCAAGGTCGATCCCCTTCCCGAAACCGTCCAGATGGGTGATCGAACCGCAATCCCACCCTATGCCTACGGAAACCTGCGGGTCACGGTGCATGACATGCCGCCGATCGCCCGTGCCTCGTGGTTCCGTGGCGTCTCGGCCATGCCGAATACCTTCGCCCACGAATGCTATATCGATGAGCTTGCAGCAGCGGCAAAGGTAGATCCGATCGAATATCGTCTGCGCTACCTCCATGATCCACGAGCCATCGATCTCGTTCACGCGGCGGCCGACCGGGCGAATTGGGTACCGCACACCACCTGGGGCACGCTAGGCGGCGAAGGCGACCTTCTCTATGGCCGCGGCTTCGCCTATGCCGTCTACGTCCATGGAAAATTTCCCGGAACGGCCGCCGCCTGGGCTGCCTGGGTGGCCGACGTCGCCGTCAACCGCAAGACCGGCGAGATCACCGTTACCAAGGTGATCTGCGCGCAGGATTCCGGCCTGATAATCAATCCAGACGGCGTGCGCCACCAGATCCATGGCAACATCATTCAATCGACGAGCCGCGTGCTGAAGGAAAAAGTCGAATTCTCCGAGACCGCCGTGATCTCGAAGGAATGGGGCGGGTATCCGCTGATCACGTTCCCGGAAATCCCGGATATCGATGTATTGCTCATGCCACGGCCGGACGAGCCGCCGCTCGGCGTCGGCGAATCCGCGTCCGTGCCGAGCGCGGCGGCGATTGCCAACGCAGTTTATGACGCAACCGGTGTGCGTTTCCGCGAGCTTCCCCTGACACCGGAAGCCATTCTTGCAGGGCTGCACGGGACGGATGCCTCGCCGCCACAGCAGGCACCTGCCCGTCGCAAGTGGTGGAGTTTCGGTCTTTCGCTGACCGGTGTTGCCGCAGCGCTCACCGGTCTCGTCACTCTCGCCTCGCCGTGGCGGCCATCCATCCCGACGATCCCGCGCCCGGATCCTGGCGTTTACAGTGCAGCGACAATCGAACGCGGCCGGCTTGCCGCTGCGGCAGGCGCCTGCAATGTCTGCCACGCGGGCAACGACGGTGCTGCCTTTGCCGGGGGACGACGGTTCGACACGCCCTTCGGTCTCGTCTACGCCACCAATATCACGCCGGATCCCGACCACGGCATCGGGAGCTGGTCATACACCGCCTTCGAGCGCGCCATGCGCGAGGGCGTAAGTCGCGACGGCCATCACCTCTACCCCGCCCATCCCTACACATCCTTCGCAGGCGCCGAGGATGCCGATCTGCAGGCGCTCTATGCCTATCTGATGAACCAGTCGCCGGTCGCTGCCAAGGCGCCCAAAACGGCGCTCTCGTTCCCGTTCAACATCCGGCCGCTGATGGCCGGCTGGAACATGCTGTTCCATAAGACTGAAAGCTTCCGATACGATCCGGCGCAAGACACCACCTGGAATCGCGGCGCCTACCTCGTCGAAACGCTTGGACATTGTTCCGCCTGCCACACGGACCGGAATGCGCTTGGCGCGGAAAAGACTGGGGCCGCGCATCTTGCCGGCGGTTTTGCCGATGGTTGGAAGGCTCCGGCGCTCAATGCCACTGCAAGAGGACCGGTCACCTGGACGGCCGATGCCTTCTACGACTATCTGCGGACCGGCCATGCGGCCAAGCACGGCAGTGCGGCCGGCCCTATGGCCAAGGTCGTCGAAGTCATGAAGCCACTTCCCGACAGCGATATCCGTGCAATGGCCATCTATCTCGCCAGCCTCAACGCCTCTGCAGGAGACGCCGACACTGAGGAGCAGGCAAAGGCCGCGATTGCCTCCTCGGAAACGGCCAGAACCGATGCTTTGAGATCCGCCCCGCGCGGACAGCGTGTATTCGAGGGAGCCTGCACCTCCTGTCACGGTGTGGGCACGACACTGCCATCGCTTGCACTCAACAGTAATCTGCATGCGGCGACCCCGGACAACCTGCTGCAAACCATACTGGGCGGTGTCGACGCTCCCGCAATACTTGCCGAACACTCGTACCGCGCGACGTCGGAGGTGATGTCGATGCCACCTTTCCGCGAAACCCTGAGCGATGATGCCATCACCGATCTCACGGCCTATGTCCGCGCGCGTTTCGCGCCAGACGAGCCTGCATGGGACGACATCCCGGGCGCCCTCGAACGGGCCCGCTCGTCGGCACATTAAGGAGACAGAGGCGTGCTGCAAAACTCCTCGGCCAGCGAAAGAGCGACGCAAGCGCTATTCAGGACGCCCGGTTCGGCCTTCCAGCCCGCGGCCTATTGGTTCTGGCACAGCATTCCGGACGCACCGACGATGCGCAGCCAGCTTACGGATTTCCGTGCGCGCGGGATCGGCACCATCTACGTGCAGGCACGGCTATCCATGCCGCGCGAAGACTATCTCTCCACTGAGTTCGTCACTGCTTACCGTTGCGCCATTGAGATTGCCGCCAGACTCGGCATGAGTGCCGGCATCTATGACGACTATAACTGGATCAGTGGCCAGGCGGCCGGGCGCGCTGTCGAAGGGCGGGACGGGTTGCGCGAACGGCACCTGTTCTGGTCCCAGGTCTCCGGGCGTGAGGGTGCGATCACCGGCATTCGCGTGCCGTGGGCATCCGGAATGAGCAAACACATTCTGGAATGGCAGTATGAGGGCGGAACGCCTGCTTGGTGCGAGTGGACGGTGGAAGCCGCCGTGCTTCATCCGGCTGACGGCTCCAAGGATCCCGAGCAGATCACCGATGTCACCCATCTGACGATGATCGTCGGGGCAAAGGCTCAATCATGCTGTTTCGAGCTTGCTATCGATGTGCCGGACGGCTTTTTGCTGAGCGTATTTCTGAGCGCCAGGAGCCGCACGTCACGGCTGATAAACTACCTGATGCCGGAGGCTGCAGAGAGTTTCATCGAGCGCGGGCTGGAACCGCTTGTTACCGCCTTGGATGAACTGATCCCGGATCCGGTGAGCCACATCTTCTATGACCAGCCGGCGCCCGGTTTCTATTCTTGGGACCAGCTTGCTGGAAACCTGGAAAATAGCCTGCCCTTTTCTTCCGCGCTTGCAGCATCGGCAAAGGCGCGGCTGGGGTTACCGCTCGGCATCATACTCCTTGCGCTCGTCGTGGATATCGGCCCGCAGACGCCCATCGTCCGCGCCCGGCTCTACGCCGCTTTGTCGGAGCTCATGAACCGTGCGTTCTTTGGGACGTTGCGGGAATGGGCGCAACGAAGGGGTCTTGCCTTAACGGGTCATGAGATCCTTCCACACGTCGGTGGCTGGAGCCTCAATGGTGGCTTCAGCGGCATCGATCCGCGTATCGCACCGGCGATCGATTTCTTCGGTATCGACTCCTTTCGTGATATGACGGCGGCGGATGCCAACAACTTCACGGCTCAACTCGCTCCGAAGCTTGCCGACTCCGTGGCACGCGCCAATGGCCGCAGCCGCTGCATGGTCGAAACCTATGCGACCGCACTGCGCAGTCCGGTTCGCGCCGCTGGCCAATGGGAACTGACGCTGGAAACGATGCGCGCCCACGCCATTCGGCTTCATTGCCTGGGCATGCGGCAGTTCATCTGGCACGGTCTCTATCAGACCGACGGCCGGGATCACGATCCGACGCCGTTCCTCAATCCGCGGTTCGATTTCCCACCGGGATTGAATTTCGAACCCTGGTGGCCTTTTCATGATCTTTTTGCCATCGAGACCTCGCGCCTTTCCGCTTTCATGGAACCCGCCCGTCCGTTGACGCGTGTTGCAATTCTCTACCCACTGCACACGGCCTGGTCCGAAGGTCCGCATCATCTCCATGCTTCCCATGTCGGTTTATGGTGCGAAGCCCTTCTGAAAAACCGCACCGATTTCCTGTTTGTCTCGGAAGAGGCCCTTGCTGTGGCGCAACTGCGAGGTAAATACATCGAGATCTCAGGACAGATCTTCGATGCCGTCGTCTTGCCGGCCGTCTCGGTCATGCAGAACGGGAAAGCGCTTAATGTGCTGAACCGATTCACGTCGCACGGCGGCTGCGTCTGGTCCTCGGGAGTCATGGACCAAATCCTGCTCGCCGAGGAGGACGATATCGCTTCCGATCCTGCCACGACGCGGTTTGGCAAGTCACCGACCAAGCTCGACCTCCTGGATCTCCTCCGCTCGCTAGCCGATCGCGGGCCATGTCTCAGCACCGAGTATTCCGAAAGCACGTGGCGGTGGATCGGCGAAGACGAAGACGGCAGCTGGCGCATCGTTCTTTTTAACGACGGCAAGGCGGTCGCGCACGAGCATATGACCTTCGCTACCGGTTTCCATCTGGAGATCTGGTCATGCGACACGGGAGACATCGCAACTCAGGCGGCATGTGCCGCAGTGACCGTGGAGCTCAATCCGCAAGAGCTTCGATGCCTACGCCTGACCCCGGCAGTTCCGGAGCGGCGGCCCCTGACCCTTCCATCGCAATTCGTCATTTCGGCAAATGACGATAAGGCGATCATACTTGGCGGAAGCTGGGAATTCCGGTTCTCCGATTCGGAAGACACTCACTTGATCGCCGTCGATCGCGGCTGGCATGACCAGGGTTTTGCCAAGCGTTCCGGCACCGGCATCTATCAGCGCATGTTCGAACTCACCGAGCTCGGCACATGGTCTCTGGAATTGCCTGCCGTGCACACGGCGGCGGCGGTTTCGATAGATGGTCATGTCGTCGGACGACGGGCCTGGTCGCCCTATTGCTTCCCTCTTGGCAAGCTGGAAGCTGGACCGCATCTTATCGAAATTTCCGTTTCATCGACTGCTGCCAACCGCTACTACGCGGACACTCCTTATCAAGGAGACCAAATCGATCCCTGTGGACTGTCCGCCGCCCCGCGCCTCATTCGTCTGGAACCCTGATCGCCATGTTGCAACATGCTACCATCCCACTGAAACGCGCCTGGAACTCCTGGTCGGACCGCCCCGCAGAAATGATCTTCCTGCCGCTTGGCGTTCGCCTCACCCCGATCCTGTATTCGACCCGCAGCCGCTCGACCTCCGCCATAGAACCGCGGCGCGACAAGGTTCGGCTGGGTCGGCATGAGATCGATGGCTCGCATATCGATCTCGAAGTCGATCATTCCGGCACCAGTCTTTCCCTCCACTGGTCAAAACCCGATCCGTTTATCGTGCGCGGTGGCTGGGAAACGATGAAGTCCGGCGAGTGGGGCCTACGCTTCTGGGTTACGTTGGCGATCTCGGTGGATAGCGGAGAAACCGTCACCTACGACGAAAATGCCGGTGTCGCACTCGTCAAGATCGGACAGCGCTATGTCGCGGTCGCGAGCGCCGAGGCGCCTGTTCAGGTTACCGGCCACGACAGCATCTCGGCATTGCGAGATGATTTCGAGACGAACGGCTACTTCTATCTTGGAAGCAGGCAGCTCTCGGCGCCGGTCCTCGGTCTGCGCTTCAATCTGGAAATGATGCGCCGCGGCGCTTACGCGGCCGCAGTCGCCGACCGAGCGGATCTGGCAATCGAGAAGGCCCGTGCTGCGCTGACGGGGGAGCCGAACATAAAACCCGATCTGGCGGATGAAGGACTTGCCGCGATCCGCGACATCGTTGGCTGGAATACGATTTGGGATGAAACCAATCACCGTCCCTATACCGCGGTGACACGGATCTGGAACCTTGGCAAGTTTGCCGTCTGGTACAACGACCAGACCTATGCAGCTCTTCTCGCTGGCCTGTTCGATGCCGATCTCGCCCGTGAGAACATGGCAACGGCACTTGCCGGCGCCACACCACAAGGCAATGTCGCTTGCATCGTGACATCAAACGACGCCTGGGTGGACCGGAGCCAGCCGCCGCTCGGCGCCCTGACGGTTTGGGATCTCTATCAGCGATCCGGCGAGCGTTCCATCGTGGAGGCAAATTACGAAGTGCTGGCGCGCTGCCAGCGCTGGTGGCGCGCCAACCGTGACCCGGGGCAACGCGGACTGTTGTCCTGCGGCTCTTCCGACGTCGGCGAAGCTCTCTACAAAGGTACTGCTTTCGGCGCACGCAACGAGACCGGCATGGACAATTCGGCAACCCATGACGAAGCCGTCTACGATCCGGCCACCCGCACGCTTTCGACCTTTGACCTCGGCTTGAATTGTGTCGCAGCGCTCGATGCCGAAATGCTTGGCAACCTGGCCGAAGTCCTGGGCCGCGCGAGCGAGGCTCAAGAGTTCCGCCTGCTGGCTGAACGCAGCCGCCGCCTGATCGGCGAGATATTGTGGGACGACGAGCGCAAGATATTCGCGAACCGACAACGCGATGGCGGCTTTGTGCGTTCTTTGTCACCCACGAGCTTCTATCCGCTTTTGTGCGGCGCGGCCTCGAAGGAGCAGGCGCATCACCTCCTGGCCCATCTGCAAGATGAGGCGCTTTTCGGCGGCGAATATGTGTTGCCCAACGCAACACGGGATGAGCCGGCTTTCACCGAGAATGTTTACTGGCGCGGTCGGATCTGGCCAAACGTCAACTATCTCGTCTGGCTTGGGCTCAAGCGTTATGGCTTTGGAACGGAAGCGGGCAAACTGGCGCGCCAATCCTTCGACCTCTTTTCGAAATCCTGGCGGGGCCAGCGGATTGCTGCAGAAAACTACAATGCGTCGACGGGCGAAGCCCTGGATCAAGGGGATACGGATCCCTTCTACATCTGGGCCGGACTGCTTCCCCTGATGGCCGTCGGCCAGATCGTTGACGTCGACCCTTGGAACGGGTGGATACTGCGCAACTGCGGCGAAGATGCCGAGATCGGGCCTGTGCTCTCGCCGGCGGGGCCCCTCACCACAACCGTCCGCGACGGCCAGATGACGGTTTCGATCAACGGCACGGTGGTCATCGTCACAGACTTGCCGGTGGTTTTGAATGGATTCCGTTTCGACGAGGGACGGTTGCGTTGCCGGATCGGCCCCATCGACCGGGCTGGCACCCTTCACCTGCCGTTCCTCGATCCGGAGCGTCTTGTTGCCGTTCTCGTGGACGGAAAGAGCGCGGCCCTGAAGGCCAAGCAGCCTCTGGCCTGCCTGGCAATCACCGCCGCCTCTCAAGAGAGGCTGCTGGACATCATTTTCTGACGCTCCGGCAACGCTTCGCGACAGTGAAGAACTTGACAAAAACTATTCTGGCTGCAATTGTTTGTATACAAATAAGAATGAGTAAAAATACTCGCGTGAATGTAGAGGGTTGAACAAAGAGATACGTATCGACTTGGCAGATGGAAATATCGCTTATTCGACACGTATATCGCGCATACTTGATCATATGATGTAGTGAAGACGAGATGCGACAGCACCTCGCCAATGTTTTGCTGCGTCGATTTGCTCGTTAATTCTCCAGGGTTTTTAGTTTGTATACGAACTAAAATTCCACATGATTGTCTACGGATTGCATCAAAGTCCGCCTGAAGGCAAACCGCCGAATATTGGTGGCGTAAGCTTTAAGGCAAACCATAAAGAGGGGTTTCAGCATGCAGAAAATAACAAGACGCCAGACATTCAAACTGATCTCATCGGCACTTGTCGCCACTGTAGTCTATCCGGCACTTCCCAAGGTGGCGTTTGCGGCCGGACAGATCACCGTTTTGAACTGGCAGGGCTACGGCACCGATGAGGCGTGGTCGGTGAAGGAATTCGAGGAAAAGACCGGCATCAAGGTCGTTCATGACTATTACAGCTCCGAATCCGAAATGCTCACCAAGCTGCGGACAAATCCGGGAACCTATGACCTGGTGGTCCTCAACGCAGCCCGTTGCGCCCAGGCTGTCAGCGAAGATCTGCTGCAGCCGGTCGATTTCTCAAAGGTCCCGAATTCGGCGAACGTAGACAAGAGCCTGCTGGCCAATCCGAACTTCTCGCACGACGGGAAAGGCTACGCCGTGCCATGGCTCTGGGGCATGACCGCCCTTGCTGTTCGTGAAGGCTCGGCAAAACCGGACAGCTACGCGGCCCTGGCAAATGCGACCTACAAGGGACGTGTCGCCATGGACGACGACCCCATCATCAATGTCGGCATCGGCGCCTTGATGACCGGCCAGGACATGAACGACCCCAAGGATCTCGATGCCGTCAAGAATGCGTTGAAGTCCATCAAGCCGAATGTAAAGCTGCTCTGGTCGACAGAGGATCAGTGGAACAAGAGCTTTGCAGCCGGAGAATTCGACCTGTCCGTATTCTGGTCGGGCGGCTCGGTGCGCAGTAAGCGCAATTCGAAGCTTCCAGTCGACTTCGTCGTGCCGAAGGAAGGTCCCGTGGGTTGGGTCGATGGCCTGGGCATTCCTGCCTCCGCCCCGAATGCGGCCGGTGGCCTTGCCTTTGTAAACTGGCTGATCGATCCTGAATTCTATTATGAATGGGCCACGAAGGTCGGGGCGCCGGCATCGGCCAACTCTGCTGCCCTGGCCAAGCTGCCGGATACGGATCTCAGCCGGCAGGTGCACAAGCCAGAATATCTGAAGACGCAGAACATCATGTCCGCCTTGCCGGACGATCGACGCGAAGCCTTCAATAACCTTTGGCAGGAAGTGAAAGCCTTCTATGCTGAATAAGAATATAGACCTAGCGTCTCAGCGCGGATCTTCGGATCCGCGCCCGAGACGTCAATTGCCGCCGTGGCTATCGACCGCCGCATTGCTGCTGCCCACCTACGGTTGGCTGACGCTGGCGGTATTTCTGCCGCTGCTAACGATGCTTGTCTTCTCCTTCATGACCGCGACCCCGATGGGCAACAAGCCCATCGTATTCACGCTCAAGCAGTACCGCGCCTTCATCGATCAGCCTTATCTGCTCGGCATCGGCTTCAATTCGCTGATGATCGGGTTCTGGACGACACTGTCATGCGCCGTACTCGGCTTCCTCGCCGCGCTTGCACTTGCCCGCGCGACCACGGGAAAGGCAAGAGAGACGCTGCTGATCCTTATTCTTCTACCGTTCTGGACCAATGGGCTGGTACGCGTCTTCTCCTGGACCATGGTGCTGCGCGAAAACGGCTTTCTCGACAATCTGCTGCACATGGTCGCTCCGGATGCCGGTTCAATCAGCATTCTCTATACGCGCTATGCGATCGTGGTGGGGTTGGTGCACGGATATCTGCCCTATATGATCCTGACCTGCTACATCGCCCTTATCACCATCGACGACGCGATCATCGAGGCAGCGGCAAGTCTTGGCGCGCGGTGGTGGACCATCCTCTGGAAAATCCTCCTGCCGATGGCGGGTCCGGGCCTGATTTCAGGCGCCATCCTCACATTCGTCCCGGTCATCGGCTCCTTCATGGAACCTCGCATCCTTGGAGGACGCGTCGGCGTTACTATGGGAACCGTGATCGAAGACCAATTTACCCAGGCGTTCAACTGGCCGCTCGGCGCATCGCTTTCCTTTACGTTGCTTGCTGTCGTCCTTGCCATATTCGCAACATTCTCCGGCGTCTTGCGTCGCGGAACGGCAGCATAAGGGAGGTCCATCATGAAACTGCTCGGCCGCACCTATTTGATTGCCGTTCTCGTCTTCCTCTACACACCAATTCTCGTCATGATGGCGATGGGCTTCAATGAGTCCCCGCTTTACGAACTTCCGTTCAC
Source organism: Rhizobium sp. P44RR-XXIV (assembly GCF_001999485.2). Lineage (NCBI taxonomy): Bacteria > Pseudomonadati > Pseudomonadota > Alphaproteobacteria > Hyphomicrobiales > Rhizobiaceae > Rhizobium > Rhizobium sp. P44RR-XXIV. The sequence goes on along the minus strand of NZ_MPVZ02000027.1, from coordinate 537,447 downwards.
GTTTTCGACGCGCTGGTATTCGGCGCTGATGAGCAACACCACCTTGCTGACAGCCGGCGCCAACAGCATCATCATCGCCGTCATCACCGCAGTTCTGGCAACCACGCTTGGGACAATGGCCTCGGTCGCGCTTTCACGCAGCGCTTTTCGCGGCAAGAGCCTGCTGCAACTGCTGCTACTACCGCCCATTGCTATTCCATGGCTCATCACAGGAACAGCCATGTTGATCTTCTTTTACTGGAGCGGCATCGGACGAGGCATGCATGCGCTGATCATCGGCCATGTCGCGCTGGCCATCCCCTATGTCGTCCTCGTGGTCGGGACCGGTTTCAAGACCATCCGCGCCGACCTGGAAGAGGCCGCAATGAGCCTCGGGTCGACGCCGATCCATGCCTTTTTCAGCGTGACGCTGCCCCTGCTCTATCCCAGCATTCTGGGAGCGGCACTCTTTGCATTCGCAGTCTCGCTGGATCAGTTCGTCATTTCCTACTTCCTCGCCACACCAGGCTATTCGACCCTGCCGGTGCAAATCTATGCGGCCATTCGCAAGGGATTCACGCCCGAAATAAACGCCATCTCGACACTGCTCCTGCTCGGTTCGATGGCAGCCATTCTGATTTTCGCGCGCTTTGCCAAACCCGGAGAAAACCGTGACAAACGTTAAAGTCCAATCCGTCGCCAAGAGCTATGGCGCAATGCCCGTTCTAACCGATATCACGACCGAATTCGGCGAAGGTTCCTTTACCAGCCTGCTCGGCCCGTCAGGCTCCGGCAAGACGACATTGCTCCGTATCGTTGCAGGCTTCATCCGCCCGGATCAGGGCGTGGTGATCATCGGCAAGAACGATGTGACGCATGTGCCGGTGTGGGGCCGAAACATCGGCATGATGTTCCAATCCTATGCCCTGTTCCCCCATATGACCGTTGCCCAGAACGTTGCCTTTGGGCTCGAACGGCGTGGCATTCGCGGAGATGCGGCCCGCAAGGAAGTGGAGCGTGCGCTGGAAATGGTGCGTCTGCCGGATTTCGGCAACCGCCTGCCCAAACAGCTCTCCGGTGGTCAGCAACAGCGCGTCGCGCTGGCGCGGGCCATTGTCATCAAACCGAGTGTATTGTTGCTCGACGAGCCGCTCTCGGCTCTCGATCGGCGGCTGCGGCAGGAAATGCAGGTCGAACTTCTGCGTATCCAGCGCGAAAGTGGGCTGACGACCATTTTCGTCACCCATGACCAGGAGGAGGCACTGACGCTTTCCGACAACGTCGCCATTCTCGACAAGGGCCGGATCGTGCAGATCGGTGCGCCGACAACGGTCTACGAGCAGCCGCGTACGAGGTTCGCCGCCGAGTTCCTTGGCGACTCCAACTTCTTGGCAGGTACGGTCGAGGCCGGGGCGGTTCGCCTCGACAACGGCGCCGTCATCCAGACCACAAGCACGCTTCCGGCAACCGGCAGCAAGGTGACACTCGCGGTTCGCCCGGAAAAGATGTCCACCATGGCCGACAAGGGTGTCAACAGCATCGCAGCGCGGATCACCACCGTCATCTATGCCGGCCCGGTGTTGTCCTACATGCTGGAAACTGCCGATGGTCTGGCCCTCAAACTCTTCGCACAGAACCGCGACGGACATCTGTTGCGGCAAGGCGAGACGGTGACCCTGTCGTGGTCTCCCGAACATACTGTAGCGCTTGCGGATTGACGCCATGCAAGGGGCGATCCTCACCTCGAACTTCAGGCATATCGTGATCGATATGCAGCGCCTTTTTGCGGAAGAGACAGCATGGCATACGCCGGCGCTTGCGTCGATCTTGCCGAACGTCGTACGCCTCAGCACAGCTCTGCATTCCCATACGCTTTTCGCCCGCTTCATCGTTCCGCAAACGGCTGAGGTAGCGGAAGGCAGCTGGCGAAGATATTATCAGCGCTGGTCCATGATAACCGGCTCTTCGCATGATCCGTCCCTGCATGAGCTTGTTGAACCGCTGTTGCCGCTCGCGGATCAGACGAACGTGTTCGACAAGCGCGGCTATTCGGTATTTGCGGGCACGGATCTGGATCAGCGCCTCAGGCACCAGCAAGTCGATGCGCTCATTTTTTCAGGCATAGAGTCTGATGTCTGCGTTTATTCGAGCGTGATGGCGGCGATCGACCTTGGTTACAACGTCGTCCTTGCGGCCGATGCCTTGGCCAGCGCGGACGACCACGCCCATAAGACCGTTCTCGACATCCTTGCGCCAAGACTACCAGAGCAGATTTCGGTCCTGTCCACTCAAGCCATTCTCGACAGCTGGACATAAGAAGCTAACTCTTGAAAACGTTGCGCCAAGCAGGTGCAACAACGAGGTGGGGAATATGGATAGGCGAGTGGGTGAGAACAAAGACCGAATGGCAAACACCGCGACCACGGAGGGAGCCGGCACATCAAGCTATGCGCTTGGCGAGCAGATCGGCTTTCTTCTGCGTCAGGCGAACCAAAGACACGTCGCAATCTTCGCGAGCCAGATGGTCGAGAAGCTGACGACAACGCAGTGGGCAGCACTGGTCAAGCTGCGCGACCTTCAGCCCTCTTCGCAGGGCAATCTCGGACGCGAGACGGCGATGGACATGGCCACCATCAAGGGTGTGGTCGACCGGCTGGCGAAACGCGACCTCGTCAAGACCGCCCCGGATCCGACGGATGCCCGCAGGCTCGTACTCACCTTGACGGCGGAAGGCGAGCGCATGATCGATCGCAATCTCGCCGCCGCAGGGGATATTTCGCGGGAGACGCTCGGGCCTCTCACATATGCGGAACGCGTCATGCTGGCCGAATTGCTGCGCAAGATCAGCTGACGCGCCGATGCTTCCGATCCAGCCCGGGACCGCAGACCATGAAAGAACATTTCGAATTGGATAGCGAAACACTGGTCGAACATCTGAGCGACGAGGAGAAGGTGGATCTCGTCAGCGGGCATGGGTTGTGGCGAACTGCGGCCATCGAAAAGCACGGAATCGCGTCGATCGTCATGACCGATGGCACCTATGGCGTCCGATACTCCACCACCCAGATTGAGGCAGACGATAGCGATGAAAGCGATCTGGCAGCATTTCAGGCACTGGTGAACCAGCAGGCCGACGGCATGTTTGGTTCGACGCGGCCCGCCACTTGCTTTCCCAACGGCAATCTCCTCGGCTGCTCCTGGGACGTGGAGCTCGCGATGCGCATGGGCGAAGCTCTGGCGGCGGAATGCCTGAGTATGGGCGTGCGCCTATTGCTCGGGCCTGGCATCAACACCCGGCGTACGCCGCTTGCCGGTCGCGCTTACGAATATTATTCCGAAGATCCAGTCATTAACGGCGAGCTGGCCGCCGCCCTGATCAATGCATTGCAGGCTCGCGGCATCGGCGCCTCGCTCAAGCATTTTGCGTGCAACAATTCGGAGCTCGACCGCACGACCATGAGTTCGGACGTGGACGAAAGGGCACTTCGTGAAATCTATCTTGCGGGCTTCGAGCGCGCGATCGCCAAGAGCAATCCATGGACGGTGATGAGCGCCTATAATCCGATAAACGGAGTGCAAGCCTCGGAGCACGCCTGGCTTCTGACAAGCGTGTTGCGTCGGGAATGGGATTACGAAGGTGTTGTTATCTCCGACTGGCATGCCATCAAGGATCGCGTGGCGTCGATCGCCGCCGGCTGTGATCTCGACATGCCGGAGAGCAAACCACGCAAACGAAGGCTATTGACGGCGCTAAAAGCCGGGCGCGTCGATCGCGCGAGGTTGGATGACGCCTGCCGGCGCGTGCTCGATCTGGCTCGAAAATGTTCTGCGATACAGTTGCCTACTCCCGTCGATCTGGAGACCCACCATCAGCTCGCCCGGCAGATCGCAGCGGAATCGATCGTGCTTCTCAGAAATCGCGATGATGTCCTTCCTCTTGATCCAGCCCGACTGCAACGGATCGTCGTCATCGGCGACGGTGCGATCCGCCCCCAGATCCAGGGGTCCGGGTCTGCGACCACCAATCCCTATCGCGTCGATCTGCCCCTTGAGTGCATGAGAGCGCGATGTCGGGCATCGCTCCGTGTGGATCATGTTCGGTCTCCGCCCACCACAACGGGGCAAGACGCTGAAGCGGCGGCTGATATTCTATCCGACTGCGTTGGCGCCGACATCGTCATCGTCTTCGCGGAGAACGTCAAGAACCGCAGCGGTGAAGGGAACGATCGTGACAGCCTCCTACTGGAACCTTGGCAGAATACGACTATCGCCACGCTTAACGCCGCAGGCCACAAGGTGGTTGTGGTGCTGTCAATGCCGGATGCCGTCGCCATGCCCTGGCTGAACGATGTCGATGCCGTGCTTGCCGCCTTCTACCCCGGCCAGGGTGGCGGCGAAGCCATCGCGCAGCTCATCTTTGGGGAACGGAACCCTTGCGGCAAGCTCAGTACGACAATGCCGTTGCGCATCGAGGACATTCCGGGCTGGCACAGCTATCCTGGCGAAAACCGTCATCATGTCTACAGCGAAGGCATATTCGTCGGCTACCGCTTCTACGACCACAAGAAGATCGAACCGTTATTCCCCTTTGGCCACGGACTGACCTATACCCAATTCTCCTACGACGCGCTGTCGCTGGATCGTCAGGATATAGGCGCGGATGACGTTTGCCATGTCTCGTTCACCCTTCGCAATTCCGGAGCACGCCAGGGCAAGGAAATTGTCCAGCTCTACGTCCGGCCCATTGAGCCCGACCTGGCGCGGCCCGTGCGAGAGCTGAAAGCCTTTGCGAAAATCGATCTAGAGCCAGGAGAAATGAAGGTCGTTGCACTGGTGCTTTCGCGCAGAGACTTCTGTCATTACGACCCCGCCGAACAATGTTGGGTTCTGCGTGCCAAAGCCTTTGTTATCGAAGTCGGCGCATCCTCGCGCGACATTCGGCTGACAGGTGAGTTGACCGGCCGATCAGATGCCAAGCCGGCACGAAAGCCATCAGCCGCCTCAACACCCGCTGAAGTGCTATCAGACCCCCGCGCCGAGCGAGCACTGCGCAACCTATTGGCCGATAAGCTTGGTCTTTCGACACAAGAGACCGAAAACATTATCGAAAAGATAAGCGGCTCGTTTCTTGGCATCTACGACACGATCAGCTGGTATCTTGGCGACAAGCTTCAAGAAGAAGACATTGCGGACCTACTCGCCAATTTACACTGAAGAATCGACAGTTGAATATCCGCTTCGTGCGGAGCTAAACTTCCCAACCTGGCACTCGATTTTATCTCGAGCTTTTCGACGGGTGACAAATGCTGGCGTTGAGTGGATTCGAACTCATGACCCCTTCGGATATTGTGACATATCTGAGATCAACCTTTACCGCCCCGTTGGTGCCGCGCAGCGACAACTCGGAGGTGCCGAATTCAAATGCGCGTTTTGGCGAGATCATCACGGGTCAACCCGAAATGATCGAGCACGATATCGACGTTGCGTTTGTTTGCCTTGAAATAGACGTCGAACAAATCGCCGAGGATCGGCGCGCTGCCACCGAATGTGTCGATGCCAACGTTGAGCAGCATGCCAAGCAGCTTTTCCTTGGGCAATCCAAGTCGCCTTGCCTCGTTGACGAGCACCAGGCTGATAGCCGCCCCCGCCGCGTCGCCTAGTCCCGGAGCCAGCCCCAATATGGAGTCCGCTCCAAATCGAATACGGGTGAAGGGGATCGTGACCGCGGTGTCCATGAAGGTTGCGACCGCTGCGATTCGCCGGAGACGGCGATTGCGGTCGAAGGTATCATCGTAGCCGTAATAGGCGGATGCCGTTGCCATTGCCAGAACTCCGATAGTTGAAACGGCCGATCAGCGTCACCGCGGAACCTCTGTTGGTTCGAATTAGCCGGGCGTTGCCAATGCTCCCGCTGGTAAATGGGGTCACGGCCGGGCTAGTTCAATTCGACAAGGCTCCGGCTTGACTCTTCCTGAAAATGAGAACATTCATAGAACAAACAAGGCCACTCGGCCTCAGTTTACTGAAAATCTGACAAAGACGACCGCCTTCAATTGGCGGAACGGAGACGTGTGCCGTGAAGACGACCGAATACACGATGACCGAGCGCGATGCGAAAATATTCAACGATCTCGTCGCATTCCTTGGAGAAGATGTGTTTGACGAGCGGCAGGGCGACGGCGCCACCCGCAAGTCCGAAGCATTCCTGAGGATGATTTGGGATGCCAGGAGCGTCCTGGAGGAACTCGGTGCCCGCGATGGCGCCAGATCGCAAGGAGAATGACAATGGCAAATGCGATTTCTCTTGAAGAAACCTATGACGACGAGCCGAGCCCGAAGGCTGGAACCCTGACCATCAGCGGCAGTGACGCAATCGCCTTGGACAATTTTGTAAGGCACGTCAGCATTCGCTGCTATGACGAGCGCTTCGACGGTGGTGGTAAGAAATCACGCGACCTGAGTTTGCAGCTGGAGCGCATGCGCGAAATCCTGGATACGCTGCTCGACTATCCGGAGATCGAACAATCCTACTATTGGATCAACGCTCAAGATATGCAGGCGGATGAGGCCGCCCCGGATCTGTTGGCGGCAGTAGCAGATCGATCAGGTATCCATTTTCACCAAGTCGGCCTTTACCTTGCTCCGGACAGCATTCCGTCAGGCACACTGCAGCTCGCAGTCGACGACCAAGCTGGCGAGACCTGCGGGATAGTCACCATGCCGATGTGGCCAACGACATTGGTCAGCGAACCGACTTGGACGAAGAACGGGGCAACGCTTGATGACACCATAGACACTTTTACCGCCTCGATTCCCTTAAACCTCCAGGAGAACCAGCCTTGATGGCTGACAGGCCATCATAGCGTCATGCCAGATCGACGGTCAGAAATGATCTAACTAATTCGTCGACCGCTTTCATCTGGTTCGAGAAGACGGGAATTTTGTCCAACACCAACGCACTCGGCCCTTCGCAAGGCGGGGATCAGCGGGACAATTCGGCTTGACAAGGCCTGACCGCCGCGCAACTTTGACGCGACGAATTCTTGCGATTCTAGGAATAATATGAGCACCACGACAGACTTTATTGCCGAGTTGGTGCGGGCCGCAAATGAGGTCGAGAAGCTGTCATCCTACGAGGTCAGCAGGATGCTCGACAGATCGGTGAATACAATTCGGGAGCTTAGGCACGAACTTGGTATCGTTCCAGTGCAAGGTAGGGATGCGCTGACTTACATCAGTACGGTTTCAGCAGGAGCCGCACAGGTTCCGAATGAAGAGTGGTACCACGGACTTCTACATGCCGCCGAAATGATCCGCGACCTCCATATCGTGCGCGATACCGGTACTGAGTTTCGAATTTCCGAAGTTGAGTCTTGAGCGCCATATCGGTCTTGATAGTAGTGCTTGGATTGAGTTCGCTAACAACTGGACGGCATACAGCGCAGTGATACCTATGCATCGGCAGCCGAAGTCGGGAAATGGCTAACAGACGCTTAGGTTGGCAAAGCAGAGTTCCGCGACTGGCCTCGTTGTAAATTTCGTTGGTATTGGAAACGTTATTGTGAGCTTGCAAGAGCAATCGTGTCCGCGCTGGGGGATGCCGTGTGACGAGACCACCTTGGAATATCCAAGACGCAATTGAGGCGGAACTGCAACCCGGTGAAATGGTGAGATGGACCGGTAAGCCAACGTTCATTCCGATGCTCACGCGTAGCGGCATGACGCTTGTGATTGGCGGTATGTTCGTAGGGATCGGCATTCAACCAGTTTTGCCGGTTGTTCAGTCGATATGGCTTGGAGAACCTCCGAGCGACGTCTGGCCGGCGTTGTTTTCAGGCATTTTCGTTATTTTCGGTTTTGTGGCTGTTGCCAAAGCCTTTTTGGACGCAATTGCGACTTCGCGGACCACTTATGCGGTTACAAACAGACGCGTGCTTATTGTCTCCAACCTGCTTCGAAAACGCGTTCTGACCGTTGGGCCTGCTGGTATCAACGCTGTCGAAACCACCGAGAAATTCGATGGTTCAGGGACGGTCGTGTTTCGTCGGGAAGTCTCTAAAGATCCTGAGGGCGATTCCATCTCCAAGTTGGCTTTCGTCGGTATCAGTGATGCCGCCAATGCGGCTCGCGAGATCGAGACACTCAGAGTAAGCGCATAGGAAGTTTTCATCGAAAGTCGCCTGATTGCCGCTAGTCGGAGGCCTTTCGACGCGGCGCCAATGACAGTTCGGACCGGATTGCAAAGGATGTGGTGGGCTACACATCTTTTAGGCGTTTGTGATATTCGATTGCCAAAACCGGCAAATCAGTCCACCTTTTCAATATGCCTGATATCGTACGACCCTTCGTAACTGACGATGATCCTGACCGCCATCTACGCTGCCAGGATGCGCTTCAGGCGGCTTTTAAGGATCTGGTGAGCGCGGCGATCTCCGTAGGCTGGTCGGAACGCGAGGTTTTGGTGGCGATTGCTGACCTGGTAGATCATCAGGTCCTCTCGCTCGAGGCCAACGACCACACCGACGCCCTGGTCACACTATTGAAGCGAATGACCTAGCCAATCTTCTAGGCCGTGCGACCAGCATGCCTCAATATCGGCATCGCCTACACGAAGCCACCAGCTTCCAGGGTGATCAACAGGCCCTTCAACTCTGGCTCATTGACACGTCGCGCGGCCTCCAAAGGAGACATCCATTCAAGAGTGCGCTCTTTATATTCGGGGAATTTTTCGCAGACCTTGTCGACGGACAGCAGGTGAACTTCCACCATGGCAGGCGTCTTGGTACCATCAGGTAGGGTCTTTAGATATGTATAATAGCCGGCGGCCTTCTTCCTGGCCTTGCCCTTCACGCCTGCTTCTTCCCATGCTTCACGCTCGGCCACTTCATGCGGCTTCAGTCCCTTGATCGGCCAGCCCTTAGGAATAGTCCAACGGCGCGTCTCGCGGGTCGTCACAAGCAAGATTTCAAGGGCACCTTGGTGGTCGGAGCGAAAGCAAAGGGCACCGAATTGGTCGAACACCTCCCCGCGAAGCAGCACCTCCGCATGTCCGGCCAATCTTGATAGATGGGTTTCGCCCTTGCCCATGAGTTCATCCTATTAGGAAACCAGTATGTAGGCCACGCTGAGTCTCGGCAAGAGACCATTGATGCCGCAGATACCTCAATCAATTGCGGCGAAGGCGTTATCTAGTTTTTCGACGACCTCAACTCGTGCGGGATTTCTTAGGATCTTCGCATATTTGTATTTGAAGGGCCCGCTGGAGAGGGCGACTATTTGTTCGGCCGTCCAAATAGGGTCCAGCATGGTGCTAGTGTCCTCGTCTGTTTCCCTCCAGAAAGCCGTTCGAATGCCGGAAGGTGCGACTACAAGCACCTTCCCAAATCCTAGATCGCGGACCAGCGACGCGCCAAGCATGGCTAGGCCTGCCTTCGTCGCTGCGTAGGCGGGCTCTTGCGGCCTCGGAGTATATCCGGAACTGGACGTGATGAGCATCAGCTTCAACGGTGTGGGAGCCAAAGGTTTCAACCTCGCCGCCAGCATCATGGGAGCAATAAGGCCCACATTGGCCATGGTCAGAAGGGCTGCATCAGGCAGTACATCGATCGAGCCGCGCTGCAGAAACCCCGCGGCATAGACCAGCGTATGCACATTTTTGAACGCAGCGACGAGGCCATCGATCCCTTTAGCCAAGTTATCTGTCGAAGTGGTAATTGGGAGTCGAAAGAACTGCGCGCCAGGCAGACTAGGATCATTGCGGCCTGTGATGCAGACACGGTGTCCTTCGCCTACATAGTGCCGTGCCAACTCAAGGCCGATACCCGAGCTTGCTCCAACAATCAGGATGTTCTTCTTCATCGAAATGCCTGCCGATTGGCTGATCAGAAATAAGCCAGGGCACCATAGACAACAGTATAATATTCGCAAAGGGCCGAGGGCAACCTTCGCCTAATGAAAATTCCGGCTCTTCACCTTGAGCGTATCAATGTGCAGATCAGGCACATAGATCTCACGGACCTTCATGATAGCTCGCTCTCTCGAGTCAGGTGAACCGGGCGTCCCATGCGCAAATTCGTCGCCGCGACCGGTCGGTAGCTTGAAGGTTTCATCGCGATCGGCAAGACCTGTGAGATCGCTTGTCAGATCGAACAGCTGCTGGGCGATCAGATGCACGACCTCCCCTTCCCTCTGGATACGGCCATTGATCGCCATCATCGAGGATCCGAGCACGATGCGCCGCCGGCGCTCAAAGAGGGTCGGCCAGACGACGACATTGGCAGGCCCCGTGTCGTCCTCGACAGTCAGAAACATGACGCCGTTGGCCGAGCCCGGTTTCTGGCGCACAAGCACGAGACCTGATGTCATCAGCCATCGGCCATCAGGCGCCGACATGGCCTCCTCACAGGTAACGATATTGCGGGTGGTTAGATCTTTGCGCAGGAAGGCATCCTCGAAACTGTCTTCGATACCAATGGCTTCGACATCGCGGCGCAGTGTCATTAGCACTCTCGCATTTCGATCGGCCAGGCGCATGACGCCCGAAATCTTCGCCGACTCCTCGGTCGCGCTCTCAAAATTTGCATGGCGCCTAAAACGGCTAAAACCCTTTTGGCAAGGACGCCGTGTTGAATTCCATGTGAAATTCACCCAACTTGCCATTTCGCGACTACCCGCAGATGGCTCAAAATTTCGAACGATTTCAAACACTTGTCTCGACCTAATTGGGTCAGCGTCAAACGGAAAAGCGGGTCAAACCATGGTGGAATTCAACAACCGCACCTTCTTCTCGCTCGCTGCCCTCAACACGGCGATCGCCGAATTACTCGAGGAGCTGACCAATCGAGCCAGGAGGATGAAGGTCGCCCTTGTTGCGATAACAGCAGCAAAAGTGTAGGCGGAACACCCGAAATTAGCAACAACGGGAGGTGAGCAGCCACCTTCCGTTGTTTCCAGTTTTGTAATAATTTCATCGTGCAAAGCACGATTTTCTGGGTTGAAATTTAGAAATTCACCTTCCAGCCAGAGCGAAGCCATACGCGCGGATCGCCGCCTTCAGTCGAGGCATTGACCATCAGCGAGGCAGTACCGCCACTGACGGCAAATTCGGTGCCGAGACCACCACGGACCCACCATTGCTTGAGATTCTGACCCGGCAGATCGACAGATGACAGGCCGATAATTTCTGCGCTTGCGGCTGACGAGCGGTTTTCAAAGCGGTGGGCCACTTCCGTACGTGCCAGAAGGTTGACGTTTTCCGTGATCGGGTGAACGTAGTCGGCACCCAGGCGCGCAATCGTCGCATGGTCGTTCATTTCGTCATATGAAACAGGGAAAGAACCTCCGTTTTCGGTATAGGCATCGACCGTGGTGTTTGCGCGGGACAAACCGATATAGGGGGTGATTGCGGTATCAGCGATGGTGGCTGCGTTCAACCAGTCGAGACGGAGCTTGCCGCCCCAAGTCTGCGTGTCCGTGTTGCCATCGGAAAAGTCAATTGACGAGCCATTGAGATAACCGCGGTGGATATCGATTTTACCCAGAGCGTAGTAACCACCGAGCGTCACATAGAAATTACCACCAATATTTGCGCTAACTTCAGGGGACACATAAAAGCCCTTGAAATTGAAGTCGCCACCGCCGGTGAGATCTTGCTTGGTGTAAGTGCCGCCAATGGCAAGGCGCCCGGTCACCCCATCTGCGATACCGTAACCCAGACCGAACTCACCGAGTGCAAACCCGCCATCGGCGGTATGGCTCTTGTCATAGCCAGAGTCCACCGTGCCCCATGCGGAGCGCTGACCGGCGTTGAGAAGGTTGCGCATCGGGCTGCCCTCAGCTCCAAACATGGCCGTGTTGGCGTAGTTGAGCTGAGTGTTACTGGGTAGGATGGCAGCGCTCTGAACGGTTGGAACGAACTGGTCGACAAGCATGATGCCTGTACCGCCCGAGCCCGTGCCAGTCGAGCCTGTGCCCGTGGAGCCTGTACCGGCCGAGCCCGTGTCCGTGGAGCCCGTGCCGGTAGAGCCGGGGTCAGTAGAGCCGGTCTCAGCAGGTTTGACACGGGCATAATAGAACTTACCATCATATGTGGTGCCGGCAACGACACTGCCGTCACTGGAAACCGCCACGGCAGTCCGAGTAACATCCGACGCCAATGTCACGCCATTGTTTCTCAACCAGTCGTCGACCGTGATCGTATTGGTGGCGGCCGTCCAGCGGAATCCATGAAATTTTTCAGGGTTGTCGTTGCCAATGCTTGCAGTGCTGGCTTGCCCAACTATGACATTGCCATCGGCACTGACAGCATACGCACGGTTGTAGCGCCCACCAAGCGTTCCAAGTTGCTCCATTGCGCCCGTAACTCCGTCGTTACCAGCATGCCATCGATAGGCCCGTTCATAATAGCCGCCGCTCTCGGGAGACACGGAAACATAGCCCACGATCGTATTGCCATCGCGGCTCAGCGCACCAAAATTGATATTCTTACTGTCATTCGGATTCCCGGTGTCGAGGGTGCCGATATCGACCATGTTGCCTGCCTGCGTCCAGCGAAAAACTCTGGAGGTTTCTTCTTCGCTGGAAGACGAGTAACCTGCCACGACGCTGCCATTTCTGCTTACCGCAACCGCCTGAGAAGAATCATCACCGTCGAGCACTCCCAGGTCCGTCATCTGGCCATTAACCGGCCAGCGGAATGCGTGCACCTCCCCGGAATTTAGGGATGACTGGCCTACGACCGTGGTTCCATCACCACTGATGGCCATCCCAAGCGATTGGATTCCACCTAACGTGCCAATATCCAAAAGACTATTTGTGGACGTGGACCAGTAAAATGCGTGCACGGCAGCGTTACCTGTAAGATATGAAGCACCGGTCAACGCACTTCCATCATCGCTGACACCAATGGCCACCGCATAGGTTCCACCAAGCGTTCCCAGATCCTCCATACCTGAAGCCGTTATGCGAGCCGCATGCGTTACTTCGGAAGACATGGTGGAACCGACATACACGGATCCATCATAATTGATCGCGCGCGCTTGAACATCTTGCGTCGCAACAAGAGCGGAACCCTCGGAGTTCCGCCAAACGTAAGGCACCCATCTTCCAGCACTAAGATCGTAGTTATTGACCAACAGTGAGGAGCCGTCACCGCTTAGGCCGACAAAGGAACTACCATTCGTATTCGGCGGCGCGAACATGTCGAAAGTGACGACTGAATTGCTTTGCGCCACAGATGCGGGTTCGGCGGCGACGGCGAATGTGGAAGATGCGAGAGCCAGCACGAGAAAAGACGTTGTATTGAACAGCATTTTCATATGCTTTGTGTTGCCGGAACGGTGTGTGTCTAACGTCTTGTTCATGCTGCCTATGCCCCCCATCGCCACGCCCAGTCTCATTTTAAAACAGCGCGGATATTGAAATCTGGCGAATGGGTACCAGCGGGCTTATTTGTCGAACATGCCTGAGCGTCCGAATTAATCGTCTGGACGTCCAGAAAGGGGTTTGTTACGGTATTTTTAGAGTATAACTGACTAATGTGACTTTCATGTCATATTTTATACTTCTTAAATAGGCACCAAATAATACACTTGGCTTGCTTTAGCATGGCCATTCCACATGGTTAAGAAATGACGTCTTTCGTTTTCGACAGTTCGGACTTGCATCGGGATCAGGGTTTCGATGCTTACAGGGCGCTCTACGCTGGCGGGTCGGATGTGGAAACCAGCGGGATCGATTTTTACGCCCACGTCGAGGCAAAGCGTCTCGGTAAACTCGTCATGTTCGATCGCCACCTAAACGGGGTTACCCACGAGCGATCCTTGCGCCGTGCCGGTGTTGACGGTTTTGAGCATTTCGTCTTGCAGCTCAATCTTTCAGGACAGCTTTTGGTGGAGACGCCCAGCGATAGAACTTCGGTTCGTGCCGGTGAAATCATTCTTTTCGACATGACCAAGCCTCAACACACGACGCTGGTGGACTGCCATTATCTGACGTTTTCCTTAGCGCCCGACATCCTGGCGACCCTCGACAACAATGTGGACGGTCTGCACGGCTTCATTCTTGACGGGCAGAAATCCGCTATCCTCGCAGATGTGATGGCTTCGCTCATGCGCAGGAATCTTCTGAACGAGCCGGTTATTGCCAGACGTGTTACGCAGATGTTCCGGCAGGCATTGGCGCTTGCGCTAGAATCGGAGGAACAATCCCGCCCCCGGGATGCCAGCGAGGCCATGGAGCGTGTCAAGCTGCTGGTGAACGCCCATCTTGCCGAACGGGAACTTTCACCTGAATGGATCGCCAAAAAAGCCAATCTTTCGCGCACCCGTCTTTATGAACTCTTCAAGCCCGCTGGCGGCATATCAAGATATTTACAGAAAACCAGGGCAGCGAAGTTGCGGCAGTTACTCACAAGGCCGGAAATGGCGCGTTTCAGCGTCAGCACGCTCTGTCATCAGGCCGGTTTTGCTAGTGAAAGCCACGCAATCCGCACGTTTTCCGAATTTTTCTCTATGTCCCCCGGACAATATCGCCGTCAACTGGGTGATGTTAGTCCGAACAACGATACCGAATCCTCTTCGGATTTCGATGGCTGGATCAGGGCGTTGAATGCCGCTTAATGAAGCAAAATGAGGAGAAGCCGGGCAGCGGATGACGCATTTGCCTGAGCGTGGCCTTTTGACTTCAACCCCTGTTCATGTCTTTCGGCTCTTTACGGATAGCTCATAGATTATGTAAGCGCTCATAAGTCCGTGAACAGCCATCATATAATAGAAAAAAGAGGCTTGCCCCTCGCTTTGCATGACGGCGGAAACTATCAACGGTCCCAGCGCGCCGCCGATGGATACGAAAAACAACAGTGTCGACGCAAGCATCACGTAGTCACGTTTTTCGGCACGATCATTCCCGTGTGCGGCGCACAGCGCGTATATGGGGAAACTGAAAGCACCGAATATAACAGTTCCGGCTATATTTCGAACTTCGTTCGTACCGGCAAAAGTGGCGAGAAACATTTCTGTCGCAGCTGCGCCGATCGCCGTGCAAAGAATAACTGCGACGCGGTTGGAGCGATCCGAAAACACGCCGAGCGGATATTGCAATATCAATCCGCCTATAATGCCTGCACTCATGAAATTAGCGATCTCGGCTGGCGTCAGCCCGATTGAATGCGCATAGACCGGCCCGGTTGAGCGGAACGTGGTAACTGTAAGGCCAACAGCAATTGCCCCTAGCACCGCAATAGGACTAGTATGCCAAGCACGCACGAAATTGAACCTCAACTCCATTGTGCTCGCCCGGCCGGAGGTTTTTATAAATGAAATCGGGACCAGCGATATAAGGATGGCAACCGATATGATGAAGAAAACCGCCGGACCATCCACCTCGACAGAAGGGATGACCTGCTGTGCAAGTGCGACTGTACCGAGGCTGATAAGCCGATAAATGGACAAAGCACGCGCTCTGTAAGAGTTGCTGACATTTGCATTGATCTCGCTCTCTATTACCGCGAGCAGGCTTGCATAAGCAAAGCCGGACAGAAAGCGAATGACGATCCAGGCGCTTGGCTCATCCGTCAGGACCATTGATGCCGTCAGGATCGAGGCGACAACGGCCAGCAGCGTGAGCGCCCGCTTCTGGGCCATTCCGAAAAAGAGCCGTGAAACGCAAAGACAACCCAATGCAAATCCTACACTGTATACGGCGCTCATGACGCCGATAACTGTAGCCGGAAAGCCCTCATGCGCCCCTCGAACAGCAACGAACGTTAACTGCAATCCATGCGCACCTATGATGATGCCAGCTGTCGTAAAAATAGGAAGTAGTGGTTTAACGTGGTTCGAAGCCATAATTGCCTGTAGAGTTGCGCTAAGCGCTGAATTGCCAGCTTGTCGAATATCACCTCGATTTGACCATTTCGATTTTCGGGTGCCCCAACTCGAGCGAAGGAAAGCGAGCTATTGCAATAAATTGGGGGGAGTTGCACGGGTCACCCCAAAGTGCCCTATTTGACCATTCTATGGGGGAAATCAACACTCAGGGTAAAGGCCAGTGCGACGGTCGCTGCAGTCGATTTCAAGGATCTCATTTGTCTCAATCCCAAGTGAAGATTGAGGTCGATAGGAACGCCTGAAAGGTGCGTCTCACCCCAGTTGCAGTAGGTATTGGTCATTGAAAGCTATTCCCTTGATTATTGTGCGAAACAGCGGAAACCCACAGAGCCCCGAACAGCCCGTTTAGAAATCCTCTGGTCACACGCTGCCTATCGGATTGAACGCATGTCGCTCCGAGCTAAATTCCGGGCCGAAGATGAAGCAACATCATCTGGCTCCAGACCCGTCCGATCACAACTTTGCTTGACCATCCCAACCTGGTTCGAACAAGCGCTGTCGTTCACCTTACGCAACGTGCTCGGCCCAAATTCATACGGCACGGCCAAGAAATAGCCGAGCCGCAAAGTTTCGGCGGATGCTTCTCAGTCGCCATCCGAGCTGTCGTCGCCAGCATCATCCGACGTGTCGCTATCCTCGCTTGCCTCCTCAGCAGTCTCTGCGTCGTTGGCGCTTTCGTCCTGCTTCAACTCCTCTTCGACCGTGGTTTCCTCGCTTTCATAGGAAGATTCGATTTCGGATGTTTCTTCAGAGACAAACTCCGAATATGAGAAAGAGCTGTCAGTCGTCTCGCTTTCCCAGGTCGACACTTCCGTTACAGAGATTGCTTCATTGTACTCTTCCTGGGTTACAACGGTCGTCACCTCGACGGTCGCTCCGCCGCGGTAAAGATCCATAGCGACGTTCGAGTTACCTGCTTTGAGGCCACGTTCAACCGCGGCGTCCACGTCGACAGGCTTGTGGACCTTGTGACCGTGGATCTCCGAAATGATATCGCCGGGTTTGATTCCCTGTTTGTCGGCAACACCGCCCGGCTTGACCGACAGGACGAAGACGCCGTGCTCGCCTTTCTTCAGTTTGAACTTCTTTATGACAGCTTTGTCGATTGGCAACAGCAAGGCATCGAGTGCCTTTGAGATCTGTGGCGCCGGTAGGGCATGAGCAGACGTCGCAGCAAATGCGGTGGAATTCACTGTTATGGTCGCAGCGATATGGGCGAAGATGACGATCGCGCGCGTTGCACGGTAAAGATTTTTCAAAATACGTTCCCCCGAAGCAGCAAGAGAAAATCTCAGGCTGTACTTTCTATTTCAGACAACATCTGAGTCGGCAACAATAAATTAAATATTCTCTCCCGCCTTTATAGATAATAATTAACGCTACATTTGGATTCTCACAAAAAATACACCTTCTATTCTAAACGTTTCACTGATAAGCAACTATAGATGGAGTTGATTACGGAACAATCTTCGATAGTGCTTTAGCGTTATGGCAACACTTAAGCGAGTGTGCTCCCGCCTCTATACGGAGTGACCTGTTTCACTGTGCCGCGTTGCTGACCAAATGAAAATCCGACACAAGGCGGGCAGTGCTACTGACTATCCCTTCGCGTTTATTTTCCTTGCCACTTTAGCATGCTCCCGCGCGAACGAAGAAAAGCAAAGTATCCCAATAAATTAGAAGTATCTGTGTGGGTCACTATAAATTGCGCGGGGGTTCATCTATTGCGACAGAATGTCGACAACGGCGTTTGCGGCGCCACCCTGTGTTTTGAAGTGGTCATTAAAAGCATCGAAAAATTTCAGGAAGCGATAGACTAAACAAAATGCCCGGAAATTCCGGTAATTTCGATTGATAGGCATGCCGATCACGCTATAGAAAATCTGTCGAGAGCGAACGGCTATGGAAATCAAAAAGGAAACATCATGCCTACAGGTACCGTGAAATTTTTCAACGAAGACAAAGGATTTGGCTTCATCACTCCGTCGAATGGCGGTCAGGATGTCTTCGTTCACGTGTCGTCCTTGCAGCGCGGCGGCTCTCTCAGAGAGGGCGACCAGGTTAGCTTCGAGGTCGGTCAGGACCGCAAGACCGGCAAATCGAAAGCCGAGAACGTCAGCGTGCTGTAACGACTTGCACGCGACAGCCTGGCTACGAGTGAACAGGCTGTCGCCTTTGTCGGCATATATGCCATATGCAAACACGTGATACGCGGCACGCTCGGGTGAAGGAGACCCAAGCCAACAGTGGCGAGTGTAAAGATTTGTGTATCTCGCCTATCGAGATTTGACAGAAGCCTAAATGGTAGCTCCTGAGCACCAAAGCTACTGGAGCAACGATAGCGCTCTTGAAGGGATGTGAAGCGCTGGTTCCCAGCTACCAACTTCGGTACGCCCTAAGGCAAAGAAAAATAGCTCCTGCCCATGCAATCACACTGCTGGGGTTCTAGCCGCCGTCCCGCCACCAGGGATGTGTGGACCACTACCTAGAAAGTTAGCCATATGTGCGGTAGGATCACTCCTTGACGGAAATCAACAGCATGCTGCCAAAGCGCTAAGGGTCCCAACACCTCATCCTCTCCCAACTGATTGATCCGAAAT
The DNA here is from genome assembly GCF_001999485.2 of Rhizobium sp. P44RR-XXIV. Classification (NCBI taxonomy): domain Bacteria; kingdom Pseudomonadati; phylum Pseudomonadota; class Alphaproteobacteria; order Hyphomicrobiales; family Rhizobiaceae; genus Rhizobium; species Rhizobium sp. P44RR-XXIV. Next base: position 518,981 of record NZ_MPVZ02000027.1, on the reverse strand, counting down.
CAGCCTCTCAACGTTTTCCATCGTCGGTAACGCGGTCCGTGCGCCGACTGCCGACACGGCGATGCTTGCTGCTGCGCAAGCAAAAGCAAGGGTGTCCTCAAGGGTGCGGCCTTTGAAGCACGCTGCTAAGAAGGCGCCGTTGAAACAGTCGCCCGCACCTGTCGCATCGACCATTTTCACCGGAAAGGCCGGATGCTTGGCCCATGCAGTGCGGCTGCAGGCAATAGCCCCGGCCGCGCCCATGGTGACGACGATCAATTGCGGGCCTTTGTCCAGAAGCGGACGAATGGCTTCGACGGCGATCTCTGCGTCTGAGGTGGCGCGAAATCCGCCTTCATTCATGAAGACAATGTCAGAGCATTCCAGCAGGGCATCGAGACGCGCGCGGGTTGGCGCGACGGCCGCCTCGATATCGATGGCGACTGCAACGCCGTGGGCATGCGCCAAGGCAGTGACCTGCAGGAACTCAGCGAGGTCATAGGGTATGGCGTAGAGCAGCCTGCTTTGCTGGAGCGCCGCCGAGAGCGCCACCTCGTCCACCGGCTCGCCGGACATCGGCGCATAGACGAGTGCCTTTTCGCCGGAGGCGTCGACGATGATCGTTGCTGCCGCCGTCTGCTGCTCGACGACGCGCAGGAATGCATTCGACACGCCGGTCTCGTCGTTGGCCGTTAAAAGCATCCTGCCGTCGGCATCGTTGCCGACGCGTCCATAACCTGCAACACGAGCGCCCAGACGGCTCGTCGCACAGGCAACATTGGCCGCCGTACCGCCGGCAAATGTGCCAAGGCGGCGGCCAAGCAGCTTTTCGTCGACCAAGGGCACACTCGCGGTCTCGAAGACATAGTCGATGTTCGGATCCCCATAGGCGAGCACATCGAAAGTACGGTCAAGCCAACCGCGGCGGGCGAATTGATGCTGACGGCGGGAGGTCGATAGACGCGAGAGTTCGAGCGATTGAGTAGTCAGATCGATGATCTGGTCGGCCTGCGGCGCGGCCATGTTTGCATCGCGATCATCGATGCACTCGCCAAGGGGTTCATAGCCACAGTCGTTCGAAACGTCAGGCGGGAATTCCCCGGCATCACCATCGAGTTGAAGGTGCTCAACAATGTCGACGTCCAAGGCGTCGTCCAGCGTGGCGAAGTCGATTTCGGGCTGATGCTTGCACCTCAGACATCGAAGGACATCATCGTCCAGAACCATCGTGACATTGTGCTGGGTGTTATCACGCAGCCAGATCATCAACTCGCCTCAATGCCCGGCATCCGTTTCAGCCGATGCGTCGAATATCCCATCGTCGCACCCGCGGAGCCGTTGGCTCTTTGTGATCAGGTCAATGCGCTACAAGCTGCAACGGGCATCGTACTTTCGCCCGCCATCAGCTCGGACAACATCCAGATGATCAAGTCGTTGGTCATCGATGGTGCAGGAGTGGGCATTCTCACGTCCCTTGATGTCATAGAAGAGGTGCGACTGGGAGAACTTGCCTTCGTACCATTGGAGGATGGTATTCTGAGGCCGATACCACTTGCTCTCTGCGTCGGGCAGGCGCGGCAGCTTTCGCACGCCGCCCGCCTACTTCTCGATCGCGTCGAGCAGGCACTCCTTCAGCGTGCCTTTCCGGCAGCCTGAAACACTGGTTGTTGAGGTTCACAACGTTCTGACCCGTATTTTCATTTGACGGCGACCCATTCGATCGGCGCGAACCCGTTGACCAATTTGCTACATCGAAGTCGGTAGAGGGTCACGGCGAAATGTAATATTGGGTGAATTCGCGACACAAATGAACACCCGGTATGGCGAAGGATGCGAGCGCCTGCTGGCCGAGAAATATCTCGTGCTGGGCGACAAGCAGTATCTGGAAAGTGCCTTGCAAAAGGCGATCGAGACGTTCCAGCACCAGCGGGAGGAAGCCGAGGCGAGGAACAAGACTTCGCTTCCCGATCTGCCTTTCGGCGGCGGTAAAACGACCATCGGCACGATGCCGTTTCACTATTCCGTCGACTCCTCCGGCACGTACACCGTCACCAAGGGGCGGTTCGCCAGCTTCACCTTCGTCTCATATCCGGAACTCAAAGAGTTCTATGTGAGGGAAAAGGCGAAAGCGACGGGCAAGCCGCTCGTCGGCTGAGGCAATTCCGAACCACGTGAGGATAACAGATTCCCTTCCATACCAACCTGCGGGCTGTTGCCCTTGTCACCGCCATGCTCGTGCCACCTAGCAGCGCCGGAGCTCAAGACATGCTAGATGCAGCGCACTCCGATCCCGAGTTTCTGGTGGCGTGCCGCAGCATCCTGCCGGAACTCGGACAGCACCATGCCATCGGACTGAAGGCAACGAACGTCGAGGTCGATGCCAACGTCCTGATCGTCCGTTTCGGCACGCGCGTTCCCAATACGCCTCTCGATTACGTCCTCTACTCCATGTGGACGCAACTGCCGCCGCGCGAGCAGGCGGCCAAAGACCGGCTGTGGATGGTCAACCGGCCCGCCACGATGCCCGCGAAGCCGGCAGGCTACGGGCCGCTGCTGGTGTCCGATCTCTATGACGACGATGGTAAGGGGAACTGTCGCAACCTGACCAAGGGCCACAGCATCGAAATGCTGCTCGACGTGAAGGACAGCCTGCCGCCTCCGGTGGCGGCGCGATTGATTGAGTTGCGGCGATGAGCCCAAACCCTGTCACGACCGCGTGGCAGCGGCGGTGACAGGGCCGTCGCTGGCATCTGGGGGAATGACAGCGATCGCGGTGAGCCATATTAGGAACCGTGGCGGCTGCGACTCACGAGCTTCCTATGATTGGTGGCGACCGCCGACATGCACGATAATGTCCTTTATTATGCATAGGGAGATAACAGGTGGCAGAAATTCGGCCAAGTGAAACGAAGCGGAAATATCCGGGTCCGAAAGATTGGGTTGAAGATTGGAGCCACTTCTCCGCTGGCGTCGCAGCCCTGTTCTTTCTGTTCACCCTGAACTTGACGGTGTGGGGCTGGCTACATTGGAAAGATGATGGGGCTTGGCTCGTTACAAAGGCCCTATATGCAGTCTGAACTGTCGCCGTGCCCTTCTGGTTTTTTGCCGAGGTCGTCTGGGGTGTCAACGAAGACGCCAAAGAGGATGAACGAGCTAAAGCGATGGCCCGACTGAAAGTCTTGCAGGATGCGGCCCGACCGGTGTGGGAAGGTTGCGCGGCTGCATTGGCAGTCATGTTGATTAAAGCTGCATCAATACTTCACTGATGGATTCAATACCGGACCGACGTGAAGAAAAATTATCGTCGCCTAACATCAGCGACCCAGCTTTTCCTTGCGATCGAGTGTCAACTTTTATGCCAAAAAGGACTGGGACTTTGACTGAGAAAGCAACCCAAGTCCCGAGCTAACCGTCGAGGATCGCGCCCACCACGGGGGCTGGCAGCCTAGAGCTGTCTTTCTATGGTTTCGACGATCTTGCCAACCGCCGATGCCGGCGTGAATCCGCGGTACTTCTCCGAAAATGCCTTTGCCGCGTGGGGGAAACGCGCATCCAATAGTAGGATAGACATTGTCTCTGCAATCGCATTGGCAGAAACTCCGACCGGGAGCAGCAACCCGCCCCCTAAACGTACGACTTGTAGACTGAGCATATATTGTTCCACATTTTGCGGGCACATCAGCAAGGGGCAGCCGGCGAGCAACGCGGCGTGGATCGTACCGCTGCCATATGTCACGGCCAAATCGCACGACTGCAGAACCGAAGAGATGTCGATTGTATCGCGCTGGATGCGAAAATGCGGTGCGTTGTAATCCCTGATTTGTGACGAGCTGCAATCTGGCATTATGCAAAGCACTTCAGAGGCACTTGCCGCCAGTCCAGCCAAGATAGCGTTGATGTTCGGAACCGTGTTGCGAAGATATGCAAAAATGCGCTTTCGGCCGGACTGCAGCCAATTGGCTGGCTCACTTGGCAAATGCGACACCAGACCGATGTATTCCAACCCCTCGCGTCGTCCATAGTGATCCAACTCTGGAAAAGTGGTCATGAGAAGCGATGCATAGGAAAAAAGCTGGGCAATATTCTCAATGCGTTCCCGGCCACTACTCGCCAATACCTGATTGATTATCCGGCAAACCAATTGCTCTGCTGCCACGCTCTGTTCGGCCGATGTAGAACCCCGTACTCGAAAAATCTCCGGTCTCGCCGGCGGCAACTCGAAGCCAATGCAGGTCGCGACGACGGGAATTTTGGAGCATCGTGAGGCAAGTACAGCGCCTGGCGCGTGATTGGAAATCACGATGTCCACCTTCATCGCTTCAAATAAGCGCTGCCAAGCGGTGACAAGGGCTTTGGCAGTCAAATCGTCACCGTAACCTGTCGCAAGCAAGATCTCCGCATAGCAATTCGGAGCGAACGACTGCCCGGCACGCATCAAACAGGGAGCTTGTACGCAAACAAAGCCCAGAGGCTCCAGCAACTTCCTTGCCTGGCTGAGATTTCGGGAGGCAAAGTGAACTACATGACCTCGCGCGCGAAGCGCCAACGCTACGGGGATATCGCGGGCCAGATGCCCCAAATTATTACCTAATTCCCAAGCAAAAAGGGCAATGCTCATAGCGGCTCGGCTGATGTGAATATTTAGAGTTTAGAATCTGCAATCAATGATTAAGTATCTTTATAATGCATGCCGAAGCCATTTTCGATTGCAATCCCGTAGTAATATCTACATTTGAGTGAAGTTGTCTGACGTTAGCAAAGCAGTCGGGAAACACGAAGATAAGCATGACATTCCACAAATAGCTTATTTTTATACAGCTAAAAATCGTACTAATTTATTTAGTATCACAAACAAACAATCTGAGCGCGCTGCAATTGACACGAGAACCTGTTGCGTCGTAGCCTTTTTGAAAAGCAGCAAGGTCAGTGATTTGGGTGGTCTAGCCGCAGATGAGTTGTGAGTTGCGCCAGTTAGGCGATGAAATAAAGCTATACATACAAACTACAGTACTTAAATATCAAAGATGCATCCTTAGGTAGATCCGGCGTATGGTATTCCTTCCCCCAAGGACCATGTTACCGAGGAAATTGAGGCGGCCACTCTGCGATACTCAGCAGACCAATGACGTAAAATGAGCGAATTCCCAGCCTGTATTTGCACTGAAGCATAGAATTCCCGTTGATATAGCCATTTAGGGGCGCACCTAAATTGTACCTTATACTGTTCGGAGGATTGTTTATCCTCTACTTGCCCATGTTCGCCTATGCTGCAGCGGGGCTTTTCATTTTGTTTCACGCAAGGCGATGGGGACTCCGCAAGTCCTCAGCGATTTTATTGGCATTCCTGGTAGGGCCTTGGCTGTTCTGGGGAGGCTCGATTGCGGCGGCAAATTTTCGTCGGAGCAAGGTCAGCGATTTCCTTGCGGGCATTCAAACGACGCAAGTAGGTGAAAGTGTGCCTGACACCATCCTGATAGAAAGCAGCAATACGACATTAAAGGGCCTTCCAGTTGGGGGATGCGTCAAGCGGGTCCTCGCCAACATGCGAATCCTCGGCGCATTTGGACACTATGAAGGCCCCCCGATCGTCGAGATAGATCCAAAGACTGGAAAGCTACTGGGAGCGGCAGAATTGCCGACGAGATATCTGCGGTTCAGTAACAATAACTGGGTCACTCCCCAGGTTCCCAACATGCCGCCGTACCGTCACGGCCCGTGGGAGCTTGAAGAAATTGATGGTACCGACCGTAAAGTCATCGCTTACTACTACGAAGAGATTGTTACAAAGCCCGCCTTTCCCCCAATTTTAAGTTTAGTGGGGTGGCTCCATGAGCGATCCACAACCGATTTTAAGAAGTGGACGGAAACAGACTTCGTCGAAAATGCGCTCGGACACTGCGCCGCGGCGAATGACAGTTCAGGGGTTAAGATAGCGCTCGGCGCGATATCAGGCACTACTCCTCAGGGAGACTGGTATGACTAACGACTTGATGTGCGCATGCTCAATCGCTGGCGCAGGTCGATCGGCTATCCCAGCCGACCGAAGCCAACGGTTTACAGAGACAGTCGTGAAGTGTCTTCGAACCATATCGGCTCGGCGCCATGTCCAGAGTGTCATGCCTACGTTATGGCTGACCATCAAACGGTCCTACCTGACACTCAAGCGTGAGTTTGCAAATGCTTAGGGCCATACTCGTGCTGCTAGCCGTTGTAGCGTGCGCCGTTCTGGCTCTCGCTGCCTTCATATATGTGAGGGACGTCTCTTACGTTGTTGATTCCTACCGGTACCGGCTCACCGTCAATTTCATGGTGGACGGTAAGCCCTTGTCAGCGTCCGGTGTCGTTCAAGAGACAATACATAGTCCGCCATGCATTTTGCTGGAGCAGACATGCGGACGCATTTCTATAAAAGGCGATGCGATCCCTGTTTCTTTTCCAAATGGCAGGACGGCGTTCGTGCTGCTAGAGGTCGTGGACGAAAATAGAGGCGCCACAGTGGGTCTCTTTCCGAGCAGCGCCCTACCAAAAGCCTCGCCCACTGGAAAGATGAACGCATGGATGCATAAAGACTTTGAAGTCCGCACCAAGCTACTGCCTACCATCGTTTTCTTCGCCGACACAGGTGATCCTTCCTCAATAATTATTGTAGAACCCACTAACATCGCTGAGATCGGGGGACCAAGTGCAGTCTACCAGAACGCGATCGTCACCGTCACTGATGAACCGGTAACCCGCGGTCTTGAGAACCGTCTCCCATGGATCCTGACCTATAAAAACAACCTTGACTTGAAGAGCGTAGATTTTTTTCGATACATGCTGATGGAAAACCTCGTTAGTTATCTAAGAAGGGACGACCTATGACTGATGATTTAATGAACGCAATTCTAGCAATGAATGCCTATGACTTTGGCGCAAATGCAGCATTGGACGGACAGCAATATTCACAAATTGGCGATTGGACGATTCTCAAGACCGCGCAGTCCAACGATAACAACTTTATGGCCGTGTCATATCAAAACGGCTCGGAATACGAGATCTCATACCGAGGGACAACCGATGTCATTGGCACGGATTTACTTGATGGAGATCTTTGGAACGGCTGGACTATCGGCGGCGGCTCAGATGAAGCGGCCGATGTCAATTCAGCAATTTCGTTCTATCAATCCACCCTCCAAACGGTAACCAGTAACGGAGGCACAAGCGCGGATATCACATTAACTGGCCACTCTCTGGGTGGCGGCTTGTCCGGCCTAGTAGGCTCAATCTATGGGGTTAAAGGATATCTATTCGACAATATGCCGTACGAAATAGCCGCGGCAAACGCCTATGCTGATTCCGTTCCTGGAAACGCATACAATCCGTCACTCGCGCTATATATTTACGGCAATTCGATTCCATCTCCAATCGACGAATCTAAATTGTCAGCCTACGCCACGGTTGGGGAGGCTCTTTCGGGTCTTCGTTGGGCGACTAACCAGAGTCAGCCCGTCACGGGACTCGATTCGGGCGCGACAAACGTCCTTGGCGCTGTACAACTTCACAGCATGGCCCTAGCGACGATGCTGCTCTACGCTTCGGACAACAACCTGACCAACTGGTCGGCAATCGCGCCGTACTGGATGCCGGAATTGTGGAATGACGATGTCGCCAATGCGGCCGGCGTGGGCGCCTACAAGACGGCAGCAGGTTCTCCCTCGACGGCACTGCAAGAAATGATCGCCTATTCCGCAATCGACGAGGGAACCATGCTCTATGGTGACGTCGCCATTAAGAGCTTTTTTGATGATGCGGCGGACCTTGCTACGCTCGTGCCTAGCAATGTAGACGACATATCGAGTTCCAATGATATGGTCTATCGCGACCTTTCCGATATAGCGATTCAATATGCCGGTCATCTTGCCGCTGACAAATCAACCGATGCGGCGCTCGTGAACGGAATTGTAAATTCCTCACTAGGAATTGTCACCGTAAGCCTCAATTCATCAACTTGGCTTGACGGCCAAAGCGCGTCGAGCGCACCTACGATCGTCGGCACTGGAAATCTCGTTCGTGACGTCATCATGAGCACTGTGGGAACACCGACCGCGGAAGACTACGACACTGGCTTCCAAAATCTATTGAAGTCCGAGGGACCTGCGTTAATCGCCGGGATTACTGAAGTTAAAGTTGCCGCGAGCCCTGCAGGCGTGACTCTGGACGCTAGTGATGCAGTGAACACGTTCTCTGGTTCTCTGGGAGGAGCCGTACTGATTGGCTCCCCCAACGGCAACACGTCATTTATTGGCGGCAATGGGACCAACGTTATGTTGGGACAGGCTTCGGATACGTTCGATCTCGCCCAGGGCAACAACTTCATTCTTGAACAGAACGGTGGAACTGCAACTCTTGATGCATCAACCGCGAGCGATCCGTCGACAACGGCGAACTGGGCGATGGTCGAAAGTGGTGTGGATGCCCCCAAGACTTTTCTTTTCCAATCGGCGAACCTGGCCCCATTAACAGTCGTCTACGGCGCCAACGGTAACGATACCTTCGACTTTGAAGCCGATGCCAGCAAAAATATTGGCGTTTACATTCTCCAGATGAATGACATCAATCAGGCGAATTTCCTGGCGCTCGATCCGAGCAAGATCGACGCTTATATCGACCAGAATTTCGGTTCGAGCGGCGATGACGGCTACGGCGGTGGCTTCGACGACAAAATCGTCCTGATCAATCCGACTGCAAGCGATATTCTGAAGTACAATGGACAGATCGTCTCGGATCCGACACGCTATGTGCAATATTCGAGCAGCAGGATCGGCGGTGAGTCTGACTTCAATCCCAACATGCACGGTGGTTCCAATGGCATGGGCGAGAGAAGCGTCGATCCGAACAACAACCTGAAGCTTGTCGGCGATGCCAACGCCGCCGGCGGAACCGAGGCATACTATACCGATGCCTGGGATGAATACTCCAATACCAGCAACAGCTATTCTATGAAGTCGGGCAATATTGGCGTGACGCGAGACTATGCCTATTCCAATGACTATCAAACACAAGGCCCGCAGAACAAGCTAGTGTTGACTGGCCTCACAGCCAACCAATCATCGTTTAGCTACGATCAGCAGAATTGGGACGGATCGGAAACCGACACAGATACCTACTACTACAACTCCAACCCAGGTAGCCTGTCGCTGATCGGCTTCAACGTCGGTGACTTCGGCATCAACTTCGCCAACAACGGCGCCGGATCAGATTATCAGCAAAGCGACCAACTCTACGCCGTTTCCGAATGGGCTCAGGCCAATGTCAGTACGATGAACGGTCTCCCCGATATCACGGGCATCCAACCTGCCTCGATCGGCGCAAGTCTTGGAACCTCTTCGACCCCCCTCACCCCGTCGCAGTGGAATGTCATTGGTGATGATGCATTCACCTCGGCGTACAATCGTCCGTCCCTGACGGCGAGCGACTTCATGCGGGCAGCATAGCATTTCGCGCTAAAAAGGACGGCGCTGCACGGCGCCGTCTAATTTTTCCGGGGGCAAGCAGCAATAATGAACGATATTCCGTCCGTGCCCCCGCTATCGGCGGGCCAGATTGACAGTGGCCTTGTCGCATTATGCGCCGTAGCCGGTTACTACCGTATTGTCGCCGATCCTGTTCAACTCGCAACGGAACTTGTCCTTGCGGACCGCGCAGCTGCGCACGCCGATCTGCTTCGAGCAGCCAACCGCACTGGACTTAAGGCGCGGGTGACCGTGGTGCGAACAGCAAATAGGCTGCGCGCCATCCCTGCACCGGCGATCGTCAAACTAAAGGAAGGCGGATACATCCTTTATGGCGGGCTTACGCCCACCAATGAATTCAGATTTGTCGATCCTGTAACCCGCGTCGCCCGCGAAGTGTCAGCAGAAGCGGCTTTGAGCGAGATCGAAGCTGAAGTCGTGCTCGTCCAGCGCCGATTTCGGGGAGAGGGTCTCGATCCGAAAACCTTCGGATTCAGCTGGTTTCTCCCGTCGATCTGGCGTTACCGAAAGCCCTTGGCCAACGTCTTGTTGGCATCGCTTTTCGTACAGCTCTTTGCCCTGGTCACACCGCTTTTCTTTCAGGCGATCGTCGACAAGGTCGTCGTTCACAAGGGCTATTCGACCCTTGCCGTGCTTGTGGGCGGCTTGGCTGTACTCGGCATTTTCGACGTTAGCCTGCAATATTTGCGGAGCTACGCGCTGTCACATACGACAAATCGCATCGATGTCGAACTTGGACGCCGACTGTTTGGCCATCTTCTAAGGCTACCACTCGGATACTTCGAGACCCGATCTGCCGGCCAGACCGTCGCGCGTGTCAGAGAGCTCGAAACCATTCGCTCATTTTTGACCGGCCAGGCGCTGTTTTCGGCGATCGATCTCTTCTTTGCTCTGATATTCATCGGCGTTCTCTTGGCCTATTCATGGCAACTGACGTTGATCGTCGTGGGCTCAATCCCGCTTTACGTCCTGATCACGATCCTGATCCGCCCGGCTTTGCGCATCAAGATCAAAGAGAAGTTCAATACGGGCGCAGAAAGTCAGCAATTCCTTGTTGAGTCCATCGTTGGCGTCCAGACGCTGAAGGCTGCAGCTGTAGAACCAGCCATGCAGGCGCAATGGGAGGAAAAGCTGGCTGCCTATGTCAAAACGTCGTTCGATGCCTCCATGTTTTCCGCGGGCGGCCAAAACGCCATTCAGTATGTGAACAAGTTGGTAACCGCAGGCATTTTGTACTTCGGCGCAAGATCGGTAATGGACGGAAGCCTCACTGTTGGGGGCTTGATTGCATTCAATATGATTTCGAGCCAGGTCATGCAGCCCGTCCTCCGGCTGTCGCAGTTGTGGCAGGACTTCCAACAGGTTCAGGTTTCCGTTGAGCGCCTGGGAGATATTCTAAATACGGCGACCGAGCGTGCACCTTCGGCGAGTATCGGGACTCTCCCGCCTCCCAAAGGCGCAATCGAATTCCGCAACGTCCGATTCCGCTATCGACCGGCAGCACCTGAGGTTCTAAAGGCCATCTCGCTCGTGATCCGCCCCGGAGAGGTCATCGGCATTGTCGGACCTTCTGGATCCGGCAAGTCAACTCTCACAAAGCTGGTTCAGCGTCTCTATCTTCCCGAAGAAGGCCAGATCCTGGTCGACCGCGCCGACATCGCCCAGGTCGATCCCGCGTGGCTGCGTCGCAATATAGGAGTCGTGCTGCAAGAGAACCTTCTGTTTAATCGCAGCATTCACGATAACATCGCCTTGGCCAACCCGACCACCTCTCGGGCCCTCGTCATGCAGGTCGCACGGCTGGCCGGAGCCGATGAGTTCATCGATAAACTGCCCAACGGATATGACACCATCATCGAAGAACGCGGTGCCAATCTCTCTGGCGGTCAGCGTCAACGATTGGCAATTGCCCGCGCGTTGGCGACAAATCCCCCAATCCTCATCTTTGACGAGGCGACCAGCGCGCTCGACTATGAGAGTGAGCGTGTCATTCACCGTAATATGAAGAGCATCGTCCAGGGACGTACCGTGATCATCATTGCCCACCGCCTTGCTGCGGTCCGCCCTTGCAACAGGATTATCAGTATGGCGGACGGGCGGATCGTCGAGATCGGCTCTCATGACGAACTCGTGCGCCGCCCTGGTGGGCTTTATGCCCACCTCTGGGCCTTGCAAACCGACCAGTTGCAGGAGGAGCGCGCTTGAACGAGATCGTTCCGACTAAAGCGGTAAGACGGGCTAAGCGCCTTTCCGTCGAACGCCAGCGCTCCGACAATGAGTTCCTTCCCGCGGCCCTCGAAATTATTGAAACGCCTGCTTCTCCCACCCAAATGGCCTTGATCCTTATCATCTGCCTACTCGCCACGGCCATTTTGGTATGGAGTTACTTTGGGCGGATCGACATTTTTGCAGTTGCCACAGGCAAAATTCGACCGGCAAGTCAGGTTAAGGTCATCCAACCCCTTGAAACCGGGCGCGTGCGGGCGTTCAACGTCGCAAACGGCACGCATGTTCGCGCGGGTGACGTTCTTCTCGAACTTGATCCCACCGAGACCATGGCGGACGCCAATGAGCTGGCTGTCAGCCTGAATTCATATCGAGCTGAAATATTACGAAGGAACGCCGAAATTACCGTGGCCGAGGGAGAATACGCCAATCTGAGGCCGATTATTCCATGGCCGACTGATATCTCGGCGGATATCCAGAGCCGAGAGAACCGGGTGCTGGAATATGATCTGGGGAATCTTCGCGCGCAAATCCAAAGCCTCAATGCGCAACGGGCGGAAAAGCGGGCTGAGGAGAACAAGCTCAAGGCCACCACTCAAGCTGAAACCGATCTTATTCGGACGCTTCAGCAGCGGGTGGATCTGCACAATGCTCTGATTGCTGACAGTACCGGCACAAAATCGACGTTGATAGACGCGCTCCAGAGCCTCGAGGACGAGCAGGCAACGTTCGCGTCCGATCGCGGCCAGCTCGACCAAACCACGGCCTCTCTCGATACGATTGAAGCTGAGAAGCAAAAAACGCTTGAGACGTTCATAAGTGACAATGCCCAAAAGCTTGCAGACGCTGAACGACAGGCTGACGACCTGACCCAGCGGCTCGTCAAGGCCCAGGCCGCCACAAGCCACATGACTTTAGTGAGCCCAATCGACGGGGTTGTTCAGGCGTTGGCTGTCACGACAATTGGGCAGGTCGTTACAACCGGCCAGCAGGCCATGCGGATTGTCCCTGACGATGCCCCACTGGAAATCGAAGCCTACGCCGAGAACAAGGATATCGGCTTCCTGCATGAAGGACAGGAAGCGATCATCAAGGTCGAGTCGTTTCCGTTCACCCGCTACGGGACGCTCACTGGAACCGTCAAGCGTGTTGCCCGCGATTCCATCCCGAGTTCTGACGCTCAGGTGGCAGAAAATGATCCAACACAGCTTGCCAAGTCGAATACCAATGTCACGTCAATGGGGCAGACCCAAAATCTCGTCTATCCAGTCGTGATCAGCCCCTCCAGGACCGCCGTCGTCGCCGATGGACGGGAGGTGCCACTGTCTGCAGGCATGACCGTGACCGTCGAAATCAAAACCGGTTCGCGGAGGCTACTGGAATACGTTTTCTCGCCGTTGATCGAGGTAGGATCAGAAGCCATGCGGGAACGATGATCTATTCGCAGTTTTCCAAGGCTGACTGAAGCGAGATGCGAAATGGTGGAGCATGACCCCTTTACGTCCGAGTACGATAATTTGCCCGGTTCTTGTGTTTAGCGCGTCTCTTTGGGTTTACGATGTCGGGCAGTCCCAACTTTACGAAGTTGAGACCGCTGCAATATTGCGCGCCCAGAGGGATACGTCACCACCTGAAACTGGCTCGCATGTTGGAGATCAAGCGGGAACATTCGGAGCCGCGCCGATTGTTTCTGCGGAGGCGCTCGCAAGTGGAGACGATCAGGGCGTCGTGGAATCGAACTTCTCTGTGGTGGATAGTCTCCGAGACTCGAAGGTTCCTGAGAGAGAAATTAATCAAGCTGCCTTGGAGAGCCGTTACGTCGATTTCTTTTATGGCGAGATGGTTGACGGAGGCTTTGCACAATTTGTGGGGGAATCTGAATGGGACAGTCATACGGTAGCAATGGTCAGAAAGGAGCTTTTAGACCTCAAGGCGTTCAAACACCTGGAACTATTTGACGACGGCGCGGCCATGGTTGCTGCCATCGACCCGAAGGAGTTGCGACAGTTTATCAATACATCCCAACCCAGTTCCAAAGACCGTGTACGCAAGACGCTGGGTTTGATCGACCGTCAATTCTTTGCTGTCAACGACCGAGAAAGCCTCGTAAAATTGAACGCGACGTGGCTTCGCCAACAGCCAAATTTAATCGCGCTTTCACCAGAAGCCTTTCGAAATGAGCTCCTAGGTCGCGGAGTGTACCTCCCTCGTCGCGACAAGATCTCAGTCAAGAGCTAATGGAGTTAACCGAAGAACCTTTTGTCTGGCATTAGCGGCTGCATGCACCATAATGCGAGGCTCCAAGAAGCTCCGAGACATCCGAGTTGCAGAGCAACGGAGGGTGCACTGTCGATAATCGAGCTTTATTCAAGCCCCGCATTGCGCCGGTGCCGCCAGCCCGGTCTCAACGAGGGCGAAGCCTTACATAAGCTCAAACGCGCCGTCTTCGTCGACGCCTGCAATCGCAGGCCCGCATATTGTAATTGACTGACAACTGGCCCATTCCTTGCGTCGTTGATGCGATGAAAGCTTCAAGAACTCAAAGCTCACTATCCGTGACCGACGTCACATGGCGGCGTCTTTTTGGTGCCTTAAACAAGGATGGACAAGCACTTAACCTTCAAATCCGCCGCATGATCGTCAATGCGATCGAGACGAGAGTACTCAGCAGGAACACGCTCTTAACGGCTGCTCATTTGTAGAATAGGAAGAACTTGCCCAGCTAAAGAACATGTGAAATCAAAATATTCAACCTTGCAAATCCTAGTTAAACATCCAGAAATTGCATATATTCAAAGAAATTCATATTAAAAATATCGTTAGGAATCATACAGATGAACTTTGCTGCGACAACAAATCACTAACAATCTCTTCGATCTGCGTTAAATGCAAAAAGTTATCCACAGAATACATATCGAACGTGTATTCCAAGTAGCGTTAATTCTCGCAATACTTTCATTGTAATCTTCAATTAGGGCGTTTTCAATGAAGTACATCAATTGTGCTGCGCTCTTGTTTTGCGCGCTGGCCACTGGATCATGCGTAAATTCTCCGGGTATCGAGAGCTCCATCAACGGCCCTCATCCGATAATGTATGCTTCAAGGGTTTCAGCTTCGACCCAGAACTATTTGTCGGTGCGAGATACTTTCATTCGTCGCTCTTTGGACAATGGAGCATCAACTTACGACTGGTACCAGGTGGCACGCGCCGGATATGGCTATGTCGATGAGCAATGCAGCGATTACCTCGGAAAGCTGAGGGACATCCGGATTGCTCGGGATACAACCAGGGCCCAGTTGGCCTCATTTCAGACATCAAGCAATTCAGTTCTTAACATCGTTGGAGCTTCAAAACTGGCGATTGGCGTGACCGCCGCAGCGTTTGGGCTTGCCTCCCAGGTGTCCGACAACGCCACAATTAATCTCCTTTATGCAATGGACCCCTCCGACATTGAGGGCCTTATCAAAAGCCAAACACAGGCGTATCGCAGCATTGCCGAGCAGCAGCGTATGAGTTTTACGGACAGCAATGTCGCTATGGACTCAATCCGCGGATATCTGAACATCTGCCTGCCGGTATCGATTGAGGCACAGGTCAAGGCGGCTGTCCGCAACACTACATACGTCGCTTCTGCTTCCAGTCCTGGCGTTACCACCCTTACTCAAGTTGCGACGGGAAGTCCGACGGTTCCTTCGGTCAAAGATGTGCGTGATGGCGGTAGCACCAGAGTCAAGCAGTCAATTGCAGACGCTGACCTTGCAGGAGGCTTGACCACCCACGACGTGAGAATTTCCAAAGCCGAAGCCATGACCATACAAGGCAATCTCTGCGCGAAAGCTACGGGCGATCTTGGCGGTGTTGGAAGTGGCACTCGCAAAGCGATTATTGAGTTTCAAAATTTGACGGCGGCGTCAGATAAGAACGGGGAGGCAATTGCTGCGACCGGGGTGCTCGATAAGGTGACACGGAGCAAAGTGCATGACATCGGCCCTTGTCCTAGCGACCGGTACAAATCGTTATTCGAGCACATAAAGCTCAGCACTCACAAGGGAGTCGCGGAAGCCCAGAAGCTGCTGGCGGATTTTGCCAAAGATCCAAGCAGCGGCTTAGGCGCAGATGTCACCTCGCTGGTAGACGATAAATTTGTGGGCGGCGATACGCTGACAGACAACAACCGAAAGGTGATAAGTGCAGCGCAAACGAAGTTGGGGCAACCGGTAACCGGCACATATACCATTCAACTTCAGAATGCATTGCTTCTTAAAGCACGCTGACATTTCAATGCAGTAGTCATCCATCGAACATCTACAAACCAAGATGTAACAGATATGGAGAATTAAATGCAGATCACCACCGTCAGTGACACAGTTCCACTGCGGCAGAAGCCGGATGCTAGCAGTCCGGCGGTAGAATTTCCGAAGGGCTACCCTTTTTCTGTTCAGCCAAATGACTCGCTGGTCAATGTCACAGCGGTCGATCAGGTGTGGTCGAAAGTAACCGTGGATCGCGGCGGCGGCAAAGGACCAACGGGCTACCTGCGCAGTACATACATCGTCACGACCCCGTTGCCTTCTGCAGATGTCTCTTACGAAGATTTCCTTCGCTACTGTGTAAGCGCATGCATCTACTATGAAGTGGATGTTGCCTACCTAATGGCTGTCGCCCGGGTCGAAACAGGCGGAGATTGGAATGACTCTCAAAGTCTTATCCCAGCCTCCGTGATGGAGGCACATGATTCAGGCCCAATCGGCCCGTTCCAATTCTTAGCTTCTACATGGCAGACGACGATCGCGCAAATCGATCCGAAATTCGGCTATGGAATGCAAGATATAACCAATCCACAGGCCCAAGCGCTTTGCGCTGCGGATATCGCTAACGACGGTATCGACGCTCATCTTAGCAAATTCAACGGACTACCGAGCCCAGCGCAGTTGTATCTCTATCATTTCCTCGGGACCAGCGGTGCTCAGGGAGTTTTGTCAAATCCGGGACAGACCGTCGATGCAGTGCTTTCGGCAGCTGCGATACAAAATAATCCTACTCTTCTCGGACAACCGGGAGCGCCTAATACGGGTGATCAGCTACTTGATATAGTCGCAAACCGGCTACATGACGCATATCAACGGAATGCACCTCTCTTTGATAATCCTCCAGCGTGGTGGCCTTTGCCTCAGGCTTCGACAGGGTCTGCACCGTGGCTAGATACAGCCAAACAAGAAGAACAGGCTGGGGTAACGGAGGCCCCTGGCAGCCAAACGAACCCGCGAATTTCTCAATATTTGGAGAGCGTCGGGTTTCCACCAAATCAATCGGATGACACGCCTTGGTGCGCTGCTTTCGTCTGTTGGTGTCTGAAAAATTGTGGCGATGCTACCGCTGCTGCCGCGGCCAGCTCAGTGAAGAATAGCAGCTATGCCAAAAGTTGGATGGACTTGCCGGTGCAGTTGCCAGAGGCAAAGGTCGGCGCAATTGCTATTAAAGCGAGCCAAAGCAGCGATATCACAGGTCATGTGGGGTTTGTAAGCGCCGTCAACGACGATGGCTCAATTATACTTCTTGCAGGCAACCAAGGCGGAAAGGCCAATAATGGCCTCGACAGTGTCTGTGAAATTAAGTTCGATCGCGTGGATTTTCTTGGGTTTCGTTGGGTGGGTTAGCTTTATATGCAGCGACACCCACAATTTATGACAATTGCAAAATTCTCCAATATTCATCGAATAGGGCTGGTCATTATGTCAAAACTCATGACGGATAACTATATTCGATACGGCGCCAAAATAATTCTCATTATTTTAAACGCCATCATTATTTCTATTTGCTTCGCGTTTCTTGCGATCTCACTTTATGGCTTGTCAGGCGGCACGGCAACCGATTTACCTTTTGCGTTGACCTTTCAGAAGGCTCTCAGCGCATCATTGAAAAATGAACTTTCGGGCTTTGTGGCGAGTGTAGTCGGTGTTCTTCCAGTAGTCGTTGCATCCGTGTGCTACAGGCGGGATATGACCGTGCAACCACCATCGGCATCAAACGATTTCAATAAAACGGGATATTTCTTTCTTCTATGCTTGGTAATCGGTATTGTTCTGTCGATGATTAATATACTAATCATTACTGTTGATGCAGGCGGAAACAGAGCCATTATTATTTCGGACTATGCTGTACCAATTAAAGGGTTATTCAACGGTATAATTTCTTTCTTCTCGATCTATCTGTTCCAACTTCTGGGGCTTAAACCAAAATGATCAAAAAAGCGCTGATGATCTTCTCTGTTTTCGTGCCGCTTTGTCACGCTGCTGCGGCTGGTGAGTTGAAAACAGACACGCGAAGCTTTCCGCCGTCAAGTTCACTACCAACACCAAGCTTGGCGAGCGACGATGTGACCTTACAAGGCCCAGTAAATAACACTTGGCGTTTTGACTTTAAGTCGAATACGCTTCTGGCCGACATCAAGGTGTCCGTCTCGGCACCGACCGCCAATTATGATGGCTTCACTGCCGATTTCCGGGTTCCATATTTTTGGGACAATGCGGTGCCTCGCACGCTTTCTACGGCAGTGGCGGGAGATCAACTGGGGGGTATGGGAGCACTAGAATTCCTGAAAAGTGTTGGCGCTGGACAACAGGACCCCTCTGATTTGGTTGTGATACACCAGCGCGCCGCGCGCCTTTGGAAGGAGCGCCTTGATCAAATCAGCAGGCCTGAAGTTAATCCGAACAGAGATGACGTTCGCATAGCCTATTGGCTTGTACGTTCCAGCCGCGATCTGATGGTCCGGCAATTTATGGAAGTCGATTCCGTGACCCAAGGAGCGATGAGTTGGCTACAAAGCGCCTTGAATGATGATCATTTGAGAACGCGACTTTTCGGTGCAAGCACCGCTCCCCCAGAGGAAATTACGTCGATTTTGCGCACGCTCCGCGCGGAGGACGCATTTATCTATAACAAAGTCGTCCAAGCGCTTGAGCGGGATTTGGCTTATCAAAAGCCTGGAACGTGCGAACGAATCCAAAGTGCTAGTGACTTTTTCTCAGACCTGGGGGACGATATCGACCAATACGATGGTCAATTTGAAAACTCAGTCGCGATCAAGTCTGACCTAGGGATGTGCATGACCAACGAACTACGAGCCTTACCAACAGGGTCGGATGTACCGGAGGTCACTGTCAGAAAAGCAAACACGGTCGCTGACATATTGCGGTCGGCATCCCGTGGAGATGCAGGCAGCGATACGGTCACCTCGCGCAATAAAGAACTAGCCGCTCGCCTCGCTGAACTGGAATCGGTGCTAGCCGCTATTCAGGCAAAAGCTCAAAAAAATTGACGCCCTAAATTGTGTACCCTCGACCTTTACCGGCGATAGCAAAGCACGAAAGGAAGGATGCAGAATCCCCACAGCATGACATGGCAGGAACGGTAGCGGGAGCAGCCTGTGGGTTTGCCGCATGGCGTAATGACCAAACCCTGTAACGGCCGCGTGGCGCCGGTGGCGACGGCCGCCCTTACATTGGGGGAATAATAGAACGTTGGCTGTATCAGATGAACATGCCAGCTAAGGTCTCCGCCGGTCTCTCGCAATGATAAGACTGGCTTTCCCTAAAATTAGCGCGAAAATGCCGGCAAGCCAGCCCACGACCGGCGCCGACAGCGCAACCGCTGTCCCCATGAGAGCCAGGCCCATATTACCGACCAGAACGGTCAGAAGAAAGGCGCTGGCCATCGGCACGATAAGAAGCAACTGAACGAAACCCGATTGGCGCCGATACGAATGCCAGATTGCCGCCATTACAGGCCGAATACGCTGAAACATGTCTTCCCCTATCCACCGCGCCAAGCTCTTGGCGAATGATTGCGCAGAGTCAACCTGAAAGTGTAGTCGGCTGGGATATCATTTTGACTTCAATCGGGACTGAACCGTTTTTCAACAGCTAAAGAAACTGCAGGAAGGACGCACAGGCGATTGTAAAGCGGCGCAATCCAACCTTATCGTGACCGATCCGTCGTACTTGGCCCACTATAACGATCGGAACGGGTGCACCGTAGCCAATGACGACTATGGTTGTTGATTTCCGCTAGGAACTGCCCCCGCTATGCCGGGTCAGTTCTCAGTGAAAATCAACAGATAACCTTCCTATTGTTTAATTTTCGCTTGATTTGCAGATGGTTGTCGCAGGTGCGATCGATCCCGCTGGTTTCCACATCCGACCCGCCAGCGTAGAGCGCCCTGTAAGCATCGAAACCCTGATCCCGATGCAAGTCCGAACTGTCGAAAACGAAGGATGTCATTCCCTAACCATGTGAAATGAGCATGCTAATGCAAGCCAAGTATGTCGCTCGATGCCATTTTAAAAATATAAAACATGACATAAAAGCCACGTAGCCGAATTATACTTTAAAACTGCAGTAGCAAACCGCTTTCTGGACGTCCAGACTATTAATGCGGATGCTCAGACATGTTCGAACAATAGATCCGCTGCTATCCGTTTCCTCGATTTCAAGGTTTGCGCCGTTTCAAAAATGAAACTGGACGTAGGGATGGGGCATAGGCAGCATGAGCAAGACGTTAGATGTCAGATCTCACGACGTTTTCACCCATATTTCCACTTGTCAGCGATCCATTCGGTCGCGGTCAAACCATTGAAGGATGAAGTGTGTCACGACGAAATGAAAACATGGGTGAAAACGTCGTGAAACTGAACATTATGCTTGCCCCCCAGCAAGCGAGCGCGAAATGTGGAGAGAAAATGGCAGGGCGTCCCTCACGTCATCTTGGGATTGGATCCGGGAAATATGCAAGTCTGCTGTCGGGCCGCAATCGAAGTGCCATTCTACTTGCTTCTGTGTCGCTGGTCGGGATCTTGACTAACGATCCGGCATTTGCCGGCGATGTAACGGCTTCTTCTCCTACCTTTCTCGGCATATTCAGCGGCGGTACTCAATCCGACGCCTATAAGATCAGCAGCGATGGTTTGGTGGTGGTCGGCAGTGCTGATGACAACGCTGGCAACGCCGCGGTCTTTCGTTGGACGGCTTCCGGCGGGATGGTCAACCTTGGCACGGTGACCGGGGGCAACTTCGCCAATTTAGCCGGAATAAGCGCTGACGGCTCGGTGGTGGTGGGATATGCCGGCGCCGGTCGTTCCAGTCAACATGCCTTCCGTTGGACGAGTGCCACGGGTATGGTTGATCTCGGCACGCTCGGCGGCAACTATTCGTATGCCAACGCCGTAAGCGCCGATGGCGCAGTCGTGGTGGGCCGCGCATTTGTTACAGGCAGCAATCAACATGCCTTCCGCTGGACGAGTGCCACGGATATGGTTGATCTCGGTACACTCGGCGGCAACTTTTCCAGTGCCACGGCCATAAGCGCCGATGGCGCGATCGTGGTTGGCAACTCGTGGACAACGCCTGGCGGTAACCAGCACGCGTTCCAGTGGACAAGTGCCACAGGAATGGCCGATCTCGGCACACTCGGCGGCAACTTTTCCAATGCTATCGCCATCAGTGCCGACGGCACCGCCGTCGTTGGGCAGGCTCGAACAGATGATAACAACCTTCATGCCTTCCGCTGGACCAGCTCTACGAAAATGCAGGATCTCGGGACGTTATCGGGCGGTGTGTCCTCAATAGCTTCTCTCGTCAGTGCCGACGGCGCCGTCGTGGTGGGTGGTTCCACTTCAAACATAGATGGCACATTCATCAGTCATGCATTCCGCTGGACCAGCGCCACAAATATGGTCGATCTCGGCACGCTCGGCGGACTCTATTCCGTCGCCAATGCCATGACCCCCGGTGGGACCGTCCTCGTGGGCAGATCTACCATCAGCGACAGCTCTTGGCACGCCTTCCGCTGGACGAGCACGACGGGCATGGCCGACCTCAACACGCTGCTTTCGAATGCCGGTGTCAACATGACCGGCATTACCCTCAGCGAGGCCAATGCCATCTCGGCCAACGGTCAGTATATTGTCGGGGGCGGAACCGGTCCGACAACGAACGGCAACACACAGGCCTATATCGTGCGTTACGTCGATGCGACGGTAGCGCCCCCACCGCCCCCCGTAGTCAGCGCCGGCACGACGGACTCGACCCCGTCTCCGGTGGTGACCGGCGGCGCTACGACGGACCCGACCCCGATCGCCGGTCTGACGACGCCGGCATCGCTGCAATCCTCCGCCAATGAGATCGGCAAGGAGCGCCAGACCACCATGGGGCAGATGCACGGCTTTGCCGACCAGATGCTGCAGGAGGGTACTGCCTTTGGCACGCCGAGCAGCGTTTCGGCTTTCGGCTCGGTTGGCTCCGCCTCCGCAGGCCTGTCCGGACATGTCGATCTCGAGCCGTTTGAAGTCATGGCCGGCATCGGCTATGCATCCGAAGATTATCCGGGCGCCTCGATGGATGGGGCGTTCATCGCCGCTGCCAAACTGCGCTATACGCATATGTTCGATGCGCGATTTGGCGCCTTCGGTGAAATCGGCGGCTTTTACTCGCCCGACAGCGACTATCACTTCTCTCGCACCTATGCGAATGGCGCCGGCACGGCAATGGGAAGCGGCAAGGCCTCCGGCGAACAGGCCTATGGCTTTGCCCGCATTGGCACCCTGATCAAGCTGACACCGGACGATCAGTTCGCGCCGTCCTTCGAGCTCGGTCGCCAGACCCTGCATACGAGTTCCTACAATGAAGTCCTGTCGTCGGTGAACCCGTTCGATGCAAGTATGCCGGCGTCCTCATCGACGATGGACCTGTTCAAGCTGCGCGGCCAGTGGGTGCACGACTTCACCTCGAAGATAGAGGGATCGGTCTGGGGCGCATGGGCGCATGGCTTCAACTACCATGACGGATCGCAGTTGAACGTTGGTGGCCTGGGAAGCCTGTCGCCGCAAACCTCTGGGAGTCTCGACTGGGCGGAATATGGCGTCCGTGTCGATTACAAGCTTACGGAGAAGATGAAGGTTGCGGCTTTCGTCAACGGCGTCGCTGGTGGAGATGTCGGCTCGCGAGCCCATGTCGGTGCGGACGTATCCTTGCACTTCTAGGCGAGAACGCGTGCGGTTAGTCGCCAAGCTATGGAGCGCAGGACATGCAAAATCAGGTCTGTGATATACTCGATATCGCAATCTCTCGAACCCTTCCTCGCAAACAACGCGCGCGAACAGGAGATATTGAGTTCGGTCGGATTATTGAAGGGCACTTCGTGCTTCAGACGGCGAGCTATGGCGCTTCTGGTTCTAACTTCATCGGAGCTGAAAACGTCAAGTCGAAGCGTTACGATCTGCGCGATGCAGTGCAGCGCTCGCAGCTCCTGATGGATATTCAAGAGATGGCGGCCACTCGTCTAAGCTATGGCGATAGACGGATTGCCGCCTATCGCAGCCGCGGATGGGGTCGGAGCAAGTTTTCGGCGCCGTGAATGGAGCGACGAGCTGAAGGCGCAGATCGTCGCGGAAAGCTATGAGCCTGGCGTGACGGTTTGCTCGGTGGCGCGGCGCCACGGGCTGACATCGCAACAGTTGTTCACCTGGCGGCGGCTTGCCCGCAAGCCGCTCGATGTATTGCCGGACGTGGCACCGATGTTTGCGCCTGCCGTCGTCGTCGCACAGGATATGCCCATGCCGAAGAAGGTACGGCGAGCACGTTCACCGAGGAAGGCTCACGGCGACGCCGTGATTGAGCTGGAAATTGGTGGTGCGACAATCAGGATTGCATCCGGTGCTGACGCCACGACGATTGCAGCCGTCATTGCGGCCATGAAAGCATCATCGCGATTGGTCCGTCCGGCGCGGTGAAAGTCATGATCGCCACCAAACCGTTCGACTTTCGCAAGGGTGCAGAGGGATTGGCTGCACTGGTGAAGGCTGAGATGGGAGCTGATCCATTCTCCGGCACGATCTACGTATTCCGAGCCAAACGCACCGACCGCATTAAGCTGATCTTCTGGGATGGCAGCGGCGTATGCCTGGTCGCCAAGCGGCTTGAGGATGGCGAGTTCCATTGGCCCCGGATGCAGGACGGCGCAATGCATCTGACATCCGCGCAATTCTCGGCTTTGTTCGAGGGGCTGGACTGGAAACGCGTGCATGCGCCGAGCGAAACGCGCACGCCTGTTCAGGCCGGATAGCAGCGCGACCAATTGAATCAACCACATCCAACATCTCGTTTTGGGTGGCAAAATATGCTGTTCTTGCGAAATGACGATGACGGTCGACGGGCTTCCCGACGACCTGAACGCGCTGAAAGCGATGGTACTTTCGCGCGAGGCTGAGAATGCCGCCTACGTCAGATCATCAAGGAATTGCAGCGTCACCGCTTTGGTCGCCGCGCTGTTTGTCGGCAACGCCGCCTTGGCCGAAGCGCAAAACCAGCCCGCGGCAATCGCGGTCAAATGGTACGAGGCCTTTGACGAGAACAGGCCGGACATTCTGGAAGCTATTCTTTCCAGTAATTGGCAGGAGCTTCCGAGTGAGCCTGAGGTAGCCCGTGGCGCCCAATCCGCAACGAGTGGTTTGAAAATGCTTCACACCACATTCCCGGACTTTCGCATCGCCATCGACGATATCGTCACCGATGGAAACAAGGTCGTCGTCCGCTCGACAATCACGGGAACGCAAATGCAACCCTTCGCCGGGCTTGCCGCTTCCGGCAGGAAAATCCGGATCCAAGCCATCGACATTCACTTGGTCGAAGACGGCAAGATTACTAAGACGTGGCATAGCGAGGACTGGATGACGGGGCTGCGCCAACTCGGTGCGTTCGAGCGATAGAACCTAAAGGCGGGCCGACGATGCCCGTTACGGTCGTTCTTGACCGTCGGAGGGCGAGACCGTTGCCGCATTCGTCGTTATGCTGCCTGTCCTTGCCACCAAGGTCGATCAATAGAGCGGCAGAGCAATGCCGAGATATCGTTTTCAACATCCATATCCGACAAGGGTGACCCGAGGTCGGGTCCGGCCATTGCGCGGCTTTTCGATCCAGCGGTTGCCGAGACTGAAATGGCCTCAGTGGGGAAGGTGCCTCCACTTCACCATGCGCTCCCGAAGATCGAGCATGCCGCCATCGACGATGAAGCTGCCGTCACCGCGATGATGCATGGTCCGCCGTTCCGTGCGGGCGTCGTCTATCCAGATCTGCTTCGCCTCGAGAATAAAAAGGTTGTAGCGATCGACAAGGCCCGAATCGGCGACACGACATTCGATATTGGCAAGGCAATCCACAAGCAACGGCGCCGCCACATCCGTAGCTGGACGGGTCCTCAAGCCGAACCGCTCGAACTTGTCCACCGTGTCGCCGGAGCAGTTACCGATATCCACGACGGTTTCGGCAAGATCGACGGTGGGAATGGCAATCACGCATTCGCCGGTCTTTCTCAGTGTCCGATAGCTGTGATCCCAAGGTCCAATGACGCAGCCGATAAGCGGCGGCGCATGCTGGATCATCATGTGAAAGCCCATGGTCATGACATTAGGCCGCCCATCGGCGCTCGTCGTAACCAAAACGATCGGGCCTGGTTCGAGCAGACGATAGGCTTGGGAGGCGGGAAACTCGTTCATTGCATACTCCTTCGTCGTTCGCTCCCCCGCAAACATGCGGGGAAGCAGAACGATGTTTGCCGATTACCAACCCTGCTCGACCGGAAGGACGAACAGCTCGGCCACATTGACGTGGGACGGCGCCTGCGCAGCGAAGACGATCGTGTCGCCTATGTCCGCGCCCTGCAGGAACGTCATCTGCTTGGCGAGATCGTCCATCTGCTTGATATAGCCGGGGTCGGTGATGTGGTCGTAAAGCTCAGTGGCAACGGCACCCGGCTGGATGCAAGTCACCCGAATGTTGTGCTTCTGACCGACTTCCATGCGCAGACCGTCGGAGAAGGCGGCGACCGCATGCTTGGTAGCGCAATAGACCGACAGGCCCTTGAAGACCTTGCGGCCGGCAATCGACGACATGTTGAAGATATGTCCCGAATGCTGCTTGATCATCTGCGGTAGAACGGCAGCCGTGGTGTTCAGCAGGCCCTTCACGTTGACATCGACCATCCGATGCCATTCGTCGACCTTGAATTGATCGATATCTGAAAGCGGCATTAGGCCAGCATTGTTGACCAGAATATCGATCGCTCCATAGGCTTCAACCAGCTGCTTGACGCCGGCCTCGACTGCGGTCGGATCAACCACATCCATTTCGATGACGAGCGCTTCGCCGCCCTTTGCGACGATCTCGTTTCTTAGGCTTGCGAGCTTGTCGGCGCGACGGGCGGCGATGCCGATCTTTGCGCCGGCCTCGGCAAGCTTCAAGGCGGTAGCGGCGCCGATGCCGCTCGATGCGCCGGTCACCAGCGCGATTTTTCCATTGATGTTCGTCATGATCTATCTCCTTGTCTTGGCACTTCTTCGGATCGAAGAGGTGATTGCCTTCAACGAGGAGAAACATAAGGAAACCGGCCTAGCCCTTCTCTCGGGGCTTTGCCATATCTGTCGGGATCTTGCTCGTATCGACGGATACCGGGCCGGAATCCTAATCGCGGCGATAGTCACTCGGCGAGACGCCGGCCTCGCGGCGGAAGATCTGGGCAAAATGGCTGGGGCTCGAATATCCCACCGACATGCCGATCTCGATGATGCTCGCGTCTGTTTCCTGCAACAGTTGCTGGGCTTTGGCGATGCGCTGGCGAATGAAATAATGGGATGGAGAAAGGCCGGTCGCCCTTTTGAAGAGCCGGCTGAAATGAAAGGCGCTCATGCCTGCCGTTTGCGCCAGCCGGGCCAGATCGAACGGCTCCTGAAGGTTGGCTTCCATGAAAGCGATGGCACGACGCAGCTTTGCGCCGGGGAGTGCATTCGATGGCCGCGTCTTAGCATCATATGCCGCGTAATGACGGATCAGATGAACGGTGAGTGTCTGCGCCAACCCCTGAACGAAGAGTTGGCTCCCCTGCCCTTCTGCGGTCAGTTCAGCATGGATCAGCTCCAGCAAGTTGGAAAGACGATGATCCCGGCCACCCGATATATCCCGCAGACGCATGCCGCTGGCAGCCTTGCCGAGAATCTCAGCCGCCACCTGCTCAAACAGTTGAACGGAGAGATACAGATGCATCACCTGGAAAGGATCATCTCCCGCGGCACGCCAGCGCATTTCATAGGGAGTGGGCGAGCGCGTCAGAAAAAAATCGCCGATGCGGACCGTGTTGGCTATCCATTCACCACCCAGATCCCGCTCTTCCACGCATGCCTCGCCCGAGATCACCCAAACGACAAGCGGCTCTGCGACGGCGGGAACGAGAAAAGGCTCTTGCACCGATAAGCGGGAAAACACTTGAACGAACATGTCCGTCCAGGCTGGACCGTCACCACTGACAAGCGTTCTGCCGGCAATATAGGTCTCAAGCCCGGCAGGCGATGTTTTCTCGGGGACAGAAGTCGCCTCCTCCCGACGATCGACCGTCATTTCTTCTCCTGCAAGACCATGCCGCGCTCCATCTTCAATGTAGCTGCTGAACCGGAAGTCATCATGGCCCGGGCTGGGTCCAATGGCCGGTGATGGTGATCATCGCCAGCAGCTTCAGTGTATTGCCGTAATAGTCTTCACTTTCCACGCTCCGCCTTGTCATGTCAGCCCAAAGTGCATCCAACCAGCTCTGGTTCACAGATTCAATGGATGCGGATACGGCAAACATCGACACGAAGGCCACGGCGTCACGACCGCTTTCTGCTGCCGGATTGCCGTTGAGCATGTATGTGTCGGCGATATTGGCTGGATTGCCGTGCGTTGCGCCCTTGATCCAGCTGTTGAGCGGCCTGAGCGCCAACAGTGCCCGTTGGTCATCATTGAGCAGGTAATCGAGAGCAATGCGCCAGGGATAGCGCGATGCGTTCCACGAATAGGCGCCATCATTGGGACCTTCGAGAAAATTGGCCTTGGCGGGGTGTGGTTTCACCGGAAGGCCGACGATGAAGTCAGGCATCAACGCGGTCTTCGAGCTGTATTTGCTGCGAATCCTGTCGATGATCGAATAGGTCTCGTCCCGCACCGCATACCATGTGCGGTCTCCCGTTGCGCTGGCGAAGGTCTTGAAATGGGACACCATGAAGTCGGAGGATCGGGTGACGGGTGCATATTGCACCTCGTCATCATCATCGACCCAGTCGCCGATGCGAACGAACCGACTGTCGGCATCGATCTCGTGCTTGCCGATTGCTCCTATGACCTTCAATGCTTCTTTGCGGTAATTCAACTCCCCTCCGCTGCCCCATTTTCTGTCGGCAAGGAGCAAAGCATAGGCGATATCGAGGTCACCATCGGTGGCACTGTGGTCGCCGGCAACCTCAGGCGCATTGCCGCAGCCCTTGGTCTGGTTCCATGCCATAAGTCCAGGGCCTGACTTGGCCGGATGGTCGTGAAAATAGCGAACCATTCCATCAAAGACTGCGTGTGCGTTCGGATCGAAATCTGCCATCAGGACCGATATCAGCATCCCGTAGCCATGAGCCTCGGATACTGTGATCGAAGATTTCGCCGCTCCGCCACCGACCGACTTGCCGTCGGCTGTCACCCCCACATAGTAGCGGCCGCTTCCGCATCCCTGCACGAGATAGACCGAACGCCATTTCCCATAAAAATCGACCAGGGATTCATCCAATTGCCGCTGGGTGAAACCCGTCGGGCGAATGCCCTGGGCGGATTGGGCGGCGCCCGTCGAAATCCCGAATACCGGCAGCAAAGTCATAAGAAGCGTAAAAAGGCCTTTTCCAATTCTCATGAATTCCCCTGATTTACAGCCTTCTTTGTTGCCTCACGAAGACGCCAACCACACCGACCGACTTCGGTCAGCCGTCGCTTTCGTAGTATGCGATCTGATCGATTCTGTGTTCAAGCTCCGGCTCGAGATGCAAGACCAGCAGCGGACGCGGCTCTCGCTCCACATCGCCAATCGTATTGAACCCAGGAACATGAAGACCCGCAACGATGCCGGCCTTCGCGGTTGAATACCGTTTGCGAACGGCTGGTTTGATGCAGCAATCGCGCTGCATATTTTCTTTCGCCTTCTAGCCCCATTCGGGGGTGCGACGACATCTCTTGGCCGATCGCGGCGATGGAGATCTTGAGAGGATGTGAACCGGCGGCCTCGGATGACATTTTGGCACCGGCGCAATATAGTGATGTGATTTCAGCTATTTGCAGGCTTGCCATAGGTAATTGGAATGATGGAACTTCCTGCTAGTCCTTCAGGCGCGCTCCTGTGGTCGTGGTTCGAAGTACTCGACGACGAGGCCGTCTGGATTGCGGGCGGTCAAATTCCGCCCGAACGGCCCTGCCTGCGGCCCGTGGAGAAGCTCCGCACCATTGGCTTTTAGCCAGTCGACATATTCATCAAGTGAATCCACGTAGAAGATCGCCGAGGCATCGCGGATGGGAGCGAGATCCACGATAGAACCGGACAAGATCAGAACGCCGCCAATCTTGGCTCCGTTTATCCTTCGCTCCGGCACGTCGAACCGAAACTCGCATTCGATCCCCTGCACCTTTTCGTAGAATGCGATGACGCTCTCAAACTTCTCCGTCTCCGCGTAAAGTCGAAGGACCGTTTCAGTGACTTGCATTGTATTTTCCTTTTTAGATTTTGGGTCCGCCCCCGAGCAAAGGCCGGGGGCGGCAGCCGGTCGGCTAGTTACGGACAACAATGCACTCAAGGCTGCTAGCCACGCGAGCGGCCTCCATGGCCTCCGGGACCGCCGTCATTGGAAAGACCGTCGCCTTGATCGGGCTCAAATCGAGGCGGCCGATGCGCAGAAGGTTGAGCAGCTTGAGATGAGCGTCGGCCTCATACATCAAGTGGCCGATGATCTCGAGGTTGTTACCCATCAATTGCATATAGTCGACGGGAATCGGGGTGGCCATGCTGCCCATCAGGACCAGGCGGCCGTTGCGACGAAGGCCTCCGAGCGTGGCGAGCGTCGCGCTTGGATCGTCCGCCTGACCGACCATATCGAATGCCATCTCTGCGCCGCCACCCGTCAACCTTCTCAACGCCTCGGTGTCGACCTTTACGTCACCCGTCAGTGCGACAGTCTCTATCCGACCACCCATTGCCGCCGCGACGGCGTCGAGCTTGTGCTTGTTACGGCCGACGCCGATGACTTTCCCCGCCCCCATCGCCATTGCGACCAGAGCCGCGGTCGTTCCATAGGCTCCAGTTATTCCGTTGATAATGATGGTTTCACCGGCTGCCAAACGGCCTCGGACCAGGCCGCCATACGGAACAACGCAACGACTGAAGATCGAGAACTGCTCCGCGGGAATGTGATCCAAACCTTCGACGGGTGTGACGGTGGACACCGGGTACAAAGCGTATTCAGCGAGTGTTCCGTCGGGCCAGTCCTTCTGAAGCGCCTCGCCAACGCCGCCGAAATTAGTGACGCCGATCAGGATCTGCGCTTTGTCCTCGACGTTTTCCTGCGTCACCAGATGCGACGAGAGAATGACGCGTTGACCAGGCTTAAGATGCCACACGTCGCGGCCAACCGCCTCGATGGTGCCGAAGCCATTCCCGCCCGGAGTGAACGCGCCTTGTGGGGGACGATACCTCCTAAGTTTACCTTCCACGTACTCCTTCAGATAGGACATCAGTGACGACGTCTCGATCTTCACCAGCACGGCGCCGGGTCGAACTTGCGGCACTGGGACGTCGCGAAGCTGGAACGGGGTACCAAATCCGTCGATCTGCCAAGCCTTCATAATTATGCTCCTTAAAATGTTGTTTCGGGAATGAGTCAAATGGGCTGTTCGCCCGGCATCCAGCTTGCGCCTTTCACGGAATGGCCTGATGGAACGCGGGAGCTTGCCCGGTAAGTTTGGATCCAGCCCGGATAGGCCGGCGCCAGCTTGTTGGACGCCTCCAACCTGCCAATCTCTTCATCGGACAGCACCACATCGATGGCGCCGAGATTGTCCGCCAACTGATCGCTTCGCTTCACACCGACGATGACGCTGGTGACAGCCGGCCGCGACAATAGCCAGGCGATGGCGACCTGCGCCGGCGTGCATTCCCTCTCGCCAGCGATCGCCTTCAGGACGTCGATGATGTCGAAGATGCGGTTCTCGTCCACCGGCGGGAACTGGAGATTGGCGCGGCGCGAATCCTTGTCCACCGCACCATCCCTGTCGAACTTGCCTGACAGCAGTCCGCCAGCTAACGGGCTCCAGCATAACAGGCCCAATCCTTGATCGATGACTGCAGGCACGAGTTCCCGCTCGATATCCCTGCCCGCCAGCGAATAGTAGGATTGGACCGAAACGAACCGGGACAACAGACGGCGCTCTGATATCCCGAGAGCTTTCGTCATCTGCCACGCAGCATAGTTGGAACATCCGATGTAACGGACCTTTCCTTGGCGGACGACGTCGTCGAGTACCTCGAGCATTTCGTCCATGGGGGTCAGCCCGTCGAAGTTATGAACCTGATAGAGATCGATATGATCCGTCTTCAGCCGGGTTAGGCTCTTTTCCAGCGCCTGCATGATATGAATGCGCGACTGGCCGACGTCGTTCGGTCCCTTGCCGACCCGGCTGCTGACCTTGGAGGCAAGTACGACTTCATCACGACGATCCTTCAGGATGTCGCCGAGCAGTGCCTCGGAGCCTCCGCCAGTGTATACGTCGGCTGTGTCGATGAAATTGATACCTGCATCAAGGGCCACCCCGACGATGCGGCCTGCCTCCCCCAGAGACAGGTTCCCGATCGGATTTGCAGTGCCGCCGAAAGTCATCGTTCCCAGGCAGAGCCGCGATACGAACGTTCCCGTAGTTCCGAGTTGATTATACTGCATCGCCAGGTTCCTTTCGTTGCCGCTTGACAGATAGCACCCGAAAACCGCTTGTGTAATGGACTGATCGTCTCCTATAATCTTCCAAACGTATCCAAACGTCCGAAATTAGTTTTATGGACCCTTTGTCCGATATTTTGACGATGTTCACAGTGCAGCGCGTGGCGACGATCCGGTTCGAGTCGAGCGGACCATATGCGTTGCGGTTCTCCGGCTATGACCACATCAAGTTCGGAGCTGTTCTCACCGGGCAGCTCAAGCTTTGGGTCGAAGGCAATCCCATCCCGCTCGAACTCGGGCCTGGCGACTGCTATCTGCTGACCGATGGCCTCCCGTACAGGACGTCGAACGCAGACGACGCCCAGGAGGTCGACGGCAATAGCTTCTTTGCCGGCGCGCGTGGTGAGGACGGCGTGATCCGCTTTGGTGACAGCCCTCCGGACAAGATCGTAATCGGCGGGCGTTTCGTTTTCGATGAGGAGGGAGCAGCCTGGCTTCGGGATGCTCTGCCGCCCATGATACACATCAAGGCGACCTCTCCCGCGGCGGCTCCTTTACGTGCGACCCTGGCGCTTCTCGGGACTGAAGCGGGCGGAGGTGCTCCCGGCGAAGGTGTCGTTGTTGACCGCCTCGCGGACATCCTGCTGGTCCAGGCGCTTCGTGCATTCCTGTCAGAGGTGGGCCCAACGCAGGCAGGCTGGCTTGCAGGTCTCGCCGATCCAAAGCTCGCAAGAGCCCTGCGAAGCTTCCACAATGATGTCGCGGCGGATTGGTCTGTCGCCTCCATGGCCGCCGCCGCAGGCATGTCCCGCTCCTCCTTCGCCGAACGCTTCAAGTCGGTGCTTGGGGTGGCCCCGCTGGACTACGTCACCCGCTGGCGCATGCTGCGTGTACGCCGGGAACTGATCGACACGGACGTCGCATTTGTCACGATCGCTGCAAACAACGGATATCGCTCCCGTACGTCTTGTAGCCAGACCTTCAAACGGGTCTTTGGCCACCCGCCGCATGATCTGCGAGGCTACTCCAGTCCCGACTTCGGAAACCAATACGAGGACGGACCTGTCCGTGGCGGCCCGTCACCCGTGGAAGCGAAACGAAACCTTGCCTGATCTGAAAAAATCTGAGTTAAAAAGCGTTCCTCATATCTGGGGCAATTCGGCTTGACTGGGCCTGACCCCCGCGCAACTTTTGTGTGACCAACTCTTGCGATTCTAGGAATAATGTGAGCGCAACGACAGACTTTATTGCCGAGCTGGTGCGGGCCGCAAATGAGGTCGAGAAGCTGTCATCCTACGAGGTCAGCAGGATGCTCGACAGATCGGTGAATACAATTCGGGAGCTTAGGCACGAACTTGGTATCGTTCCAGTGCAAGGTAGGGATGCGCTGACTTACATCAGTACGGTTTCAGCAGGAGCCGCACAGGTTCCGAATGAAGAGTGGTACCACGGACTTCTACATGCCGCCGAAATGATCCGCGACCTCCATATCGTGCGCGATACCGGTACTGAGTTTCGAATTTCCGAAGTTGAGCGCTGAAAGCTTCGGGCCTTGGAACGTTCGTGAAACCAATCGAATTACCAGCATGGCGACCATCAAGGTATATCGCCGAGGCTATGGTCGGGTCGCTTGGGGGGCAGAAAGCAATGCCTGTACGGGAGGACCGTTGTTGCTTCGGCAAGACAATTCAGCCTGGACTTAATCGAACAGCCGTTTATCTGGCACAGGCGGTTGTTGCAAGAAGGCAGCCGTCACAGACGATACCGTCCAGAGAACGCCCATCACACCGGACACAAAGCACAACTGCGAGATACCTGCCAGGAAATTAGCCCGGTTCGGCGCAATGAATTCGAATAGCCACGGAATACCCGCGCCGACGAAGGGAGTAACGATCCAGGCTAGCCATCTGACGCCAAACCGGGCGGCGAAATATTCGATTGGTGCGAATATGAATACGGACATCCCGATACAGGGCACCAAGAGAAACATGACTATTATCCAGACAAGCCCCCCACCCGTCACCGCGACGAGCACAAATCCACACAGCAGTTGAAGGGCAATCCGCCCGAAAAGGCCACCAAGCGTCATATACATTCACCCCTTTGCACTACTCTACGCTACGTAGGATTGCAGCCGCGTTTCTCGCATGCATAAAATGCGAGCCATCCTATGAATATTCGGGAGATCAAAGGCGTATGGGACTGTTCGACTTTCTGAAGCGCCGGAAAATGCCAGCGACAATCGAAGATGCCATGGCTTCCCAGGTAGCAGACTTCGTCAACGCCTTCTCACACCCGCAAGCGCCCATCGACGCGTCAAAGCTCCACTACTCAGAAAGCTCGTTGCGGCTCGTTGATCAGGTTCTGGATGATTTTTACCGAAAACAGGCCCCGTTGCCCGAGGACCTTCACTTTCTAGCCTCCTCCTATGTTTTCGAAACTGCTCGACGTCAGTTTGGCGGCCGTTATCTTCGTGGCGACCAGGATAACCCATTCGTGCTGGTCATCGGCGAGCCGGAATTTCGGCTTGGCGTTCTGGTGATAGGCAAAATCAGGGGCCGAGCTACCGACGGACCGGAAGATAGTATTCCGTTCTTCTATGCTGGCATTGTGCCGTTGGTTGAAAAGCGAGCCGACGCGACGCTGGCCTAGAGGAGGTAGCGGCTGGCCACCAACTGAAATGTTGATTGGGGATGAATTCGGAGAACGATGGGTGCGAAAAGTGCTGGGAACGTTTTGTGCAGAGAGCCGCAACGGGACGATGATCATCCTTGAGGGAATGTCCGATCTTCCCTTCGGCACCAACCTCATTGTGAAGGTGCACGCGCCCGGCAAAGCAGTGAGAGAGGCTACCGCCATCAAGGATCGGCTTCATTCGCGCGCCCTCACGCCCATGTTAATCGAGGGTTTCCTTTTAGTCGGGATGGAGAAGTCCGATCTTGAAGGCGGTACGCAAATCGAATTTTGTACAGACGCCGCATAGTCAGATCATTGGACCAATCGCCTTCTGCCTGCAAACCACCATGGCTGTTGAATTCCATGTGAAACTCACCGAAAGTTCCATTTCGCGACTACCCACAGATGGTTCAAAATTAGGAACGATTTCAAGCACCTGTCGCGGCCTAATAGGGTCAACGCCGAGCGGAAAAATGGGTCAGATCATGGTGGACTTCAACACGCCAGGCATTTCCCTTTGCCGGTTACCAACGCAGACTGAGTTTGCCGACAACGCTTCCCAATAACCCACTCAGCAGAATGCCAAGGGTGTACCAGATTGCGATAAAGGGGATGCCGTTTTCGACGCAAGCCAATGCGTACACCCACGCGCCAATCGCGCCCGCGCACGCGCCGGCGACGAAGCCGGCAAGTCCCGGATTGAAGGGGGCCGCGCGGCGCAAAAACCACATGTTGGCGAAGAATGCCGGAAGGCCGAATGCAACGATGAGGAACGGGCAGAAAAGCGCCGAAAATCCAAATATCAAGCCTGGATAGGATGACGTCGGCGACAAGACGAGCTGCCCAATCGCCAGCAGTGCAATGACAGCAAACGCTGCCGTCGAAAAGCGAATCATATTGCCGATTAGACCGTCAGGGCGAGCAACGTGATCAAGCGCAATTATCGTCGCGCCCATCAAACCTGCCGAATATAAAAACTTGACCCAAAAGGCAGCCATTGTGACGTGGTGCGAATGCGAGCGGAAAGCGAACGATGCGAGCAGAGCAACAGCCGCGCCGATCACACCGAAAATTATGGCGGAGGCAAGCCGCTTCCGCAGCGCATGCCGGCTTACCGGAGTAAGGTCACCCACCAGAGTGTCTATGAGATCATCAATCTTCGTCATTGGCAAAACCCAGCTTGCGTCCAATCGCGCGCATCCCTCGGTGAATGCTGACACGAACCATTACTTCCGACTGCCCCGTATCGGTCGCGGCTTCAGCGGTCGTCTTTCCAGCGATCTTGACTTGCCGCAGGAGCTCTCGCTGCTTGGCGGGCAGTTGATCCAAAAGCCGATCGACATCCAAGTGGGCAAACAGCGCCTCCTCGCGAAACTCTGCCGCAACCTCGTCCAGCAATGCAACTTCGACACCGTTCTTTCTATCGCTTGCTCTGAAGTGGTCGATCAGCTTGTATTTCGCGATTTTGAAGAACCACGCGGTAAACGGCCTTTCCCGATCATAGGTAATCCGCCGGCTATGAACCGCCAAAAGCACCTCCTGGACCAAATCCTCTGCGTCCGGTGGGGCGTTAGACCCAAGCCTCTTGCGAAAAAACGTTAAAAGGAGATCCCGCAGAATAGAGAGCAAACGCCTGTATGCTGCCTCATCGCCATCAAGCGATAGAAGCATCAAACCTTTCAGGGCCTGTTCCGATACCAATTTAGTCATTCACGGATCATCATTCGTTGCCTGAGGCGACTTGTTACACACCAGGCTCGCTTTTTTATCGCCTCTATCGTGATCACATCCGCGTGACCGCTGCAACACAATCGCACGAACTCCGAATGAGGGTACGGAATTGAAGACCAGATTGCTTTCGTCGGTTGGACGCGATTGCAAGCTGGCCAGCTTCTCCAAAGCGATCACTTCCACGCGCCGTGCCCGTCGGCCGAGCGGGGATCACAGACCAAACGATGAAAGATATGGAGAGCAGAATGTCGCTATCAAAAATGAAGATCATCGGCGTAGCAATTGCCCTTGGCACACTGGCCGCAGTGTCTGCCCACGCTGCCGATATGGCCCGTGTTCGGGGCGTTGTGGAAAGCCTCAACGGCGATACGCTGGTGGTCAAGTCGCGCGAAGGTAAAGACGTCACGATCATGCTGAAGTCTGGTTGGGTGGTCAACGGGATCGTCAATGCCTCCGTCACGGACATCAAGCCTGGCGATTTCGTCGGCATCGCTTCGGTGCCGACGGATAGCGGCGTCAATGGCGCACTTGAAGTGCTGATCTTCCCGGCCGCCATGAAAGGCACCGGCGAAGGCGACTACGGCTGGGATCTGAAGCCGAAGAGCTCGATGACCAATGCGACGGTTGCGAGCGCCGTGACTTCGGTCAACGGTCCGACCCTGTCACTGACCTACAAGGGTGGAGAGAAGAAGATTTCCATCCCGCCGGGCACGCCTGTCGTCACCTTTGGCAAAGCCACCAAGGACGATATCAAGCCGGGCGCCGGCGTCATCATCAACGGTACGACGACGGGCGACAACATGGTCGAATCCGACCGCGTCTTGGTCGGCATCAACGGCGTCGTCCCGCCGATGTGATCTGCTCTAAAGACTGCAAGACTGCCCGACCGCAAATAGCGGTCGGGCAGTCAGCGCGCAAAAAAATCGCGCCGACTGATCTTAATCGAACGAGCTGTTTCCAGGCAGCATCATCGGGGTAACGAACATGGCCAGCATAGAGCAGATCGGCACCGCGCCGCCGCCGCGCCCGGCAAAAATCTTCATCCGGCGGCATTCGGTTCTGACCCGGATCACCCACTGGATCAACGTCCTCTGTCTGACCCTGCTGCTGATGAGCGGCATGCAGATTTTCAATGCCGATCCGCAGCTGCATTGGGGTAACTATGGCGCCGTCGAAGACCCGTCATGGTTCGAGATTGCAAGCGACCAGGACGGCGACAATATTGTCGGCCGACTGCGTATAGGTAGCCTGTCGATTACGACAACAGGCGTTCTTGGCGCCTCCATGGTCGA
This sequence comes from Rhizobium sp. P44RR-XXIV, assembly GCF_001999485.2. Taxonomy (NCBI): domain Bacteria; kingdom Pseudomonadati; phylum Pseudomonadota; class Alphaproteobacteria; order Hyphomicrobiales; family Rhizobiaceae; genus Rhizobium; species Rhizobium sp. P44RR-XXIV. The sequence continues at coordinate 481,744 of NZ_MPVZ02000027.1, read as the reverse complement.
CGGCGAAATGACGCCGCGCGCCTTTCCCGCCTGGGCGACCATTCCGAGCTTTCAGGATCTGGCAACCGGCCGTCGCTGGCACTTTTTCTTTGCCTGGCTGTTCGTCATAAACGGTCTTGTTTATGTCCTCTACAGCCTGATTGGTGGCCATTTCCGCCGCGATCTGCTGCCGACGGCAGAAGATGTTGCGCCACGCAACATCTGGCACGAGATCAAGGACCATGCTCGCTTGCGCTTTCCGAAAGGCGAGAAGGCGCGGCGCTACAACGCGCTGCAGAAGCTGACCTATCTCATCGTCATTTTCATCCTGTTGCCGCTGATGATCGGCTCGGGGCTGACAATGTCGCCTGCCATCGATGCCGGCTATCCCTTCCTGCTCGACATCTTTGGTGGCCGCCAATCGGCCCGCGCCATCCATTTCATCACCGCCTGGAGCCTGGTGCTGTTCGTCATTGTCCATGTGGCAATGGTTATCCTCTCCGGCCTCTGGAACAACATGCGTTCGATGGTGACCGGCCGTTATGCCATCGCCAACGAGGAGACAAAGCGATGAATTCGATCTTTACCCGCCGCCGCTTCCTCATTGGCTCCGCAGCCGGGCTTGGCGCCATTGGTCTCACGGGCTGCGATGACGTCGTGCAGAACCAGCACGTCCAGCAGGTTCTGGCCATGGCAGAGCGTCTGACCATGGGCACCCAGCGACTGATCGTCTCGCCGCAGGCGCTTGCGCCGGAATATACGGAGGCCGATATCTCGCCGAGCTTCCACCCGAACGGATCGACCCAACCCGGTAGCGCCGAATATGTCCAAATGGCGCAAACGAACTTCGTCGACTGGCGGCTCAAGATCGATGGCCTGGTCAACAGACCGATGGAATTGTCACTGGCGGACCTGAAGAAGCTACCGTCCCGCACACAGATCACGCGCCACGACTGTGTCGAAGGCTGGAGTGCCATTGGCAAATGGCAGGGCGTGCCGCTCGGGCTGATCCTGCAGAGTGCCGGCTTGAAACCGGGTGCGCGTTATGCCGTCTTCTACTGTGCCGACGAACTCGAACAAACGCTCGACGGCAGCGGCCGCTATTATGAGAGTATCGACCTGATCGATGCCTTCCACCCGCAATCGATCCTTGCCTATTCGCTGAACGGCAAGGATCTGGCAGTCGAACACGGCGCACCTTTACGCCTGCGCGTCGAGCGCCATCTCGGCTACAAGCATGCCAAATATGTCATGCGCATCGAGATACGCGACCGGTTCAGCGATCTCTGGGGCGGTAATGGCGGATTCTGGGAGGATCGTGGTTATGAATGGTATGCCGGTATCTGAGGCGCGCATGCAAGGCGCTCCACTGGCGCATCGCTTTCTATGCGAAGCCCGAGGCACGTATCCATGATAGTTCGGCAACCGTTCGCTTGCCGGCTCATTGACAGCGATTGTTCTCCAAGAAGCCGGATATTCGGCCCACCGCCGCAATGCCAAAAACTATGACGCTTCTAACGGCGCAGCGGACATCCATTGAACTCCAGAAATGAGGGGCAAAGCCGATTAAACTCGCCGATCGAATTCGACGTCACCATCTGATGAAACCGGTGAACCGACGTGGTCTTGAAAGGATTCGAACCGCCAACCCCTCCCTCTCGATTGTTTGTGACTCGGAGTCGAAGATTAACCCCACCAATATCCGCACAAGCATCTGAAAATGCTGAAGATATCGAAAAGCAGTAGGGGTGTCGCTTTCAGTTCCCGATTGCAAACGTCAAAATGTCATGAGCGGGTTGGGTTTAGCGGCTAAAATGGGCCTTGATTTCAGCTAAGGATTTCACTTTCGGCTTGGAATTGCAAAAGCGGGCAGGCCTTGGATATTCCCGAATTTCTGCGGGGCGGTGCTTATGTGTGCGATGCATTGCATGGAAGGTGAATTGGGGTTCCGCGGGTCCCTCCAGGAGCCGACGTCCCCTACTCCTGACGAGATTTGGCGCACGAAGACGTATCCGAATTTCAGCTAAGCGCTGCAATTGCAATCGGTGACTGAAATCGACACCGAATGCGCCCCACGTACGGTGAAATTTCCCAATTTTCACTCCATTAACCATATGAATTAACGTTATTCTTTCGCCATGATGAATCGAAATTGCCTATGACTTCCATTAGCCATACAGCGTTTGGTTGATGTTCTAACCATCGATAAGTACCAAGTATCGATAGTTACGGATTTCAGGCTGCAAAACCGGTACGTTGATCGTCTTTGATCGGTGGAATTGCTTGGAAAGCCGGGCTTCTTGGCTACTTTTCGCCCAGATTCGGCGAACCCGTTTTCTTGATTGAGTGGTGCAACGTTTGCTCGATCCACCAACTTGAAGCCCTCCCCTCCTGCGTCCTGGCGTCGACGCATGTTAAAATCGACACTCGAGTGCTTGATCCTTCGCAAAACAGCTGATTTGGCCGTGGAGGCTCACGGACGGGCCTTCCGCGCGCAAGACGGGTTGCTGCCTATCATCGACTGGAAGAGGCGCTGTATCACCTCCCATTTTGGCCATGGAACACGCTTGCAAACCATCGCTTTCTCACGCATTCCAGATCTGTACAACACATCCTCAGCAGGATCGAACGAACGCTGACAAAACGACGCCTTGGCAACTCGTTGTGAGGATTGCCATTGCGAATCCCGGCCTGCCGCTGCGCGATATTGCAACTCAACCGCGAGATGGATATCAAGCAAGCCTGTCAAATTCCAGAGACAGATGCGCTGTGAGATAGCGTTGTAACCTCGGAGCTACCCAATTGCGAGATTAAGGCGCTGGAGTCATGTTTGAATATCAATATGGCGATTGGCCCACCTACGAGTGCCCCAATTATGATAGCCGAGAGAAAATATCGCGCCGCGATACTCACTATGGATTCGAGGTAATTCATTCAGCTTCTCCACGCGTGTTGCGACCCTCGCAACTTGGATCGCAGCTCCGTCATTCTTTCGCTAAGCGAGTGATCAGAGCCGCCAACCTTGGGTCCGAGACATTCGTCTGGCCCGGTGCTCGCATCTGTTAGGTATTGAATGTTACCGCAGTCTGATCTGCGGTGAGGACGCCGGGCGCTCCGTTGGTGGCGCCTCGTCTGTGTCCCGACACGACGCTTATCGGTGCGAATTCTGACGTATATTCCATGGGTTACGGGAGTTTTTCGATCGTTGGTGGCCAACTCCGCCATAAGCTAAGCTTTGGCGGACTTCATTCAGCCGCCGGCGAGAGACAGGCCCTGTGCGACCCGACCGCTGCTGGTTGGCAGTCTGATGAGGAGATTGCCCCTACCTGTAGCAAGGGGAGAACTGCCGGCTTGCGCGCCCCGCGATAAGGACGGTAGGCGCCGAGGCGACAATCGCCTGGAAGGGGGCGTAGTATCATCCTTACGAACGCCCCTCACCTCCGTGCATCTTAATTTCCGAAGTCACGGCTTTAGCCTGTGGAGGTGTTCACTCAGCTTAAATGCAGCAAATTCCGATGTGGGTGCCGCAAGTTATCAATGTGGTGAAAAAACCAGACATACCGTCAATCCCCCACCCGGAGTTTCTTCGAGAAGAACGGATCCGCCGTGAGCATGAATGACTTGAGCCACAATTGCCAATCCCATTCCTGTGCCGTCAGACATAGTGTTTATGCCCCGGGTAAAGGGGCGCAGCACAGCATCTCGTTCCGCGGCTGGAACTCCAGGGCCGTGGTCTATGACCTTCAACATGAGGGTATCAAGGACCTCGACAATGATTGTGTCAGCGCGTTGAGCGTGGTGTACGGCATTGGAAATCAGATTATCGAGCGCAACACGTATGGCTGCCTCCGATCCGGAAACGATGACCTCAGCCTCCGGAGCGCGCAACTCGATTTCGAGACCCTGCTTGATCGCTCTCGGCACGTGATCCGCGATGGCCGAGCGGACGATCGTTGTCAGGTCGACTGAGGTAAAAGCCAGGGATTGCCCGGATAAACGGGCAAGCTGTAGCGATGTCGTCACGATCGAGGCGAGACGTGTGACGTCGCGGATCAACATTTCCCTGACTTCGGCATCCTTCACCAAATCAAGCTTTATACGCAGCTTGGTCAGGGGCGTCCTCAATTCATGGGACGCACTTGCAAGGAAGTTCCGCTGCGCTTCGAACGCATTATCGATCCTCATGAGTGCGGTGTTAAACGCCGCGACCATGGGTCTGAGCTCGGCTGGTGTATCGCCATCGGGAATCCTGCGACCGTTCGGAAGACCGTCAATCCGTTCTGCCGAATCAACAACCTTCCTGACGGGCGCCGCAATCGTGCGCTTTACGATGACCGCCGCGATCGTTGCGGTCGTAATCAGCACGAGACCCAGCAAATGATACAGGCCCTGGGGCCAGACGGACCAGAGCGCCACAAATATGGTCTGAGCATAGGAAAGTGAAAGGCCGCCAACGGCGACAACTGCTTTCGGATTTCGGTCGTCTACCAGCCTCAGTCCGAGATAGCGTTCCCCGCCAGAGGTATAGTAAAACTCCGAAGCGAAGATTTCCGAAGGAGCCGCATTGATGATTGCGTCGACCGACACGGGGATTGCGCCATGAGATACCGTCTCTTGCCCGTCACTCATCAAATACCAGAAAGAAGGCTCGGCCTCGGCAAAACCCATAATCGTCGCTGAGATCCCTTTTGGGGCCAGACGCAGCCGTCCGTTGCTGTCGTGGTCCATACTGGATCGAATGAGCTTGCTGAACGCGTCCGCGCTAACGCGTTGGCCGGACTGAGTATTCGTGCTCAAAAAGACACCCAGCGTCAGAACCGTGCTCAACACCATGACGACAAACATGCCGACGACCAGCAGACTGGCAACCGGAAATGCGATCGAGCGAGATGGCCACTTCATTCTTGCACCAGCATGTAGCCGATCCCGCGGATGGTGCGAATGTTCACGTCACAATTGGCCTCGCGCAATCGGCGACGCAGGCGGGAGACGTGAGATTCTATCACGTTCGATTCTATTTCATCATCGAGGCTGTATGTGGAGGCCTCCAGCGTATCGCGCTGGACCACGCGCCCAGCCCTCCTCATCAACGCTTCGAGAATGCCCAGTTCACGTCTCGGAATGTTCAAGACGGCTTCGCCGATCATCGCCGATCGATGATTGAGATCGAAGACCAGATTTCCAAACTGCGTACATCCCGTTTCGTCCAGGTTGTAGCGACGCAGAACAGCCCTTGCTCGCGCGACGAGCTCCATCGGTTCGAAAGGCTTGCCGATATATTCGTCAGCGCCCTTGTCCAATGCCGCGACAATATCAAACGGATCATCCAGGGCCGTAAGGATCAGCGTCGCAGGCCGCGGACGCAACTGACGCAGGATGGGTAATAGGGAAACGCCATCACCATCGGGAAGGTGGCGGTCTATGATCACCAGGTCAAACTTAAAGGCAAGTAGTGCAGCCTCCGCCTCGGCAATCGTCGTGAATGTATCTGTCACCCCAATGGAGGTCTCCATCATGACTTTGAGAGACGACGCCAACTCAAGATCATCTTCAACGATTAGGATGTGCATTTTTTGCCTTAACTAGAACCTGGGCGCATTTGGCGACAGGCTGCCTTGTAGCAGTTTTGCGGGCATCGACAGTCACTCCTGAACAAAGTTACCGTCGATCCGTCACGAGGAGGCAGCTTGAGCCCGCTATCGAACGGATCATTCGTTAATAGTCATAATTCGGCGCTTCAATGGATCTCTCCATTCGATGCTCGCGTGCAAGGTCAATCCGCTGTTTGCAAACGGCGAAGGCTGTCGTGTCACGTTCAAAACCATATCCGGCGCAGCGATCGCCATCCACGGAAGACTGGCAGCTTGCGAGCCAGAGACCAAGTCCCACAGTAAGAGCCAGGGTAAGCCAATAACGCATGATGATACCTCAATAATCTACATTCAGTTCAACGTCCCAGTTTTGGATGCGACGCGAACCTTACGGTAATCTGACGGTTACAGCCGTCGTTATGCCCGCGGCTGTCAGTTCGACGTCACAACGCCCGAGACCGAGGAAGACGCAACGCCTGGGGAATTGCTTATGGGAGAGCCCTTGTCCGTCCAGGAGGGCGGCGCTCCGAAGGACGCGCCGACTGCGCCCAATAGGCCGGGAGAGCGCCCGTAATTTTCACAGAGCGGCGATCCGGGTCTCCCACCAAGGCCGGTGCGAATTTCGTAGATGGAAGGTAGGTGAATATTGAGGGTGCCAGGTTCTTTGCCGGCGATGACCATCCTGGAAAACTCGGTTCCAAATGACGCCGCCAGATCGTATGCGTCCCCTACCTTTGATACGCGCGCCTCGTTGGAGAAGGAATTCGCGCCGCGAGACCACACGATCGCGGCGCGCTGAACGCCGTTGTCGTCGAGCGCCTCGGCTTCGACCGCCAATCCACCAAGCCCAAAGGGAAGACGTGGGATCTGAACAGGCAACGCAATTGAACTGCCGATCGAGATCGCTTTGGCTGCACCGGCGACCGTCGGCTGGGTCGGCACGATATCGGTAATGACCGATTTTATTGTCAGATCGGGAGATGCGCCGACGGGGACAATCTTATACTTTTCGCTCATGGTGAAACAGATGGCACGATCTATAGCGTTTGAGACCAACAGCCTGTCGCCTGAATTTTGAATCCTGTTTCCGGCCGAAAACGTCATGGTCGTTGGCCAGATGGCGACTGTTTTGATCTCCTTCAATTTCACGCTGTCCAGATAAGTCCTGGATTTCGAAAACTTGCCTTTAGGAGCGCCAAGCTTGCTGTAGGAGGTAAGCATGCCCCCTTCCTTTAGCGGAACTGAGCTGCAACCGCTTGTGATTATCAAGATTGACATCGCCGTCAGAACAGACCTGTGCCTCGCGGCTGATGGCCTAACGCGCGCTCTCGTCAAGCAACTCGCCAATGCGATCGAATGCATTTTCACAACTCCTTCATGAAAAGTTGCATCCGATTGAAGGTCCAACATTATGAGAACCTTACAGGGCCATCACTCTCGCTGCTCTGCTCCCTTTTATTAAGACCGCCCCGCCCCCACCTCGGTCGCCCTCCCACGGATACTCCCAAATCCGGCGCTTGAGTGCTTGGCATGCCTACCGCCGCATTTCTGACATAGCCCAGGGTGTATCAATTGTGATTGCAGCCGGAAGATGTTCCTATCTGAGCCCGTGTAAATGAGTCCCTCGCCCTCCTTTCCATTTAGAACACGAGCGAGCCATGTCGATTTCAGACGCCATATACCGTCCCTTCGAAAAACTGATCCGGCCGCTCGATATCCCCTACCGGCCGCTGCCATCGAAGGGACCGGTCGCTGTCCTTCTGCATTTCATATCCATGTTTCGCGGGGTGTTGATTGGGCTCGCACTTTCTTCCGTGGCGATGGAGGCCATCAACCTGACCATCGTCTGGGGGCTTTCGGTCATTGTCGATGGCGTCACGCAACAAGGCGCTTCAGCCTTCCTGCGCAATGAGTGGCCTCTACTCGCCTTTCTCGGCTTGTTGATCTTTCCGGCCATGCCAATCGCCTCATTTCTGCTGAATACGCTCACATCACATACGCTCGGCATTGGCATGCCGGCCGCTATCCAGTGGCAGGGCCATAAGGCGGTGGAGCGGCAGGATCTGGCCTTCTTCCACGACCTCTATGCCGGGCAGGTCGCCTCGCGGTTGCAGCAGGTCGCCTCCGCCGTCCAGCAGCAGATCATTGCGTCGTTCCAGTCCATCCCCCGCTTCCTATTTCAGTTGGTTGGCTCGGTTGTCCTTCTGAGCGCGCTGTCCTGGCAACTTGCCTTGCCTGTCGTTATCTGGATCGCACTCAATGTGGCGTTCACGTTCAAGGTGGTTCCCAGCTTTGTCGAGCTCTCCCGCCGCACGGCCAAGCAGCGCAGCCTCGTCGCCGGCGCCATCACAGATCTCTACACCAATATGCAGATGATCAAGCAGTTTGCGGCTGAAGACAGCGAGGCCGGCGCGATCCGCCGCATCATCCAAAAATCCGTCCAGACGCAGCAAAGCGAACAACGCATCTATCGGACATCGGAACTGACCGTCGTGGTCCTGAACACGGCGTTGTGGCTGGCGATGCTCGCGATAGGCTTTTCGGGGCTCATCAACGGGTTCCTCTCCATCGGCGAGTTCGTCGGTGCCATCTATATCCTGAACCGGCTATCGGCACAGATCTTCACGTTCCTGCAGATGGGTCAGCAGATGTACCAGGCGGTTGGCACGATCAAGGACGCAATGCCTGTGATGACAACGCCACCCACCATTACGGACCGACCGGACGCTGCTGATCTCAAGGTCGAGAGCGGTGAGATCCGCTTCGAAGACGTCCATTTCGGTTACAAGACGGGCAAACCCGTTATCGCCGGGTTGTCGTTGACGGTTCTGCCAGGTGAGAAGGTCGGGCTCGTCGGCCTTTCCGGAGCCGGCAAGACGACGCTCGTAAACCTGCTCCTGCGCTTCTATGACATTGGAGATGGTTCGATCCTCATCGACGGCCAGGATATTCGGGTGGTCACGCAGGCAAGCCTTCGCCGCGCCATCGGTGTCATCGCCCAGGATGTCGCGTTGCTGCACCGCTCGGTCGGCGACAACATCCGTTACGGCCGGCCAGAAGCGACTCAGGATGAGATCGAACAAGCGGCGATCACGGCAAAGGCCGATGCATTCATCGCCGACCTTTCGGATAGCGACGGCCGCAAGGGTTACGATGCCTTCGTTGGGGACCGCGGCATCAAGCTCTCAGGTGGCCAGCGGCAGCGCGTGGCGATTGCCCGCGCGCTTCTGAAGAACGCGCCGATCCTTGTGCTCGACGAGGCAACCTCAGCTCTCGACAGTGAGTCGGAAGCCGCTATTCAGGAGAAACTCAACGTGATTATGGAAGGAAAGACGGTGATTGCCATCGCGCATCGCCTGTCCACCATTGCCAAGATGGATCGAATAATCGTGCTTGATAAGGGCCAGGTCGTGGAGGAAGGCAGGCCGGACGAACTGGTTGATCAAGATGGCTTGTTTGCCCATCTGTGGCGACGCCAGACCGGCGGCTTCATTCCTGAGAAGCTCAGCTGAGGCTTGATCCACCTCTAATCAGCTTGCCCTTATAGTACCCCGGCCGACGAAATCGTCGATATCAACGCCATCCACCATCATAACGATAGTCCGAGCCGTCAAAAGCGCGATAGTCGGAGTCGTCCTCGTAACGCGGACCGTTGCTGTAACGGTAGCGCGAGCTGCCGTAATCGCGATAACCGACATTGCCTTCGTAGCGAGGGGCCCTGGTGTAGCGATAGTCTGCATCATCATCATACTGCGGACGATCCCTGTCCTTGATGAGAGCGCCGGCGACCAGCCCGCCGATGATACCTGCGGCCAACCCGCCAACGATGGCAGCCCCTCTGTCGCCGTGGCGGTGCTCACGATAGTCACGGGCATTAGCCGTCCCATAGGACGTCAGGATGCTGCCGGTCGCAACCACAGTGGCAAGTGTCGAGAGAATGATCTTTTTCATCGTCTACTCCGTCAGAGCCTGGGTGAGGAAGTAAGCTCTTTCTGGTGACTAAATGACATTGGCGCGCTGAACCGGCTGTGAATGTTGCATTTCGCTGCCGTTCATCAAGCGCTGAGCAGAGGCGCCACGCCATCGGCCCTGGGCTAACTTCGGCAGGCAGCTTTCCGGTTGGACTTGCTTAGCTGCGTATCGCGCCAAGAAGCCGCTTCAGCATCTTCTTCTGGTATCAATGCCCACGCAAAACCCAGGCGCTTTTATCCGAAACACCAGGTTTTGCGACATGAACACCTGCATAGCTGACAGAAACTGTCAGTAGGTCGCTGCTACAAGATCGGATCACCAATTATCAGGGTTTCGAGCACCGTCATGGATGTCGATTTCAGCAAAGTTCAGGCGTTTCCGAATGCCGCCGCCTTCGATGCCTGGCTGGTCAGCAACCACTCGCAATCATCCGAGGTCTGGGTCAGGCTTTTCAAGAAGGGCTCCGGGACCATATCGATGTCCTGGTCGGAAGCCGTCGTCGCCGCACTGGCATGGGGATGGATCGATGGAATCAAGAAGAGCCATGACGAGGCATCTTGGCTTCAACGGTTCACACCGCGCCAGGCGAAGTCAGGCTGGTCGAAGATCAATTGTGCGCATGCCGAGAAACTCATCATCGAAGGAAAGATGCGTGACCCTGGACTTCAGGCCGTCCTTGCGGCCAAGTCGGACGGCCGTTGGGATGCCGCCTATGCCAGTGGAGCAACCATGCAATTTCCCGAAGCATTCTTGTCGATGCTGGCAGAGAATGCCGCGGCGAAGAGCGTCTTTGACAAGCTCAGCCGCGGCCGCCTCTTTTCGATCTACCATCGCATCCAGACTGCGAGACGGGAAGAAACCCGCCAGAGGATCATGACTGACTTCATCCGAATGCTGGCGGAAGAAGAACAGTCAGGCTGAACCGGATTGTCAGGCCTATGATCCGACCGAGAGGGTGGCCCGATAAAATCGGGCACCTGCCCTATCTTACGGATATTCGCAAGGAATCACAGCATCGCGTGGGAGTGCATTCCTGGTGGCCTTTCGGTCACCATGGAAGAATGCCGCTCGGGCCGGTGAAGGTCCCGGTCGGGCTCTCAGTGTCGAGGGCCGCGCGGACAAGGTTGCGCGCCCCGACTTCCACCGTATCCGTGCCCTGGAAGTTGTTCAGCGCCGTGGCCGTGAAGCCCGGGCTTGCCGCATAAACCTTGATTCCCTCGGGTTCCAGATCAATGGCAAGCGACAGCGTGACGGCATTGAGAGCGGTCTTCGAGGCTGCATAGATGACACCGAAGCCGGCCCGGTACTGGAAGCTCGGGTCCGCATTCAGCGTCAGCGACCCTACGCCGCTCGAGACATTGAGGATGCGAGCGGACGGCGCCGCGCGAAGGAGCGGCAGCATTGCCTGAGTAAGGGCCAGAACCGCAAAGACGTTCGTCTCCCAGACGGTCCGCATTTCGTCGATCGATGCGACGCTGGCCCGGCTCGCCGCCATATTCTCCTCAAGCGACCGGCCCGGTCTTCCGGCATTGGAAATGGCGGCATTGTTGACGAGAAGGTCGAGATGGCCGAACTCGGACCAAATGCGGTCGACGGCGGTGGCAATGCTTGCGGCATCCGTCACGTCGAGCTGGATGGCATGGGCGTCGGCGCCGATGCTTTCGGCAGCTTCCCTGCCCCTTTCGAAATCCCGCGACCCGACAAGGACGACGTAGCCATTGGCGACAAGCTCACTGGCGATCTGCCGACCGAGACCCTGATTTGCTCCGGTGACCAGAGCGATCATCTTTTCCTGCATGGAAACAGTCCTTTTGGATGATGTGTCTTGTTTGAAAGCATGGAACTGAGTATTGCAATTAAGTGGATCAACGATCCATATATAGGCATATACGGAACATTGATCCGCTTATCAAGGGCATGTATACTTTCGATGGACTCGCGAGGCGACAGGGAAAAGAGTGCCGGCACCAAACGTCGCCTGCGGGCGGACGCCAGGCAGAACGAGGACATCCTTCTGCAGGCGGCGAAGGAGGTGTTCGTGACTTCGGGGGTCGATGCTCCGGTGCGCGAGATCGCGTCGAGGGCGGGCGTGGGCATTGCAACGCTCTATCGTCGTTTCCCGAAACGGTCCGACTTGATCCTGGCCGTCTTCCGCCGGGAAGTTGACGCCTGTACCGAGCAGGCCGCCGTCCTTGCGGCGGCGCATCCACCCGGCGAGGCGCTGGCACGCTGGTTGAAGCGATTTACAGGGTTCCTGGCCGCCAAGAAGGGGCTTGTCGCAGCCCTGCATTCCGGTGATCCCGCCTACGACGCTCTGCCTGCATATTTCCGCTCCAATTTCGAGCCTGCGCTTGCATCCCTGTTGAAGGCCGCAGCTGCACACGGAGACGTTCGGGGGGATGTCGAGCCGGGCGACCTGCTGCGCACGATCGCCTACCTGTCCATGGCCGTGTCGGAGCCGGCCGGCGAGGCGTATCTCGATCGAATGCTGAGCCTGCTTGTCGACGGACTGAAGTTCGGCGGCGCCGCGGCCGAGGGACGACGCCTCTGATTTTTAGTCCGCTTGCCATGTCGGGCAGTGCTCACGAAGAGATAGCCGGCTGCAGCACGGCCTTCATACAATCTCCTGCGATCATTCTGGGTTGCTGCTGTAAAGGCTGGGCGAGACCTCTTCGTCGGCAAGCTCGGGAAAAAGCTTTCTTCGCATCCGCGCCAGGGCTTCGGCTTCCTGGCTGCTTCGCTGCAGCTGGATTGCAGTCACGTCCTCGAATGGCGACCCGTCCGCCTGTGCGATCCGAACCACTCCGCCATTCGCCAGGAAGTCGCAAAACGACCGCAACGATCTGAGACGCGTTGTCATTTCCACATAGCGATGGTCGTCTCCGGGCAATTCGACCTCCTCTTGCGACGGCAATCCCGATCGTCAGCGAATGTCGCCCGCAAGCTGTTGCAGCATAGCGACAAGTTTCGCGTCGTCCACCGGCTCAAAGAAAGCCGCATCCGCACTCTCGACGGCGACAATGGCACGCTGTGCCGATGCCGCTCCGGCCTCGGTGATGCGAATGACCTTGGCGCGGGAGTCCTTGGGATCGGCCTCTCGTGCAACCAGCCCTTTGGCCTCAAGCCGGGCAATCACGTCCGAAGTCATCTTCACGTCAGTGCCCGCCTGAGCGGCAAGTTGCACCTGATTGGGGGGCTCGCCATGACGACCGAGCCACATCGCCGAGGCCAACAGCACGAACTGAACATGTGTCAGGTCAAGCGGGGCCAGCGCCGCCGTCATGGCGCGCTGCCAGCGCATGGTCGTTCGCCACAGCAACAGTCCAGGGCTGTGGGATGGTCCCTCTTTAAAACGCGTATTCAAATGCTCTCCATCAACCAAGATGCTCAAACTCCTTCGCCTTTTCGAACAGCCTGGTCATCGTGACGTCGAAGTCGCCGCTGATCTGCGGTCCGAGTTCCGGTCCTACTTCGCCGGCCGAGGGGCCGGAGATCTCGAGGCGGTGGGTCACTTGCGTGCCACCTTCAACCGGCGTCAACGTATGCCGGAACAGCAATGTCGTATCGCCGAAGGACGTCTCGTCGGCATAGGTCACATTCTCTACAAGGTCGACAATGGTGGCTTCGAACGTGTTCTGCCCCATGGGAGTGACCGACACCCGCGTGCCCTTGGCAAATGGTCCGTGCAGCACGAAGGTATCGGCGCCTTCATAGGTCAGACGGCCTTCGTGCACAGCCTTGAGTGCGTTCCAGATAGCTCTTGCCGGGAGGGGGGAAATGGCGGTGTATTCATTGGTCCACATTGCCTTGGCTCCATCCTTCTTGCTCGATGAGCGATTTAATCTATACACAGATTATCTGTGCACAGACTATATTACAAGAAGAATCTTCGAGCCTCATTGGACACCCTTCCCGGCGCCCTTGCAGGTGCGAATTCCGGCATTTCTTACCGTTGGCGGAAGCCATCACACCTCAATTATCAAAAGGCGGCTCATAGGTCTGGCAATTGGAGAGACGGCAACTTCCATCTTTCGCCGGCACCCAATCGTCAGTCGCGACATCGCCGGAGTCGCAATAGTCACTGTCGCGCACATAACGGTCATAGAGCGTGCCGGACTGCCGCGTTCCAGGATGCGTCACGATAACAGCTCCCTCGCGGTTGATCGTCTGACGCAGCGCCGCACAGGTTTGCGTGGTCGAACTGATGCGCGAAATCGCCGAAGCGGGATAGGCAGACGCGACGGTAACACCAAACAGCAGGATTGCGCTGGCGGCGTATGATAGTGAACTTGGCATGACGGTCCTCCCTTGAGTCCATTGGTAATATAACCAATTCCACAGAGACCGGTTCCAAACAGCGCACGGCTCGATATCAAAGATTTGTGACTATTCGGCCTGCATCGAGAGGCCGATGGGGGATGCCGATCTCATGCGCGCGCCGGCATTGGCTCACACACGCAGCGACGAAGCGCGATCCGGTATCAGGCGCGCGGGATCGTGACGGTGACTTTCGTGCCACCTCCGGTTCGCCGCTCGATCGCGGCCCGCCCGCCATGCGCTTCGGCGATGGCTTCGACGACGGAAAGTCCGAGACCCGATCCGCCGGTCTTTCGCGTGCGCGCATCGTCGGCCCGCCAGAAGCGCTCGAACGCATATTCACGCTCCACGCCCGTCATTCCCGGCCCATTGTCGGAAATCGATATCAGACACGCGTCGCCCGCCACTTTCACCACTGCTTCCAGCTTCGATCCGGGAGCATAGCGACCAACATTATCGATGAGGGCCAGGACCGCCTGTCGGATGCGAGCCCGGTCGGCGCTGAGGATGACGCGCTCGAGACTGGTTTCGACCTCGATCCTGCAATCGGCAAGAGTTGGTGCCGCCGAGCTTATGACGTCGGCGACCTCGGCGGCCAGATCGAACCGCGTGCAATCGAGTTCCATCCGCCCGGCATTCATCAGCGACAGCGTCTTCAGATCATCAACAATACGGGTCAGCGCGTCGATGTGACCGATCAATCCGCGGAAGACGTCCTGGCTCGGCTCATAGACGCCATCCGCAAGCCCCTGCATGCGGCCGCGCAGGATGGTGAGAGGTGTCCGCAATTCGTGGGCGATGGCCGAATTCGAGTATTGCAGCTCCTTTTCGGCCTTCTGCAGCTTCTCCGCCATCTGGTTGAAATCCTCGATCAGGCGGTCGGCTTCGCCGAAGGTTCCCTGCCCGGTGGCACGGCCGGTAAAGTCACCTTCGGCGATCGTGCGGGCGGCCTGCGTCACCGCGACGAGCGGTTTGACGAGCCGCCGGGCAAGCCGCCAGCCGACATAGGCGCCCACGGCCTGACCGATCGCGACATTGATGGCCAGCACCACGAAGTCGGTCGGCGCCCAATCTTCCGACGCACTGGGGTCGGGAAAAAGCCAATCCCAGACCCAGCCATAGATCAGGAAGCCGAAGAACATCACCGAAAGCGACACGAACGCGACTATCGTGGTCGACCAGACGATCTGCCGGTTGAGACTGTTCCTAACCAAACTCGCCAAGGCGGTAGCCTATCCCTCTGACACCGTTCAGAAGATTGCCGACGCCGGCCGCCTCCAGCTTTTTGCGCAGCTTGCTGATATGGCTGTCGACCGTGCGGTCCAATGCGTCTCCTTCGGGAAGACAGGCATCGACGATCTCGCCGCGCTCGAAAGCCCGGTTCGGGGAGCCCGCCATATATTCGAGAATGCGGAATTCGGTAAGGGTCAAGGGCAGCGCCGCGCGGCCGTCCTGAAGGTCGACATAGGCGACATGAGCCATCGGATCGACGGAAAGCCGGCCGACGCGCAAAACCTTGTTCGTCAGGCCGCTTCCCGTGGCACGCCTGAGGATCGCGCGTGCCCGTGCGACGACCTCGGCGGGGTTGAAAGGCTTGACGACATAGTCGTCCGCGCCCGAGCGCAGGCCGTGAAGCTTATCGAAGTCTTCGGCAAGGGCCGTCACCATGATGACAGGCGTATCTCCGCGCTGACGGATCGTCGCGAGGACGGCGTAACCATCGACTTTCGGCAATTTGACGTCGAGGACCACGAGATCCGGCCTCAAACGCTGATGATGAGCAAGACCGATCTCGCCGTCGGAGGCCGTCAGAATCCGGAAGCCTTCGCGCGCGAAATAGCGCTCCAGAATATCGGAGATCTCCGGCTCGTCTTCGATGATCAAAATAAGCGCATTTTCCATTCGCACCCCCTTTCCATCAGGAAAGGCTGAGCCGGCCCGGCAGTCAATATTCAATCGTCCGCCTCCACACAACCTCCACATATAGCAAACAGAAGCGCAACAATCTGCAGGTCATATCGTATGCGGCAACAAGCATGGGCTGTATCCCGGCAAGCTCCGGCCGAGCCCATGCATTTCCCTTCTTTTGATCTCGCCTTGACGGCGGGTAACCAGGACATGCATCCATGCGGACTACCCCTAGACCGACGCGCCCGAGGGCCTATCTCCTCGCCTGGCTTCTTCTCGCCTCGACGGCCGGAATTGCCCATGCACAGGAAAGCGCGGAAGTGCCGGCGCCAGCGGTCGGTGTCATCAAGCTTGTCGCCCATCCAATTCCCGTCGCAAACGAGCTTCCGGGCCGCATCGCCGCCACGCGCGTGTCCGAAGTCCGGGCGCGCGTCTCGGGAATCCTGCAGGAACGGGTCTTCGAGCAGGGCAGCCTGGTGAAGCAGGGCGACGTCCTCTATCGCATCGATCCCCGCCTCTTTCGAGTGAGGGTTCAAAGCGCCGAGGCTTCCCTGCAGCGCGCAAAGGCAACGCAGGCAAATGCACGGCAGCAACTGGAACGGCAGCGCGCGCTCCGCAAACAGAACGTCGCGACAGGTGTCGATTTCGATACGGCGAGCGTCAATCTGGCCCAGGCCGATGCCGATGTGGCGCTGGCGGAAGCAACGCTCGAAGAAGCAAGGATCAATCTCGACTATACCGAGGTACGCGCTCCGATCACCGGGGTCATTGGGGCGGCGCTGGTGACCGAGGGGTCGCTGGTCACAGCTGACGGATCCTCCAATCTGGCCCTGATCCAGCAGATCGATCCGGTCTACGCCGATTTTACCCAGTCGGCACAGGATCTCCTTGCGCTGAAAAGAGCCGTTTCCCAGGGCAAACTGGAGAGCTCCGGCCGGAGCCAGGCACGGGTCGAACTGGTCTTCGACGGCGGCGACGTTTATCCGCTACCCGGCAAGCTTCTCTTCTCCAATGCCGGGGTTGATCCCAATACGGGCCAAGTCACGTTGAGGGCGGAATTTCCGAATACCGGCGGCGACCTGCTGCCCGGCATGTATGTCCGCGTGCGTATCGAGCAGGCGATCCGCAAGGACGGGATCACCATCCCGCAACGTGCCGTCACCCGGACGGCGGAAGGCAAGCCGCAGGTCTTTGTCATCGGCGCAGACGGCAAAGCCGAAGCCCGCGACGTCGTACTCGGCCAGGCGCTCGATGCCGAATGGAGCGTCGATACCGGACTGAAGAATGGCGAGACGGTCGTTGTGGACGGTGTCCACAAGATCCAGCCGGGCAGCAAGGTCGTGGCCGAACCATGGGTCGCCACACAAAAGGAACAAGGCCCCGAGCAGGCGGCAAACTAGGTATCCAATGGCACAGTTCTTCATCAGGCGCCCCGTCCTCGCATGGGTTTTCGCCCTATTCATCATGATCGCTGGCATCATCGCGATCCCGTTCCTGCCGGTCGCCCAATATCCGAACGTCGCGCCGCCGCAGATTTCGATCTCGACTTCATACCCTGGCGCCTCGCCGCAGGAGATCTATCAGGGCGTCACACGACAGATCGAGGAGGAGCTGAATGGCGTCGCCGGCCTGAAATATTTCGAGTCCACATCCGACAACTCGGGATCGGTCAGCATCAGCGCCACCTTTGCGACGGGCACGGATATCGCCAAGGCGACCGTTGATGTGCAAAACGCCATCCGCCGGGTCGAGGCCCGCCTCCCGGCGACCGTCAGGACACAGGGCATCGATGTCGACGAGGCGGGCTCAGGGTTCCTCTTGATCGCCGCTCTGACGTCGACCGACGGCAAGATGGATGAGATCGCGCTTGGCGACTATATCAACCGCAACATCCTGGGTGAGCTTCGGCGCTTGCCGGGCGTCGGCCGGGCGCAGCTCTTCGCCTCCCAGCGGGCGCTGCGCATCTGGATCGATCCCAACAAAATGGTCGGGTTCAAGCTCACGACAGAGGATGTCAACGCCGCCATCACGGCCCAGAACGCCCAGGTCGCGGCCGGGCAGATCGGTGCGTCGCCCAATCCCGTTTCCCAGGACATCACGGCCAGCGTCATCGTTCAGGGTCAGCTTTCCAGCCCCGAAGCCTTCGGCGACGTGATCCTGAGGGCCAATGCCGACGGCTCGACCGTGAGGCTTCGCGATATCGCCCGCATCGAAAACGGAGCCGAAGCCTATTCGTTCGCGACGCGCCTGAACGGGCAGCCGAGCGCCGGCCTTGCGATCCAGCTATCGACGACGGGCAACGCCGTGGCGGTGTCGAACGCCGTCAAGGCAAAGATGGACGAACTGGCCCGGTTCTTCCCCCAGGGCGTGAAGTATTCCATTCCCTACGACACGAGCCCGTTCGTCACCGCCTCCATCGAAAAGGTCGTTCACACCCTGATCGAGGCGATGGTGCTTGTCTTCATCGTCATGTTCGTCTTCCTGCAGAATTTCCGCTACACGGTCATACCGACCCTAGTCGTGCCGGTCGCGCTGCTCGGAACATGCGCGGTGATGTACGCCACCGGCTTCTCCATCAACGTGCTGACCATGTTTGCCATGGTGCTCGCGATCGGCATTCTCGTCGACGACGCCATCGTCGTGGTCGAGAACGTTGAGCGCATCATGGTGGAAGAAGGGCTGCCACCAAAGGCAGCCACCCAAAAGGCGATGGGGCAGATCACCGGCGCGATCCTCGGCATTACCCTCGTCCTGTCCTGCGTCTTCGTGCCCATGGCCTTCTTCCCCGGCGCCACCGGCGTTATCTATCGGCAGTTCAGCCTGACAATGGTGGTCTCGATCATCTTCTCGGCCTTCCTGGCCCTGTCGCTGACGCCGGCACTTTGCGCCACTTTCCTCAGGCCCGTCTCCGCGAACCATCACGAGAAGAAAGGCCCCGGCGGCTGGTTCAATCGCAAGTTCGAGCGACTGACATCCGCCTATTCGGCATCCATTGCGGGTGCTGCAAAGCGCTCGCTGCGGATGATGGTGATCTACGTCGCGCTGTTCGTCGGCGTCGGCTACCTGTTCATCAACCTTCCGACAGCGTTCGTTCCGGACGAAGACCAGGGCACGCTGATTGCCGACGTGCAAGGCCCGGCCGAAGCCAGCGCCAACCGGACAGTCGCGTCGCTGAAGCAGGTCGAGACGATCTTCAGGCAGGAGCCGGCGGTCGAAAACATCTTCACGATCCAGGGATACAGCTTTTCCGGCAGCGGCCCCAATGCCGCCATCGCTTTCGTGACGCTCAAGGACTGGAGCGCACGCGGTGACGGCAATAGCGCCCAGGAGATCGCCGGCCGCGTCAACAAGAAGCTGTTCGCGATCAAGGATGCGACATCCTTTGCGCTCTCGCCGCCTGCTATCGATGGTTTCGGGACGACCAATGGTTTCTCATTCCGGCTTCAAGACAGAGCCGGAAAGGGCCAGCAGGCGCTCAAGGCTGCGAGCGATCAACTGATAAGCAGCGCTGCTGCCAGCAGTGTGGTGACCAACGTCCGAACCGAGGGAATGGCCGAGGCGGCACAGGTCGTGCTGGTCATCGACCGCGACAAGGCCAATGCCTTTGGCGTCTCATTCGCCGATATCAACAACGCCATCAGCGCCAATCTCGGATCGTCCTATATCAACGACTATCCGAATGCGGGCCGGATGCAGCGCGTGATCGTCCAGGCCGAGGGACGAAGCCGCATGCAGTCCGAAGACCTGATGAAGCTCAACGTCCGCAATTCAAGCGGCGGCATGGTGCCGCTATCCTCCTTCGCCATTGCCCGCTGGCAGAAAGGCCCTCCGCAGATCGTCGCCTATAATGGCTATCCCGCCATGCGCATTACCGGCGAAGCCGCACATGGTCAGTCATCGGGTGCGGCCATCAAGGAGATGGAACGCCTGGCGGCGACGCTTCCGGAGGGATTCGGTTTCGAATGGTCCGGCCAGTCGCTTGAGGAGATCGCGTCGGGATCGCAGGCTCCTATCCTGTTCGGCCTTTCCATCCTCTTCGTCTTCCTGCTGCTGGCGGGCCTTTACGAAAGCTGGTCGATCCCCTTGTCGGTCATGCTGGTGGTGCCTCTTGGCATCGGCGGCTGCGTCCTTGCCATGTCCTTGCGCGGGCTACCGAACGACATCTATTTCAAGGTCGGCCTGATTGCGATCATCGGCCTGTCGGCGAAGAATGCCATTCTGATCATCGAGTTCGCCAAGGATTACTACGCCCAGGGCAAGTCGCTGCTGGAATCCGCCGTCGAGGCCGCACGCGTCCGCTTCCGGCCGATCATCATGACCTCGCTTGCCTTCACGCTGGGCGTGGTGCCGCTGGCGATCGCGACCGGGCCCAGCGCGGCAAGCCAGAACGCCATCGGAACCGGCGTCCTCGGAGGAATGATCTCGGGAACGATCCTCGCGATCTTCTTCGTCCCCGCCTTCTTTGTCTTCGTACTGAAGCTGATGAGGACGAAGCGACCGGTCGCCGACCCCGGCGCAAGCGAAGCCGCCCAGTCCGTCTCAGAGGCCGCGCAGTGATGTCGTCAGCCTGTCCGTCAAACCTTCCTACAGGTGTCCAATGCGCTCCAATCCGTGGCTAGTGCTTTCATCCGTCATCCTGGCGTTCACGCCTGTCGTCGTCGACATGACGGTTCTCCACGTCGCCATTCCCACCCTCACCCTTGCCCTGGGCGCATCGGGAACCGAGGTGTTGTGGATCATCGACGTCTATCCGCTGGTCATGGCGGGCATGCTTGTCCCGATGGGCACGCTTGCCGACAGAATCGGTTATCGGCGCATGCTCCTGGTCGGGCTTGCAGTCTTTGGCGTCGCATCCATCGTCGCGGCATTCTCGACCACCGCAGCCATGCTGATTGCCGCACGAGCGGTACTCGGCATCGGCTCCTCGATGATCATGCCGTGCATTCTTGCCGTTATCCGCCAGACATTCGAAGACGACGCTCAGCGCGCAAACGCGCTCGGCGTCTGGAGCGTGGTCGGCATGGCGGGTGCAGCGATCGGCCCCCTCGTCGGAGGCGTGCTGCTCGAGCATTTCTGGTGGGGCTCGGTCTTCCTCATCAACGTTCCCATCATGATGATCGTCATCCCCTTGGTCTGGCTTCTCGTTCCCGCCACACCGGGCAATAGCGAGGCCGTCTGGAGACCCGGGCAGGCGGTGCTGCTCATCGCAGGACTTATCCTGACCGTCTACGGCGTGAAGTCCGGGTTCAAAATGATGCCGAGCATCTTCTGCCTCATCCCGCTTCTCGCGGGCCTGGGCTTCCTCACATGGTTCGCCAGCATACAGATGGCATCCGACAACCCGATGCTGGATCTTTCGCTATTATCCAAGCCGGTGATCGGCATCGGCCTGCTGATGGCCTTCGTCGCAAGCGCCTCGCTCGCCGGCTTCGAACTCGTTCTGGCGCAGGAGCTTCAGTTCGTCCTTGGCAAGACACCGCTCGAGGCAGGCATTTTCATGCTGCCGCTGGTGATCGCCGCTGCCGTCGGCGGCCCCTTGGGAAGTAGGCTCGCCACTCGTTTCGGTTTGCGCATCGTCGCCTCGCTGTCGATGGCATCGGCGGCATTCTCTCTGCTGGCGATCGCGTTCTGCGACTTGGCGCAGGATACCTATATCGTCGCCGGTCTCCTGGCCATTCTCGGCCTTGCGCTCGGAATTGGCCTTCTGGCATCGTCCATCGCGATCATGGGCGGCGCGCCGAAGGAAAAGGCCGGGGCAGCAGGCGCGCTGGAGAGCAGCGGTTATGAGCTCGGCGGCGGCCTGGGTGTGACCCTGTTCGGCGTCCTGGTCAATTCGATCTACAGATCGTCGTTTTCGGATCCATCCATGGCCAAGGACGGGGCCTGGAATTCCATCGGCGAAGCGATGACCGTCGCACGTGCGGTAGGCGGCGCCCGAGGCGTGGAGATCGCGGCTGCGGCACAGGCAGCCTTCGGCACGGCGCATGGATCGGTTTTGATGCTGGCCGGCATCATGATCGCGCTGCTTTCCGTCGCCATCTTCATATCGCTTCGCGACACATCCCCGGAGCACGAACATCCATAAGGCGTGCGCTCGGAGGATTTATCGGCTCTTGAAAGAGACCGGGATTGATCTCGCGCGGGGACGTTCGTGGGCAAGTCTAACTCCCGACCATCGATCGCTGACGATTTCTCCACGCGACCTCTACAGTCGTCTGCTTTGAATTCGATCAATCATCTCGAAAGAGACCTGCCTTACCGGGCATGCGAACCGCCCCGTTCGGGCTCCCAAAAAGCCGAGGCTTGGAAAGCAATGGAATCAATGATGCTGTTTCGTCTGCTGCCGGCAATCTGCTTCATCGCAATGCTTTGCGGCATCGTGCTGTCCATAGCCGTGGTGCGGATTGGTGACGTCCATATCCGAGCGGCTGTCCAATATTCCGGGGTAGACCCGATCAATGGACCGCCCGGCTTCATCCGCGTCCACGCGATGCGGCGCTGATATGGCCGGGCGGCCTGAGCAGATGATGTCGAGCAAACCGCCGCGGTAACCACAGCGGATGTTGGCTTTTGCTCTCTATTTGCTCTGAGCCGCCTTGCGTTCCGACAGGTCGATTGCGCTCATCGATGCCGCATAGAGATTAAGGCGCGAATAGACACCGAACGAAGAACCATCATCCAGAAAACCGCCGCCAGGGCCTTCGGTCTCGGTCAGAATCTGATTGGCTTCCTCGAGCGTCAACGACGGAAACGCCACAGTCAGGAGATGGCCAGCTTCCGGAGCCAGCGTATTGACGTCTTCCTTCACGCCGAAGTTTTTCGGGTAGACGACAGGCAGACCGTAGGTCTGCGTGGCATCATAGGCTGCCTGGTTCATGGCCGGGTTGCTGAGCCGGCCGATGTCGTCCTGGGCGCATGTTTTGATGTCCGCACCGCAGATGGTCTTCAAAGTTTCAGTCAGATCGGCTCGCGCGGCGGTTACGGCTGCCTGATAGTCCTTGATCACAGGCGCGCCCTTGAGGGTCCGCCCGACATAGGCGGGATCGTTGGCGAGCAGGTGCGCGAGATCGTAGGTCGCAAGGGTGCGGCCACCGAGGACGTCCATCGCATAATGCGCGCCCATCAGAATGCGGTCGTTGCCATATTCCGACGCGCGCGTGATCATTTGCGGATAGCGCTCGGGGACGAGCACCGCCAGCAGAATAGACCCCATGAAGCCGTAGGTCGTGTGCCCGCTCGGGAAGGACGGGCTGTCGATCAGGTTCATCACCGGCCCGCGATTGTAGACCGTATTATTCGCTGGCACGCCGAAGTAATCGCGGCCGACAATGGGGAGGACCTGCGGTTCGGTCTGGAACGGGCGCGAGTCGCCAAAAGCGTCTGCACCTGACGTGCCGGCCGGCGGCCGTAATTCGAGCCGAACATATCGGTAGTGCCGCCAATCTGTTTCAGAATGTCGGCTGCCTCCGCCGAAACGGGTGTCTTGCCATCCGTGGTACCGTTGGCGAAGAAGTACTTCCCGGCATTGGAATCAGAGCCCGTGGTCGAATTGGTATAGGCGATCAGGTCGGCTACAGCCTGCGATATGCTCGTGAAATGCTCGCGATCCTGATAATGCGCCCGCGCGACATAGGCGCTTCCAAGCGTCGTCCCGAGACCGTCAGCCAGTTCCGCCAGATTGCCGTCGGTGATATAGGCGTCCCTGAGCGCTTGCTGCTGCTGCTCTGTAAAGGGGAGCAAGGTCGACTGACGGATATCGCCCGTCTGGATGCCGCCAGTGACGGCGTAGTTCGAAGACAGGGCTGCCTTCCCGCTTTGCGTTTTGCCCAGCAGCGTCAAAGGGCCCAACCCTTTGAGCACGGCGAGGTTGGCGACGGTCTGCGCCTCCCCGGGGGCAGCATAGCTGAGGCTGAGACCAAGAGCGACCGCAGCACATTGCAAAATCCGCATCGTTTAACTCCTTGGCAAGGCGATTGATGGCCGAAACAATTCCCCGCCATTTTCGGTTTGGCAACACGTTTTTGCACCGCATCAATCAAGCCTCTCAGATCACTAGCCAATTTAATGATCGGCCCGGCAGAGAAGGGTGGCCTTGCATTCGGTCGCGATAATCGGCCGCCATCACCAATCCCCTTCAGGTTGTCCGGAGAGCTTCCACACACCGCAATGGCGCCGCGAGACCAAAGGCGGGGCCACTCAAATTTCCATGGCAAGCGACTCCGTATCGCCCCGCCTGCAGCAAACTCCGTCATCGATCGATCATTCCACAGGGCCCTGATGCATGAGGCAAAGCGCCGCCTTTTCGAGCATTTGAAGGGAGAGTTTTTGCGACTGATTTGCATATGCATTTGCAACTGCAAAACACACTGCAAATATTTGGAAAATAATGATAATTTCGATGCTGTCGGCACGACTTTTGGTTGACAGGAAACCCTCGATGAACTAGGTCCTGCGGGCATCGGGGAGTAGCCACCGCTAACCCAGCGGGAGCGTGTCAACACACTCGTGCGCATTGCACGTGGCACGTTCAGTCGATTGATCGGCTCGGCAAGACCGTGGCGAAGCTCGCCTGGCTCGGACAAGGCGGAGGACGCCCGGTTTGCATGTCCGCGAGGCTTTCGAGATGTCATTCTTTGCAATTGTCGTACTGGCGTTCAGCATGTCCATGGACGCGTTTGCCGTTTCTGTCGGTCGAGGTGCGGCCATGGGCCGGCCCCGCTTTTCGGAAACCATTCGCACCGGCATCGTTTTTGGTGTCGTGGAAGCGATCACGCCTGTCATCGGCTGGGCAGCCGGCGTTGCGGCAGCAAGATATGTCAGCGCTGTCGACCATTGGATCGCGTTCGGATTGCTTGCTGCCGTCGGTGCAAACATGCTTTACGCAGCGATCCGAAACAAGGCGGATGACGACACGCGCCCGGCCATGTCCTTTGCGGTATTGATGGCAACCGCCATCGGCACCAGCCTCGACGCGATGGCCGTCGGCGTCTCGCTTGCATTCCTCCAGGTCAACATCATCGTCATCGCTGCCGCCATTGGCGCTGCAACATTTCTGATGTCGTCGGGTGGCATGTTCGTCGGACGGTTGATCGGCGAGCGTTTCGGCAGGATTGCCGAGGGTATAGCCGGCGCGGCGCTGATCGGGCTTGGCAGCTCCATCCTGTATGAACATCTGCTCGCCTGACGGCGATCGACAGCAGACTATGGTTTTGACGATAGGCTTGCAGCGGCCTTTCCTGATAATGGGACCGATATGGAACGATCTCTGAAAATTGCCCTCGGAAGTTTCGGCGTCAGCCTCCTCGTCCTGGCAATCAAGTATGCGGCCTATTGGGTAACCGGAAGTGTCGCGCTCTTATCGGATGCGCTGGAAAGCATCATCAATGTCGTGTCCGCAGTGGCAGTTATCGTCTCGGTGAAGATCGCCTCCCAACCGCCGGACGAAGAGCATCCTTACGGGCACCACAAGGCGGAATATCTTTCCGCGGTGCTCGTGGGCGCCCTGATCATCGCGGCTGCCGTTGCCATCATGCATGAAGCCTATAACGGCTTTCTTGCTCCCAAGCCGATCGATGCGGCTTGGACCGGCCTTGCCGTCAGCTCATTTGCGACCGTGATAAATGTGGTATGGGCCAACCTGTTGATGAGGCAGGGGCGTATTCAACGCTCGGCATCCCTCGTCGCTGATGGCAAGCACCTGATGGCCGATGTAATCACCTCCCTCGGTGTCGTGGTCGGCGTCGCTCTCGTCGTCTGGACCGGGATCACGCAACTCGACGCGGCCATCGCGGCACTTGTTGCAGTCCATGTTCTCTGGAGCGGCTGGGGCGTCCTGAAGGAAAGCGCAAGCGGTCTACTGGATGAAGCTGCTCCGCCCGAAGAGCTCGCGCATATCCGGGAGATCATCTCCCTCAACGCCGATGATGCGATCGAAGCCCATGCCTTGCGGACGCGCCACGCCGGCAAGGCCACCTTTATCGACTTTCATCTTGTCGTCTCGGCGACAATGACTGTCGGACAATCTCACGATATCTGCGACCGGATTGAGGACGCCCTGCGCGAAGCGATTTCCGGAGCCATTGTAACAATCCATGTAGAGCCCGAACACAAAGCCAAGCACAAGGGAATCGTGGTCGTGTGAAGGGTTGCGTTTCGCATCCTGCACCGGAGACCAGGCCCGTCGGAGACCTGTCTCTCAAATCACCTTATGCGCCTGCAGACCCAACCAGGCGCTCCGTGAGCCACTGACCGCTCCCTGCGGCAACGGCCGATAGAAACGTGCCCCATAGCAGATCGGCTATGGTCAGCGTCGTCGACCAGTTCCTGAGGGTCGACTGATTGGTCAGGTCATAGGTCGCATAGGCGGCGAAGCCGAAAACGGCCCCATAGAGCACGGCCGTACCGAGCGAGCCGAATGTCAATCCGGGCCGTACCGCCAGGAAGGTCAAGGCGGCCGCATAAATCAGATAGAAGGCAATGGCCGGTGCCAGTTGGAAATTCGGCGCCAACAGGTCTCCGAGCATTGGGCGATAGAGCCGGTCCGCCATGACGCTCAACCAGATAAAATCGATCGCGACGAACACGATCAATGTGGAGAGGTAGGCGACGATATAGGTTTTCACCGGAGGTTCCTTCGCGGCTATCAGTCAGTCAGTGGATACGTGTCCAGTCGACACCCTTGCATATCAGGCCTGCGATGACGCAGCCCCTCGTCGTCATCCGATCCCCGCTCACCGTCACCGTGATCCTGTAGGTCAAATCCCGTTGCGGATCGAAGGCGCTGCCGGAATAAACACCATCCGCGCCCGGCTTTATTGTCATGACCAGCTTGTCGCCGGCCTTCTCCGTCGGTGTTCCCGGCTTTATCCAGGTGTTTACGGCGCAGATGTTCTTGCCGCAGGGCGCAACCCTAACCTTGGCGTTGCCGTCTCCGCGCGCCCATTGTCCATCTATGGCAGCGGCATGCGCGCTTGTCGCGAAGGCAATGACGAGGAATGCCGAAGCTCCGATTGTCGATCTCATGCGCAGGCTTCCTTATGCTTCCCGCCCTCAGGCATGCTCGATCGTGTAGAGCCCGACATCTATGCTTCCTTCCTCGAATCCGGCTTCGCAATAGCAGAGGTAGTAGTGCCAGAGCCGCCGGAACCGCTCGTCGAAACCGAGCGCGGCGATCGCCGGCCAGCGGGCATGAAAACGGGCACGCCATTCAGCAAGCGTTCTGGCATAGGACTTGCCAAAGAGTTCCTTGTCCCTGAGCACGAAGCCCGCCTTGGAGACTGCAGCTTCGAGCGCGGAATCGGATGGTAGGAAACCGCCCGGAAAAATGTATTTCTGGATGAAATCGGTGTCGCGGCGATAGCTGTCGAACCGCCCCTCTTCGATGGAGATGATCTGCAGCACGACACGGCCGCCCGGCTTGAGGCAGCGTTTCAGCGTTGCGAAATAGTTCGGCCAATAGGCTTCGCCGACCGCCTCGAACATCTCGATCGAGACGATCCGGTCGAACTGGCCGGTAAGGTCGCGATAGTCCTGCAGACGCAGATCGACTTGATGAGACTGTCCGGCCTTATCGACCGCATCCTTCGCCCAGGCGAGCTGCGAGGGTGACAATGTGACACCCGTCACCCTCGCTTTTGCCCGGTCCGCCAGGAATATGGCAAGTGCGCCCCAACCACAGCCGATCTCCAGCACGTTTTCGCTGCCATCAAGATCAAGCCTTTCCAGGATACGCTCAAGTTTGTTCTGCTGTGACGCCTCAAGCGTTTGAGCCGATCGGTCAAAGATCCCGGAGGAGTAGAGCATCGAAGGGTCGAGCCATTCCTTGTAGAAATCATTGCCGAGATCGTAATGCGCCTCGATATTGCGTCGACTGCCATGCTTGGTATTCGCATTCAACAAATGTTTCGCGCGATTGATGAACCGCATGAGGGGGCTGCCGGTAACCGTCGGCGCGAGCGCATCCGTGTTTCTGGCAGCAAACCGGATGACGGCAGTCAGATCCGGCGTCGTCCAATCCTCGTCGAGATAGGCTTCAGCGAAACCGATATCCCCTGCGACGATAACGCGGCGCAGCATGCGCCATCGGCGGATGACGATCATTGCCTCTGGCCCTGGCTCACTACCAATTTTCTCGATCAGGGCACCGGACGGCAGCTCTATCCTGAGACGCCCATGGCGAATATTTCGCAACAACCGCAGCAGAAGACGACCAGCAAAGCCAAGCCCATCGGTATCCTTGGAGGCATCGAGCGACATGCGGGAATAATCGTCAAACGGGCTCATGAACATCGACCTTTCGATGGGATGCCTTCCCGTCTGCGTATGATGGGCGGACGAATGAAACAGGCTCTTGTGGTGGAGTTGGATGCACGCGCAGGCGGATGCCCTTCAGCCAGATCTTCAGCGCTTCCCAATGGATGCCGCCAACGACCCTGAGCGTCAAAAAGGGGATCGAGAAAAATGCCTTGAGAAGGGCTTTGTCCGTGAGCGCGGTGCGGCGTGCCACATGCCGGGCGGTCATCACAATCCCGTCGCGATCGAACGTCTCGATCCGGATCGAAAGCAGCTCGTCCGGCGGTGACACGCGGAATTTGTAGCGCAGATCCATGTCCATGAAGGGTGAGACATAGAAGGCCTTGTCGCAATGCTGGACAATCTCGGGCCCTGCGCCCGACTCGACAGGGATCATGTAGCCATGGCGTTCGCCGAACGTGTTGTCGACTTCCCACAGGATCGCTTTCAGCGATTCATCCCTGGCATAGCAGAAGAAGACGCTGAGCGGATTGAAGGCCCAGCCGAGCAGCCGCGGCATGGTAAGCAGCCGGATCGCCCCGCCATCCGGCTCGATGCCGGCTTCACGCATGCGTTGCTCCACCTGCACCCTGAGGTCGGAGCCGGAGCGATCGCCCCGATCCTTGCGGTAGAACGAGAAAAGATTGAAGCGGTCGATCGACAGCAGCCGCAGGCGCCGATCGATCTCGTCGAGTTCGTCCAGATCGATCAGCAGCGAATAGATGCGATAGGAGAGCTTATGCTGTTTCGGCTTCAGCCGCGCATGTGTGACATGGCCGGGAAACAATGCCGAGTGAAGGTCCACCCTCATGCGGTCGCCTCCACTTCGACTGGCAGCTCGATTGGCCTCACAAGTGGCTTGCGGACAATGCGGGCGCTTTCCTGCGCTACTTGCCACGGCCGGCGCAGACCGCCGAGATCTTCCGCAACGGCCAACCCCGCCTGGATGCCGTCCTCGTGGAAGCCGGAACCGAAATGAGCGCCGCAGAACCAGGTGTTTCGCACACCCTGGAGCGACCAGATTTCTTTCTGGGCGCGGTCGGTGCCGAGATCGAAGACCGGATGTTCGTAAACTTCACGGCAGATCACCGTTTCTTCCCGCGGCTCACGGCGGGGATTGAGCGTCACGAAGGTCGGCGCCGCGGCTCCCAGCGGCTGCAGCCTGTTCATCCAGTAGGTGATTGCAGGCTGGCTCGGTTCGCCATTCGTATCGGCGACATAGTTCCAGCTCGACCAGGCAGCCCGCCGTTTCGGCATCAGGCTGATATCGCCATGCAGCACGGCTTCGTTGCGAGAATAGCGGAACGCGCCGAGAATACGCTTCTCCTCGGCGCTCGCATCCGCGAGCATGCGGAGAGCCTGATCGGCATGCGTGGCGATGACGACGTCATCGAACACATGCCGGCGGCCAAGGGCATCGTCGAGTTCGACGCCCGCCGGGTTGCGGCGCACGGCCGTCACCGGCGTCGATAACAGGATGCGATCAGCGAAATGACGGGTCATGCGCGCCACATATTCGCGGCTGCCACCCTTGACCGTGCGCCAGACCGGCCGGTTCCACAATTCCAGCAGCCCGTGATTGCGGCAGAATCGCACAAAGCTTGCTGCCGGATAGGCACCGACTTGCATGGCGGGCGTCGACCAGATGGCCGCTGCCATCGGATAGAGATGATCATCGCGGAACGGACGCCCGTAGCCATTGCGGGAGAGGTAATCATCGAGCGAAATACCGCCCATCATCGCGAGGTCACGAGGCGCGTTGCGATAAAACCGCACGAGATCGCGCATCATCGACCAGAAGCGCGGGCTGACGAGATTGGACTTCTGTGCCAGGAGACCGAAGCCTGTGCCGCCGGAATATTCATAGCCGCCATTATCGAGCGAGACGGCAAAAGACATGTCGGACGCCGTCGTGGGCACCTCAAGCGTGCGGAAAAGAGCCGTCAGATTGGGATAGGTGACTTCGTTATAGACGATGAAGCCTGTATCGACGACGACCGGACCGGCAACACCGTCGAACTCTACCGTATTGCTGTGGCCACCGATGCGATTACCCGCCTCGAAGACGGTCACGTCGTGCCGCTGCGACAAGAGCCAGGCGGCAGAGAGCCCAGAAATGCCGCTGCCGATAACGGCAATCTTCAGGCGCCGTCCGCCTCCGTTTCGATCGTAATCACCCATCAAAACCCTGCTCTCCCAATGACCGTTTCCTGGTTCACAAGACAGATACGCAAGGGAAAGGAGTCTGGTTTCGCGCATCGCGAGATTTTTTTGCACGGGCGCGAAACCGGTCGAGTGCGATCACCGTAAATCCATTAGCAGCGCGATGATGCGCTTGAATGCGAGTGAATGGATGGATTGGTTTCTTCTTGCTGCTTTAGCGATAGGCCTGTCGCTGGCCATGGCCGCGGCCTGGCTCGTGCAGCGCATGACCGGCCTCAGCGGCTGGATCGATACCATCTGGTCCCTATCTGTCGGCCTCGGCGGCATTGTTGCAGCCCTCTTCGCCCATGGCGCATTCGGGCGGCGCATGACCGTTCTGATCATTATTGCGGCCTGGGCACTCCGCCTCGGCGGGCATATCGGAGCGCGCACCATGGGCAGCGGAGAAGATCCTCGCTACGCGAAAATCATCGAGGGCTGGGGCGATAGTGCCGCAGGGCGGCTGTTCCTTTTCCTGCAGGTTCAGGCTCTGGCGGCTTTCATTCTCGTACTTTCCGTCTATCTCGCGGCGGTGAGCGGCAGACCCTATCCCACTGCGCTGGACTTCGTTGCAATCCTCGTAGCCATCGCAGCCCTTGCCGGAGAGACCATTTCGGACGCACAGCTCTCGCGGTTCCGTAAGTCACCGCAAGCAAAGAGCGCGATCTGCGAAACAGGCCTGTGGCGATATTCCCGCCACCCCAACTATTTCTTCGAATGGCTCTTCTGGTGTTCCTGGTCGCTGTTCGCGGTTTCAAGCTCGGTCGCGAGCTTCATGTCGCTGCTTGCACCCGCGCTGATGTACTGGCTGCTGGTGCATGTCTCCGGAATCCCGCCGCTCGAAGAGCACATGCTGCGCTCACGCGGTGATCAATTCCGCGCGCTGCAACGGCGCACCAATGCCTTCTTTCCTGGACCTCGCAAACAAGAATCCCGCAATCACGGAGACCAAATATGAATATGCTGGCCTTTGCCATCAACGCTGCCGAGCGCGCACCGCTTACTGACGGCATAACGCTTGCAGGCATCGATTTCCTCTGCGGACGCACAAAGCGGCGATTGGCGGCAATACCGGACGATGCGGAACGGGCCTTTGTCGAAACGATGGGCAATTTTCCGGTGGCGATTCATACGGAGGAGGCAAATCGCCAACACTACGAGGTGCCCGCCGAATTCTTCGCATTGGTCCTCGGACCGCAACGAAAATATTCGTCCTGCCTCTATCCGAGCGCCGATACGACGCTGGCGGAAGCGGAAATCTTAGCCCTTGCCGAAACGGTCAGGCACGCGGATATCAAGGATGGCATGAGCATTCTCGAACTCGGCTGCGGCTGGGGCTCCCTATCGCTTTACCTCGCGCAGCAATTTCCGCGTTCTCGCATCACCTCCGTATCGAACTCGGCCTCGCAACGCGAATATATCGTCAACATTGCGCGTAAGCGTGGCCTAACCAATCTCACTGTCGTGACCGCCGACATGAATGACTTCGCGACCGATGAACGCCACGATCGTGTGGTATCGGTAGAAATGTTCGAACATATGTCGAATTGGCGCACCCTGCTGGAACGGGTTCGCGGCTGGTTGAAACCTGATGGCAGGCTTTTCCTGCATATCTTCACCCACAGATACCGCTCCTATCGCTTCAATCATGACGATCCCGCCGACTGGATTGCCCATCATTTCTTCACCGGCGGCATCATGCCGGCCCACGACCTGCCGTGCCGGTTCGGCGATCTGTTTACGCTCGAACGCAAATGGCGTTGGTCTGGGATCCATTACCGCCGCACGGCGCTTGACTGGCTTGCCAATTTCGATCGCGAGATCGGCAATATCCAGCCAATCTTCGCTGAGGTCTATGGCAAGGACAATGCACTCTGGCAACGGCGCTGGCGGCTTTTCTTCCTGGCGACCGCCGGTCTGTTCGGCCATGACAATGGCGATGTCTGGGGCGTCGGCCATTATCTTCTGAAGCCTGCGGGATGAACCGACAGGCGCTCGATCCGCTGACCCAGGCCACGGTGACGATTGCCTGGGTCATCATCGCCAACAAGCCCTTCTACCCGCTTTATGTGTGGTGGCTGATCGGCCAGGGCGTCGGGATATCTGCGCTAACGCTTGTCTCCATTCCCTTCTTTCTTGCGATCCCGTTGGCGGCCGGACGATCCCCGTTTTTCGCTCGGCTAGCCCTGCCGCTTATCGGCACGCTGGATACCGTCTTCGAAACGGTCATCTTCGGAAAAGCGTCTGCGACCTTACTGTTCCTCGCCCCTTGCATGGCATTGGTGATGGTATCTTTTTACGCAGCCGAGAAATGGTGGCAGCGTGGGCTCGCCTGCTTCGTCTTCGTCTGTTTCGCCACCTCGTGGTGGATGGTCAAAGACCCGGTTTTTCCCTGGAACAACGATCAGCTCGCAACATTCTTGAGCATCAACGCCTTTGCCGTCGCAAGCCTGATGGCGTTTATCGGCCTGCGCTATGCCGGTATCAGGGCCGATCCTTCCGTCTAATCGAACCTGCTGCAGCCATCCTCACGGTCCGTCGACCGGCCGCGAAGATTTGACGACCAGCAGCAGTCCCGACCTTCACTATTTTGTTTTAAAACAAGGCCAAAATCGGAATTATGAAGCGAAACTGAAACGCACTAAGTTTTCGTTTGACATTCCTTTTGCTTCATTTATCGTCTTTCCAGTTTCGGTTTTCGCGTGAGGGGCGGAAATCGAAATGGGGGAGAAATCATTGTCCAAAGGTCATTTCGACAGCATAGACGTCCTTGATAGCGATGTGAGGAACGGCTCAATCAGCCGTGCCCATCGCATGCGTTCAAACGAGAAGCAGGTGTCGGTCTTGTACGGGCCGAACCGTTTCCGCGGTGGATTATGTCCACGCGATTTCACAGCCATTTTGAAGCAATCCCCTTCCCCAGAGCTACTCCCCCGCTCCGAACTTATCGGAAGCAAGCGGTATTCGGCACCAACGCCGAAGCCCGTCTCGTCAGCAGAAATTGCTTGGTGAAATAGGAGCGATCCGGCCGGGAGATGCTCTTCCGGACGTTACTCAATAGGCAGCAAGCGGCCTATGGCCGACAATCCGTCGCAGCATCGCTATTACGCGATGCACAGAGGGGAGCATATCGTGCTTGAATTAAGAGGCGTGTCAAAGTCGGTTAGCGGCGAGACGCATATTGCGGAGACGAACCTAACGCTGCAGCGCGGCACGCTGAATGTGCTGCTTGGGCCGACGCTTTCGGGAAAGACGTCGCTGATGCGGCTGATGGCTGGCCTAGACAAGCCGACCACAGGCACGATTCATGTCGATGGCACGGATGTCACCGGCGTCCCGGTACAGCGCCGCAATGTCGCCATGGTCTACCAGCAGTTCATCAACTATCCCGCCATGACTGTCTACGACAACATCGCGTCGCCGATGCGCCTGAGCGGTGCAAATGCCGAAACCATCGACCGGGAAGTGAAGAAGGCCGCCGATATCCTGCGGCTCGGCCCCTTCCTCGATCGCCTGCCGCTCAGCCTTTCCGGCGGCCAGCAGCAGCGTACCGCCCTTGCCCGCGCCATCGTCAAGAAGGCGGGCCTTGTGCTGCTCGATGAGCCGCTTGCCAATCTCGACTATAAGCTGCGCGAGGAGTTGCGGGCCGAACTGCCGAAGATCTTCGCCGAATCCGGCGCCATCTTCGTTTATGCCACCACCGAGCCATCCGAGGCGCTGCTGCTTGGCGGTAATACCGCGACGCTCTCGAAGGGCCACATCACCCAATTCGGATCGACGATCGAGGTCTTCCGCAATCCGAAGGATCTGATCACCGCGACAACCTTCGCTGATCCACCGCTGAACACCATCATGCCAGACAAGCGCGGCAAAGAGTTCGTACTCGACGGCAACATCCGTCTGCCCGTGCCGCAAGGTCTCGAAGATCAGCCGGATGGCCGCTACACCATCGCCTTCCAGCCGCATCATCTTGCACTCGCGCCGCAGACGCCGGAGGCAGTTGCAGCACCGGCTAAAGTCACCGTCACCGAGATCACCGGCTCGGAAAGCTTCATCCATCTCGATTTTTCCGGCCGCCGCTGGGTCATGCTCACCCAGGGCGTCCAGCACCTCGATGTCGACGATGCAATCAATGTCTATATCGACCCGCGCCATATCATGGTCTTCGACACCGATGGCGCCGCCGTCGCTCCCGACCTGCAACACGCCGCCTGAGGAGAGACATCGTCAATGGCACGCATCGACCTCGACCATATCAGGCACGCCTACAACGACCATCCCAGATCGGATGCGGATTACGCGTTGAAGGAAGTCAACCACAGCTGGGAAGACGGCAGCGCCTATGCGCTCCTTGGCCCTTCCGGCTGCGGCAAGACCACACTCCTCAACATCGTTTCCGGTCTGGTGCAGGCCTCCGAGGGTCGCATCCTGTTCGATGGCAAGGACGTCACGCGGCTGTCGACCCAGGAGCGCAATATCGCCCAGGTCTTCCAGTTTCCGGTCGTCTACGACACGATGACCGTCTACGACAATCTCGCCTTCCCGCTGCGCAACCGGCATGTTCCCGAGGCCGAGGTAAAGCGCAAGGTCGATGAGATCATCGAAATGATCGGCCTTTCCGACAGCGCTCACCGCAAGGCCCGTGGCCTGACGGCCGATGCCAAGCAGAAGATCTCTCTCGGTCGCGGCCTCGTGCGCTCCGACGTCAACGCCATCCTGTTCGACGAGCCGCTGACGGTTATCGACCCGCATATGAAATGGGTGCTGCGCTCGCAGCTGAAACAGCTCCATCGCCGCTTCGGCTTCACCATGGTCTACGTCACCCACGACCAGACAGAGGCGCTGACCTTCGCCGACAAGGTGGTTGTCATGTACAATGGCGAGGTGGTGCAGATCGGCACGCCGAACGACCTGTTCGAGCGCCCGCGCCATACATTCGTCGGCTACTTCATCGGTTCGCCCGGCATGAACGTCATGCCGGTTGAAATCGACGGCCGAAACGCCCGGCTCGGCAACCGCACGATCACGCTGCCCGGTGCCCCCGTGGAGAAGCGCGAGGGGCATTCCGAGCTCGGTATCCGTCCCGAATTTGTCCGCATCGGCCGCGAGGGCATTCCCGCCACCGTCACCAAGGTTGAAGACCTCGGCCGGCGCAAGGTGGTCCGCGCCAAGCTCGACGGACAGGACATCGTCGCCGTCATCGGCGAGGATCAGGTGGTGCCGGCCGAGCCGCATATCGCCTTCGATCCCGCCGGCATCAACATCTATGCCAACTCCTGGCGCGTCGAGATGGGAGCCTGATCATGGACAAGACCTGGAACAACAAAGCCTGGTTCATGCTCATCCCCGTGCTGCTGCTTGTCGGCTTTTCCGCCGTTATCCCGCTGATGACTGTGGTCAACTATTCCGTGCAGGATACTTTCGGCAACAACGTCTTCTTCTGGGCGGGGACACAGTGGTTCGAGCAGATCCTGCAGTCCGGACGCTTCTGGGATGCGATGTTCCGCAACCTGATCTTCTCCTTCGTCATTCTGGCAATCGAGGTGCCGCTCGGCATCTTCATCGCCCTCAACATGCCGAAGAAAGGCGTCGGCGTGCCGATCTGCCTGGTGCTGATGGCGCTGCCGCTGCTGATCCCGTGGAACGTCGTCGGAACGATCTGGCAGGTGTTTGGCCGCAGCGACATCGGACTGATGGGTTATGTCCTTGTCAATATGGGCATCGACTACAACTACGTCTCCGATCCGGTCGACGCCTGGGCGACGATCATCCTGATGGATGTCTGGCACTGGACCAGCCTTGTCGTGCTGCTTTGCTATGCCGGCCTCGCCTCTATTCCCGACGCCTTCTACCAGGCCGCCAAGATCGACGGCGCCTCCCGCTGGTCCGTCTTCCGCTACATCCAGTTGCCGAAGATGAACCGAGTGCTTTTGATCGCCGTGCTGCTGCGCTTCATGGACAGTTTCATGATCTATACCGAACCCTTCGTTGTCACCGGCGGCGGCCCCGGCAATTCGACCACCTTCCTGTCGATCGACCTCGTGAAGATGGCGCTCGGCCAGTTCGACCTCGGTCCGGCGGCCGCCATGTCGCTCGTCTACTTCCTGATCGTGCTGCTTCTGTCCTGGGTCTTCTACACCGTCATGACCAATTACGATGCGGGGGCAAGCCGATGAGCGGCAAATCGATGTCCACCACGGCCGGAGATGCCGCGATGCAGACGATGACGGCGCCTAGCACTTCAGCCGCGAATACAACCGGTACCCAGGTTGCTCACCGGCGAAGCGAAAAGGGGCGTTGGTCCTGGCTCGTACCAGCGATCTACATCATCTTCCTGTTACTGCCGATCTATTGGCTCATCAACATGAGCTTCAAGACGAACGAAGAGATTATCGGCGGATTGACACTCTATCCGCACCAGCCGACGCTGCGTAATTACACGATCATCTTCACCGATCCGTCCTGGTACAAGGGCTATATCAACTCGATCACCTATGTCGTCATGAACATGGTGATCTCGGTCGCCTGCGCCCTTCCGGCCGCCTATGCCTTCTCGCGCTACCGCTTCCTCGGCGACAAGCATGTGTTCTTCTGGCTGTTGACCAACCGCATGGCGCCGCCGGCTGTCTTTGCGCTCCCCTTCTTCCAGCTCTATTCCGCCTTCGGCCTGATCGACACCCATATCGCCGTGGCGCTGGCGCATTGCCTGTTCAACGTGCCACTGGCGGTCTGGATCCTCGAAGGCTTCATGTCCGGCGTGCCGAAGGAGATCGACGAAACGGCCTATATTGACGGCTATTCATTCCCGCGCTTCTTCATCAAGATCTTCATTCCGCTGATCGCAAGCGGTATCGGCGTCGCCGCCTTTTTCTGCTTCATGTTCTCCTGGGTGGAGCTGTTGATCGCCCGCACCCTGACGGTGACTGACGCCAAGCCGATCGCTGCCATCATGACGCGAACCGTCTCGGCCGCCGGGATGGACTGGGGCCTGCTTGCCGCCGCCGGCGTGCTCACCTTGGTCCCCGGCGCGCTCGTCATCTATTTCGTCCGCAACTACATCGCCAAGGGCTTCGCGCTCGGCCGCGTCTGAAGGGAAACCGTCATGAACACCGATTTTTCCTGGATGGCATGGACGCTGCCGACAGCCTTGTTCTTCGCGACGATCTTCGTGCTGCTGATCGGCATGGCGGTCTGGGAATATGTTTCGCCCGGCGGCAATCCGCGCGTCGGCATCCTGCATTTCGAAACCACACGCGGCGACCGGCTGTTCATTTCACTGCTGGGCTCCGCTTTCATCCACATCGCCTGGCTGGGCCTGGGAGGCCCCAGCCTGTGGTGGGCTCTTGCTCTTTCCGTGGTCTACGCCATCGGCGTCTTCCGTCTGGTCTGAAGCAAACTGGTACGGAGGCCGGGGGGTCTGGCCGCCTGAATGATATTCGCAACCTGTAGGGAGGAATTTATGCGAAGACATCTCTTGACGACGACGGCTGTCGCTCTGCTGGCCTTGGCCGGCGCGGCTCATGCCGGCATGAATGAGGCCAAGCAATTCCTGGACAAGGAGATCGGCGATCTCTCGACGCTTTCGCGCGCCGACCAGGAAAAGGAATTGCAGTGGTTCATCGACGCGGCCAAGCCCTTCCAGGGCATGGAAATCAAGGTCGTTTCGGAAACCCTGACGACACACCAGTATGAATCTCAGGTTCTGGCACCGGCCTTCACCGCCATCACCGGCATCAAGGTCACCCACGACGTCATCCAGGAAGGCGACGTCGTCGAAAAGATCCAGACGCAAATGCAGACCGGCCAGAACCTCTATGACGGCTGGGTCAACGATTCCGACCTCATCGGCACCCATTGGCGCTACAAGCAGGTGCGCAATCTGACCGACTGGATGGCCGGTGAAGGCAAGGACGTCACCAATCCGGGCATCGATATCGCCGACTACATCGGCTCCAGCTTTACAACGGCTCCTGACAAGAAGCTCTACCAGCTTCCCGACCAGCAATTCGCCAACCTCTACTGGTTCCGCTACGACTGGTTCAACGACGAGAAGAACAAGGCCGATTTCAAGGCCAAGTACGGCTATGATCTCGGCGTGCCGGTCAACTGGTCGGCCTATGAGGATATCGCCGAATTCTTCACCGGCCGCGACGTCAACGGCAAGAAGGTCTACGGCCATATGGATTATGGCAAGAAGGACCCATCACTCGGCTGGCGCTTTACCGATGCCTGGCTCTCGATGGCCGGCAACGGCGACAAGGGCTTGCCAAACGGCCTGCCGGTTGACGAATGGGGCATCAAGGTCGATGCCAACTCCCGTCCGGTCGGTTCCTGCGTCGCCCGCGGCGGCGATACCAACGGCCCGGCTGCCGTCTACTCCATCCAGAAATATCTCGATTGGTTGAAGGCCTATGCACCGCCGGAAGCCCAGGGCATGACCTTCTCTGAATCCGGTCCGGTTCCGGCGCAGGGCAATGTCGCGCAGCAGATCTTCTGGTACACGGCCTTTACCGCCGACATGGTCAAGCCCGGCCTGCCTGTCATGAATGCCGACGGCAAGCCGAAATGGCGCATGGCGCCCTCGCCGCATGGGGTCTACTGGAAGGACGGCATGAAGCTCGGCTATCAGGACGTCGGGTCCTGGACGCTGATGAAGTCGACGCCCGTCGACCGCGCCAAAGCCGCATGGCTCTATGCGCAGTTCGTGACCTCGAAGACGGTGGACGTGAAGAAGAGCCATGTCGGCCTCACCTTCATCCGCGAATCCACCATCCGCGACAAGAGCTTCACCAAGCGTGCGCCGGAACTGGGCGGTCTGATCGAGTTCTACCGCTCGCCGGCTCGCGTGCAATGGTCGCCGACCGGCACCAACGTTCCGGACTATCCGAAGCTGGCACAGCTCTGGTGGCAGGCGATCGGCGATGCCGCATCCGGTGCCAAGAATGCTCAAGGCGCCATGGATGCGCTTTGCGCCGACCAGGAAAAGGTCATGCAGCGCCTGGAACGCGCAGGCGTTCAGGGCGATATCGGTCCGAAGCTCGCCGAAGAGCATGATCTCGCCTACTGGAACGCCGATGCCGTCAAGAACGGCCATCTCGCTCCGCAGCTGAAGATCGCGACCGAGAAGGAAAAGCCCGTGACCGTCAACTACGACGACCTGGTCAAGAGCTGGGCCGACGCGAAGAAATAGTCGAACTCCTCGGCTTTTCTCAACAAGCCGTGCCCTCCCCGATGTGAACCGTCGGGGAGGGCATAGTATTTACAGGACACCCGACAAACTGGGGCGGCCTTACTCGACGCCAGGCTGATCAATCGCATGCGCAGAAGCCCTCTGATCTGCCTTTCCGGAAAACTTTACAGACGAAATACGTCCTTCCGGTTGCCAAAAAACCATAATTGTTCCACCAACATCAGACATAAAAAGCTCAACGTTGAGAATCGGATCAAAGCTCAATGCGTATACAACATGGTTTCCTCTTTGCGTTTCTGGCAATTGCTCCGTCGGCATATGCCTTGGAAGCCGGTTCACCGCCCGTTTTGACGCCGCTGCCGCAGCAGGGGCAGGCCGCCCATTTGAGTGCGCAATTTCTCACGCGTTTCCACTATAGGCCGGTTCCGCTTGATGATGCCCTGTCGGTCAAGGTGATGAACCGGTTTATCAAGTCTCTGGATCCGGACCGCGTCCTGTTCGTGCAGGCGGATATCGACAAGTTCATGACCGTCAGCACCAAGATTGACGACGCCATAAACCAGGAAGATCTGCAGATCCCGTTTTCCATTTTCAACCTGTATGAGCAGCGCGTCGTCGACCGTATGACCTACGCCCGCAGCCTGCTCAAAAAGGGCTTCGATTTCAGCGTGAAGGAAGATTATTCCCTGCAGCGCGACAAGCAGCCCTGGCCGCAATCCGAGGCGGAGAGCAACGATCTCTGGCGTAAGCGCGTCAAGAGCGACTGGCTGCGCCTGAAGCTGGCGGGCAAGGCCGACGACGCCATTCGCGATACGCTCGACAAGCGCTACCAGAATTCCCTCGAGCGCGCCTACAAGTACAAGAGCGACGATGTGTTCCAGTCATTCATGGACGCTTACACGACATCGGTCGACCCACACACCGACTATTTCGGCGCAACCGCCTCGGCCGAATTCGATATCTCCATGAAGCTGTCGCTGGTCGGTATCGGCGCGGTATTGCAGGAGCGAGACGACTACACGACCATCCGTGAGCTCGTGTCGGGCGGCCCGGCGCAATTGTCCGGCAAGCTTGCTGTCGGTGATCGCATCACCGGTGTTGGTCAGGGTGAGACCGGCCCCATAAAGGAAGTCGTGGGAACGCGCCTCGACGAAATCGTGCAGATGATCCGCGGCGCGAAAGATTCCGTCGTCCGCCTCGACATCTTGCCAGCGGATGCCGGGCCGGACGCCAAGCATCGCATCATCAGCCTGGTGCGCGACAAGATCAGCCTCGAAAAGCAGGCTGCCCAGAAGACTATCCTGTCGGTAAAGGATGGCGACGCCACACGCAAAGTCGGGGTGATTACACTGCCGGCGTTTTATGAAGACTTCGAAGCGCGCCGAAAAGGCGACAAGGACTATAGAAGCGCAAGCCGCGATGTCGCCAAGCTTCTGACAGAGCTGAAGCAGGACAATGTCGACAGCGTTCTGGTCGACTTGCGCAACAATGGCGGCGGCTCGCTTTCCGAAGCGATCGATCTGACGGGCCTGTTCGTCGGCAAGGGCCCGATCGTTCAGCAACGCGATGCAAGCGGCAAGGTCGATGTTGAGAGCGACGATCTCGCCCAGCCGGCCTGGACCGGCCCGATGGGCGTGTTGATCAATCGCGGTTCGGCCTCGGCTTCCGAGATTTTTGCCGCCGCGATACAGGACTATGGCCGCGGCGTGATTGTCGGAGAGCCCAGTTTCGGTAAGGGCACCGTGCAGACCGTGGTCAATCTCGACCAGGTGGCTCATAACGCCAAGCCGAAATTCGGCGAGCTGAAATTGACGGTTGCCCAGTTCTTCCGCGTCAATGGTGGCACCACACAGCTGCGTGGCGTGACACCAGACATCAGCTTCCCGGCTCTCTCGGACCCCAAGACATTTGGCGAGTCGAGCTATGACAATGCGCTGCCGTGGACGCAGGTCAAACCCGCAAACTATGTGCCTGACGGTGATATAAAGGCAGTGCTGCCGCAGCTGCAGAGCCGCCACGACGCCCGCGTTCAGAACGATCCGGACTTTCAGCGCTTTGTGCAGGATGTTGCCGAACTGAAGGCCCAGCGCGAAAAAGGGGTGATCTCCCTCAATGAAACCGAGCGTCGCAATGAAATGGCCGCTCAGGCAAAACGGTTGAAGTCGCGCGAGCAGATAAACGATGGCGTTGACACCAGTGAAGACGATGGCCTGCAGGCCAACGAACGTAGCCTGAGTGCCGATATCGCCATTGAAAAAGCCCGCAAGAGCGCAAAGGACGTTCTCCTGAACGAGGCGGCCGCCATTCTCGCTGATGAGGCGGATCTGCAGGCAACAGGACCGAAGACTGCTGCACAACGACCGGCAGGCACTGACGGAAAATAGCCGCTTCCCGGAGGGCACAATCGCGGCGGCCGGAGCAGCCGTTCAGGTCCGCAGCTTTGCCTGGCAGAAGCAGGATAGTCGCGCTGGGTGGTGCATTTGGACCAATGCAGATGTATCCGGCCACCGCGCTCTTGCACGGTGGAGTCGATATGGCCTATGTCGGATTTCAAATCGACGATGCCGGCAACGGTGTTTCAGGCTCGCTCGCCAAATCCTTGAGGGTGGACGGGTCAATGGAATGACGACGGATGGAAGCCGCATGATTGCCTCCATTGCCTTGCCTTGGCATCCAAAGGAACACCGGCGCGATCCCATAGCGAGGGAGGAACAAGAGCGATGACCAAGATTTCCGACATGATCAAATATCGCGGCTTTCCGTCAGGCATGCCGGGGACAGGCGTCCAATTCACCATTCGCCGCGCAAACCACAAGGGCGTGACGCCGATCAAGAGCCTGCCGCGCCGCGCACGACAGGGCTCGCTGGAACATCGGATCGATGCAGCATTCCTGCATGCGCTCTGGCACTATTTCGGACCCGAGCCCTTTGCACGCGGCAACCTGGATGCCGCCCGTCTGAACCTGTTCTTTGGGCGCGAGGTCATGGCGGCAGATAAGGACTTCGATCCAACCTCTTATGAGGCGATGCTTGTCATCAACGAGAAGGTGGCGCGCGAAACTTTCCCCGAGTCCTTTGAAGAGATCATGGAAGTCTGACAAGGCACTGCGTCAAACCGGGATCTGGCGTAAGAGTCTGAACCGCGCCAGAACTTCAGCTTGACTTCTCCCTGATCAAGAACATAATAGGAACGAATCAGGGAAAATACCATGGCAACCGCCGAAAAATTCATCATCCTGCCGTACAAGAAAAACCGCGGAAATCTCGTTCCCGGCGAAATGCGGCAGGCATCCAATGCCGTGAGCGCCGAGAAGATTGCTTCGGCCATGTCGGAACGCTTTATCGGCGTGGCCGCCTATGCGGTCATGGTGGATGACGAGACCGGCGACATGACGGCCCCTCGCCTGCTGGCAAAGCACGGCGAAATCGCCGATCTAAACGCCGCCTGAG
Organism: Rhizobium sp. P44RR-XXIV; assembly: GCF_001999485.2. Taxonomy (NCBI): domain Bacteria; kingdom Pseudomonadati; phylum Pseudomonadota; class Alphaproteobacteria; order Hyphomicrobiales; family Rhizobiaceae; genus Rhizobium; species Rhizobium sp. P44RR-XXIV. The sequence continues at coordinate 438,844 of NZ_MPVZ02000027.1, read as the reverse complement.
ATCGACCGACAGCTTGACGATGAGTACCGCCATCGGTCGGCGGAACGGAGATGTGCGTCCTATGAGTGCCGAAACTGGTCAAGCCGTTGAAGACGTAGAGTTCGATCCGATCGAGGCGATCCTGGCCGCCCATGATGGAGATCCGCGGGCCGCGATCGGCGACCTTGTAGAGCGCATTCAGCATCTTCGCTACCAGCTTTCGCTTGCCTCCGCATTCATGAGCAAAGGCATGACCCGTGGCTGGGAACCGAGCATGGATCAAAGCTGAGAAGGAATGATCTTTGCGGGATGGGCTAGAGCCGCTGGATGACCGAGACGCAGAAATCCAGAAAGGCCTGCACCTTGGCAGGCGGATGCTTGCTTGACGGATGGTAAGCATAGAGAGGGAAGCGTTCCCCATGCCAGTCCGGAAACAGATCGATCAATTCGCCGCTATCCAGCAAATGGCGAACACCCCAGCCGATGATTTGCCCAATACCGGTGCCGGCGACGCATTCTTCCAGCATTGTCTTCGGGTCGGTGAAGGTCAGTGGGCCGGAGGTGGCGACCAAAAGCGTCTCATGCGCACCGATAAACTCCCATTCGAACGGTTGGCCGCTATGCGGATCGAGAAATTGCAGGCAACGATGCGCACTGAGTTCGGAGGGATGCCCCGGCCTTCCATGGCGCGCCAGATAGGATGGCGCTGCGACAGTCAGGATCGGCGCCTCGATCAGCTTGCGGGAGACGAGGCTCGAATGGCGCGGCTGGCCGAAACGGACGGCAAGGTCGATCCCCTCAGAAACCAGATCGGCGACATGTTCCCGCGACACGAATTCTACGGTGAGCTCCGGGTAGCGATCGCAGAAGCTGCCGAGCTTGCCGGCCAACACCAGTGGCAGGAAGAAGGGATCGATATCCACCCTCAGCCGACCGCGCACAGCAGATGAGGCGCCTGAGGCGACAGCCGCAGCATTCTCGATCGCGTCGAGATGCGGTTTTACCTCCTCGTAGAAGCGGCGCCCCTCGTCCGTCAGCATGACGGAGCGGGTGGTGCGGTCCAGAAGCCGGATGCCAAGTCGCGCCTCCAACCGTCCGATCGCGCGGCTCACTCCGGAGTCGGTAATGCCGATAAGGCCTGCGGCCTTGACGAAGCTGCCGCCTTCGATCACGGCGGCCAGCACGCTCACGCCCGACAAAATTCTCCCATCGAATGGCATCGATGCTTCCTGATTTTTAGTCAGGAAGCATCTGACATAATCGCACTTAATTCAAGAGTGCTCCAGAGCGATAGTCCCACCCGAGGCCACCGAGCCTTTCCTGACCATAGACGAAAGGGCATGGGACCATGACCACGCAAAATGCAAGACGCACGCTTTTCAAGGGCGGCACCATCCTCACGATGGACACCAAGACCGAAAACCTGCCTGTGGGCGACATCCTGGTAGAGGGCGATCGCATTGCCGCGATCGGCGCCGACATCAAGGCGGATGGTGCCGAAATCATCGATGCGCGCGGCACCATTGTCATGCCTGGCCTGGTGGACGCCCATCACCACGCATGGCTTGGCGTCATGCGGCGACTGATGCCCGATGTCGACGACCTCTTCGCCTATATCGGCGTGGTCGCCGAAACCCTGGGCAGCCACTATCGACCTCTGGATATGTATCTGAGCACCCGACTGACGGCAGTGGCCTCGCTTGATGCCGGCATCACCACTATCATCGATGCCTGCCACAGCTCCCGCAGCCCCGAACATACAGACGCAGCGCTGGATGCATTAGACGGCGCCGGCATCCGGGCGCTACACATGGTCGGTCCGGCCATGGACAAGAAGGCCTCTTCCGCCCATCTGCCGGATGATCTGGAGCGCCTCGCCTCGAACTGGAACCATGATGGCGGCCTGGTAAAGGTCGGGCTCTTCGGTCAGCTTAATCTCGACTGGTGGAAGGTCGCGCGCAGCCTGGACATGCGCATCCTCACGGAATTCATCGGCGATCTCGCAAAGCTCGGTCCGGAATTTGCCGAGAAAGGCGTGCTCGGCCCGCATAACATCTTCAATCACTGCACGCGCATCCCGCAGGAAACCTGGAGGCTGTTCGCCGAGGCCGGTGTCAACGTGACAGTCAATCCGCGCTCTGACGCGCTCTTCGGGTTCGATGACGAAAGTTTCGCCTATCAGCAGGCGATCGATCACGGTCTCACGCCTGCGATCGGCATCGATCTCGATACCGCCTTCGGCAGCGACATGTTCGGGGAAATGCACGCCCTGTTCGGCCAGCAGCGTTCGGCCATGCGCTATCGCCGTTTCCGCGGCGAAGCGGATGCGCCGGCGCCGATTACGGTCGAGGCGGTCCTGAAGGCCGCAACTATCCACGGCGCCCGCGCCGCCGGGCTTGAAGGCGCGGTCGGCACGCTTGCTCCCGGCAAGCAAGCCGACATCATCATAGTCCGCACCGACGGTGTCGCCGTCTTCCCGGTCAACAACGCCATCGGCACCATCGTTCAGGCTGTTTCGCGCGCGGACGTCGATACCGTCATGGTCGCCGGCCAGTTGCGCAAGCGTGCGGGCAAGCTCCTTGATGTCGATCTCGACAAGCTGACCATCGAGATTGGCGCGTCGCGCGATCATCTGCTCCAGGCCAGCGGTTATCGGCCGGAGCTCTTCGCAACCCCCGTCGCGGCCTAACAAGGCCAGGCGTGTCGCCCATTGTCGGCACGCCACCACCCAAAATTCATCCAGGCATGAAAGGAGACCGTCATGTCACCACCGGTCCTCGACGGCGCGAATCCGGCAGATAGCGCGCCCATCCATCTCTCCCGTCCAGCGCCGGGCATCATCGCCGCGCTGTTCTGCGGCTATCTTGCCGTCGGCCTGCCGCTGCCGGTCATTCCGCTGTTTGTCCATGACAAGCTTGGCTTCGGCAACCTGGTCGTCGGCATTGCCATTGGCATCCAGTTCCTCGCGACCGTGCTGACCCGTGGCTATTCGGGCCGGTTGACCGACAGCCATGGCGGCAAGCGCGCGGCGCTGCAGGGTGCGGTCACCTGCGCCTTCGGCGGCTTGCTCTATCTTGTCGCCGCCTTGCCGGCGCTGAGCCCGCAGGTCAGTCTCGCGGTCATCATTCTCGGCCGGCTGGTTGCGGGTTTCGGCGAGAGCCAGTTCGTCACCGGCTGCGTCTCCTGGTCGATCGCCTCGGTCGGGCCAAAACGCGCCGGCAAGTCGATGTCCTGGACAGGCATCGCCATGTTCGCCGCCCTTGCCATTGGTGCACCGATCGGCATGGCCCTCTATCAGACCTATGGTCTCGAGGCCGCCATGGTGGCCTGCATTGTCGCACCGATCATGGCAGCCGCCATCGCCTTGGGTGCCTCGTCCTACACCACGCCGACAGGAACACGTCTGCCCTTCTACCGTGTCATCGGGCAGATCTGGAAAGAAGGCCTCGGCCTGATGTTGTCGGGCGTCGGCCTGTCGGGCCTTACGGCCTTCGCGTCACTGTATTTCGCGGAACGCGGCTGGGCGCATGCCGGCCTCGTCATGACCGCTTTTGGCATAGGCTTCATCTTCATGCGCGCGGTATTCGGCCACCTGCCGGACAGGATCGGCGGCTACCGAGTTGCTTTCTGGTCGCTGGCGATCGAGGCTATAGGGCAGGCTCTGCTCTGGGCGGCACCGATCGAGATGGTCGCGCTTGCCGGCGCGCTCGTCACGGGCCTGGGCTGCGCGCTGGTCTTCCCGGCGCTTGGCGTCGAAGCCCTGAAGCGCGTATTGCCCGCTAATCGCGGCAGCGCCATGGGTGCTTTCGTTGCCTTTCTCGACATCGCCTACGGCGTTGCCGGCCCTTTGGCGGGCGTCATCGCCGGCCAGTTCGGCTATGCTGCGGTCTATATCCTCGGTGCAGCCGCGGCCGTCATTGGCGCCTTTCTCGTGCTCGGCCGCCGCGGCGCCAAGGTCTGACCCTTCACTTTCCAACCGGCGACATCCCGGTCGCCGGTACCCATTGAACAACGGAGCATTCCCATGTCACGTATCTTCATTTCCGGATCGTCCACAGGCCTAGGCCTGATGGCTGGCGAACTTCTCGCGGAACAGGGCCATCAGGTCGTTCTGCACGCCCGCAACGCCACCCGTGCCGAAGAGACCAGGCGAGCACTGCCCACAGCGGAGGCCGTCGTCATCGGTGACCTTGAAACCATCGCCGGCGCCAAGAATGTCGCCGCCGACGTCAACGCGCTCGGCCGGTTCGATGCCGTCATTCATAACGCCGCGGTCGGCTACAGGGAGGTCCACCACCTGACTGCCGATGGTCTTCCGCATGTCTTTGCGATCAATACACTGTCGGCCTATATTCTCACGGCGCTGATCGAGCGGCCGAAGCGTCTCGTCTATTTGAGCTCCGGAATGCATCACCATGCCGATGCCAATCTGGATGATATTCTCTGGAAGACGCGCCGCTGGAACGGCTCCTCAGCCTATGCGGAAAGCAAGCTGCACGACACCATGCTCGCCTTCGCGATGGCCCGCCTATGGCCGGAAGTCTATGCGAATTCGCTGGAGCCCGGCTGGGTGCCGACGAAGATGGGCGGTTCGGCGGCACCAGACGATATGGATCAGGCCCATCGCACCCAGGCCTGGCTTGCGGCGGGAGACAAGCCGGACGCCGATGTGACGGGGCAGTATTTCTACCACCTGAAACGCATGCCGGCGAACCCGCAGGCCTCTGACCCGGCCCTGCAGAACCGGCTTTTGTCGATATGCGCCGATATTTCCGGGGTCGGCTTGCCCGCCTGACCAATGCGGTTGCTCTTCATCCATGTCGGAGAAGAGCAACCGGCGGACATCTTACGCGAGGGGGATGGAAAGGCTTGGGATTAGCCTCTTGTTAACCATCTTGACCCTATAAATTCGTGTTCGAAAGGCGCCCCCGCTTTTCCATTTTCGCGAATGAAGTCGGTAATGTCGATCATCCACGCTCTAAGCGTAAACAGCGGTCGCCTGGTCAGGCTTACCTTCGGCCCAGGCTCGCAACGGCGCCCTCCCGTGAATGCTGCGGGTCACAGCAAGCTTGCAAAAGCGCGCATTGTGATGCTCGGCGGCGTGCTGGTGATGGTCTACATCGTGGTCTTTGCAAGGCTGACTTTCTTCGGCATGGCGCCAAGGGACGAAACCTCGTCGATTCCGCCCGAACATGCGACTGCTGCTCGCCCCGATATCGTCGATCGAAACGGCGAATTGCTCGCGACCGATATTCGCACAGTCTCGATGTTCGCCGAACCCAACCGCGTGGTCGATGCGGACGAGGCGGTGGAAAAGATAGCCCAGGTCTTTCCGGATATAGACCGTAAATCCCTTTACAAGAAGCTCGCCGACCACCGTTCGCACTTCGCGTGGTTGCGCCGCCAATTGACGCCGAAGCAGCAGAGCGAAATCCTGGCGCTCGGCATTCCGGCGATCGGTTTCCGGCCGGAGGTCAAGCGTTTCTACCCCGGCGGCCGTACGGCCGCTCACATCCTCGGCTATGTCGATATCGACAATCACGGCGTGGCCGGAATGGAGAAGTATCTCGACACGCAGGGCCTGTCGGACCTCGATTCCACGGGCCTGACGAGCCAGGATACGCTGCAGCCGGTCCGGCTTTCAGTCGACCTGCGCGTTCAGAACATCGTCCACGACGTGGTGTCGGATGCGATCGGTCGGTACGAGAGCCAGGCGGCCGGCGCCGTCATTCTAGACATTCACACCGGCGAAGTACTGGCCATGGCCTCGGCCCCCGATTTCGACCCGAACGATCCGCAGGCGGACGGCGACAAGGGCTGGCTGAACCGCATGTCGAACGGCACCGACGAGATGGGCTCGGTGTTTAAGACCTTCTCGATCGCGCTCGCCATTGATACGGGTACGGTCAAGCTATCGGACACCTTTGACGCCAGCGCTCCTCTGCATTATGGCGGCTTCATCATCCATGATGACCGCGACGTGCCGCGGCGCGTCCTGTCGATCCCGGAAATCTTCCGCTATTCGTCCAACATCGGCACGGCCAAGATGATGGACAAGGTGGGCATGGTCAGCCAGAAGGCCTATCTGACCCGCTTCGGACTGTTGTCGAAGATGCAGACCGAACTGCCTGAGGTGAAAACGCCGAGCCAACCGAAGGTTTGGAAGAAGCTCAACTCCATAACCATAGCGTTTGGCCACGGCGTCGCCACCACGCCGATGCAGACCGCCGTTGCCGGCGCAGCCCTTATTGATGGCGGCAAGCTGATCGAGCCCACCTTCCTTCCGCGCACGCAGGAAGAGGCGGAAAAAACGGAAACGATCATCGTCAAGAAGAGCACCAGCGACACCATCCGATATCTGTTTAAGCTGAATGGCGAGCAGGGCACCGGTCGGTCTGCCGACGTCCCCGGCTATCATGTCGGCGGAAAGACGGGCACGGCAAACAAGGTGATCCACGGCGTCTATTCGCATAAGCTCAGCTTCAACTCCTTCCTGGCCGCCTTCCCCATGGCAGACCCGAAATATGTGGTCCTGGCCTTCATCGACCAACCGCTGACAGGGGTGAACCACCTGAACCTCGCCGCTGAGACGGCCGCGCCGATGGTTCACGACATCATCAGCCGCGCGCGCCGATCCTTGGTGTTGAGCCGGATTTCGGGACAAGTCAGATCGCGTCCTATTGAGGGCGTTACGTCATTCCGAAAATGACGCAGCTTAAGCCGGGAGGCCTAGCGGCGCATAGTTCCCCTGATTGCCGCTATTTCCTGTTGCTTCCATGCTGCCTTGATGGCGTCTGCGCAAGGCGTGCCGGATGCGTCGGAAAACAACCTCACCATCCGGCTACTACCAGAGATTACCAGGCAGGCCTTGTCTCATACACCGGGGAGGCGGGGCGCCTGGAATAGTCGTCATAGTAGTACCGGCGGCCACGGTCCGGGTAATACCGATCGCGGTCCTTCCTGTCCTTCTTCTTCGACGCTTCGGAAATCGCATAGGCCCCGACCGCTCCGGCCGCGACACCAACCGCAACTGCCGCTGCGGCCTGATCTGCCTTCTGACGGTTTTCCGCATATATGTTCTGCGTGCAGCGGCGATATTCCATCGTTCCAGGGCGCAGCCCGATGCGATCGCAGCTGGCATAGGCACTATCCAGCGACTGCTGGGACGATTGGCAACCGGATAGTAAGACGGCGGTTACGAGTAGAGAAACGAGCACTGGTTTCATTTGCTTTGGTCAGTCCTGAACGAGTTGAAATTGGGATGCTTGTCGGATGCGGGGTTCAATGCCCAATTGGTCTGAACCCCGGGGTTCGTGGATGCCGGATCGAAGACACAGCTATCCGGTCGCACTGGCAGTGCGTTAAGGCCGTCGATGATCCATTCCCGTTGATGTTCGTGATCGCTTGCCTATGGCAGCCAAATTGAGCTCGCAAAAAGCCCATCCGACAAGGCTTTCGAGCCAACGCGGCTAGCGCTTATGGGAACTCAATGAGCTGACCATCACGCAGATGGCGATTTGTAGAAAGCTACAGTGAAGACACGGAGAGAGTTGCGCGAGATTTCACGTGTTTTCCTTCGGATAATGACAATCGATCACAGCCACCCCACCATGAAGCGGCGGCATAAAAGACGATATAGACCGATTCGGTCGGAAATCAACCGATATGTTTTATACCTGACGCCATTTACCGTTCGCTCTTGCCGCGCCACTGCCCGAGCGGTCTACCCTGTTTAGACCGCTCGGCGGGGATGCCGGTTCAGCTCCGTCGCTATGGAGCAACTGGCCTGTGCATTTGCCAGCGTTCAGGCAGCCTTGGTAACGGCGGCGATCGCGTCCGACATGATCGCTATTCCAAGGTCGATCTCCGCATCCGAAACCGTCAGCGGCGGGGCGATGCGGAACACACCGCCCATGCCCGGAAGCTTGACGATGTTCATGCTGAGACCCCGCAGCATAGCTTCGTCCATCACCCTGGCCCCGAGCTCGAAGCCGGGCGCTTTCGTCTGGCGGTCGCGACGATCTCAAGCCCAAGAAGAAGGCCGCGGCCGCGCACGTCGCCAACGCATTCGAACCGCTGCTGCAGCGACGAAAGACCATTTCGCAGGCGCTCGCCTCGCGTGATCGCCTGTCCGACAAGACCGTCCCGCTCGACCACGTCGAGCACGGTCAAGCCGACGGCTGCCGGCAGCGGATCGGACACATGGGTCGTATAGAACAGGAAGCCCCTTTCATGCGCCTTCTCTTCGATGTCCCCGGTCGTCATGACGGCGGCAAGCGGCAGCCCCGCCCCCAATGTCTTCGACAAGGTGAGAATATCCGGCGTCACGCCGTCGCGCTGGAATGCGAACATGTGCCCGGTTCGCCCGACCCCCGTCTGTGCCTCATCGAGGATCAGCAGCATGCCCCGCTCCTCACACTTGCGCTTGAGAGCCGCCAGGTAACCCGGTGGCAGCTCAAGAATGCCGCCGCTCGACAGGATCGGCTCGGCGATGAAAGCCGCGAGATTGCCCGTCGACTGGCGGTCGATCAACGAAAAGGCATCGTCGAGTTCCGTCTGCCAGTCATTGCTTCCATCCGGATGCGTGAAACGCGGACGATAAGAATTGGGTGCCGGGATCACCAGCGAGCCGACGGCGGCAGGGCCGTAGCCGCGACGGCCGGCACTATAGGTCGCCGAGGCCGCCGCCCCTGTCATGCCGTGCCAGCTCTGTGCGAAAGCGACGATCTCGTAGCCGCCGGTAACCAGCTTCGCCATGCGGATGGCGGCTTCGTTTGCTTCGGCGCCGGTCGTCAGGAGCTGCACCCGATCGAGCCCCGGCGCGAGTGCCGCCAGGCGCGTTGCCAGATCGACAACCGGCCGGGACAGCATACCGCTGAAGAGATGGGCCACTGTCCGCATCTGCCGGTCGACGGTTGCCACGATGTCGGGATGCGTGTGGCCGAGAACACCGCTCATCTGACCGGAGGTGAAATCGAGGATGGCACGCCCGTCCGCATCATAGACGAAGCTGCCCTCCGCCCTTTCGACGATAATGGTTTCGAAGCTGGGGCCATATCGCGTGAGATGCTTGTTGGCAGACGCCCAGAATGCAGGATCGGAATTCAGCGACATCATACGGCTCCTCGTTAGCGGTCATCCTATGGCTAGCGAGACTTGCCATTTCAGGCAAATTGATATTCTTCTACTCGGATATTGAGAAAATTGATAACATGCGTGATCTCGATCTCACCCTGCTCAGAAACTTCGCCGTCATTGCCCGAACGGGTTCGATCAGCCTTGCCTCTTTGCAGGTAGGGCGAACCCAATCGACACTGAGCATGCAGATGCAACGCCTCGAGGATCAAATCGGACAGGCGCTCCTTCATCGCAGCGGATCAGGCGTGCGCCTGACGGCAGCGGGTGAGAAGCTGATGGCACATGCGGAATTTCTCCTTGCCAGGCACGATGACATCCTCGCCGATATGGATGGAACGGCTCTTAGGGGCTCGGTCAGCCTCGGCTGTCCTGAGGACTACTCAATCGCGTTCCTGCCCGGTGTTCTCAGGAGCTTTTTTGCCCGCCACCCGGATGTCGAATTGCGCATGGTCTGCGCGCCGACCACCGAATTGCGGCCGCTGCTCACTCGCCGACAGATCGACGTGGCGCTCATATCCATCGCTGACGTGGCCAACAGCGACGTGCTGCGAAGGGAGGATTTCGTATGGGTCGGAAACGCGCCTGAACCGAATATTCTCGACCACCCTAACCTGCCTCTGGCGCTATCGGCCCCGACGACGCTGGACTATCGGGCGGCATGCGATGCGATGGAGGCAATCAACCGGCGCTACAGGGTCGCCTTTGCCAGCAACAGCCTGGCCGGGCTCATCGCCATTGCGCGATCCGGCCATGCGATCAGCGTGCTGACGAGAACGGCCGTGCCGCCGGATCTTCACATCATCACGGCCGGCCTGCCGTCGCTCCCGACGATCGGTATAGCGCTCGAATATGCCGAGGCGCGGCCGTCCTCAGCCGCGAAGGCCTTGGGCAATCACATACGAGCGGTTCTGCCCGAGCTTTAATCGGGTTGCCAAAGCCGATGACACGCTGCGCTCCCTTCTCCCGACCATCAATTTGCGGGAAATTTCGGCGACCAGAGAACCGTTTCAGCCGTCTTTTCATAGGCCATGCCGTCGGGATAGCTGATTACTTCCAGCTGCATGCCCCAGGGCGACTGGAAATAGAGAATGCTCTGCCCGGCATTCGGCCCCTCGGTGATGGGAAGCGGGCCGAGACGGGTCACAATGCCCTCAGCGTCAAGATAGGCCTTGGCTGCGTGAATATCCTCGACATAGAGCCCGACATGGAAGGCGCCGATATCACTGTTCTTCTGGTCGAGGCGGCGCTGGTCTGGCGCCTCATATTCGAAAAGCTCCAGATTGGAGCCGTGGCCGATGCGGATGAGCGCGGCGCGTCGGATGCGGGCGCGGGGATGGGTGCCAAGCGCTTGCTGCATGAAGTCGCCCTCCTCATCGCAGATCGGGCCGAACGTATAGGCATGTTTGCAGCCGAGGATGCGCACAAAAAAGTCCAGCGCCTCATCGAGATCGGGAACGGTAATCCCAGTATGCTCCTGTCCGAGAAGGCCGGGCAATCCCGAAGGTGCTGTCTTTGTCATGCAAGTCTCCCATTGCGGAACCCGGAGCCGAAGCCGTTGTTTGCGAGACTCAGCCCGGGCTCGGTTGCGTTTCGATTGTTGTCTTCATCAAGCGCCGCTGCGCTCAAGCCGCATCGGCCTCCTTGAGGGCCATTATCCGCCATGTTAGCACCACGCGATCCAATACAGCATTTGGGAGAATCCTGATGAGATTGCGAGACAAGGTTGCGGTTGTTACCGGCGGCCAAAGAGGAATAGGTTTTGCCATTGCAGAAAAGTTCGCACGCGAAGGCGCACATGTGATCATTGCCGACATCGGCGATGCGACACAGGAAGCTGCCTCACTGTCCGCGATAGGAGCAAACAAAGCACGCTTTTGCAAGACGGATGTCGGCTCCGAGCGCGAGATCAGGAGCATGGTCGATGCGGTGGTGAGCGAGCACGGGCGGATCGATGTGCTCGTCAACAATGCCGGCATCGAGTTCTACAAGCCGGTGACCACGACGACGGAGGATGAATGGGATCGGCTGATGCGGGTAAACCTCAAGGGCGTCTTCCTGTGTTCGAAGGCGGCCATCCCGGCGATGAGGCAATCCGGCGGCGTCATCGTCAACGTCGCCTCCGAACTCGGCCTCGTCGGAGAAGCCAATGTGGCTGCCTATTGCGCCTCCAAGGGCGGCGTGGTGATGCTGAGCAAGGCCATGGCCATCGATCACGGCCCCGAAGGCATTCGCGTCAATTGCCTATGCCCCGGCCCGGTCTCCACCCAGCTGCTGGAGGATGTGTTCCTGGCCAGCGACGACCCCGAATGGATGAGGCAAAGTTTCGAGCGGCGAATGATATTGAACCGACTTGGCACTCCCGAAGAATGCGCGAATGCCGCGCTGTTTCTGGCCAGCAGCGAATCCTCCTTCATGGCCGGCGCCAATCTGGTTCTGGACGGCGGCTGGACGACGCGATAGCAGACTGGCGGCTCATGCAGGCTTGATGAGCAGGCCCGCAGCCATAGCGTGGAATGCCTCGACCACTCTCGGCAGAACCTTCTCCGGATCGTCACTCGCGGCGATCCAGAGAGCGGCATTGAGGGCAGCCCCGCCGAGAAGCCGGGCAGCGGCTTCCGCATCGACCGGTTTGAGAACTCCCCGCGCAATCAGGCCTTCCACCGTCCGCCTGGTTGCTGAAGGCAGCTGCTCTGGCTCGGCCATTGCGACGGATCACCCAGCACCGCGGGGCCATCGAGCAGGACGATGCGCTGGACTTCGGGATCGAGTGCCATCTCGATATAGGCTGCGCCCTCGGCCAGCAGGCCCTGCCAATCGTCGCCCGCCCTGGCGCCGATCTCCTGGGCGCGTGAAGCCATCTCCGAGTCGATCTGTTCCACGACGGCGGCGAGGAGCCCGCGCTTGTCTCCGAAATTATGGTAGAGAGCGCCCCGCGTCAGGCTGACATCGGCTGTTATCTCGTCCATCGACGCTGCCGAATATCCCTTTTCGGCGAAGGCTTTTCGCGCAGCCGCAATCAGCTTCACGCGGTTCTTTTCCATCGTATCGACGCGACGTTCCGGCATTTGATCCTCATTTTCACATACGCGCCGTATATGAACTTGACATACGACTCGTATCTGAATAATTCCACATACGTGCCGTATATCAAATTACGCCGCAGCTTGTGAAGCCCTCGACGGGGCTCACCGGCTCCAGCCACCGACGATGAAGAAAGATCCAGCATGACCCAACGCGAAGCAGTTTTTCCTGCAAACAGACACGCACTTTACGAACAACATGGCTATTCGGCCGCCATCCGGTCCGGTGATCTGCTTTTCGTATCCGGACAGGTGGGCAGCCGCTCCGACGGCACGCCCGAACCGGATTTCGAACGCCAGGTCCAGCTCGCTTTCGCAAATCTCAAGGCGACGCTGGATGCAGCAGGCTGCACCTTTGACGATATCGTCGATGTGACGACGTTCCACACCGAGCCCGAAAACCAGTTTCCAACCATCATGGGCGTCAAACAGACGATTTTCGGCCAGCCGCCCTATCCGAACTGGACCGCGATCGGCGTCAACTGGCTCGCGGGCTTCGATTTCGAGATCAAGGTCATCGCCCGCATCCCCTCGAAAGCCTGATCCTTGCTGCGAAACCGATCATCTCCCGGATTGATACCCGGGAGACCATGGTGGACAGGCTGTTGGTGGTGACGATCGTATCGGCGATGCCGTTATTGAAGGCATAAAAGGTTAGACATCTGTCCATCTGGAAAAGGTCGCCGCCTGGCCGCGCCGATTGCCATCCTTGTCGATGAGCTGCCAAACAATGCCGTCTTCGATCCAGAAGCGCCGCCCGGATTTGGCGATCCTCACCCCGCGATAATCGGAAATAAAGCCATTGCGCGTCACCGCATCCAAGAGCCGCTGACGTTCCTCGCGATTGGGAAGCTCCGCCGAAAGGCGCGAGGGCAAGGTTATGAATTCGTTCCAGGGATATTCGAAGCAGTTCTGGCCGGCCTTGTTGGCATAGACGAAGCGCGGATCGGCGTCCGTATTGTGGGCCAGAACAACGAAAGGAGCATCGTGATAGAGCCACTCCGCTCCAAGCCCCTCATGAACGAGCGTGGTCCCGACGATGCGATGAAAGCTGCCCGTCAGCAGTTCGAAAAACGCGTGATCGACCGACAAATCCACGGCGTTGGCTTCAGGCTCGCGAGTCATTGATTTCCTTCCAGTCACCATGGGCACCGTTCGTGAATACATCGCTCTCCCGCCCTGTTGGCAAGCGAGATTGCGGGCGGCGGCAGAAGGCCGCAATGCTCAGCTCATCCATTTGCGATGTTCGGCGAAGCGCTCCACCAGGAGATCGATGAACAGCCGTACCTTGGTCGGCAGGTGGCTGCGGTTGGGGTAGATTGCGTTGATGGTGAACTCTACGGGGCGGTAGTCCGGCAGCATGCGGATGAGGCGGCCGGCGGCGACCTCCTCGAAAACGATGAAGCTCGGGGCAAGAAAGATGCCCTGAGCGTTCGCCAGCAGATAGCGAAGCATCTCGGGGCTGTTGGAGACGACATTGCCGGAGATCTTGACGCTTTGCTGCCTCCCCTCGGCATCCTCGAAGCGCCATTCGTCGCCATAGGGATAATAGGAATATTGCAGGCAATTGTGCTCGGCGAGCTCGGCCGGTGTCTTCGGCATGGGGTGTGCATCGCGATAGGCCGGCGAGCAGACCAGCATGTGACGCCAGGGCGTGAGCTTGCGCACGACCAGCGTCGAATCCGGCGGCGATACCGTGCGGATGGCGAGATCGTAACCCTCTTCGACCATGTCAATCATGCGCTCGTTGACGCCGAAATCGATCGAAATCAGCGGGTAGAGGGCCATGAACTCGCTGATGACAGGCACGAGGAAGCGCACGATCGCCGTGTTGGAATGGATCTTCAGCGTGCCGCGCGGCGTGGTCGAGAGCGCACCGGCCGCCTGGTCGGCCTCCTCGAGATCGGCAAGGATCTGTGCGGAGCGTTCATAATAGTATTTGCCGGTCTCCGTGAGGCTCACCTTGCGCGTGGTGCGGTTCAAAAGCCGCACGCCGAGGCGGTCTTCGAGCGATTGCACGTGATTGCCCACCATGGTGACGGACATATTGAGCCGGCGGGCGGCGGCGGAGAAACCGCCGCATTCCACCACCCGGCCAAAGACTGTGAGGCTGGTCAGCCGATCCATGTAACCCTCGGATTATCCGCTGTGAGTTGATGATCCTTCCCGATTTGAGGAGATTATCAGAAGGACCGTTCGGACGCATCTTCATGGCATCAAAAAGGCCCTCGTGAAAGGGCTGCGATGTTTAAGGAGACGGACACATGGTCGAACTACCCCGCAACGAGGCTTTCAAAAACGCGAGCCAGGCCGAGGCTGTTCCTGCGGGAGAGGTGGCAAAATCCCCCGCTGCCGAAGCGCCGCAGGCACCACCCGCCGAGGCGACAACCCCTGCGGCCACGAAGGCTCCCGGGACGGGCCGCAAGCTCATCAAGCGCGGATTGCTCGTTGCCGCTTTGCTGGCCGGCGTCGCTCTGGGCGCCGATTACGGCTATCACTACTGGACGGTCGGCCGCTTCATCGAGTCCACTGACGACGCCTATGTGAAGGCCGATTACACCGCCATCGCCCCAAAGGTCGCCGGCTATATCAAGGATGTGCTGGTCAACGACAATGATACGGTCAAGGCCGGCCAGGTGCTTGCCCGCATCGACGATCGCGACTTCCAGGCCGCGCTTTCGCAGGCGAAGGCGGATCTCAAGGCCGCGGACGCGGCCATCGCCAATATCGATGCGCAGATCCTTCTGCAGCAGTCGCTGATCGGGCAGGCCAAGGCAACAATCGATGCCTCCCAGGCTTCCCTCGACTACGCACAGTCCGATGCGGCCCGCCAGGCGCGTCTGATCAGCAATGGCGCCGGCACGCAATCGCGCGCAGAAGAAACGCAATCGGCCAGCAAGCAGGCCGCTGCCGCAGTCGAACGCGATCAGGCAGCACTTGTTGCGGCCCAGAACAAGGTGCCGGTGCTGCAGACACAGCGCGATCAGGCTGCCGCCCAGCGTGATCGTGCCGCGGCAGCATTGCAGCAGGCCGAACTCAACCTCTCCTACACGGATATCGTCGCCGCCGTCGATGGCACGGTCGGTGCCCGCTCGATCCGTGTCGGCCAGTACGTCACCTCGGGCACGCAGCTGATGGCGGTGGTACCGCTGCACTCGGTCTATGTCGTCGCCAATTTCAAGGAAACGCAGCTGACCTATGTGCGCCCCGGCCAGTCGGTCGAGATCAAGGTCGACAGCTTCCCCGACGTCGCCATCAAGGGCCATGTCGATAGCCTCTCGCCGGCAAGCGGCCTGGAATTCTCGCTGTTGCCGCCGGATAATGCCACCGGCAATTTTACCAAGATCGTTCAGCGCATCCCGGTGAAGATCGTCATCGATGACGAACATCTCGCCGGCCTGCTGCGGTCCGGCATGTCGGTCGAGCCTGAAATCGACACCAAGGCCGCCCAGACATCGACTGCCAAAGCGGAGGGATTATCCGGCCAGGCTGGATGATCCTTCCCTTCCTTCGTCGATTATCACCTCACCATTGTCATGAGATTATTTCGGCATAGACCGGAAGGAGAAGCGTCATGGCCACTCTTCAGATTGCCGCAAACAACAATTCGGTCGCGCCCGCGGCCAGACCTGCGATGACGCCGTTGCGCATGTGGACCGCCGTGATCGGCTCGACGCTCGGCGCCTTCATGGCGGTCTTGAACATCCAGATCGTCAACGCTTCGCTTGCCGACATCCAGGGCGCGATCGGTGCCGGGACGGATGACGGTGGCTGGATCTCGACCTCCTATCTGATCGCCGAGATCGTCGTCATCCCGCTCAGCGCCTGGCTTGCACGCGTCTTTTCAGTCCGCATTTATCTGCTGACCAATGCCATCCTCTTTCTGCTCTTCTCGGTCGCCTGCGCCTTTGCCGCAAACCTGCAGCAGATGATCATCCTGCGCGCAATCCAAGGGTTCTCCGGCGGCGTGCTCATTCCGATGGCATTCACCATCATCATCACGATGCTGCCGAAGGCGAAACAGCCGATGGGCCTTGCGCTCTTTGCCCTATCGGCAACCTTTGCCCCGGCAATCGGTCCCACCATCGGCGGCTACCTCACCGAAAGCTGGGGCTGGGAATATATCTTCTACGTCAATCTGGTGCCCGGCATCCTGATGGTCGGCATGCTGTGGGCTTCGCTCGACCGTGCGCCGATGAACCTCTCGCTGCTCGCCAAGGGCGACTGGCCAGGGATCATCACCATGGCGGTCGGCCTTGCCGCACTGCAGACGGTGCTGGAAGAAGGTAACAAGGACGACTGGTTCGGTTCGCCGTTCATCGTCCGCCTGTCGGTCATCGCCGTCGTGTCGCTGACGCTCTTCCTTATCATCGAGTTGCGGGCCGCCCATCCGTTGCTGAACCTGCGCCTGCTGGTGCGTCGCAATTTCGGCTTCGGCATCCTCGCCAACTTCCTGATGGGCATCGCGCTCTATGGTTCCGTCTTTATCCTGCCGATCTATCTGACCCGCATTCAGGGCTACAATTCCGAGCAGATCGGCATGGTACTCGCCTGGACCGGCATTCCCCAGCTGCTCCTGATCCCGCTGGTGCCGCGGCTGATGAAGCGTTTCGACGCCCGCCTGCTGATCATCGTCGGCTTTGCGCTCTTCGCTGCCTCGAACTTCATGAACATCTACATGACAGGCGATTATGCCAGCGATCAGCTCTTCTGGCCGAACATCGTTCGCGCCGTCGGCCAGGCACTCGCCTTCACCCCGCTCACTGCAATCGCCACTGCCGGCATCGAGCAGGAAAATGCCGGCTCGGCCTCCGCGCTCTTCAACATGATGCGCAACCTCGGCGGCGCAGTCGGCATCGCGGCACTGCAGACCTTTCTCACCAAGCGCGAGCAGTTCCACTCAAATATCCTGACGAACTCGGTCTCTATGTTCGAAGACGCCACCCGCGACCGGGTCGCCAGACTGACCACCTATTTCATGAATCATGGTGTCAGCGACCAGGCGCTTGCCACCCACAAGGCAATCGTCGCCATTGCCTCCAGCCTGCGCAAGCAGGCCAATATCATGGCCTTCAGCGACACGTTCTTCCTGCTGGGCGTCGCTCTCGGGGTCGCTCTGCTTGCCAGTCTGTTCCTCAAGAAATCCGGTCATCTCTCGGGTGCCGGTGCGCACTAGGCGCGGCACCCAAAACAGGAGGAGATAATCATGACCATGCTGCTAGACCTGCCTGAAGCTGCAACACCGAATCCCAAAGCGCCCCATGCTGGCATCAACTCCGCAGCAACCCTTACCCTCGTCGAATGGCTGACAGGCGATGAGTGCCACGCCCTCGACGAAGCCGGCCTCGTTTTCGGGCTTGGACGCCGCCTGCGGGCACTCGGCCTTCCCGTCGACCGATTAACCCTGCATCTAACGACGCTGCATCCCGATTTTATCGGCCGCACCTTTGCCTGGGCGCCGGGCGAGCCGATCGAGGTTCATGACCGGGAACATGGCTCACGCCTGGCTTTTGCCAATACACCACTGCTCAAGGTGCAGGGAATGCGCGAGCCATTGATCGTCGGCCCTGGCGAAAGCCCCTATGGCCCCTGGCAGCATATCGACATTTTTTCCGGCCGCGGACTGGTGCAGCTGATCATCGCGCCGCTGTGCAATGCAGACGGACCGATCAGCACGGCCGTCTTCGGCACGCGCCGCCAGGGTGGCTTCACCCCCATCGAGCAGCAGGTGATCGAGCGCATCCTGCCGGCATTGCGCAATACGTGCGAGCTGCGTGTCCTGCGGCAATGCGAGCTCAGCCTGCTCGACACCTATATCGGCCCCATGACGGCGAGCCGGATCCTTGCCGGACATATCCGCCGCGGCGAAATCGAATCCATGGAGGCAGCACTTCTGCTCTGCGACCTGCGCGGCTTCACCGAATTGTCCAACCGGCTGCCCGGCAACACCGTTCTTGGCCTGTTGAACGCCTATTTCGATAAGGTCGTGCCCGCGATCACGCGGGAAGGCGGCGAAGTGCTGAAGTTCATGGGCGATGCCGTTCTCGCCTTCTTCCCAGGGATTGATCCACCCGGAGCCTGCCATGCCGCGTTATCATCGGCGGAAGCGATCCTCAATGAAGTGGAGCGCTTCGACTATGACGGCATTCGTGTCAAGGCAGGGATCGCGCTACATTACGGCGAGGTCAGCTACGGTAATGTCGGCTCGGGCAGCCGACTGGATTTCACGCTGATCGGCCCCGATGTCAACGTCGTCAGCCGTATCCAGGGCATCTGCAGCGAAAGGGGCGAAGCGCTCCTGATGTCTGAATCCTTCCGCGAGAAGGCGCAGATCGCAAATGCAGTTTCGATCGGGCCGCAGCGGCTGAAAGGTTTGGCCGATGCGATGGAGCTGTTCACGATCGCAGATTGAACAATTGGTGCCCGCAGGACACTATACCGCAGGGCTCCCCGATTTTCTTTATAGGGTTGGGATTGCAGTGCTGTTACAAGCACCAGGCCGCTGCCATCGAGAAAGCCAGCGCTCAACAGGGTGTCATAGAATGGCTACACACCCTGTCGATTTGGGTGGTTTTCAGGCATTCCACCTTGGAAATATTCCACAGATAGCCAAAACGTCATGGTAACGCCTTCCTTGGAAGCGTAGACCACCGTTTGCCATGAACGAAATGACAGGACGCTGACAAGATATTGACAGCGGTACGGAGAATTGAATGAAGGCTCTCGCGCAGAACAATTTTTCGCAAATGTTTGACCGAATTAAGTCGGCGACGAGCGAGCGGTTGTTTTCCGACTTCAGGTGGGTGGATTGGGTATTCGCCGTATATTTCTGCGTACAGGCCGCCATTCGCATTTCCATTTCGAGTTCCGTGCGGATCGACGAGGCCCAGCAATTTGTGGTCGGGCAATGGTTGGCCTGGGGATATGATGCCCAGCCGCCGCTTTACAATTGGGTCCAGTATGGCGTGTTCGAGATCTTCGGCACCAGCGTTGCGTCGCTTGCCATATTGAAAAACCTTCTGCTTTTCCTGGTCTATCTGGCCTATCATGGACTGGCGAAACAGCTCCTCAACGACAAGAGGCTGGCGGCGCTTGCCACCTTGTCTCTGCTAACCATGCCCCAGATGTTCTGGCAGGCGCAGAGGGACCTGACGCATACGGTCGGCACGCTGCTCGCCGTCGTCCTGTTCATCTACTTCGTGGTGGCGACCATCCGTCGGCCGACATTGGGTTCCTATGCGATGATCGGCCTTTGGGCCGGGCTCGGAATGCTCACCAAGTACAACTTTGCCCTTATCATCATCAGCGTTTTCGTGGCCGTCCTCTGTCATCCTGAGGGTCGGAAGAGACTGCTGGACAGGCGCTTCCTTCTGGCCCCCGCAATCGCGATTCTGGTGTTCCTGCCGCATGCGCTGTGGATGATATCCAACATGGACCGGGTTTTGGCCACGACCGTGCAGACCATGTCGGAACGGGGAGCGGGTGGCAAACTTTCCGATATCGCCAACGGCGTCATCGAGTTGATTAAAACCAGCGTGGCAATCGCCGCCCCGACGACCGTGGTCTTTTTCCTGACCTTTCGCCGGTCGTTTCTGCGATCGCTACGCTCGAGAAGCCAATGGAGCGATTTCGTCGGAACCATATTCCTGAGCACGGCAGCGATATTGCTGGCCTTGATCGTCGTCACGACGCTTACGGAATTTCGCGACCGATGGCTGCTGCCGTTTCTGTTTCTGCTGCCGCTCTATTTCTGCCTGAAGCTCGAAGCTGCGGGAGAACAGAACCCAGCGGATCTGAAGAGGTCCTTCTACCTGCCCCTGGTCATGGCAATCTCACTGCCGATCATCATAGCCGGCGGCGTTCTGTTCCCGAAGCTGTTCAAATCATATGAACATCTGAACACGCCCTATGCGAGCTTCGTGAACGCCGTGGCCCTCGCAGACGGCAAGCGGCCGGTTGCCGTGGTGGCGACGACTTGGCTCAAAGCCGGCAATATCCGCGTGAACATGCCGAATACAGCAGTGATCTCGGCGGAATATCCGGGATCGGATCTTAGCCGCCAGGCCATCGGAAACGGGCCGGTCCTGCTGGTCTGGAACGAGCGTGATGGACGCCAATCTGCCATGCCCGACAGCTTGAAAGATTGGCTTACGGCGAAATTCGGCACCACTGTGCAAATGCCCGTCCAAAACGATATCGCCCTTCCCTTCTATTACGGAAGCGACCCGGATCGGTATCATTTCGGCTATGCGTGGTTCTACCCGAAGGCCGGCTAACTCTAGCCGTTCTTCGAGGGAAATGCCGGCTCGTTGCCTCGGCTTATTGAGCCGGCAACGGCTCTCCGAGGGAGAGCATCAACCGGTTTGCCCAATTGAAGAAGGCAGCCCCGTGTATGACGTCGGCGATCGCGAGGTCGCTTAGTCCTTCGTCCCGCAATTTGCCGATATCATCGGCGCCGAATAGCGACGGTGTTTCCGTCAGCGCGACCGAAGACGATACGATCGCATTCCAGCGGCTGCCGAGATCGGTGCCGGTGCCCTCGTCGAGCAGGCGTTGCACATCTTCCGTCCGCTTCGAGTGATGAGAAGCAAAACGGGAGTGGACGGAGGCGCAGAATATGCAACCATTCGTGCGCGATGCAGCGGTCGCGGCGAGCTCGCGTTCGGCGCGCGGCAGCCCGGCCTCGACGTTGTAGAAGATATCCTTGTCGGTCTTCGTGCGTGCCTCTAGAGCGTCGTACGATTAACATGGCGCATATCCTGCTGCGTTGAAGAAGTTCCAGCATTCGGTTCGATTGAAGAGGTTACAGATTGAGCCGAGGACCTTTGTGAGGGTGTCGAAGGTTCTGGCGGCTGCGGTCCTGAGATGCGCTTTGATCTTGGAGAATGCCATTTCGATGGGATTGAGGTCTGGGCTGTAGGGCGGCAGGAAGAGGAACCATGCGCCATGATCCCGCAAGATCTCTGTGGCTCTTTTGCTTTTGTGGACGGCCAGGTTGTCAAGGATGACGACATCGCCGCGTGACAGTGTGGGGACGAGCTGGGTCTCGATATAGGTGTCGAAAGCAGCGCGGTTCATGGGGCGGTTTATGATCCATGGCGCGGTCAGTCCGAAGCATCGAAGCCCGGCGATGAAGGTCTGCGTTCCCCAATGTCCGAACGGCGCATCCATGCGCAACCGCTCGCCGCGCGGGCAGCGTCCACGCAGCCGAACCATCTTGGTATTCACGGATGTTTCGTCAATAAAGACAAGACGATGCGGTTCCAGCCGCATGCGTGGCTGACGCTTTGCGATCCAGGTGTCACGATCGTGGCGCACCGTCGCGCGTGCGCGTTCCGACGCCATAAGGGCTTTTTTTATATGTGAACCCTTCCGCCACCAGCACCCGTGACAGCGACGAAGGTGGAACACGAACACCGTGCGCCTCATCGAGCCTGTCGGCCAGTTCCGGCATGGTGATATCGGGTCTGGCTTCGACCTGCGCAATCAGGAACGACCGATAGGCCGCAAGCTTGCCGCTGCCGGACGGACGGCCCTGACGCGGAGGCGATACCGCTCCTGTCGTCCGGCGGCGCTGCATGAGGCGGATTGCCGTGCTGTCGCCGATGGCGAAACGACGCGCGGCCGCGCGGCAGGAATGCCCTGCCTCAACCATTGCCACAACGCGTTCGCGGATATCAAGTGAATGCGATTTGCCCATGAAACACCTCCGCTTGGAAGGGAATCATGAAATTCACCAAAATCAAACACCCAACGATTCACGTTTTGTGAACGATGCTCTAGGATCTCCGGATCGCGTGCCAGCAGCATGAAGTAGGGCGACTTGGCGCGCGACGCGTCGACGAGCCCGCGCCAATGGCGATCGGTCAATTCGTCTTCAGCAAGCGGATTGAGCCAGGGCGTCCAACCAATCTCCTTCTGCGTAAAGGCATTGGGACGATCTTCGATGGCGGGATGGATGACGGTATCGGTCATAGGAAACGATCCTTTCTGCGATTAGGCGGAGACAGCCTGCGCGGCATCGGCGGCAGCCAATGCACTCAGCCCGGCCACGACCCTGATTTGAAACGAGAGAAACGCTGTGATTTGCGACAGCGTCACCACACCCGTCGTCGTCCAGCCGGCATCCAGAAGCCGCTGCAGCGCCTCGGCGCTCGCCTCGCGCGGGCGATAGACGAGGAGATGCGCATGTTCCAGAGCGGCCGAGAGCTTGGCCCCGAGAGCCGAGCGCCCCGCTTCCGACACATGGAAGATCAGCCCAGTACGATCCTCGATGGAAAGAGGCCCGGCCGGATAATGCCCATAGGGTCCGACCGTGCGTCCGCCCTCCGCTTCCGCCTTGACGGCCGCGACCAGTGACGCAGATTTGGCAACCTCCTCCAGTGCGGCCTGATAGAACTGCTCAACGTTGCCAGCGCTGTGCAGGTCGGCGATGAAAGTCGCCAGGGCAAAGCGCTCCGTGCGGCTTACATCACCCTGATGGTCTGGCTCGAAAAGCGCCTCATAGCTTCTCTGAGCGTTGTCGCGCGTTTGCGGTCTGGCCGTTCTCAAGGCGTAGAGCGAGGAGCCCTCACGGATATCAGCCAGAAGATCGATGACGTCAGTTGTTGACGAGGTCATGGACATACCTTCTCTTTATGAATTGCGTTTCATGCGGAGGCCGCAAGCTGCGGACCCTTGCCTGCAAATGGTTGCGGCGCCCAGCCGAGCGCCGGAGCGACCTTCTGCGCGATCAGCTCGAGGGACCGGAGAATATGGGCGTGCGGCGGATCGACGGAATGCACCTGGAAGACAAGGTCCGTCACCCGCGACAGTGCTGTATCCGCACTCAAGGACGCGATCACATCCTCGGGTGTGCCGACATGCACATCGAAAGCCTTGATCAGATCGGCGGTCGTATCGCCACGAACGGTGAAGCCGCTTGCGGCAAAGCGTTCGGCACTCCGCCGCAAGCCGATATCGGCAAACCGGAGTGCCTCCTTGCGATCGTCGGCGACGAAAAGGCTGCGCGAGCCGAGAATCCGTGGCGCACGGCCCTTTGGCAGAGCAGCGAAATAGGCATCGATAATCGGATTCTGCAGATCCCAAAGTTCGGTATCGGGCGCATCGTCGGGTCGTGGCTGTGTGCGTGACAGCATCAGGCCATCGCCCTCGCGGCCAGCCCGTTCACCACCGCCGACGGAGAAGGTTGCCTGCCAAACCCTTTCGGCAAGATGCGGCGCGGTCGGATAAAGCCGATTGCCGCCAGTAAGCTCCTGTCCGGCCCATGCATCGCGAACGAGTGCCAGATATTTGCCATAGACCGGGCCCCTTTCGGCGCTCTCGATCCCGAATGGCAGGAAAGCCTGCGGCGTGCCGCCCGTACCGAAACCGACCTCCAGGCGCCCGCCGAGCATAAGGTCGAGCACAGCCGTATCTTCCGCGACACGAACGGGATTTTCCATCGGCAGCGTAATGACGCCCGTCCCCAGCCGGATGCGCGAGGTGCGCGAGGCAAACCCCGCCAGAAAGACCAGCGGCGCCGGCAGACCGCCTTCGTCGCCATTGAAATGGTGCTGTGCCACCCAGGCGCTGTCAAAACCCTGCGCCTCGGCATGGATGATCTGCTCGCTGACGAGGCGGTAGCGCTCGGCTGCATCCGTCTGATCGAGAATACGGCTGAAGAAGCCCAGTCGTTTTGGTAAAGCCGACGTGCTCATGGAATTATCCTGCATTGCTTGGGGGCTGGCGAAGAGCGATCGAATATTTTTTGCCCGGAATGGCCTCGATCAGCTCACGGGTATAGGCGCTGCGCGGATTGCCGAAGACCTCGTCGACAAGGCCGGCTTCGACCAGCTTGCCGTTCTGCAGAACGGAGACGGTATCGGCAATCTGGCGCACCACGGCAAGATCATGCGAGACGAAGATATAGGTCAGCCCCAGCTCTCGCTGGAGACCGTCAAGCAGCGAAAGGATCTGCGCCTGAACCGTCACGTCGAGTGCGGAGACGGCTTCGTCGAGAACCAGGATCTGCGGATCAAGGACAAGCGCCCGGGCAATCGCAACGCGCTGTCGCTGGCCGCCCGAAAGTGCATGCGGACGCCTTTGCAGGACATCGGCGGGCAATCCGACCTTCTCGATGACGGCCGTAACCCGTTCCAATCTCTGCGTCCGTGGCTGCGGATCGAAGTTCAGCAGCGGTTCTTCCACAATCGACGATATGGTCTGGCGTGGATCGAGCGAGCCGAAGGGATTTTGATAGACCAGCTGAATCTTCTTGCGGAAGAGCCGCAGGGTCTCGCCACGCAGGGATGCCAGGTCGAGCCCGTCGATGACCACCCTTCCCGCCGTTGGGCGTTGAAAGGCGGAGACGATGCGGATGGCGGTCGTCTTGCCTGAACCGGATTCGCCGACAATCGCATGCGTCGTGCCCCGCGTGACGCGAAAGGACACGTCGTCGAGAGCTCTGAAACCGGCATCCTTGCCGCCGATGCCAAATTCCTGCACCAGCCCTTCGACGACGACGATATCGTCCTCCTGTGCAGGTGCTGTTTCGGACGGACGCGTCGAAGAACGTTGCGGCGCGGCGTTCAGCGACGGGGCGTCGGCAAGCAGCCGGCGCGTATAGGCACTTTGCGGGTTTCTCAAAAGCTCGGCGGTACGCCCCTGCTCCTGGATACGGCCATTTTGCAGAACAACGAGCCTGTCGGACCGATCGGCCGCGACGCCGAGATCATGCGTGACCAGAAGAACCGCCGCCCCATATTCCCGGCGCAGATCGTCGATCAGATCGAGAATGTGCCGCTGCACAGTGACGTCGAGCGCGCTGGTCGGCTCGTCGGCGATGATCAGCGAGGGCTTGAGGGCAATGGCAATCGCGATCAGGACACGCTGACGCATGCCGCCGGAGAGCTCATGCGGATACTGCCTGGCGCGAAGTGCGGGCTGGCTGAGACCGACGCGCTCCAACAGTTCGATGGCCTGCACATAGGCGGCCGCACGCGGCGCACGGCGGTGAATGGTGAGGACTTCGGCCACCTGTTCGCCGATCGTCCTTACCGGGTTGAGGGAATTGCCCGGATCCTGCGGCACGAGGCTGATGACGGAACCGCGGATCGTATCGAGCCGCTTCTGTGGCCAGCGGGCAATATCCTGGCCATTGAGCCTGATCCGGCCATTCTCCAGATGCCCGTTCTGCGGCAGCAGGCCGATAATTGCTTGTGCCGTCGAACTCTTGCCGGAGCCGGATTCGCCGACCAGCGCCACGACTTCACCGGGATTGACGGTGAAGTCGATACCATGAACCGCCGTGCGTGAACCGCTACGATCACGATAGGCGATCGTCAGGCCGGAAATATCCAGAACCGGTGTGGTGAGATCATTCGTTCCTTCCGACGCGAAATAGCTCATTTGCCCACCTCCGCAAGCGAGCGGCTGATGCGATTGATCGAGATCACCACAAGCACGACGACGAGGCCGGGTGCGGTCGTCAGCCACCAGGCGGTGGCGATATAGTTTCGCCCCTCGGCAATCAGCAGGCCCCATTCCGGTGTGGGCGGCGGTGCGCCATAACCGAGGAAACCGAGCGTCGACAGCTGAAGAATGGCCCAGCCGGATTGCAGCGCGGCAAAGGCGATCACCGAGGTCAGCGAATTCGGCAGGATATGGCGCCAAAGCACCCTGTAAAAAGTGCCGCCGCTGCCAAAGGCCGCCTCGACATATTCGCTCCTGCGGACCGTCACGACCTCGGACCGGACCAGCCGCGCGAATTTGGCAATCAGCGTGCAGCCGACGGCAATCGCGGCATTGACGGTGCCGAAACCAAGCAGAACGATGATGCTGAGCGACAGCAACAGGTCGGGGATCGACAGCAGCACGTCGACGATCCTCATGATCACCGTTTCTGTCCAGCCACCGAGCGAGCCTGCCAGCACACCCAGTACAGTACCGATCACGAGCGCAATGCCGACCGCGGCAAGCGCTCCCGACAGCGAATGAATGGAGCCATAAATGATGCGTGCGTAGAGATCGCGCCCGAGCGAATCGGTGCCGAGAAGATGAGCGGCGCTTGGGGCCTTCAGATGTTGGCCGGGCAGACCTTCGACCGGATTGTAGCTCGTAAACGCGCCGGGAATGAGCGCCCACAGGACGACCACGGCGACGATAAGGATCGCGAGAAGCAGGCCTGGCCGAACGCGAAAGGGAAATCCGCGGGCAAGCCGCTTGCCTTCTCCGCGAGGCTGCTGCACCGGCAGCGCATCGCTCGTGTCGGCATGATTGGCTGAGTCGTGATAGTGCGCTGCATCAAAACTTGTCATTATCTGGCTCCAAGCTTTGCTTTCAGGCGCGGATCGAGGATCGGATAGAGCAGGTCGACGATCAGGTTGATGGTGACGAAGGCGGCCGCCGAGATGACGACAATCGCCTGCAGGACGGCGACATCCTCACTGTCGACCGCCTGCTTCGTCAGGCTGCCGATCCCGTTCAGCCCGAATACCGTCTCGGTAATCACAGCGCCGGCGATCAATTCCCCGAAGAGCAGGCCCGCCACGGTCAGCACCGGCAGAAGCGTGTTCTTGGCAACGTGACGCCAGAGCACCTGCCCATGCGAGGCGCCCTTGGCACGCGCCACCGAGATGAAGGGACGCGTCAGCACTTCATCGATGTTTCGCAGGAGAATCTGCGCAAGCGGGGCGGAGATCGGAATGGCGACGGTCAGGATGGGCAGGATCAATCCCTGCCACGGACCGGGATCGATCACCGGGACCAACCGCAGGCGGAACGAGAAGATCTGGATGAACATGATGCCGAGCCAGAAAGTCGGCACGGATATGAACAGCGACGGCAGCGATTGAACGAGGCCGCGCAGCCAGCCGAAGCCGGAAACATTAGCCAGGATGGCGATGACGACAGCCAGGATGACCGCAAGCAGGAAACTGAAGCCGGCTAACAGCAGCGTCGACGGGAGACTGACTGCAAGCTGCGAACTCACGGCGACACCCGCCTGCAGCGAATAACCGAAATTGCCTGACAGAAAATTCCATATCGAATGGCCATACTGCTGGAGCAGAGACCCGTCGGCACCATAGGCAGCCCTGATATCGGCAAGCTGCTCCGGGCTCAGGCCGAAATCCGGGCTCTGAAACTTGATGAGCACGGCGTCGCCCGGCATCGATTGCAGCAGCACGAACGAAACGGTAAATGCCGCCCACAGGACGAGCAAAGCCTGTCCGATCCTCGATAAGATGTATTTCGTCATGGCGATTGCCTGTCGTTATGAAGATGCAGCCCGTCCAACGGCCGGGCTGCAGACATGCTCAGTGCGCGGCGAGCCAAACACTGTAGAAGGAAGGCCGGCCCACAGCCTCGAAGGCAACGCCCTTGACGTAAGGTGCGCCCGCAAAGACCTGCGGCTCCTCGAAGAACGGGATGACATAGGCCGCATCCAGCAGATATTCTTGCGCTGCCTTTGCCGCGGCCAAGCGCTTGTCGCTATCCGTTTCCGAGGCGATGGTTTCCAGCAGTCCGTTCAGCTTGTCGTCGGTGAAAGCGGCCTTCGGGTTGAGGCCACCCTTCTGGAGAAGAGCATCGCGGTTCTTGGCGTAGAACTGGCTCTTGATGACGTCGGGATCGGCGCGGCCCACTTCGGCGACCACAAGCGGCGTCTTTGCCGGGTCGACATTGTCCGTGACCAGATTTCCTGAGGTTCCGGCCAGCACCTGGAGCTTGACGCCGATCTTCGCCCATTGCTGGGCGACGAGCTGCAGCACGCCCTTGTTCTGCGGCTGCGGCAGGGATTCATAAACGGCCAGCGACAGCGGCTTTCCATCCTTCTGGCGCAAACCGTTGGCACCCTTCTTCCAGCCCGCCTCGTCGAGCAGCTTTTCGGCAAGCGCCTGATCGTGGGTGAGCTTCGAAGACAGATCCTGATAACCGGCGGCAGCTGACGAGATCACCGACTTTGCCTGCGGATAATTGGCAGAAAACAAGGTATCGACGATTTCCTTGCTGTCGGTGGCGTGCAGCAACGCCTGACGCACCTTGATATCCGCGACGAGTGGGTTGTCCGGCCGGAAGGCGACGCTGTCGTTCACCCCACGCGTCGGCGCGGCATAGATCGCGAAGCTCTGATCGCTGACCTGCTTTTCGTCATAGGCCTGAAGCTGGCGGATGAAATCGGCCTGACCGGAAAGCAGCGCGCCGATGCGCACACTGTCTTCGCCGGTGATGATATATTTGATGCCGTCGAGATAGGCCCTGCCCTGATGCTCGAGCTTGGCAGGACCCCAATTATAGTCCGCGCGCGCCTTCAAGGAGAGCTGCTTGCCGAGCGTTTCGCTTTCGACGACGAAGGGGCCGGAGCCGACGATCTTCGTCGCATCGCCAAGCTGATCGAAAGGCAGCGCCAGCGTCTTCAAGGAGACGAGACCGGAGCCGATGACCGAGGTGCCCTGCAGGAAGCCGGGCGAGGGTTTCTTGAAATAGAATTTGACCGTGTAGGGATCGACGACTTCGCTGTGATCATAATTGTTGAGCACTTCGGAGACCGGCAGCTTCAGATCCTTGTTGCCGAGGCCGAACGTATCGTAGTTCTTGGCAACGGCATTGGCATCGACGGGCGTTCCGTCGGAGAAGCTCACGCCCTTGCGGATCTTGAAGGTGTATTCCGTCCCCTTGTCATTGATGGTCCAGGATTCTGCGATCCATGGCTCGATCTGCAGCGTCTTCGGGTTCTGGTAGGTCAGCTTGTCGGTGATCTGGTTCAGGATACCGCCATTCGGATAGAACCCGCCGGCCGGTGGATAGAGATTGGTGTGGGCCTGCTGCTCCAGATAAATCAGCGTGCCGCCCTGTACGGGCTTGCCCTCATCAGCCGAAAACGCGACCGATGAAGCAAGCAACGACAGGCCGACGGCGAGAGTGAACGCCTTGAAATTGGCTGCGATCGTCATTGAAATTCCTCGAAAACCGAATGCTTGTCGAGGGTATCGGAGCGGCCCCGCTATTCCAATATAGCCTATGGAATTAGTGTTCTATTTTTCACAACAGCGTTGAAATAACCATCTGTAAAGCCTGCAATCGGCGGGAATTTGCTGTCTCTTCCATCTGCCGCTCGATCCGGTTACCGCCAGTATTTCGTCGGAATGATACAAGCCAAGCCCTGTTGTCGCCTCACCATTTCCCAGGTTGCGCAAGCGCTCTAAATGAACGGCAAAATGCCATTCTGCACAGATGCTTCGGACATGAGGTACTCTGTCACAACCATGTCATGAAATGCGTCGACACCTCGTGCCGGATCAGGAGCGGATACCCAGATGGATTATTTCAGACGTTTCAACTTTCTATTCGCAACGCCGGCTTTCGACAGCGAGGATCTGGAGGGCGCCCGCTACAATCAGATCGTCGAGGAAATCGAACGCTCCGGCTTCGAAGTGGTGCGCGCGCGCAATCTCGAAGATGCGGAAATTGCCGTGCAAACGGACGCCGCCATCGGCTGCATGCTGGTCGACTGGGGCAAGAAGGGGCTTGAGGGCAAGACGGCCTCGCTCATCAACCTCATGCGCCGGCGCGGCCTTGAATTCCCGATCATCCTGCTGATCCGCCGCAAGCGCTTCGAGGATGTGCCGGTAGAAGTGCTCGATTTCATTGACGGCTATGTCTTCCTGTCCGAGGAAACGCCTGCCTTCATCGCCAAGAGCCTCATCAGCCGGCTCAAGCAATATGCCGAGACGCTGAAAACGCCGTTTTTCGGCGCGCTGGTCGATTATGCCGAAGAGGGTAACCATCTCTGGACCTGCCCGGGACATAATGGCGGCATCTTCTACAGCCGCAGCCCCATCGGCCGTGTCTTCATGGAGCACCTCGGCGAAGCAGTGTTCCGCGACGACCTCGACAATTCCGTGCTCGACCTCGGCGATCTCCTGACCCACGAGGGCCCTGCGCTGGCTGCGCAGAAGGAAGCGGCGAAGATCTTCGGCGCCGAGAAGACCTATTTCGTGCTCAACGGCACCTCCACTTCCAACAAGGTTGCGCTTTCCGCGCTGGTGACCGACGGCGATCTCGTGCTGTTCGATCGCAACAATCACAAGGCCGCCCATCATGGCGCCTTGATGATCTCCGGCGGCATTCCCGTTTACCTGCCGACCATCCGCAACGTCCACGGACTGATCGGTCCCATGGATTTCGCGGCGATGGACGAAGAGGCCTTACGGGAACGCATCCGCACGCATCCACTCGTGAAAGATCCCGAAGCCCACAAGAAGCCGCGCCCGTTCCGCGTCGCGGTGGTGGAACAATGCACCTATGACGGCACGATCCACAATGCCGAGATGATCCTGAAGCGCATCGGACATCTGTGCGACTATATCCTCTTCGACGAGGCCTGGGCCGGCTTCATGAAGTTTCATCCGCTCTATGCCGGGCGCTTTGCCATGGGCCTTGCCGATCTCGGCCCCGATGCGCCTGGTATCATCGCCACGCAATCCACCCACAAGCAGCTGGCGAGCTTCTCGCAGGCCTCCCAGATCCACATGAAGGACCGGCATATCACCGGTCAGAAGCGCCGCGTCGAGCATCGCCGCTTCAACGAAAGCTTCATGCAGCACGCCTCGACCTCGCCCTTCTATCCGCTGTTTGCCTCGCTCGACGTCGGCGCGCAGATGATGAAGGGGCGTTCCGGCGAAGTGCTCTGGGACGACACGATCCGCCTCGGCATCGAACTGCGCAAGAAGATCCGTGCCGTGCGCCGCGAGTTCGAAGAGAAGGAACACCGCCCGGAGCGTCGTTGGTTCTTCGAACCTTTCGTGCCGGATCGCGTGGCGATCCCGGATGTATCGAGCCCCGGCGCGGTGCATGACGTGCCTTGGGAGAGCGTCGCCACCGACCAGCTCGCCACCAATCCGGCCTTCTGGCACCTGACACCCGGCGCGGCATGGCACGGCTTTTCAGGCATGGAGCCGGGCTTTGCCATGACCGATCCGAACAAGCTCACGCTCCTCACCCCCGGCTTTGACCGGGCAACCGGCCAATATACCGAGCATGGCATCCCAGCCCCCGTCGTCGCGCAGTATCTGCGCGAAAACCGAATCGTGGCGGAAAAGAACGACCTCAATTCGCTGCTGTTCCTGCTGACCCCCGGGGTCGAGGCCAGCAAGGCCGGCACCCTGATCAGCGGCCTCGTCGCCTTCAAGAAGCTGTACGACGACAATGCGCTGCTGGAGGAGGTAATCCCGGAATTCTATCGCCGCCGGCCAAGCCGCTATGCGGGTGTGCGACTGCGCGATCTGTGCACGGAAATGCATGGTTTCTTCGGCCAGGCCAATGTCAGCGCGCTGCAGACGATGCAGTTTTCCGCCGCCCACCTGCCACCGATCGCGCTGTCGCCGCATGACGCCGCACGCTGCCTGGTGCGCAACGATGTCGACTATCTGCCGATCGACGCCATCGCCGGCCGCATCGCGACGACGCCCTTCGTCGTCTATCCGCCTGGTATCGCCACCATCGTGCCGGGCGAACGTCTGACGGATGAAGCAAAGCCCATGCTCGATTATCTCAAGATGTTCGAAACCTGCTTCAATCTCTTCCCCGGCTTTGACGTCGAGATTCAGGGGCTTTATCGCGAGATTGATTCATCGGCCGCATCCGGCTTTATACCTATGTCGTTGCGGAATAGGCCGGGAATTCAGGTTCGATCATGGAGCAGGACAAAGCAATCATCATTCGCCCGTCGCGCGAAGGCGACGTCGATGCCATGCTGGCGATCTATCGTCGCCACATTCGCCGCGGCGTCGAGGATGGGGTGGACGACAACGACACCCCCCAACCCGACGATCTCAGGGACCGGCGCAAAAATCTGAAGAACCGCCGGTTCCCGCATGTCGTCGCAGTCGTCGGTGAAAAGGTCGTGGGCTATGCCTACGTCGTCCTCTTCCGCAAACGCCCGGCCTATCGCTACACCGTCAAGCACTCGATCTACGTGCATCACGACCATGTCGGCCAGGGTGTCGGCAGCCTGCTCATGCGCGGGCTGATCGACGCCTGCGCCGCGGCCGGCTTCAGGCAGATGATCGGCTATATCGACGCCGACAATGCCGCTTCGCTCGCCCTTCACGAACGCTTCGGCTTCATTCGCGTCGGCCTGTTGCCGGGCGTGGCTTATCGTTACGGTCACTGGGCGGACAGCGTCATGGTCCAGCGCTCGCTCGGCTCCGGCTCCACAACTCCACCGCCACCTCCAGCGCTTTCCACTCGCTGAAGCGAAGGAACTGGCGTGATCTGATCACTCCAGGCGGCGGGGCAGGCACGGATATATCTCGGCGTCAGGGCAGATCCATCCTTGGCGCAACCCTCCCTCGTGCGCCAGGCGAGCCGATGGTCATCAACAATTCCTATACTCGAGCGGCCTAGCCCACCGGCAGCGCCGCGCGGCTTTCGTATACATATAATTAGTTTTATCTTTTTTAGTTGATACGAATCTTCACCTATGCTCTTAGATTGCAAAGGAGAAACTGAAACATCGGTTGGAAGTACCTAGTGCAGCCGGGGGGCGATGCGCCGTATGACGAATTCAGTTCGGAAATTCCGCTACACTTGCCTTAAAGCCACGCTTTTAATGGGGGCAAGCATCGCATCCCCTGAAGTCGCGCAGGCGGCATGCAGTAGTTTCACTCCTACGAATGGCCAGACAGCCACCTGCGACTCGAGCTCGCCCAATCCGGTCACCACCGGGGTCTATGGAGCCGCCGGCAGCTCCAACGTCACGATCGACATTCTCGGCGGCGCGATTGTGACTGTCGTCCGCTCGCCAACCGCCAATGCCGGCGCGCGCGTCGCCGATTCCAGTACCATCGTCAATGACGGCAGTATTTCTCTTACAGGATCGGGCAGCAGCGGCCTCAATCGCGGCGCGGGTCTCGTCGGTACCGGCAGCAATAACACCATCACCAATAATGGTTCGATCAGCAACACTGGCCAATACAATGACGGCATGGCGGCCGACGGCGGCGGCAACACACTCATCAACAATGGCTCGATTACGACGACAGGACCGAATGCCTATGGCATGACGGCGAGTTGGGGCCAAAGTGGGGGCGGCTCTCCCAACAACACCATTATCAATAATGGTTCTGTATCGACCAGCGGCAGTAATGCGCGCGCCGTTTCCATTCTCGGCGCCAACGGCACGGTCACCAACACAGGTACGCTGACCACGAGCGGAAACAGCTCGCCGACAGTCTATATTCAGGGCGGCAACGGCACCTTGGTGAACAGCGGCATCATCCATGCAACCGGCGGCGCGGCCTCGGGCAGCCTGCCGTCGGACGGCGTCTTCTCCAACACGCTCGGCTCGTCGTTCACCGCTACGATCATCAATCTTGCTGGCGGCCAGATCATCAGCGATCAGGGTCCCGCCATTCGCACGCTGAACGGACAAACCGCCATTACCAATGCGGGGCTTCTCAGCGGCGGCAACGGCTTTGCCATCAGCGGCGGAAACGGCAATATAGACCTGACACTTCAAACCGGCTCGAAGATGATCGGAACCGCCAATGGCGGCGGCGGAAGCAACAAGGTCACGCTTCAGGGCCAGGGCGTGATCGACAACGCCTTCACCAATTTCCAGACACTCTACATGACCGGCACGGATTGGACATGGGCCGGCACCGGCGACTTCCGCGACAGCTTCATCCAGAACGGCACATTTCAGCTGCAGAAGGATCTGACAGGCAATGTCACGGTCTCATCCGGTGCCAGTCTGCTCGCCGGCGCCGGTTTCAATCCTTCGATTACACCCTACCCGGGCGGCCCCGCCGTGACACTGACCAATTCAGGCGTTATCGACCTGACCAATGGCGGCTCACAGGCGGCGAACAGCCTCACCGTCGTTGGAAATTATGTCGGCTCTGGCGGCTCCCTCCTCCTCAACACCGTACTCGGCGGCGATGCGTCCGCCTCCGATAGGCTGGTGATCGACGGCGGGACCGCATCGGGTACGACGGCCATCACAGTCAATAATTTCGGCGGCGGCGGTGCAGCCACGATGGTCGATGGCATCAACGTTGTGCAGGCATTGAACGGCGCCACGGCCAGCAGCAACGCATTTTATCTGAACGGCCGGGCTGCTGCCGGCGCCTACGAATATTACCTCTTTAAGGGTGGCATCAGTACCGGTACGAGCAATAACTGGTATCTGCGCTCCGCCTATGTCGCTCCAGAGCCAACCCCGACCGACCCGGATCCCGAAACACCCATTTTGGTCACGCCGCCCGGAGGTGAGACCTCTGTTATCCAGCCGCCAATCGCGACACCCGACAATCCATCGCCGAAACCGCCGAATCCGGGGGCAACCCCCATCTCTCCCAAAATCATAAATATCGGCGGCGTCGATGTCGAGGTCATCCCCTTGATCCGCCCGGAGGTGGCAACCTACACGGCGCTCCCGCCGGCAGCGCAGATCGCAACGCTCACGACACTGGGTACGTTTCACGAGCGCCGCGGCGAGCAAAGCGCCTTGACGCCGGGTGACAATGTCTCGGCAGCCTGGGGTCGCGCTTTCGGCGAACATGTCGATCAGGGCTGGGCGGGTTCCGTGTCACCGTCGATCGAAGGATCGCTTTGGGGCCTGCAAACCGGCCTGGATATTCTCAGCCATGAGAGCAACGATGGTAATCGCGATATCGCCGGCTTGTTCTACGGCTATGCCAATCTCAGCGCGGATGTCACCGGCCAGGCAGTTGGCTGGAACAATGTAAAGACCGGCAAATTCAACCTGGATGCAAACAGCTTTGGCGCCTATTGGACCCATATCGGCCCGTCCGGCTGGTATCTCGATGGCGTGCTGATGGGCACCTGGTTCGGTGGCGATGCCAACTCGATCGGCGGAACCGGAATCGATATTGGAGGAAGCGGGTTCACCGCATCGTTGGAAGGCGGTTATCCGATCGCACTCGCCAGCAATTGGTCTCTCGAGCCGCAGGCACAGCTGATTTGGCAGGACATCTTGCTAGACGACAAGCGCGATGCCTATTCAACCGTCTCATTCGGCTCGGACAAAAGCTGGACCGGGCGGCTGGGCGCGCGCCTGCAAGGCAACTTCCAGACCCCCAACGGTCTGCTTCAACCCTATCTGAAGGCCAATCTCTGGCACAACTTCGACACCACCGACACGGTACGATTTGGTGCCGACCCGATGAATACCTCGACAAAGGGCACGTCGGTCGAGCTTGGCGGCGGCCTGGTCTATGCCTTCAACACATCGTGGAGCGCCTTTGCAACGGCGGACTATAAATTCGACGTCAGCGGCGAGCATCAACGCCTGTTCGAAGGCAATGTCGGGCTACGTTTGAAGTGGTAGAGCGAGGCACTACCGAGATCCAGGTCCCAACAAGCGCGGCCTCCTGATCACCATGTGGTTATAGTGGCGGCGCGCCAATGACGGCGCCGATTCATCTATCCGTCGTCCCCATGAACCCTCACCCAAGGTGATGCTTATCAACGGCCCGATAACTTGCTATGCCGGATTAGGCACAGCCGCCTGAGCCAGCCTGTTCAATTGCTCGGACGTTCAAAGCCAAATTCATTCGTCGGCGAAATGGATCGTTAAAATGCTGAATAAGCTTAACAAAGATGATCGTGTTCTCATTCTGTCACCTCATCTCGACGATGCCGTGCTGAGTGCCGGTGGCTTCATGGACACGGCGGTAAAGAACGGTGTTTCCGTTGTGGCGGCCACCATTTTCACGGCCGATGCTCAGTTTGACGGCGAGCCATCTCCCTTTGTGCAGGAACTGCATGAATGGTGGGCCCTGGGCCCCAAGCCCTACGAGTTGCGCTGCAAGGAAGATGTCGCTTCCGTGCAGTCGCTGGGCGCGGACTATATTCACGGTGGCTTGCTGGATGCCATCTATCGCAGAGACGGCAATGGCGACTTCCTCTATGTCAACCGGAAGGCCGTCTTTTCGCCCCCGAACCCCAAGGACATTGTTTGGGAGCCACTGCGCGCATTGCTCGCCGATTGGGTTCGGACGGTTCGCCCAAACATGATTCTATGCCCGCTGACGGTCGGCCGCCATGTTGACCATATCATTACGTCGCAAGCGTTCAAGGACGGGTATCCGGGATGGAATGCGGATGTCTATCTATACGAAGACATTCCCTATTCCGCAGGACTATTTCCCCGAGATTTTCCCGACAACGTTCCTGCGGCGCTTGAAAGAACCACCTGGAAGCTCAAGGACCCGGTGGATGTCGAAGTCGACTTCGAACCCAAATTCGCGGCTATCATGAAATACGCTTCACAGATTGCCGAGATTTTTCCCGGCCTCGACGCAGAAGTGGAACTGCGACACTATATGGGCGCAGACACAAAGAGCGGTTTCAAGGAACGCTTCTGGCCGGTTGAAGGCGTGAAGGCCTGATCCATGCCGATGAATCTGCAACTTCGCGCGCCTGTATGACCGAGAGGTTGGCTCAGATGTGCAGGGCATGGCCCAGCGCTTTCAATGCCGCTTCCTGCAAGGCTTCGCTGCGAGTGGGATGAGCATGGATCGTGCCGGCGATATCCTCCAGTCGCGCGCCCATTTCGAGCGCCAGGGAAAAGTCGCTCGACAGTTCGGAGACCCCGACACCGACCGCCTGCAGACCAAGCACCAGATTGGTATCGGCCCGCGCCACGGCACGCACGAACCCGTCTTCCGACTGGGTCGTCATCGCGCGGCTATTGGCGCTGAAGGGGAAGACGCCGACGCGGATTTCATAGCCCTGCGCGCGAGCCTCGTCCGGTGAAAGCCCCGCGGTGACGATCTCCGGGTCGGTGAAGCAGACCGCCGGTACGGCGCGCTTGTCCCAGGCGCGCTTGCGGCCGGCAACGATCTCGGCCACCATCTCGCCCTGCGCCATGGCGCGGTGGGCCAGCATCGGCTCCCCGGTGACGTCGCCGATCGCGTAGACGCCGCGCATGGATGTGCGGCAGCGCTCGTCGATGCGAATGAAGCGGCCGGCGCGATCGAGTTCCAGTTCTTCGAGACCCGATCCTTCGGTGCGCGGCTTGCGGCCGACTGTCACGAGCACCTTGTCCGCAGCAATCCGCTCCTCCTCACCGGCGGCGGTCTCGATCAGCAAGGCCTCTCCTGAATAACCCTTGGCCTTTGCGCCTGTCACCACCCGTACGCCAAGTTCATTCAGCCGTTTGACAACCGGCTTGACGAGTTCGACGTCGTATTGCGGCAGGATCTGCGGCATCGCCTCCACCACCGTCACCTGCGAGCCCAGCTTGGCGAAGGCAGTGCCGAGCTCCAGGCCGATATAGCCGCCGCCGACGACGGCGAGCGTGGCCGGAACGCTCGTCAGCGCCAGCGCTTCGGTGGACGAGAGGATCGCACCGCCAAAAGGCAGTGACGGCAATTCGACCGGTTCGGAGCCCGTGGCGATGACAACTGTTTCTGCGCGGATGACCTGGATTCCGGTCTCGGTGTCGACCTCGACGGTCTTGCCATCGCGGAACTTCGCCTGCCCATGCACGATCTTGACCTTGGCCTTGCGCAGAAGGCCAAGCACGCCGCTGTTCAGCCGGCCGACGATGCCGTCCTTCCAGCGGATCGTCTGGGCGAGATCGAGCTTCGGCGCCTCGACGGTGATGCCGAGAACGTTGGGACCTGTCATGTGGCGGACCTTGTCGAATTCCTCGGCCGCATGGATGAGCGCCTTGGAGGGGATGCAGCCGACATTCAGGCAGGTGCCACCGGCCTTCGTCGATTCGACGATAACGGTGTCGACGCCGAGCTGGCCGGCGCGAATGGCGCAGATATAACCGCCAGGGCCGGCGCCGATGACGAGAAGCTTGCAGACGATCTCTTTCATGCCATCAGCCTTCAATAAAAATCAGCGCGGGGGTTTCGAGCAACGCCTTGATCCGTTGGACGAAGACGGCCGCATCCCAGCCGTCGACGATCCGATGGTCGAAGCTCGACGAGAGGTTCATCATCTTGCGCGGGACGAACTGGGTGCCGTCCCAGACGGGCCGTGTCATGATCTTGTTGACGCCGACGATCGCCACTTCCGGATGGTTGATGATCGGCGTGGTCACGATGCCGCCGAGTGCCCCGAGCGAGGAGATGGTGATCGTGGAACCGGACAGCTCCTCGCGGGCAGCGGTGCCATTGCGGGCAGCCTCGGCAAGACGCACGAGTTCGGCGGCCGTATCCCAGATCGACCGGGCCTCAGCATGCCGGACAACGGGTACGGTCAGGCCGGATGGTGTCTGCGTGGCAATGCCGATATGGATAGCGCCGTAGCGGGTGACGATACCCGCGTCGTCGTCGAATGTGGCGTTGACACCCGGCTGCTCGCCAATCGTCTTGACCAGCGCCCGCATCAGGAAGGGCAGGATAGTCAGCTTCGGCTGATCGGGCTTGCGGCCGGCATTCATCGTCGCGCGCAGATCCTCGAGGTCACTGACATCGACCTCCTCGACATAGGTGATGTGGGGAATGCGCGAGCTTGCAAGACGCATCTTCTCGGCGATGCGGCGGCGGAGGCCTGTGAGCTTGATCTCCTCGACATCGGTCTTGCGGGCGGGGCCGGTCTGAACAATAACGGGCTGGATGCCACGCGCTATGAACTGGTCGAGATTGTCATGGGTGATGCGGCCGGCCGGGCCGGTGCCGGGCACCTGGCGCAAATCGACACCAGCTTCCTGGGCACGCAGCCGGACGGCGGGAGACGCAACCGGCCGCTCCGTCGGCTCGCGAGCGATGGGGCGCTCTGGGATTTTTTCCGGCTGAATGACTTTGGTCTCGGCGGCGGATCTGGCCTGCGGCGGCGGCGCCGGCTTAGCCTCCGCGGGCTTGTCTTTGGCCGGCTCGACCGTCGCGGACGGTTCAGCCGTAGTGGAGGGCGCCGCTTCGGCTGCACTCCCATCCTCACCAGCGACCTGGATACGCAAGAGCGGCGCCTTGACGGCGACCGTGTCACCGACGTCAGCGCCGAGCCAGAGCACGACCCCTTCAACCGGCGAGGGTATTTCCACCGTCGCCTTGTCGGTCATCACAGCGGCAAGCACCATGTCCTCGCGGACCGGGTCGCCCAGCTTGACATGCCATTCGACCAGCTCGGCCTCGGCTACGCCTTCACCCACATCGGGCATCTTGATGACGAACTCACCCATCTTCAGCCCTCCATCACTTCTTTGAGCGCCCGGCCGACACGGGCTGGGCCGGGGAAATAGTCCCATTCCTGTGCATGCGGATAAGGCGTGTCCCAACCGGTTACGCGCACGATCGGCGCTTCGAGACTGTAGAAGCAGTGCTCCTGAACCAGCGAAGCAATTTCGCCGCCGAAGCCTGAGGTGAGCGTCGCCTCATGCACAACGACGCAGCGGCCGGTCTTCTTCACCGATTGGACGATGGTATCGAGGTCGAGCGGCAGCAGGCTGCGCAGGTCGATCACCTCGGCATCGATACCCGTTTCCTCCGCCGCGGCGAGCGCCACATGCACCATGGTGCCATAGGCGACGACCGTGACGGCGCTGCCGGACCGGCGGATCTCCGCCTTGCCGATCGGGATCGTATAGTGCCCTTCCGGAACCTCGCCGAGATCATGTTTCGACCAGGGCGTAACAGGCCGCTCGTGATGGCCGTCGAAGGGGCCGTTATAGAGCCGCTTGGGTTCGAGGAACATCACCGGGTCGGGGTCCTCGATCGCCGCGATCAGCAGGCCCTTGGCATCGTAGGGGTTGGAGGGAACAATCACCTTCAATCCGCAGACATGGGTGAACAGCGCTTCGGGGCTCTGGCTGTGTGTCTGCCCACCGAAGATGCCGCCGCCGGTCGGCATGCGCACGACGATCGGGCAGGTAAAGTCACCGTTGGAACGATAACGGATGCGCGCTGCCTCCTGGGTGATCTGGTCATAGGCCGGATACATATAGTCGGCAAACTGGATCTCGACGCAGGGCTTCAAGCCATAGGCAGCCATGCCGATCGCCGTGCCGAGAATGCCGGATTCGTTGATCGGCGCATCGAAGCAGCGGGTCTTGCCGTACTTGGCCTGCAGCCCCTGCGTGGCGCGGAAAACCCCGCCGAAATAACCGACATCTTCGCCGAAGACGACGACATCGTCATCTCGTCCCATCGAGACGTCCATGGCGCTGCGCACGGCCTCGATCATTGTCATTCTTGCCATGTCAGTATCCTGCCTTCTGTCGCTGGCGACGGATATGCGGGGGCATTTCCGCATAGACGCCTTCGAAGATGTCGCGCACGGATGGCTTGCCGCCGGCATGAAGCGTGCCGTGGCTTTCGGCCTGCTTCTGTGCCTCGATGACCTCGTCCAGGATTTCCGCTTCCGCCTGAGCGTGGCGCTCTTCCGACCAGGCGCCGCGCACGATCAGATGCTTCTTCAGCCGCAACACCGGATCACCGAGCGGCCATGCCTCGGATTCGGTTTTCGGCCGATAGGCGCTCGGATCATCCGAGGTGGAATGGGCGCCGACGCGGTAGGTGACATATTCGATCAGCGTCGGGCCGAGATTGCGACGCGCGCGCTCGGCCGCCCATTTGGCGACGGCATAAACAGCCAGGTAATCATTGCCATCGACACGCAATGCAGGAATGCCGAAGCCCAGGCCGCGGGCGGCAAAGGTGCCGGAGCCGCCGCGCGCAATGCCCTGGAAGGTCGAGATGGCCCACTGGTTGTTGACGATGTTGAGGATGACGGGCGCTTTGTAGGTGGAGGCAAAGACCAGCGCGGAATGGAAGTCGGACTCGGCAGTCGAGCCGTCACCGATCCAGGCGGCGGCGATCTTGCTGTCGTTCTTGATGGCCGACGCCATCGCCCAGCCGACGGCCTGTACATATTGGGTGGCAAGATTGCCGGAGATGGTGAAGAAGCCATGGTCTTTCGACGAATACATGATCGGCAGCTGCCGGCCACGCAGGGGATCCGCCTCGTTCGAGTAGATCTGGTTCATCATCTCGACCATCGGGTAATCGTCGGCGATCAAGAGCCCTGCCTGCCGATAGGTCGGGAAATTCATGTCCCCCTTGTTCAGCGCCTTGCGGAAGGCGGAACTGACCGCCTCTTCACCCAAATGCTGCATATAGAAGGAGGTCTTGCCCTGCCGCTGCGCCATCAGCATCCGGGCGTCAAAGGCCCTGAGCTTCATCATGTTGCGCAGGCCCGTCAGCAGCTCCTCGTCGGAGAGCAGCCCAGCCCATGGGCCGACGGCCTCGCCGTCGCGGTTGAGAACGCGGATGATGGAATAGGCGAGATCGCGGATCTCTTCCGGCGCCACGTCGACCTCTGGCCGTGGTACTGCGCCGGCTTTGGCGATCTTGACATTGGAGAAATCCGGTTGGCCGCCGGGCCGGACCGCCGGCTCGGGGACGTGCAGGCTGAGACTTGGAACTTCGTTCATGTGCTGCGATACCTCCCTTGTGGACCACCCTGCCCGTTGCTCCCCACGGCAGGCACAGCCACAAATATCCTACAAATTGCGTGCGATAACGATGCGCTGGACGTCGCTTGTTCCCTCATAGATCTGGCAGATACGGACATCGCGATAGATGCGCTCGACCGGATAATCCGCCATATATCCGTAGCCGCCATGGATCTGGATCGCGTCGGAGCAGACCTTTTCGGCCATTTCCGAGGCAAAGAGCTTGGCCATCGACGCCTCGGTGAGGCAGGGCTGCCCCTCCTCCTTCAACTGAGCCGCATGCAGCACCATCTGGCGCGCCACCTCGATCTGAGTCGCCATGTCGGCAA
This sequence comes from Rhizobium sp. P44RR-XXIV, assembly GCF_001999485.2. NCBI lineage: Bacteria > Pseudomonadati > Pseudomonadota > Alphaproteobacteria > Hyphomicrobiales > Rhizobiaceae > Rhizobium > Rhizobium sp. P44RR-XXIV. Next base: position 396,905 of record NZ_MPVZ02000027.1, on the reverse strand, counting down.
GCCGGAAGGCAACCGCCTGGTGATCGATAATCGGCACACCGAACGTCTTGCGCTCGCGGGCATAATCGCGCGCCGCCTCGAAAGCCGAACGCGCCATGCCGACGGACTGCGAGGCGATACCGATGCGCCCTCCCTCCAGGTTCGACAGGGCAATCCTGTAGCCGTCACCTTCTTCGCCGAGCCGATTGTCGGCTGGGATGCGCATATTGGTAAAGGCGATCTGGCATGTATCGGAGGAATGCAGTCCCAGCTTGTGCTCGACGCGCACGACCTCGTAGCCGGGTGTATCGGTCGGCACGATGAAGGCTGAAATGCCCTTCTTGCCCGCATCGGGGTCGGTGACGGCAAAGACGATGATGACATTGCCGTTCTTGCCCGAAGTGATGAACTGCTTGGCACCGTCGATGACATAATGATCGCCGTTGCGACGAGCCCGGGTCTTGAGATTCGAGGCGTCGGAGCCGGCCTGCGGCTCGGTCAAGGCAAAGCCGCCGATCCACTCACCGCTCGCCAGTTTCGGCAGGAAGCGCTGCTTCTGCTCCTCCGTGCCGTATTTCAGGATCGGCACGCAGCCGACAGAGCTGTGGACGCTCATGATGGTGGAGCAAGGGCCGTCACCGGCGGCGATCTCCTCAAGCGCGACGGCATAGGCGATCACGCCCGTTTCCGAACCGCCATAGGCTTCCGGCACGAGCATGCCGAGAAAGCCAAGCTCGCCCATCTCCTTCAATTCCTCGCGAGGGAAGCGGCTGCTCACATCGCGCTCAGCCGCACCCGGTGCCAGCCGCTCGCGGGCAAAATCGCGCGCCATATCGCGGATCTGGATCTGGTCTTCGCTCAGGATCATATCCGGCCTCCTCCTCGAAACCGTTCAATTCAGTTCGATAGCCATCGCAGTCGCTTCACCGCCACCGATGCAGAGCGTCGCCATGCCGCGCTTCATGCCATAGCGCTTGAGCGCGGAAAGCAAGGTGACAAGCACGCGGGCGCCGGATGCGCCGATCGGATGGCCGAGCGCGCAGGCGCCACCGTGAACATTGACCTTTTCGTGTGGCAAGTCGAGATCGCGCATCGCCGCCATGGCCACCACAGCAAAGGCTTCGTTGATCTCGAACAGATCGACATCCCGAAGGCTCCAGCCGGTGCGTTCGCCAAGCTTGCGCAGCGCGCCGATCGGCGCGGTCGCAAACAGATTGGGGGCCTGCGAATGCGTTGAATGGCCGACGATGGTGGCGATCGGCGCGATGCCCTCGCGTTCGGCCTGGGAGCGCCGCATCAATACCAGCGCGGCCGCACCATCGGAAATAGAAGAGGCGTTCGCAGCGGTCACCGTGCCGTTTTCGCGGAACGCCGGCTTCAGCGTTGGGATCTTCTCCGGCTTCGCCTTGCCAGGCTGCTCGTCTTGGCTGACGACCGTCTCGGATCGTGCGGCCTTGACCGTGACGGGCACGATCTCGGCGTCGAACGCGCCCTCTTCGATCGCATTGCGGGCACGGGTCAAAGACGTGACGGCATAGTCGTCCTGTGCTGCGCGGTTAAACTGATAGGCTTCGGCGCAATCCTCGGCGAAGGTGCCCATAAGCCGCCCCTTGTCGTATGCGTCTTCGAGCCCGTCGAGGAACATATGGTCGATGACGCGGCCGTGCCCGAGCCGGTAGCCGCCGCGCGCCCGGTCGAGCAGGTAAGGCGCATTCGTCATGCTCTCCATGCCCCCAGCAACCGCAATCGAAGCGCTACCGGCAGCAATGAGATCATGCGCCAGCATGGCTGCCTTCATTCCGGAGCCGCACATCTTGTTGACGGTGGTTGCGCCTGCTGCAAACGGCAAGCCGGCGCCAATCGCTGCCTGTCTCGCCGGTGCCTGCCCCTGGCCGGCCGGAAGAACACAACCAAACACCGCTTCCTCAACGGCATCCGGGCTAATGCCGCTGCGCTCAAGCACGGCGCGGATCGCGGCAGCGCCGAGTTCCGGCGCGGTGCAGTCTCTAAGGTCTCCCTGGAAGCCGCCCATTGGCGTGCGGGCGGCACCAACGATGACGATCGGATCCTCTGGCCTCATATCAAACCTCCCATAACGAGCCTGCCTCAGTGCGCTGCCATGCGCAACGCGCCATCGAGGCGGATGACTTCGCCATTCAGCATGACGTTCTCACAGATGTGGCGTACCAGCGCGGCAAATTCCACCGGCTTTCCGAAGCGCTGCGAAAGGGCACGCTCTTGCTCAGCGAATCCTGCACCTCCTGCGGCATGCCAGCCATCATCGGCGTCTCGAAGATGCCTGGCGCGATGGCAACGACCCGAATGCCGCTGCGGGCCAATTCGCGCGCGATCGGCAACGTCATGGCAGCAACGCCGCCCTTGGAAGCCGCATAGGCGGCCTGACCGATCTGTCCGTCGAAGGCAGCGACGGAAGCCGTGTTGACGATGACACCGCGCTCGCCTTCGGCATCAGGCTCTTCTTTGGCGATGGCGGACGCAGCGAGCCGGATCATATTGAAGGTGCCGATGAGATTGATGCCGATCGTGCGGGAAAAGCTGTCGAGCTTGTGCGGGCCGTTGCGGCCGATCACCTTTTCGCCGGGAGCAACGCCGGCGCAATTGACCAGCCCGTTCAGATGACCGAAGCGCTCCAGCGCCAGATCGACCGCGGCCTGGCCGTCTTTCTCCTGCGTGACATCGGTTCTGACGAAGGCGGCACTGGCGCCGAGCTCGCCGACAATCGCGGCTCCGGCATCCGCGTTGACATCTGCAATCACGACATTCGCGCCCTCGCCTGCCAGCATGCGCGCGACGGCCGCTCCAAGTCCTGAACCGCCACCGGTAACGACGAAGGTCTTCCCGTGGATCAACATGGTCGCTTTCCTCCAGCGCGGTCGATTTCAACCGGGGGCCTCCAGCGCCATGCAGTCGCCTGCAGCATCGCATCTCCCGGCAGGACGCGATTTGCCTTGCGCCTTCGGCCGACTCTATCTCCGGACGATATTGCATTCGATGACAAAAGCGTCTCAAATCATCGGCCAGTTTTACCATGTTTCAGAAAGCATGACGATGACCGAAGCCGGACGGCGGATGATATCACCTTTCTTCGTCAGGGAGGCGATCGACAGCGTTCGGCGGCAAGGAAAATCCCCCGAACAGATACTGACGGCGCTGGGCCTGTCCCCTCAGATCGATGCGCCAGTTTCCGCCGAAAGCTATGGTGCGCTCTGGCTTGCGATCGCGGCCGAGATAGACGACGAATTCTTCGGCATGGGCGCCAGACCCATGCGGCGCGGCAGCTTCACGCTGCTCTGCCACTGTATCCTGCACGCGAAAACCCTCGAACAGGCGCTACGCCGCGCGCTACGATTTTTAAACATCGTGCTGGAAGACCCTAAAGGGCATATCGAGGTATCCGACGGGCTGGCACATGTCGTGCTGACGGACTTGACGAATGCGCGCTCCGCCTTTGCCTACCGGACCTACTGGATATTGCTGCACGGCATTACCTGCTGGCTCATCGGCCGCCGTATTCCTTTGCGAATGGTCGATTTTCGCTGTGCCGAGCCGGATCATGGCGCCGATTATCGGCAGTTTTTCGGGGCATCGGTGCGCTTTTCCCAGCCCGTCAGCAAGCTCGCATTCGACGCTTCCCTACTCAAACTGCCGGTGACGCGCAACGAGCAGGCTCTGAAGCAATTTCTGCGCAACGCGCCGGCCAATATCCTCGTGCGCTACCGCTATGATGCCGGCCTTGCGGCAAATGTGCGCCAGCGCCTCAGGCAAATGCCGCCTGCATCGTGGAAAGCATTCGATGATCTGGCCGCGCAAATGCGCATGTCGCCATCGACACTTCGGCATCGCCTGCATGCCGAAGGGCAGAATTATGCCGCCATCAGAGATGAAATCCGCCGTGATCTCGCAATCGAGATGCTGCAGACGACCGAATTCGGCGTCGGGGAGATCGCCACACGCCTCGGCTTTTCTGAACCCAGCGCCTTCCATCGCGCCTTTCGGAAATGGACCGCAAGAAGTCCCGCTGCTTTTCGAAAAGAGACAGTCGCGCGAAACCGCTGACTGTGCCCGAAGGCATTGCGACGGAAATGACAGGGCGATCCGATATTGGCGATCATCAATCCGGATAATCGCAAGAGGTTTTAGTTAGCCGACATTCGAAAGCATGGGGAAGCTGACTTCAGGTTTCAGCAAGACCTGTCTTTCGGCGGCCTGATCGCCGGCGATGCAGGCGAGCAGGACGTGCCCCATCCGCTCGCCCGTATCGGTCAGGTCTTCGTAGATAGTCTCGACCTTGGGCTGGATCTGGCTCAGCAGTTTCGAGGTGCGCTTCGCCACCACATCATATTCCACCCCGAGCGTGAGGCCATTGTCGCCCATGCCGGTAATGGTCGCCAGGGCCGAAACCTCGCCACCGCAGGCAAAGCCATCGGGAGCACCGGACTGCGAGGCGCGGCGGCTCATATAGTCGCGAATTTGCTCCACCGGACAGTCCAGGTCGATCTCCTCGGGAATCTCGTAATCGACTCCCGCCTCGCGAACTGCCGTCATGAAGCCGTGCAGCAGATGCTGCGAGAAGGTCAGACGCCTCGGCGGCAGGATGATCATCGGCTTACGCCGACCCCGTTCGACCAGCCGCTTCGTTGCCTCATAGGCAAAGCTGAAATTGTCGTAGTCGACGAATGGATGATCAACCGTGAACTCCGTCCGTCCGTGTGTGACAAACGGAAAGCCGCTTTCGAGCAGAAGACGGACGCGGGGATCGAACGGTTCCGTTCGGGAGAAGAGCAATCCGTCAACCATGCCGTTGCGCACCAGGTAATGTACGGCGTCGAGATTGCTGCCATTGATGAAGTTCGGCGTCACGATCAGGTGGTAAGCGGTATTCCTCAGCGCCTTGGCAAGCCCGTGCATGATGGAAATTCCGTAACCGAGAATTTCCTCGTGCGGATCGAGCAGGATGCCGATGACGTTGGTCTTGCCTGTCTTCAGGCGCTGTGCGGCGCGATCAGGAAGATATCCGATTTGGGCAGCGACTGCGTGGACACGCTCGCGCGTCTCGATCGAAATCTGCGGCGCATTGCCCAGTGCCCGGGACACGGTTGTGACGGCAAAGCCGGTCATTTCGGAAATTGTGCGCAGGGTCGGCTTGCCGCTTTTGCGCACTGGCGTCGCAAGGGACGCGGATTTTCCGGAAGTGTCTTTCAAGGGAATACTCAGCCTGCCTCGGAGTGACCGCCTTGTACGCTGTTTCGAAACGAAGTGCAAATGCGCTTCTGAAAACGTTTGCGGCGCGAATACCTGAGAAAATTGATGGGAAAACTTGTCGAATTTTCCCACAAAATCAAGCTTATTCAGTCTGTTATTCCCAATATGCAATTCGGAATCAGGATCTTGACTTGAGTTTATTTATAACGTTTTAAATGCTTCGCGGCGAACAGGGTCGCCAGCAGAATAGCTTCTGCTTGACGGTGGAGGCTTTCGGGGGGCGGAGGACGACCTTCGCTCGGACGATTTGCAACATTGGGAGGAAGATCATGCGTAGACTGATGACGACGAGTGCTTTGGTAGCGCTGGCGGTTGCCGGTGCAGCGGCTGGGGCGCGTGCGGCGGATGTGAAGGAAGTGCAGATGCTGCACTGGTGGACGTCGGGTGGCGAGGCTGCGGCGCTGAACGTGCTGAAGCAGGACCTGTCCAAGGAAGGCTATGCCTGGAAGGACGTTCCGGTTGCCGGCGGTGGCGGCGATGCGGCCATGACGGCGCTGAAGGCGATGGTTGCCGCCGGCAATTATCCGACCGCGTCGCAGATGCTCGGCTATACCGTGCTCGATTATGCCCAGGAAGGCGTGATGGGCGACCTGACCGAGACCGCCAAGAAGGAAGGCTGGGACAAGTCGGTTCCAAAGGCCTTGCAGAAGTTCGCCGTCTACAAGGGCAAGTGGGTCGCAGCCCCGGTCAACGTCCACTCCGTCAACTGGCTGTGGATCAACAAGGCCGTCATGGACAAGATCGGCGGCACGCAGCCAAAGACCTTCGACGACCTGATCGCGCTGCTCGACAAGGCCAAGGCTGCCGGCGTCGTGCCGCTGGCGCTTGGCGGTCAGGATTGGCAGGAAGCGACGATGTTCGATTCGATCGTGCTGTCGACCGGCGGTCCGGAATTCTACAAGAAGGCCTTCAACGACCTCGACGAGGCCTCGCTGAAGTCCGACACGATGAAGAAGTCCTTCGATAACCTGGCCAAGATCACCAAGTATGTCGACCCGAACTTCTCGGGCCGCGACTGGAACCTTGCCACCGCCATGGTCATCAAGGGTGATGCCCTCGTGCAGGTCATGGGCGATTGGGCCAAGGGCGAATTCGTCGCCGCCAAGAAGACCCCGAACACCGACTATCTGTGCTACCGCTTCCCCGGCACCGAAGGCAGCGTGATCTACAACTCCGACATGTTCGGCATGTTCAACGTTCCCGCCGACCGCAAGGCCGCCCAGGTAGCGCTGGCAACCGCAACCCTGTCGAAGAGCTTCCAGTCGGCCTTCAACGTCGTCAAGGGTTCGGTTCCCTCGCGCACCGACGTGCCGGACACAGCCTTTGACGCCTGCGGCAAGAAGGGCATTGCCGACCTGAAGCACGCCAATGAAGGCGGCACGCTGTTCGGCTCGCTCGCCCAGGGCTATGGCGCGCCTCCGGCAATCGCCAATGCCTATAAGGACGTGGTCTCCAAGTTCGTCCACGGCCAGATCAAGACCTCCGACGAAGCTGTCACCCAGCTCGTCCAGGCGATCGACGACGCCCGCTGATATCGGGTTTGAGAACGGCTTCCCCGCCTGGGCGGGGAAGCCTCTGACGGCAGGCCATACCTCGGGGAGGAGATGAACCTCATGAGTTCAATTGCAACAAGGGAACCGGTGTCGGCGCGGCCGGCGGTTTCATTCCGCGCGCGCCTGCAGGACGCGCTGCCCAGGATCGTGCTTGCGCCCAGCTTCGCCATCACGCTGGTCTTCGTCTACGGCTTCATTCTGTGGACCGTCTACCTGTCCTTCACCAATTCCAAGACCTTCCCCTCCTATGACCTGACCGGCGCACGCGCCTATCAGCGCCTCTGGCGCTGGACCTTCGAGAACGATCCGCCATCCTCCTGGTACACCTCGATCGTCAACATGGGGATCTTCGGCTTCCTCTATATCTTCATCTGCCTGGCGCTCGGCCTGCTGCTGGCGATCCTGCTCGACCAGAAGATCCGCGGCGAGGGCGTGCTCAGGCCGATCTTCCTCTATCCGATGGCGCTGTCCTTCATCGTCACGGGCGTCGCCTGGAAGTGGTTCCTCGATCCGGGTCTCGGCCTCGAGCAGACATTGCATCAGTTCGGCTGGACCAGCTTTCACTTCGACTGGATCAAGAACAAGGATTTTGTCATCTACACCGTCGTCATCGCCGGTGTCTGGCAGGCCTCCGGCTTCGTCATGGCCATGTTCCTCGCCGGCCTGCGCGGCATCGACAGCGAGATCATGAAAGCGGCGCAGATCGATGGCGCCTCGCCGCTGCAGCTCTATCGCCGCATCATCATTCCGCTGCTGCGCCCGGTGTTCCTCTCCGCCTTCATCGTGCTTGCCCACATGGCGATCAAGTCCTACGACCTCGTGGTGGCGCTGACCTCGGGCGGCCCCGGCGGCTCGGCCTGGCTGCCGTCCAACTTCATGTATGAATACACCTTCAAGCGCAACGAGATGGCCGTCGGTTCGGCCAGCGCCGTGATCATGCTGATGACCATCTCGGCCATCATCGTCCCCTATCTCTATTCCGAACTGAAGGAGAAGGCGCGATGAGTTCCGTTGCCACCGCCGGCCTGGCGCCGCACGACAACCCCGCCCATCGCGCCAATCGCGGCCGCTGGATCAGCCGGGTCATCATCTACGGCCTGCTGTTTCTCTTTGCGCTGTTCTATCTCGCGCCGCTCTTCGTCATGCTCGTCACCTCGTTCAAGACCATGGACGAGATCCAGAACGGCAACATGCTGGCGCTGCCCAGGTCTCCCACTTTCGATCCCTGGCTGAAGGCCTGGGGCGAGACCTGCGTCGGGCTCACCTGCGCCGGCATCAAGGGCTATTTCTGGAACTCCATCAAGATGGTGGTCCCGGCCGTGGCGATCTCGACCATCCTTGGCGCGCTCAACGGCTATGTGCTGACCAAGTGGCGCTTTCCCGGCCATACGCTGGTGTTCGCCCTGATGCTGTTTGCCTGCTTCATTCCGTTCCAGTCGGTGCTGCTGCCGATGGCGACGATCCTCGGTGCGCTCGGCCGCTTCGGCGTTACCCTGCAGGATGCCACGGGTTTTAGCTTCGGCTTCGGCAATTCCACCGTCAACCTGGTCTTCGTTCACGTCGTCTACGGCCTCGGCTTCACCACGCTGTTCTTCCGCAACTACTACGAGGCCTTTCCGACCGAGCTGGTCAGGGCCGCCCAGGTCGACGGCGCCGGCTTCTTCCAGATCTTCCGCCGCATCATGCTGCCAAGCTCGCTGCCGATCATCGTCGTCACCGTCATCTACCAGTTCACCAATATCTGGAACGACTTCCTGTTTGCGTCCGCCTATGCCGGCACCGGCGATGCCATGCCGATGACCGTCGCACTCAACAACGTCGTCAACACCTCGACCGGCGTGGTCGAATACAACGTCAACATGGCCGCCGCCATGATCGCCGCCGTCCCCACGCTCATCGTCTACATTCTCGCTGGCCGCTACTTCGTGCGCGGTCTGATGGCGGGCGCAGTCAAAGGATAACAGCCATGGCCTTTCTAGAAATTTCCGGACTGAAGAAGCGCTATGGCGCCGTCGACATCCTCAAGGGCATCGATCTCGAGCTCGAGAAGGGCGGCTTCCTCGTCCTCGTCGGACCGTCCGGCTGCGGCAAGTCCACCCTGCTCAACACCATTGCCGGTCTTGAAGCCATCAGCGACGGCGACATCCGCGTCGACGGACGCTCCATTGCCGGCCTGCATCCCTCCAAGCGCGATATCGCCATGGTGTTCCAGAGCTATGCGCTCTATCCGAACATGACGGTTGCCGGCAACATCGCCTTTGGCATGGAGATGCGCGGCGTGCCCGCCGACGAGCGCAAGAAAGCGATCGACGAGGTCGCCAAGGTGCTGCAGATCAGCCATCTGCTCGACCGCAAGCCGAGCCAGCTGTCGGGCGGCCAGCGCCAGCGCGTCGCCATGGGCCGTGCACTCGTGCGCGACCCCAAACTCTTCCTCTTCGACGAGCCGCTCTCCAACCTCGATGCCAAGCTGCGTGTCGACATGCGCACCGAGATCAAGCGCCTGCACGAGCGCATGAAGACCACCATCGTCTATGTCACCCATGACCAGATCGAGGCCATGACGCTGGCAACCAAGATCGCCGTTCTCAAGGATGGCGTGCTGCAGCAGTTCGGCTCGCCGGCCGAGATCTACAACAATCCCGCCAACATGTTCGTTGCCGACTTCATGGGATCGCCCGCCATGAACCTGCTCTCCGGCACCATCGAAAAGGGCAGCAACGGCCTGTCCGTCTCATTGGCGCGCGGCGATGGCGAGCTGATCCGGCTGCCGATCGCCGCCGGTCGCGAGCAGCTCGAGGCCCATGACGGCCGCGCCGTCGTCTTCGGCATTCGCCCCGAGGCACTCACCGACCCAGACGGCGCCGACCGCAATGCCCAGACCGTCTCCGAAAACGATTGCCTCATCGAAGTCGTCGAGCCCGCCGGATCCGACACCTTCGCCGTCATCAAGCTCGGCGGCAAGGAAGTCGTCGCCCGCCTGCGCGCCGACGTCCGCATCCAGGCCGGCCAAAACGCTCGCCTCGCATTCAACCTCGATAAAACCGTCTTCTTCGATCCAAATACCCAAGCCAGAATCGCTTGAGGGGAGCTGATATAGGCACCTCGGCAGCCTAGAAGATCACATTCCCGAACGAGACCGGCGCTGCGTCCAGCAGCCGGTCTCGTTCGGGGAATGTCTATGGCGCCGACCTCCACGATTGGCGACGGCTTTCATGCATGGCCTTTCGAGGCACCGGTGAACGGCAGGTACAGAGGCGTACCATCTATCGGATGAGGAAAGACCATCGCCTCGATGCCGAAGACCGTTTGGATGAGATCAGGGGTGAGCAGACGAGTGGGGCTGCCCACGGCATGGATGCCACCATCGGCGACCGCGACCAGATGGTCCGCATATTGGGCGGCATGATTGAGATCATGGATCACCATGACGATCGTGCGGCCCTGATCGGCGTTGAGCTTCCTAGCTCTGTCCGCGCGCATGAAGGACACCCATGTTGTTTTGCGCCGAAGAATCCCCTTGTTCAGCCTCTGCGCGCCATATGGCCAATGCCCGGTCATAGCGGCCCTTTTCATAGAGGTCGCCCGTGCCCGGGGCCGCTCCCTTGGCAATCAACAGCCAGGCCATCTTCGCGCCGTCTTCGGCTGAATTACCCTTTTTCTCAGGCCTCCGCTTGAAACAACCATGGCTGATCGGCGCAGTTGCGAGCCATTCCTCATGAGCGCAGGCGTACGAGGATTCTCGCTCCAGGAACGGACAGCCGATCCTTCACGAACCCCAAAACCTTCATCTGCGGCCCATCATCTATCGTCAGGCGACCGTCGGTGACCGGCTGCCTTATCCAGGGTTCCATGACGACATTGTCGTTGATCACTATCTGCACTTGCTGACCAATCGCCGCCTGGGTGAAATCTCGAAACTTATCTGCGCTCTCCGGCGTGAGCACGATATTCAGTGCAAACCCATAGGGGTTGGAAGCGGAGACCACCTCGGCGCTCTTCACCTCAAGCCAGATCGGCGCAATCGACTTGGCCTGATCGTTGCTGGTCACGACCGCCATATCTTGCTGGGCCGGCGCCTCAGACATTGAAAGCTCATCGAGGACACCTGGCCCGGCATTGACGGACGGCAGCGGCTCGACATGTAGGTTCGGCGTCGGCTGGCCCCCCGTTGTCAGGATCGGTGGAACCTGCAGACTGGCTGGCACGTCTTCGCGTCGCATGTAGGTGTAGGTGCGCAATGTCGTGCCGGCCATCGCGATCGTTACGACTTCCGACGCTTCGACCACCGAACCATCGTTCAGCGACACCACGAATTTCGCGTTCCGCTTCTTATCGGCGCGCTTGACGGAGGCCAGCTGATCGGCCGTAAGGCTCTTCACCCGCTCGTCAAAGGCAGCCATGAGCTTGGCAATCACCTCCTGCTGCGACTGGCTGAGTGCCGCCGGATCATATGCGTCCGTCACCGAAAGGGTCACTGTGTGCGCCGTCGTGTCCGTGGATTCGAGCACCCAGGTCGATGTTACCGGAACAGTCACGTTGCCATAGTCCTCGTTGCGCGATGCCGCCAGGGCCTGCCCAACGTCCATGGTCTCATCCTGATAGGATTGCCCAGAGGCCAGCAATTGCGCTTCCGGCGCCAAGGCGGTGACAACGAGAATGGGGTTTTGCTCTATTCTGTTGATGATGTTGTCGACGCTATTTCCCGCCACGGCGACCGCTCCCCCCGGTCCATTTGCCGCCATCTGCCGCATATGCGCCAATATCTGACCGGCGCCAGGAAGGCTGCGCGGATAGCCGTTCAAATCCGTTTCGAGTTCGAGCGAGCTGACGCCATAGGCAGTGAGAGAATTGCGATAAAGCAGGTTCATTTGATAGGTATCGGCAGCACCCGCGATGCCATCCGGCAGGTCGGCGCTAAGCGACCAGCGAACCCGTATGCCCTGCTCGTCCCGCGACAGAACGGTCACCTTCTGGCGAAACTCTCCGCGCGTGATCAGCGGCGCGGCGCCTGATTTGTCGAACCAGAACGACATGTCGTTCTCGGTCGCCTTTTGGACGCGATAGCTGTGCTCAACCCCGGTTGCCGGTGCATAGCCGGGGACCGTGACGCTCTCATTGGACCAGGCAGCACTCGACGTGGCGGTGAAAACGCAAAAGCAGACGAGCGTTCCTCTCAGGCGCGCGGCCCTCATTCCGACCTCCGCGGCCCGGCGATGGTCGCTACTCCGAACGGATTGAACTTATATTCGGTCTCCTCGTAGCGAGTATCGTCCGATAGGGTGACATGACGCTTCGTCAGGGCTGCTTCAACGCCGTCGCGCGTCATTTCCTCGGCCACGTCATCAATCAGCGCGGCGATCTTCAGCTGTTCTTCATTGGTGGACGGCGACTGATCGCCCTTCCGGTCAAGGGTGACCAACACGTCAGGCAAGCCAACCAGATGAAAGCCGACGCTGGCCATTCCCTCAGCATCGTCTCCAATCGGTCGGCGGGCGAAGGCGAGACGGCAAGCCTTCGCAAGTGCCAGTGAATCGCCGGAAGCGGCGGCATCACGCGCCTGCTCGAAAAGCTCCCTCCATCGTCGCGCGCCATGTGCTACGCCCGCGCTTTCGCCCTTTGCAGCGACCGCGCCGTGATCAAGCATGTATTGCACGAACATCAGGGCCTTTGCCGTAGTCGCTATGGTTGTCTCCGGTTCCATCGACGGGCCGAGGACGTAGAGAACCGATCCGTGAACGGCGACGGCATCCTCGTCGGCTTCCTCATAGGCGTCGGGGTCGACGCGGTCCCAGCAGATATTGAATGACCGCACCATCCGATCATCGGGCTCATCCCGCGAAAATTCCTCGTCGACGGTAAAGATATCGCCGAACATGCCGATGGCGGCGCGCGCACTCACCTGCAAGGCCGCAAGCCCATTCTCCTTGCCGAGAAAGCAAAGGATGTGACGGGGGGTGTAACTGGAGCGCGATGTGGCAAATGCCGGCGTTTTGCTCGCCGGGCTGCCGAAAGATGGTTTTGCCAGTATGAGACCCCCCAAGAACGCAAGAACGCGACGACGCACTGAGTTCATTCCCCGTTTCCCCATGATTTCCAATCGATTGGATTGAATATCGCCACCCACACGCTATCCGGGCTGCGCCACAGCTTCTACCCTATTAACGCTACAGCTTGATTTCAACTTATCTCAGTCGACTGGTTGTATTCCGCGCCCGCAATCCAATCTAACGCCCAGGGCCTTGATCCCTTGCCGCAGGAAGGTCGTCATGAGCACATCCTCGCTCAATGGGATATCTGACGCCGTCACACCGAGCATGCTATTGATACCGCCGACACGAGCCGCTGCGGTCAGGCGGCGCATATGTTCGCAGAGCAATGCCGCCAGCAGTCGGGATATTGGAGAATCGGCTGGATGCGGCACCTCATCGACCACTGGCCATCATGTTGAAAGAAAGTAGCGCGCGCGATCAGAAGGCAATGCTGAGCCCCGCGGATTGAATGCTGAGACCATCATGAACGATACGAGCGCCACCCAGGTCCGGAAAATCATCCATGTGGACATGGATGCGTTCTACGCATCGGTCGAACAGCGGGATCATCCCGAACTCCGCGGCAAGCCACTGGCCGTCGGCGGATCCGCAGCGCGCGGCGTGGTGGCCGCTGCGAGCTACGAGGCCCGCGCCTTCGGCGTTCACTCCGCCATGCCTTCGGTGACCGCAAAGCGCAAATGCCCTGATCTGATTTTTGTGCCGCCTCGCTTCGACGTCTACAGGGCGGTATCGCAGCAGATCCGCGAGATCTTCGCCGAATACACGCCTTTGATCGAACCGCTATCGCTTGACGAGGCCTATCTCGACGTCACCCAGAACCTCAAGGGCATGGACATTGCCACCGAGATCGCCCTGGAGATCAGGGCAAAGATCAAGCAGGTCACCGGGCTCAATGCTTCGGCCGGCATCTCCTACAACAAGTTCCTCGCCAAGATGGCGAGCGACCTGAACAAGCCCAACGGCCAGGCCGTGATCACGCCGAAGAACGGACCAGCATTCGTCGAGGCTCTTCCGGTCAACAAATTCCATGGCGTCGGGCCGGCAACCGCTGAGCGCATGCGTTCATATGGGATCGAGACCGGGCTCGATCTGAAATCGAAATCTCTTGCCTTCCTGCAGGAACATTTTGGAAAATCGGGGCCGTATTTCTACGGCATCGCCCGCGGCATCGACGAACGCCAGGTAAGGCCCAACCGGATTCGGAAATCCATCGGTGCCGAAGACACCTTCGCCGAGGATATCGACGATCTCGAGCTGGCAACGGCGGAGTTACTCCCCCTGGCCGAGAAGGTCTGGCACTACTGTGAGACAGGTGGCATCAGCGGCAAGACAGTGACCGTGAAGATCAAATATGCGGACTTCACTCAGGCAACACGCAGCCGGACCAGCCCGCTTCCGGTCGCAAACGTGAGTGACGTCCTTGAGGCGGCATCTGCGCTTCTGGCAACCGTCTACCCGTTCAGGCGGCCCGTTCGCCTGCTCGGCATTACCCTTTCGTCTCTGACGAACGAGGGAGCCGATAAAGCTGAGCCACAGTCCCAGCTCAATCTCGACATCTGAAGATCGGCAACCACGTGAAAAGGCCTGCACCGAGAAGGAGCCGCGTTGCTCCTAGCCCTTTATTCCAGCCGACAGCATGATGGCCCGCGTGATCTGCCTCTGGAAAAGAAGGTAGAGAATGGCGACAGGAAGACCGGCCAGCACCGCCGCTGCCATGTCCTTGGCAAAACGCACGCCGAAGACGTCCTTCACCTGGGTGATGCCGACGGGAATGGTGATCGTCGCGTCCGAAGTCGCGACCAGGAATGGCCACAGGAAGTTGTTCCATGCCGCGATAAAGGTGGTGATGCCAAGGGCTGTTATCACGCCCCAGTTCATCGGCACGTAGATCTTCCACAGCGTCCTCAAATGGCCGGCATTGTCGAGCATCGCGGCCTCGCGGAACTCTCTTGGGATCTGGTCGAAGAACTGTTTGAGGATGATGATGACCGAAGGCACCACCAGCTGCGGCAGGATGATGCCGCCCCAGCTGTTGATGAGCCCGAATGAGTTCATCAATACGAAATGATTGATGATGAGCGCCTCCGCCGGAACCATGACCGAGGCGATCAACGCGCCATAGATCAACCGGCGGCCGGGAAACTGAATCTGGCTCAGCGCATAGGCGCAGCAGACGCTGATCACCAAGACCACCAAAGCGATGATCGTCGATGTGCCGACCGAGTTGACATACCATTGCACGATGCTGGAGCGGCCGATCACGTAGAGATAGGGCTCGATCGTCGGCGCCTTCGGCAAGAGCCCCGGCGTCGGGCTTACCACTTCGGTGTCGGATTTGAGCGAGGTGACGATCGCCCAGTAAAGCGGGAAGAACCAGATCAGTGCCCCGATCACGGTCAGCGTGGTCAGCGCCCGGCTGCTCCACCTGCCCGCAGCGATGCCACCGCTTGCCCGTTCCGGGCGCGCCTGCCGATCGGGTGTCGAGACGCTCACTTTTCACCTCGCGCACGCAGAAACTGATATTGGAAGACCGAGGCAATCAGGATGATGGCGAACAGGATGGTGGCGACGGCTGCGCCCTCGCCGCCCTTGTTCTGCTTGAAGGCGAGATCGTAGATCACGGACATGACCACGGATTGCGCGTCAGCCGGCGTATGGGCGAAGTAGCCAAGCAGGTAGGGCTGCGCAAAAATCTTGAATTGCGCAATCAGCTGCAGCGTCAGCACCAGCGCCGTGACCGGCCAGATCAGCGGCCAGGTTATTTTTGAGAAGACCCGCCAGCGGCTGGCATTGTCGAGCGCTGCTGCCTCGTAGATGTCGGGCGAAATGCTGCGCAGGGCGGCCAGAAAGAGCAGAATGTTGAAGCCGATCGTCCACCAGATGGTGACGACGGCGACGGAGGGCATGAAATAGGCTGGTGAACGCAAGAGCGGCAGCGGCCGGCCACCGGTAAACAGCCCGACGACATCCTGGATGACACCGTATTGCATGTTTGCGATCCAGGTCCAGATCTGCGTCACCACGGACACCGGCAGAATCGAAGGCAGGAAAAAGCACGCCAGGACAAACATCTGTATGCGTCCGGCGAGACGATTGACGCCCATGGCGATGAACAGCGCGAGAAATGTGCCCGGGATGACGGTCAGGACGATGAAATACAGCGTGTTCAGAAGCGCCTTTTGCAGCTGAGGCGAGAAGAGCTGGCGCGCATAATTGTCGAACCCGACCCACTCGCCGGGGCCGATCAATGGCGCATTGGTGAAGCTCATCGCCACCATGCGCCACGTCGGATAGGCGAAGATCACCATAAACGCGATGACGGCCGGAGCGACCAGCAGCGCTGCAATCAGGCTATCCTGCTTCTTGTTGCTCACCGCAGCCATCCGTCACCCGCCTTGCTTATGCGCTCCCGGAGCCCGAGCAGGCCCGGAAGCTGTTGAACGGAAACGATCACTGAGCGTTCATGTGATCGCGGAACTTCTCCAGCGTCTCCTTCATGTCGCCTTCGCCGTTGAGCGGCCCGGACGCCATGTTCTGCCAGTCATCGTCAAATTTGGAGGCGGCGCCGGTCAGCGGCGTCTTCGGCATGTAGAAGGCGTTGAGCGCCATGGCGGCATAATCGGCCTGCGGCTTGAGCGCCTTGTAGGCGTCCGATGTGCTGACCGGCAGATAGGCCGGGATATGGCCGGCGGCAGCCCATTCCAGCGAATTCACATTCATCCACCGGATGACCTCGAGAACCGCGGCTCGCTTTTCCGGGGACATGGTGACGCCGACATTGTTGGGGATCACGAAGGAATGCGAGTCCGACCAGTTGGCGGGCTTGCCCATCCAGGCCGGAATGTTGACCATGCCGTAACTGAAGCCATTGCCTTTCGCCACTTCGGTTTCCATGGTCGGCAATTCCCAATTGCCATTCAGGAAGAAGGCGGATTGGCCGGCCAGAAAGGTCGGCGTGATGGTTTCAGAATCGACATAGGGCTGCGCCCAGCCTTGCTTCACCCAATCCGTGACCTCGGCATAGGCCTTCTCCATCTTGTCGAAGTTGTCGCCCTGCAGGAACTTGCCGTCCGCGGTCAATTGGCCGCCCAACTGACCGAACAAGGTATAGATGTCGCGCAAATCGCCGCTGGATGATGCGATGACGACGCCGTTCTTGCCGGCCTCCTTGGCCTTGGCCAACAGCGCGCGCCAGCCTTCCAGCGTATCGATGCCGGTCGGCTTGCCGTCCGGGCCCAGCGCTCCGAGCTCCTTCAGCACATTCTTGTTGTAGTAGAGAACCTCACCATGCACGTCGAAGGGAACGGCGTAGCGCACATTGTCTACCGTCGAGGCGGCAATCGCATTCGGCGGATAGTCGCCGTCTTTCAGGCCAACCGCCTCAAGCTCCTTCGGATCGATCGGCGATACGGTCTTGGCCGAAACCGCGGCCGCCAGGCGCGACAGGTGGTAGGTCGCAATGTCCGGTCCCTGGCCGACGGCCGCCGATGTCTGCAGCTTGGTGTAATAGGGAATGCCCCATTCAAGAGTCGTACCCTTGATCTGGATCTTGTCCTTGTGCTCATCGTTGAAACGCTGGATCAGCGCCTTCATTCGCACGCCGTCGCCTCCCGACAGGAAGTCCCACCAGACCACATTTTCGACCGCGAATGCGGGGAAGGCAACCATGACGGCTAGCGCCGCAATCGATGTTCTCAACAGGTTACGCATTTTCACTCCTCCAGAATGATCGGTTTTCCTGCCGGGGCCTCCCGGCCTTCTTGTCTTGCGTCGCAGCGTGGGAAGCAGATGAGCTCCCATCTGTCTTGGCCACCTGGACCTCCTCCCGGTCACACGGCGGCTTCACTCCATTGGCTGCCTAGGCGGCGGCCGTTT
The DNA here is from genome assembly GCF_001999485.2 of Rhizobium sp. P44RR-XXIV. Taxonomy (NCBI): domain Bacteria; kingdom Pseudomonadati; phylum Pseudomonadota; class Alphaproteobacteria; order Hyphomicrobiales; family Rhizobiaceae; genus Rhizobium; species Rhizobium sp. P44RR-XXIV. Next base: position 379,165 of record NZ_MPVZ02000027.1, on the reverse strand, counting down.
CAATAACTCCATCCAGCAAGGCTGCCGCCACCGGATCGGCGCCGGCAGGTTCGCGCATCAGGCCAAAGGTCGTGGCGACGATCCGGCCTGCGCCGACCCGTCGCTCGGCAATGGTCGCGCAGGGCTTGTGAATCCAGCCCGCCATCGTGCCGGCATGGACGAGGCCATCGAAATGGATCGGCCGGAAGCCGGTGATGACGCGGTTGGGATTGACGCCGACGAAGGAAAGGTCGGTGAGCGGGCCGCCCGGAAGCCGTGCAAATACGCCGGAGCGCTTCACCCAGCTAAAGCCAGTGACCCAGTTGCCTTTCCAGATGGTGCCGTTGCGCTCGGTGACGCGCATCTGCGGCATCGGCTGCCCGCGATCGCCTCCGGTCGGATAATTCCAGTTCGGCTGGTCATTGCGCAGGTTGCCAAACGGTGCGGGCGCGATATCGGCGAGCGACACGTAGCGGGCGCCGTGCTCCATGGCGTCGATATCGGTCTGGCTCAGCGTCGATGCGACCCGGACATCCGCGTCATCAGCACCGACGACCTCATAGCCGAGCGCGGCCAGATAGGCTGCAATCTCGGGCTCACCAGAGAAAACAGAGAGCGCGGGCTTGGACCTTTGGGCGTAGACGCTGATGTCGAGACTGTTGCGCGCAAGCTCCTTGCCACCGGCGGTGAGCGTGAACTGGGCGCTGATCTGCTTGCCGGCCTTTTCCGCCCCAAAAGACAGATTGAGCGCTGGCAGGCGGTGCACGGACGTTGCGTCCACTGCCGCAACCGCCATCCTGCCCGCCTCTGCGCCATCGATGCTCCAGCTCAGCTCGGCAGCGGGCAGCGCCTTGCCGCCCGTCGAGATTTCGAGCTCGATACTGGTGGTGTCACCCGCCCAGACGGCATAGCGCTGCATGCGCGGCACGATGACGACATCGGTGTTAATCTCGTGGAAGCGGCTGTGATAGGCACGCGTATTGCGCTCCATGTCCATGAGGCCATTGGCCTCCCAGTGCAGATCGGTCAGCTCGGTGATGACATAGCCCTGGATCGAGGCATGCCGGCGCATTTCCTCGATCTCGAACTTCAGCGCATTGAACTGATGCCATTGCGCATCCTCGATAAAAGTATCGAAGGACGAAAAGACCTTGTCGAACTGGTAGGTGCGGAAGCGCTGCTGGACGCCATGCGGATAGGTCGCGCCTTCGCTATCCCATTCCAGGCCGTTGATGAACCAGAACGGCTCCTTGCCGTCCTGCAGCAGCTTGTCGGGATGCGGTAGCCCCCAGACGCCGAATTCGGAGACGACGAGCGGTTCGTCGCCGCGCCGCTTCGCATCGCCGTTCGGCGAATAGGACCAGTCGGGCCGCTTGGCGAAGGCTGAAACCCAATCGGCCCATTCACGCGCCATTTCCGGCACCGAGGCGTAGTAATGGTAGTCATCGATGTCGGAGACGATGTGGAAGTTCGGAACGCAGGCCGAATTGTCGACCACGAGCCGGGTCGGGTCCTTCTTCTTCAGCCAATGATAGGCGCTATACAACCACGAGCGCTGATCGGCGCTTTCGACAAGGCGCGTGCCCCAGTCTTCGTTGATGATGGTCCAGATGACGATGGAGGGGTGGTTGCCGTCGCGGCGCAGGATGCCTTCCATCGTGTCGAGCAGGCGCTTGGCCGAGGCCTCTGTGAATGTCTGAATATTGGGAATTTCCGTCCAGACCAGCAGGCCGAAGCGATCAGCCACATCATAATAGCGGGGATCGGGAACCTTGATATGGCAGCGCAACAGGTTGAGCCCGAGCTCCTTCGATTTACGCGCCTGATCCTCCAGAAACTCCAGCGACGGCGGCGTGTAGATGCCTTCCGGGTAATAATCCTGATCAAGCGCGCCGCGCATGTAGAATGGCTGGCCGTTCAGGAAGAATTTTCCGTCTCTCGCCTCGAAGCTGCGAAAACCGAAATTCTCGGCCATGGCATCGATGACGACGCCACCCTCGGAAAGTTCGACCACAGCCCGGTAAAGTGTGGGATCATCTGGCGACCAGGCCTCGACCTTGGCAACTTTGAGCGTGACTGAAGCTTGCGCCGCGGCATCAAGGGCAAGCTCCTGCGACGCCGCCACCGCGCCGTTGCGATCCAGAAGCGTGATGCTCAAAGCGCCGGTAAAGGCCGAGGCCAGTTCGACATCGACAGTCACATCGCCAGTGGCGAGATCGGCGCGAATGGACTGGTGCGCGACATGCGCCTCGCTGCGGCATTCGAGCCAGACCGACTGCCAGATACCGCCCAGCATGCCGTACCAGCTCTGCTTGCCGTGCGGGATTTCGTCGAACGGAAAGTCGGGGAAAGCCTTGGCATCGGCACTCGGCAAGGTGACCCTTACCTCAAGGTGCAATTCACTACCCAGAACATCCGCAGGGATGACAAACTCAAACGGAAGATAGCCGCCCTCATGAGAGCCGAGGCCGCGGCCATTGACGGAGACTTCGGCGAAATAGTTCACCGCGCCAAAATGCACGACCACCTGACGCCCCAGCCACTCCTGCGGCGCGACCAGCGAACGCGAATAGGTCGCCACGCCGGCGGCAGCGCGCAGATCCGGAAAATGCGCCTGCCAGGGGGCCGGCACCGCAATCGTCGTCTGCCTTTGCCCCTCCAGCTGAAAATCCCAGATCCCGTCGAGTGACAGGCGTGCACGCGGCCCGGAATGGGTGTCGGCGAAACGGCGGGAGGAGATGGTCATGGGCCGCAAGCTTTCCAGTTGGATTTAGTCACAAAATAAGTTACATACAAGTTTCGTAACTTAAAAATGTAACACCCGCAAGACCCACCGCTTCACATTGTCCGCCAGATTTTCTAACGTGCCGGCCAGTTGCCTCAGAAAGAAACCGCGTGAACGACAAAACAATGAAACGACCGACAATGTCCGACATCGCTGCAAAGGTCGGCGTTTCGCATGCGACGGTTTCACTCGTATTGAACGAGGCCCCCGGCAAGCGGGTTTCGGAGGAGATGCGCAATCGCGTGCTGGCCGTGGCCGAGGAGCTTGGCTACCAGAAGGCCACGCCTGCCAATCACTCGCTCGGCGGCATCATCGTGCTCCTCATCGATGATCTGATGGCTTCGCATCACGCCGCGCCGCTGATCGAAGGCGTGCGCGAGGCGGCCGAGGAGCGCGGCTTGGCGGCGGTGACCGTGGTGACCGGCGGACAGGTCGAGTTCGCGGAAACCATTCTCGACTATATGGGCCGGCGGCAGATCGTCGGCGTCATCTACGCCACGCTCATCACCCAATTGGCGCCGGTGCTGCCGTCCAAACTTTCCAACTATCCAACCGTACTCCTCAACTGCCATCAGCAGCGCGCCGAGTTCTCCTCCATCATCCCCGGCGATCTTGCCGGCGGCTTTGCAGCGACGGAGGCGCTGATCAAGGCCGGGCATCGCCGCATCGCCATGATCGACGCGGGCAAGGATCGGCTGGAAGCGGCCCGCGATCGCCTGAGCGGTTACCGCCAGGCGCTTACCACCTACGACATGGCCGTCGATCCGGATTTGATCGTCTCCGGCGCCTGGTCGCTCGATCTTGGCCGCGAGAAGATGCTGCAGCTGCTCGACCTGCCATCCCCGCCGACAGCGGTGTTCTGTTTTTCAGACCGGGTGGCGATGGGCGCCTATGACGCCATCAGGATGCGCGGCCTGAAGATCCCCGACGATATTTCCGTCGTCGGCTTCGATGACGAAAGCCTTGCCCGAAAGATCCTGCCGCCGCTCACCACCTTGAAGCTGCCGCATGAGGACATGGGCCAATGGGCGGTGACTGAGCTTCTGGAAAAGATAGCGCAGCCGAAGAAACCGCCCGTGCGGCTGAAGATGGAATGCCGGCTAATCTTGCGCGCTTCCATCGCCCCGCCCCGTTGAAGCCGGCAGGCAAACAAGGACAAGATGATTGTCCGAACAGGAATGAAAAGCTCTGAATGTCGAGGTGGCGGCGGGCCGTCCCTGTAGCTCGCCGCCGCCTGTATGAATCCCGATGGATCGGAGACTTGTGAGCCCTGCCTCACGAGAACGGATAGGGTGTATAATCGGCGTTGTAGCCGAAATAGCGCGGTCCGACGAGTGCGATACCGGCGGGCGTCAGCCATTGCGGATTGCAGGGAAAGGCCAGAGCCACCAGCCGAAGCCCGTAGCGAAGCGAGTCCGCGGTAACGGGATTGCCGCTTTCCGCCTCGAGCAAGGTGATCAGATCCGGTGTGGAGCAGATCATCTCTCCGTCGCGCTCGGCCATCAGGAATTCGTTCTGGAAGTCGAGCTTGAAGCTATGCCCTTTCCACGTCTCCAGACCATCGAAACGGGCGCTGCCACGTGCAAACCCGCCAACGGTGCGGCGATCGATATCCCTGACGCGGCCGTTGAAAATGATACTGGCTCCAAGCATCTTCGTAATCGCAGTGACCGGATCGGCATGGGCCGCCCGGGTTTCACGCAGCGTCCGGCCAAGATTGGCGCAGAGTGAGAGCGTGCCGCGAACCACCGCCTTCTTCGCGATGTCACCGCTCATCGGGTAGAATGCCAGCAGCGCCGAACCACCCATTTCGACGGTTGCGGCGCGTGCCAGCCGCTCGGTCCAGCCATTGCTGACTGTTTCAAGAACCAGCGAATTGCCCTTGTCGTCGCAGAGCACCATCGGGGTCGCCGACACGCCATGCATCGTGAAGGTCACCATCTGCAGCTCGGGATAGGCGCGCCCCATGCCGTCGCCATCGACAAGCGGCAGGCCGGTTGCGGCCGCGACCACAAAGGGCGTCGTCGAATTGACCCCGCCAGCCTCGCCGCACAGAACCGCATCGATCTTGCGGCCGAGGAGTTGTTCAAGCTTGCGGAAGGCGGTGACCAGCTCGTCGCCCTGCGGCAACTTCTCCGTCATCACCGTCGGCGCCCCCATCATGCAAACGGGGACGACGAGCGCGTCATCGGCCAAGTCTTCGACATCGATGAGTTTGACCGGCCCGTGCTTGCGGATCGCTTCCTGTGCCATGAGCTTGCCGACATAAGGATCGCCGCCGCCGCCGGTACCAAGAATGGCGCCGCCGATTGCAATGTCTTCAAGATCTTCGGCATAGATCGTTCTGAGGATTTTCATGGCCGCCCCTATTCCGCTGCCTGACGAACCAGCAAAGGCTCAAACGTCAATTCCGGAAAGCCAAAGGCTTTCGGCCCGACGATTTCGAGCGCCCGCGGCGTTTTCAAAAGGTCATGGGCCGGCAGGCCGATAACGGCGACGCGCTGGCCGTAGCGCAGCATCTCCGTGGTGATGGGCTCGCCGGTGTCTATTTCGAGATTCATGATCAGGTCCGGCACCATGACGGCAGGCTGCTCATCGATCCAAAGGACGAGGTTTTCGTTCTGGATGGCGATGCGCGCTTGCGAACCCGTCCAGTCTCCCGTGCCCGTTATGATCGCATGCCCGCGCGCAAAGCCGCCGGTGAGTTCGCGACGAATATCGACGATCTTGCCGGTGAAGAACAGCTTGGCCCCGGTGGTCTCGACGACGCGCTCGACGACATTCTGACGCTTGGCGCGTGCATCGAGCACGGTGCGACCGATGGCCAGAGCCTGGGACACCGTGCCGGGGACCGCGGTGCGCTTGACGAAATCGCCGCGCATGGGCGCAACCGCAAATCCGGCCCCTGCCCCCATCGCGACCGCGACGTCGCGGGCGAAACGTTCCAGCCAGAACATGTCGATGATGTCCTTGAAGACAACGACATTGCCTTTTTCGTCAGCGATTGCAGCGGGCGAGACGTCAGCACCGTAGATCATGTAGGTCGTCATCTGCACTTCCGGGAAGGCACGGCCCATGCCATCGCCATCGACAACCGGCAGCCCCGCCATCGCCGCCGCGATGATCGGCTCGATGGAATTCGAGCCGCCGATCTCAGCCGAGATGACGGCAGACACCTTGACGCCCGCCGTCTCCTCGACGGCCCGCATGGCGCGGTAGCATTCGCCGCCCTCTTCGATCTTCTCGACGCCGACGACCGGAGCGCCGATGCCGCCGACTTCTGCGACCCAATCGCCATCCTCTAGCGCATCAAGCGGAATGATACGGACTTCGGCGCCCTTGCGGATCAGTTCGCGGGCACGCAGCATGCCCACATAAGGATTGCCGCCACCGCCGGTCCCCAGCAATGCTGCCCCGATCGAAAGCGGCAGCAGGTCTTCTTCCTTGAGCAGATAACCTTCAGCGGCCATTGAGCTCTCCTACGGCTTTGACGCGGATACGCGTGGCGTTGCCCGGCAGATAAGCGAGCGGCACATCCTCAACATCGACGATTTCGATCGATTCCGGCGATGCGCCTGCAGCAATTGCGGCCTGGATCGCACGGTTCTTGGCATCTTCGAGCGACTTCTCGCGGCCAAGCTCAGCCAAAGCATAGACGCGGTCGACTTCGCCCGAGACCTGGGCGATCGCCGCACCCACGGCGTTGGCAACGCCGAAGTGAGACGGCTTGATCACCTCAAGACCGGCAAGGGGACGGGTGACGAGGATCGAGCCGCCGCCGACGACGATAACAGGCAGGGGATCGGGCGAGAGCCGCGAACGCTCGACGCAATCCTCGAGCATCTCGTGGATCTTGTCCTCGGCGCGCTCGAGCAGATCCCTGGAGAGGTGCGACACCTTGGAGGCATCTCCGAGTTCGGCATGACGGGCAGCAACCGAAATATCGGTCGTGGTCAACGTCTGGCCGCCGAAGACCAGCGCCTCCGTCTTGATACGGTAGCCGACCGAAACCGGACCGATCTTCAGACCCTGATCCGTTTCCACGACATGCGAACCGCCGCCAAGACCGATCGAGAAGACATCGGGCATGCGGAAATTGGTGCGCACGCCGCCGACTTCGACGGCAACCGTTGCCTGGCGCGGAAAGCCCTTATGCAGCGAGCCGACGTCGGAAGTGGTACCGCCAATGTCGACGACGATGGCGTCGGCAACGCCGGAGAGGAAGGCTGCACCGCGCATGGAGTTGGTGGGACCGGAGGCAAAGGTCAGAACCGGGAATTTCTCGGCAAAGGATGCATCCATCAGCGTGCCGTCGTTCTGGGTGAGGAAGAACTTGCCCTTGATGCCGGCTTCGCTGATCGCCTTGCGGAAAGCATCGATGACATGCGCAGAGAGATCGCGCAGGCAGGCGTTCATGATCGCGGCATTCTCACGCTCGAGCAGACCGATCCGGCCGATTTCACTGGACATGGTGATGTGCGCACCGGGGATCGCCTTCGCGAAGATCTCGGCCGCCCGCTTCTCGAAATCGGCGCTGACGGGTGAAAATACCGAGGTGATGGCGATCGTGCTGATGCCCTTGGCCTTGATGTCGTCGGCAATCTTCAAGAGCTCGTCTTCGTCGAGCGGCGAGATCACGCGGCCATCGAATTCGTTGCCGCCATGGGCGAGATAGGCGTGGTTGCCGATCGACTGCTTCAGATCCTCGGGCCAGTCGACCATCGGCGGCAGCGAGGCGGTCGCCGGCAGGCCAAGACGGACAGCCGCCGTCTGCGCGAGATCGCGGCGCTGGACCACCGCGTTGGTGAAGTGCGTCGTACCGATCATGACGAAATCGACGGCAGAGGCCTCCATTTTCGAAGCCGCGAGAACATCGCGCAACGCGTTGACGACACCGCTCATGACATCCGCCGTGGTTGCGGACTTCACGCCGGCAATCACCTCCGGCCCATTCATGATGACGGCGTCCGTATTGGTGCCGCCGACGTCAATACCAATTCTAATCATCAGTCTTAACCTCGTTCGTGACTTGCTGTTTGACCGGCTTCCCGCAGCGCGAGCAGTTTCTCGGCTGTCGGGATTTCCCCGTCGATCAATGGAATTTTCGGGCGCATCGCCTGTTCCTCCTTCGAAATCACCGGAACGGAGGCAAGGAGAAGACGCGTGTAGTCGTGGGATGGGTTTTCGAAGACGGCGGAGACCGCCCCCGTTTCGACGATCTGGCCGCGATAGAGCACGCCAACACTGCGGGCGAAGTTGCGCATCAGGCTGAGATCATGGGAAATGAAGAGGTAGGTAAGCTCCATCCGCCGGCCGAGATCGGCGAGTAGATCGATCACCCGAGCCTGAACGGAGACATCGAGCGCCGAGGTCGGCTCGTCGAGGACCAGAAGCTTGGGTTCGACGGCAAGCGCGCGGGCAATCGCCACGCGCTGTTTCTGGCCGCCGGAGAGTTCGTGCGGATACCGATCTGCGAAGTCGGCCGGCAGCTGGACCATTTCCAGAAGCTGAGAAACCCGCTGGCGCTTGTTACCGGCGTAGTCATGGGCATCGAGCGGCACCATGACCGATTGGCCGACCGTGCGGCGCGGATTAAGGGAAGAACCGGGATTCTGGAACACCATCTGCACATGCCGGCGATGACCGCGCGATTGCCTGGATAGGCTCTCGCCATTGATCAGGATGTCGCCGCTATCAGGACGCTCCAGACCCATGATCATCCGGGCGATGGTCGACTTGCCCGAACCGCTCTCGCCGGCAAGGCCATAGACTTGGCCCTTCTCGATCGAAAACGAGACCTCATCGACCGCGGCAACCGCACCGATCTGCCGCCCGAAGGCATTGCGCACGGGGAAGGACTTGCACAGCTTGCGAATTTCCAGCATCGGCGCGCTCATGGTGCCACCTCCTGGCCAAAGCGCATGCCGCCGGTGAGCCGCGGTACGGCGTTGATCAGGCTTTGGGTGTAGGGATCTCGTGGAGCCTCGAAGATACCTGTGGTTTCGCCGTGTTCGACGATGATGCCCTTGTTCATGACGTAGACGTAGTTCGAGGTTTCCCTGACCACGCCGAGATTATGGGTGATCATCAACAGGGCGAGCCCGCGCTCCTCGACCAGATCCTTCAACAGCTTGAGGATCTGGGCCTGGGTCGTCACATCGAGTGCTGTGCCCGGCTCATCGGCGATCAGCAGCTGCGGCTCACTCAGCAGCGCCATGGCGATCAACACACGTTGCCGCATCCCGCCCGATAGCTCGATCGGGTAGGACCGAGAAATCCGCTCGGGATCGCGCATCCGCACCTGATCGAGAACCTGATGGACGCGTGCCATGCGTTCCTTGGCCGTGCGCGAGCGGCCCAAACGCTTGTCGGCATATTTCAGGATCGTGCCCATCTGGTCGCCGATCGTGAAGACCGGATTGAGCGAACTCATGGGATCCTGGAACACCATGGACATGGCCGTGCCGCGCAGCCGCAGCCGCTCCTTGTCCGGCATCGTCAGCAGATCCGCGCCATCGTAGTAGATCTCGCCACCAAGAATGCGGGCCGGCGGCTGGCGCAGCAGCCCCATGATCGCCTTCATCGTCACCGTCTTACCGGAGCCGCTCTCCCCGACGAGAGCGACCTGGGAACGGGCGGGAACGTCGAGGCTGACATTGTGCAACACCCTGCTGGTGCGGCCATAGGTCGAGAACGCCACTGAGAGATTGTTGACGCGGAGAAGCGGGAAGCTCATCGGACCTCCTGGACATCGAAGAGGTCGCGCAGGCCGTCGCCGAGAAGATTGAAGCCGAGGGCGACGAAGAGAATGGCGGTACCCGGCAGCACCGATTCCCACCAGTAATCCGGCAGGAAGGCAGCACCCTGGGCAACCATTGTTCCAAGATCCGGTGTCGGCGGCTGGATGCCGAGGCCGAGGAAGGAAAGGGACGCACCGACCAGGATGACGAAGCCGCAATCGAGCGAGGTCTTGACGGCGAGCGCAGAAACGCAGTTCGGCAGAATTTCGCGGAAGAGGATGTGGAACTTGCTCGCCCCAAGCGTCTCCGCCGCCTCGATGAACTCCTGGCTGCGGATCTGTTTGGTGATCGAATAGATCAGCCGCGTATGCCACGTCCACCAGAGCGCGGAGATTGCAAGTAGCGAGTTGATCAGATTTGGCGACAGCACGGCGGCAACGGCAAGCGCCATGACCAGCGGTGGTATGGCCAGTGCAATATCGGTGAGGCGCATGATGACGGCCTCGACCCAACCGCCGAAATAGCCGGCAAGCATGCCAAGCACGGTGCCGACGGGGACAGCCGTGCCGAGAACCACAAGCGCCAGCAAGAGCGAGATGCGCATGCCGAAGACGACACGCGTGAAGATATCGCGGCCAACATTGTCGGTGCCGAACCAATAGTCGGTCGACGGCGGCAGATGGCGAGCGCGGAAATTCACCGCGGCACCGACATGTTCCGGATGTGGTGTGATCCAGGGCGCCAGAAGTGCGGCCAGTACACAGACAATGACGATCACGGCACCGATGACAGCCGTCGGATTGCGCGAGAAGCGATACCAATTCTGGTAGGCATTGGAGAGGCGCTCTGGCTGCACGGACGTTTCCAGCGAGGTCTCAGACATCAGCGCCTCCCTCGAATGCGAATGCGAGGATCGACCATGCCGACCAGCACATCGATGACGAGATTGACGACCACGAAAAAGACGCCGGAGACGATCACCACGCCCATGACGGCATTGAGATCCTTCTGCATGATGGTGCGCACGCCATAGGCCGCCATGCCGGGCCATGCGAAGACCAGTTCCACGACGAAGGCATTGCCGATCAGCGATGCAAATTCCAGGCCGGAGATGGTGAGCGGCGGCACGAAGCTTGGCCGCAGCATGTATTTGAAAACACGCACCCGCTCCGGAATGCCGAAAGCCCGGCTGGCCTCGATATAGTCCTGGCTCGCCACGTCGATCATTGACGAGCGCGTGATACGGGCGATCTGGCCCATGGTTGCCGCAGCAAGAGCCAGGGATGGAAGCAGAAGATGGCGAAAGGCCTCGCCGAAGACGTCAAGACGCCCGCGCAGCAGCGAATCCACGCTGAGGAGACCGGTGATATCGGGGGTGAAAGCCATGTTCGGCGGCAATCGGCCGGTTGTCGGCAGGATGTGCAGGACATAGCCGGCAAGGATCTGCAGCAGGATCGCCAGGAAGAAACTCGGGGTGACAGCTGAAAAGATGGCGATCAGGCGCACGAGATTGTCCGGCCAGCGATCCTTCCAACGCGCCGCGGCCACGCCAAGGGGGACACCGAGAACGAAGGCTATGGTGATCGTCGTCAGGACCAGCTCGAAGGTGGCGGCAAAGGTTTCACTTATATCGCTGGCGACGCGCCGTTTCGTCAGAAGCGACAGACCAAGATCGCCGCCGGCCAGCCCGGAGACATAGATCCCATACTGCTGGATCAGAGGCTTGTTGAAGCCCATGGTCTCGCGAAGCTGCGCGACCTGCTCTGCGCTGGCGCGCGGCCCAAGTGCGAGGCGAACCGGATCACCGGGCATTCCGCGGGCAATGGCGAAGATCACCACCGAAAGCCCGAACAGGACCAGCAGTGACCAGAGCACGCGCCTGATCATGAAGAGGAGGAATTCCAATATCCAAGCCCTGTCTCGAACGAAAAGGAGAGATGGCGACGGCCCGAAGGCCGTCCTGTCTCAAGCAATCCGGACGGGAAGCCCGCCCGGAGAACATGCAAACCGCTATTTGCAGGTCCAGCTGTAGCGCGTGAACTTGTAGTCGAAAGACTGCATGGGCACGGCGTGGAAGCCTTCGAGGCACTTGTCCATCGCGTGCTGAACCGTCTGTGTCTGCAGGAAGACATCGGGCTGCAGATCGACGATCTTATGCTGCAATTCCTTGTAGATATCGGCCTGCTGTTTGGCGTCTGCCGTTTCGCGCGCCTTGTCTATGAGCGCGTCGATGACCGGGTCCTGCAGCCATTCCGCCGAGGCCCAGGTGCCAGCCGCCTTCGAATGATACTGCGTGAAGAACATCGAGTCGGGCGACGGATAGGTCGGGCCGAAGAAGATCTGGCTCACGGCGGGTGTCGTATCGACCTTGTTGGAAATCTCGGTGATGCGGTTCCACGGATCGGCCTGCTGCGTCACCTTGAAGCCCAGTTGTTCGAGATTCGATTGCATCAGCAGGCTGATTTCTTCCTCGAACTTGGTGCCGGCGACATAGCCGAGCGTGATCGGGATGTCCTGTCCGGCATATTTCGACTGGGCGATCTCGGCCTTGGCCGCATCCATATCGAACTTCGGTGCCTGAAGGTCATTGGCATAAAAATCGGCGAAGCCGGGAGGCAGCGGGCCATTCAACTGACCGCCCGGCACGATGACGTTGCGCACCGTGTCGTAGTCGGTGGCGTAGGCGAGTGCCTTGCGGATATGGATATCATCCGTGGGCGGCACCTTGGTATTGAGCTTCAGGTAGAAACCGATCGTCGTATCGCTGCTGACGATGTTGAAACGGCCCATCTCCTTCAATGCCTTGTAGGTATCGGGTGACTGGTACTGGCTGCTCATCGTCAACTCGCCCGATGCGGCAAGCGAGCGGACGGTCGCCTCGTCATTGGTGATGATCCAGCGGACCTCGTCGATCGGACCTTCACCAAAACCCTTGTAGTACTTCGGATCACGCTCGATCGTCATGGAGGCACCGCGATCCCAGGCCTTGAGCGTATAGGGACCGGCACCGGCAGCGTTCGTGGCGAGATAGGTCTGGCCATCGTCGCTGCCGGCGTTTTTCTGGACGACGTCAGCGTTGAGGATGAAGACGGCAGGCACGGTGCTGAGGAACGGCGCGAAGGCCTTGGAGAGCGTAAACTTCACGGTATGCGCGTCAACGGCAGTGACGGAGCCAGGCTTCAGCACATCGGCAAAAAGATTGGCGGGACCCTGGTTGATCTTCAGCAGGCGCTCGAAGGAGTAAACGACGTCGGACGCTTTGACAGGCGAACCATCGGTGAAATGGGCGTCGGCGCGAAGCTTGAAGGTCACTTCCTTCGCATCGGGAGAGATCGTCCAGCTCTCGGCGAGTTCCGGCTGCAGATTGCCCGTCGAATCGACGGTGATCAGACCATCGTAAAGGTTCACTGCCGCCATATAGTCGGTGTAGTCGGAGATTTTGGCCGGATCGATCGTGCCGAAAATCTGAACAGTATTCATGGTCACGACCGTCTTGGCCGCAGCCGTTCCCGCAATACCTGCGACAAGGGCGGCAAGTGCAGTCGACGCAATCAATCTAAGCTTGCTCATGCAATCTCCCGGTTCGGTTCAAGGTTCCCTGCGAGCTTTTGCCCGCTTATGTCTAGAGTTCGCTCCGGCGTCTTCGTGCGCCTATGGAGTGGAGCGTCAATCATGCGGGACGATGCTCGACGGCATCCGGCGCTTGGGTCGCCGACAGCGTGAGTACGCATCCGGGCTCCTTCGCTCATCAAAGCCTTAGAAGCCGTATGGAAAAGATTGCATAGGCAACCCGGCGCGCCAACACGAACCAAGTCTAGGTTTTTGATTAAATGGTATAGGTTTTGTCGTCCTGTGACAGGCATAACCTCGCCATCAACGAGGCGTCAGCTGACCATACCCAGTGCGCGCGCAGTTCCGATCGCTTCCTGCCGATTGCGGCAGCCAAGCTTGCGATAGACATTTCCGAGATGAAACTTCACCGTCGCCTCGCTGAGCCCGAGCGTATGGGCGATGTATTTGTTGGCCGCACCTTCCGATATCATCAGCAGGATCTTGCTTTCACGGCGCGAGAGGTTGCTGCGCTCGCCGGGGCCGGTCGAAAGCCGGCCGCTGTCGCGCAATTTGCGGATGATCTGCTTTGCCGCAAGCGATGTGGCGAGGAAGCCGCCGATGCGTTCATTGCTGATCAATTCATCAAGTAGAACCCGCTCTTCCGACAAGGGCGCGATCGCCCCCAGCCGTGCGCAATCCTCGAATGTCTTCTGTAGAATGGAACGCGCGCGGGTGAGATTTCGCTGCCGCTTGGCGATGTAGGCAAGCCAGATTTCCAGGCTGATCCGCTGGCGATCGGTAATGTTGAGATTACGCATGAGACCGGCGATCAAATCATCGAGACCCTCCCATGTGGGCTGCTCGTAGACCATCTGCCGCATCCACGCCAACACCAGAGCCATCTCGTCTCTGTTGTCCATGCGCTCCAGCACCTGATTGGAGCCGAGCACCCAGTTTCGGTCGATGCGCGAGTCAATCGCGTTCAGGCGCTCCGCGGCTTCCTGCCAGCGATTGGCATTTTGCAGGACGGCGACCTCGCGGATTTCGATCATGACCTGGAATTGCCGGTTCGACACCTGGTAGACGCGCCAGCGGTCGAGGAAGCTTCTTGCCGCGATTGTCGAAAAATGGCTTCCAAGCGCCTGGCTGCCGTAGTGCAGTGCCAGTTCAAGCAGGCTCGGCCAGATTTCACCGTGCGAAAAATCGTCCATCTCCAGACTGAGAAAACGCGACAGCGGCTCCGCCCGTCCGGACTCGTACTCGATACAGGCTTCGAGCAGCACCTGAAGGCGCGCATCGTTTGGGCTTTCGAACGGAACTTCGGCCAGGCTCTTGGCGGAGAGCGCCGCATGCTTGCGCGCTGCCAGCGCATCGCCCATCAGCAGCCGGATCAATGCCCTGTGCAGGCTGATATAGAAGGCAAGCATCGGCGACTTGGCGCATTCATAGTGATACATGGCGCGCTGCGCCACATCCTCGGCCTCCGCAAAACGGCGGTTGCGAATGTAGAATTCGAGGATCGAATTGTAGAAGCTGCCCCGGAAGAGATGATCGTCGATCGGAAATTCGGCCACGAGCGCAAAGCAGCGATCCAGCAGTTCCTCCGAGAAGAAATAGTCGTCATAGATCAGCATCAGCAGCCGAAATGCCCGAAACTCCCTGGAAAAGACCGAACGGGGTGAAAACACCGCTTCAGGATCATTGGCAAGATCGCCAAAACGATCGGCGAGCAGGCGTCGCGCCCGCGACACATCGCCTTTCTTCAGCGCCTGCAAGGCAAGCGACAGTACTAGCGCCTCCGTCTGCAATGCGAAACTGCGCGGAAAGCCTGAAAGAACGCGCTCGAATGCATCCGGCCCGTGAAAATAGAGGAAGAAATCGCCGTGCTCATCGTTGAAAACACGCAATGCACTATCGAAGAAGCCTGCACGCTGAAAGGTCAGGATAGCATCGACCGGGCGTCCGCTTTCGACAAAGGCCTCGGCAATCGCCTTTGCCTCGGCAGCAACGCTCAGGCGCTCCTCGATGACGACATCCAAAGCGGTGCCGAGCTCTCCTGCAACGGCCGGTGTATTGATGCCGCCATCTCTTTCAAATGGGATCAGCGGGTATTCGGATTTCGAGCGCGTGCCGCGCCCATCGAGCAGCATGCGCAGATCGACAAGCGCTGTTGCCGGCATCGGGCGAAGCATTTCGTTGGCAAGAAAATCGATCAGCGCAGTGCCGGCAAGTTTGGATCTGAAGGCGGCGAGAGGCCAGCCGCCCGAACTCTTGCGGACGGCTTCGGCTCCGTCACCGAAAATATCTGCAAGTTCAGCATCGCTTAACAGCAAGTGGTTCGGATCGATCACATGAGCATTGCCATAGACCAGCGCGCGCGACAGGCCGGGCAGAACCACATCCGGCCGCTTCGCAATGAAGATACGCGCCGCGCCGGCGGCAAAAGCATCGGCAAGCGACTCCGGCTTCGCGTAGGGCGGGATATCCCAGACCTTTACCGCCCCTGGCGTCACCTCGGCCGACAGCGCCGGCCCGCGCTCGACCTCGACGCCAAAATGACGGGCAACATGATGCAACATGGATGACTTGCCCATGCCGGCCGGCGCCTCCAGCACGACGATGGGCTCCGGGCGCGAGAGCAATTCCGCCAGGAGGACGGAGCGGATAATCGGATCGTGCATCAACATTCGCCTTGGCGCGCAGTGTCAGGTTCGCAGGCGGGTATGTGCCTTGCCACACCGGCGTCCCACTTCGATTATCGTGACACTTTGCGCGAAATCGAGCCAACCGCAAGCTTCGCGGCCGCGACGATCCAACTATACTTCGGGCCAGCCGAAATTTCAGACATAGACGTCGGTGTAAAGTTCGATCGGGTCGGGCAACGGGCTGGTCTTGGCAAAATCGACTGCCTCGGCGACGATATCCTTGATTTCCTTTTCGATCAGCTTGATGTCGTCCTCGCTGGCATGGCCATCCTCGAGAATGCGCGCACGCGACCGGTCGATCGGATCGCTCTCGTTCTTGACCTTTTGCACCTCCTCGCGGGAACGATACTTAGCCGGGTCAGACATCGAATGGCCGCGATAGCGGTAGGTCAGCATTTCGAGGATGAAAGGCCCCTTGCCCGCCCGTGCGTGTTCGACAGCTCTGGCACCCGCGGCTCGCACGGCGCGGACATCCATTGCGTCGACCTGTTCGCCCGGGATGTTCAGGGACAGGCCACGCTCAGAAAGATTGAGATTTGCGGAAGCACGCTCGATGCTGGTGCCCATGCCGTAGTGATTGTTTTCGATGACGTAAACCACTGGCAGATCCCAGATCTTCGCCATGTTGAAGCTCTCGTAAACCTGGCCCTGGTTCGACGCGCCATCGCCGAAATAGGTGAGGCAAACACGGTCGCTGCCGCGATATTTGTTGGCGAAGGCAAGGCCAGTGCCGAGGGATGCCTGTGCACCGACGATGCCATGCCCGCCATAAAAGCCGCGTTCAGGCGCGAACATGTGCATTGAGCCGCCTTTACCCCTCGACACTCCCGACATGCGGCCAGTCAGCTCGGCCAGCACCGCCTTGGGATCCATGCCCGACATCAGCGCGTGACCGTGGTCACGATAGGCCGTGATGACCTGATCGCCCTCGCCGATGGTCATCTGCATGCCGACGACAACGGCCTCCTGGCCGATATAAAGATGGCAGAAGCCGGCAATCAGGCCTTCCCCATACATTTGCCCGCAGCGCTCCTCGAAGCGGCGGATCAACAGCATGTCGCGAAAGGCTTTCAATTCCTCGTCCCTGGAGAAAACGAAATTCGGGTCGGCATTCAGCTTGGTCATGATATTTCCTTCGTCTTGGGATGAGCAGCGGCAGCAAGCCTCAGCTGCTCGAGAGCTTGAGGCCGACGATGCCGCTGAGGGTGACGGCGATCCAGAAGAGGCGGATGAAGGTCGCGGGTTCGCGGAAGATCACGATGCCCAGAACGATCGATCCGACCGCGCCGATGCCGGTCCAGACGGCATAGGCAGTGCCGAGCGGCAGGACCTGAAGCGACTTGCCGAGGGCATAGATAAAAGCGGCGAGCAGGAAGAAGGACAGGACGGACCAGGCCAAACGACTATAGCCATCGGCCATCTTCACGCTGATCGCCCAGGCAACATCGAGAAGACCGGACAGGATCAACAATCCCCATGCCATGCCCGTTCCCATATGCGTCTCCATCATTGTGTTGACTCGCAGCCTTGCGGACGCGGACCGTGTCGGCAAAAGCATGAGCCCGGATGATAGGAGTGCGGAGCGCGCAACGCCCGTTGTGGTTTTGCAAGCCGATATTTCCGCCTGACAACCAAGGTCTTGCAACCGCTCGGCTTTGACCTCGACGGTTTGCAGTTTGCCGTTCGGAAAGTCTGGCTTGCATCTTTGCAATGCAAACCATGCCGTTTGGAACTTATACTGGGACGGGAAGAGACATCGATGCTCGGACGCCGTTCGACAACACGCTTTCCGATTTGCAATGCATCATGTCCGGATGCAGATCCAATTTGCGAGGTAGCAAGAACATGACAGACTGGAACGAATTCAGGATTGTGCTGGCGATTGGGCGGGCTGGGTCGCTTGTCGGCGCGGCAAAGGATCTGGGCCACGACCATTCGACGGTCTTTCGTTGGCTGAATGCCCTGGAGAAGCGCCGAGGCGTGCAGTTGTTTGATCGCACATCGAGCCAATATGTGCCGACCGAAGCCGGCTTGCAGATGGTCATGGCCGCCGAGCGGCTTGAGACCGAGATTCTTGCGATCGATCGTTCCATCACAGGCCAGGACACCCGACTGTCCGGCAAGCTCAAGATCACCTCGTCGGAGACCTTGGCCTACCGCATTCTCAACGAAGTGCTTGCGGGCTTTCGTCGCGAACATGACGGCATCGAGCTGGAGCTGCTCGTCGATAACAGGCAGCTCGATCTCCTCAGGCGCGAAGCCGATATTGCCATCCGGGCCACCCGCCCGCACGAAGGCGAGCTGTTCGGCCGCAAGATCGCGTCGACGCCCTGGACCTTCTATGGCAGCAGCGCCTATCTCGCCGATCGCGACCGTCCCATCGACATCGCCTCGCTTTCGAGCCATGCGGTGATCGGTTGGGACAGCGGTGCAGTTGCGGCGGCAGCGAGGTGGTTGACGGAGAATATTTCGCCCCGCGCCTTCGCATATCGCTCCAGCAGTCTCATCAATCAGCTCATGGCGGTGAAGGCAGGCTTGGGCTTGGCGCTCCTGCCTTGCTACCTTGGCGATTTGGAGCCCGATATCGAGCGGGTTCAGGACCCGCTCGACGAACTCACCCGAGAGCTCTGGCTGATCACGCATAAGGATCTGCGCAACACGGCCCGCGTACGAGCTTTCTTCGATCATGTCGGCGGCGGCCTGCTCGCACGGCGGGCGCTGCTAGAGGGAGAGCGCGGCGGTGCTTTCAGCGCCGCCAGTTGAGCGAACTAGCTGACTCGGCCGTGTATCAGCTATTTGCGCAGGCCTTCGGCAACGAGCGTCATACGCACGCCTGGGCGTTCGGCGATCTCCGCTAGATACCGTATCAGATTTGGCCATGCCCCAAGATCGATACGAAGCCCCCTGGACCAATTCATGATGGTGAAGCAATAGGCATCGGCGATGCTGAAACGGCCTCCGACCAGATAATCCTGTGTCGCCAGATGAGCTTCCAGAATGTCGAAGCGCTGCCGTAGCCTTTCCTTGGCAACCTCGGCAGCCTGCGCGCCATATTCGGGATGGAACAGCCAGGGGCTGAAGGTCTTGTGCAGCTCGGAGCTGATGAAGGTGAGCCATTCCTGCAGACGATAGCGCTCAAAGCTGCCCTGTTCAGGCGCCAGCATCGCGTCCGGCTTTTTGTCAGCCAGATAGAGCAGGATCGCGACGCCTTCAGTGAGGATCTCGCCATTGTCGAGCTCCAGCACCGGCACCACACCCTTTGCACTGACCGCCTTCAGATCACGGCCATCCTCGACGCGATGAGGCTCGCTGCGAATGTCCACCTTTACCAGATCGAGAGTGAGCCCGGCCTCGACGGCAACGATGTGGGCGGCCATCGAACAGACGCCCGGCGCATAATAGAGTTTCATCTGGAGTTTCTCCTGTGTGTTTTTCGCAGCTACAGGATAGGCGCTTTGGGAGCGAAACACCGGTTGGAAGCTGGCAAGCGCGCGTTGCCGACAGGCAAGCACCGAGCCTCCTGCACCTGCTTGCAGGAACGCAAGCCCGCATTGCCCTATGGCAAGGCGTCCATGCGAGACGTAGGGTAGGATCATCCGCTAGACAGGGCGTGCTTCCGCGGTGCGGAACAGGACAATGATCGTTCGCCGCATCGCAATTCCATACATTCAATTCACAGAATGGACCGATCCAATGACAATTCAGCTCTACAGCTTCTGGCGCTCGAATGCGGCGTTCCGCGTCCGGGTCGCACTGGCGTTGAAGAAGCTTGCCTTCGAGGAAATCGAAATCGACATTCTTTCCGGCCGTCAGTTCGATGCCGACTATGCCGAAGTGAACGCCGAGCGCGTCGTGCCCACGCTTGTTCACGACGGCCATCGCATTTTCCAGTCGCTTGCGATCATGGAATATCTCGACGACATTGAGCCGGAACCGCGCCTGATGCCGGCCGACGCCAAGGAGCGCGCCTATGCCCGGTCGCTGGCGCTGGTTTCGATCGCCGACGCTCACCCCTTGATCGTGCCGCGCGTCCGAAAGCATCTGGGCGAAGCATTCGGTGCCGATGCCGATGCAATCGAGTCATGGTGCAAACATTGGACCGTGGAAGGACTTGCGACCTATGAGCGGCTGCTGACACGGCGTCCCCCTGCTCCATTTGCATTGGGAGCCGCACCGGGGATCGCCGACATCTGCATTGCCGGCCAGATCGTCATGGCCAATCTTTACAAATTGGATCTCGCAGAATTTCCAACGGTAGCAGCGCTTGGGAAGCAATGCTTCGAGCTTCCGGAATTCGCCGAGGCACATCCGTTCCGGCAAGCCGGCTACCGATCCGGCAAAACGCAGCACTAGCAGGGCGGCACGCTTCACTGCCCTAGAGAACCTCCGGCACCATCTCGCGCAGGATTTTTCGCAGCAGCGGCCGCACAGCGGTCGTTGCCGGCGAAAGGGTGCGCTCGCGTGCGGTTATGATACTGACCTGGCGCGTGATCGCCGGACCAATCAACGGGCGCGCGGCAATGCCGCGCCCGTTCAGCGCCGCAAAGGCATAGGTCGGCAGCACCGCGACACCGGCGCCGCTTTCGACGAGCGAAAGCGCCGTATGTATCTGATGCACTTCCAGATGCGGACGAAGGGGCAGGCCGGCTGTTTCGAAACCGATTTCGGTCAGCAGGCGGATATTGCTCTCCCGCGTCAGCGTGATGACGCGCTGATCCGCCAACGCCTTCCAATCCACTTCCTCGAGTGATTTGAAAGGGTGATTCATTTCGATGAACACCATCAGCCGGTCGCTCAGCACATGCTGGCGGTCGATCCCTTCCTCATCGGCATTGAAGGTGCCGATGCCGATCTCATAGAGGCCGTTGCGGACGCGCGGCACGATCAGATCGGTTCCCACATCCTCGATCCGCAGCCGCAGGCTCGGATGAAGCTTGGCGACCTCCTGCAGAAGCCTGGGAAGGACCGTGGCACCCAAAAGCGGTGGCGCGGCTATGCGCACCAATCCAGTCCGCAACTCGCTGAGGTCGCGCACGGATTCCACGGCGCGCTCGATTTCGGCGAGCCCCGGCAACACGCCGGCGGCGAAAATCTGGCCCGCCTCGGTCAATTCCACGCGCCGTGTCGTGCGGTCGAAAAGGCGCGTGCCCAGCAACGCCTCTAAATCATGAATGGCATGCGAGACGCCCGCCTGGCTCGTGCGCAATCGCTCGGCTGCGCGGGAGAAATTGCCAAGCTCGACGACGGCTTGGAAGCATTTGATCTGACGTAAATTGATCATCGGTCGATCCATACTGGAATTAACATGAATATATGCAGTTTCCGCCGGTTCTTGAATAAAAAAATCTGCTGCTTAATGGTTCGGGAGATAGAACTTTGCCAAACACGCCGGCCTTAAGGATCGGCAATCGGAATGCACGGAAACGCTGGAGGAATGGTCGCGCTCAGCCGCATCTCAGTGGCCACGTTACCGACATGCCCCTCCTGGCGCCCATGCCCCGAACATTCCGACGATCAAGGAGGATCCATGAAATACGACCGCAAGAACGCCAAGGCCCATTCGCGCGCGACCATGCGCGGCATTTGGGCTGCGGCCAACACGCCCTTCCATCAGGATGGTGCCATCGACGAGGATGGTTTCCGGCGGAATGTCGATCATTGGATCGGCGATCTTGCCATCGACGGCCTCTTCATCGCCGGCAAGCAGGGCGAGTTCTTTGCCATGTCGCTGGACGAGCGCAAGCACCTGTTCGACCTCTCGGTCGAGGCGACCGCCGGCCGGGCGCAGACGATCATGTCCTGTTCCGACCAGAACATGGATGTCGTCATCGAGCTTGCCAAACATGCGCAGGCCTGCGGCGCCGACTATATCGTCGTCCATGCGCCGATCCTGCATTTCTTCAAGGCGCAGGACGAAACGCTGCTGCGCTATTACGAAACGATCGCGTCCAAGGTCGATATTGGCATGGCGCTATGGTCACATCCCGACAGCGGCTATCTGATGAGCCCCGCGCTCTGCAATCGCCTCGCCGATATTGAGACGGTGGTTGCCATCAAATATTCCGTCCCGCGCGACATGTACAAGGAGCTGACCGCACTCGCCGGTGATCGTATTCTTGTGTCCACCGCGTCGGAAGAAGAGTGGCTCGACAACGTGCTGGAACTGGGCTGGCAGCTCTATCTCTGCTCGTCGCCGCCTTACACCCTGCAGACCAAGGTCGACAGGCGCATGCGCGATTATACCGACCTCGCTTTCGCCGGAAAGGCGGCTGAGGCGAAGGCCGTGAGCGCAAGCCTCCAGCAGGCTCGCGATGCCTTCAAACGCTCGCGCCCTGCCGAAAAGCCGCATGCTCACCAGAAATACTGGCAGGAACTTCTGGGGCAGGCAGGCGGACCGGTGCGTGCGCCGCTGCTGGAGCTGACGGAAGCAGAGAAACGCCTGACGCGCGACGCCTTCGAACAAAGCGGCTTAAAGCTCGGCTGAACAAGAGAAGAGAGGAACGACAATGACCAGATTGAGCGCATTCAACCTTCAGAAATGGATCGACGAACACCGCCATCTGCTGCAGCCACCCGTCGGCAATCAGCAGATCTGGAAAGACGGCAACCTGATGGTGACGATCGTCGGCGGCCCGAACCGCCGCACCGATTATCATGATGATCCGTCGGAAGAATTCTTCTACCAGCTCAAGGGCGACATGGTGCTCAAGCTCTATGACGGCAAGGAGTTCTATGACGTGCCGATCCGCGAAGGCGATGTCTTCCTGTTGCCGGCCCACATCCGCCACTCGCCGCAGCGTCCGCAGGAAGGCTCGATCGGCCTCGTGATCGAAGCGGTCCGCGAGGAAGGCGCTCTTGACGCAGTTGAGTGGTATTGCTTCGAATGCACAACTTTAGTGCACAGGGCCGAGGTCGATCTGGAATCTATCGTTGACGACCTGCCCCCGCTATATGCAAAATTCTACGCAGACGAGAAACTTCGCACTTGCCCGAAATGCGGGACGATCCATCCCGGCAAGATACCGCCGGAAGGCTGGGTGAAGCTGCAATAACCTCCGCCCTGGGAGAGGCGGAAGGAACCTTAAGAACAAATGCAATAACGACATAATGGGGAACCCAATGAAACTCAGGAACACGCTTTTTGCGCTGACCGTTGCGCTTGCCAGCGCGACGGCTGCGCTCGCGGCCGATCCGGTCAAGATCGGCGTCATCACCACCCTGTCCGGCCCCGGCGGCTATCTCGGCCAGGACGTTCGCGACGGCATGAAGCTCGCGATCGACATGGAGGGCGGCAAGCTCGGTGGCGTACCGGTCGAACTCGTCGTCGAGGACGACGCGAATAAGCCGGCTAACGGTCGGCAGATCGCCGAAAAGATGATGGGCGACGAAAAGATCAAGCTTTTGACCGGCATCATCTTCTCCAACATCGCGGGCGCCGTGGTGCCCGACGTCGTTGACGGTGGCGCGATCTACATCAGCGCCAATGCCGCACCCTCGAATCTGGCCGGCCCGGACTGCAACGCCAATTATTTCGTGGTCCCCTGGCAGAACGACTCGCTGCACGAAGCCTCCGGCATTGCTGCAAAGGAGCTTGGCTACAAGCGCGCCTTTGTCCTGGCACCGAATTATCAGGCCGGCAAGGACGCGCTGAACGGCTTCAAACGTACCTTTGGCGGCGAGATCGTCGGTGAGGTCTATACCCAGCTCGATCAGACCGATTATTCCGCCGAAATGGCGCAGATTCGCGCCGCCAAGCCGGATGTTGTCTTCCAGTTCCATCCCGGTGGCCTCGGCATTGCCTTCCTTCGCCAATATCAGCAGGCCGGTCTGCTCGGTCAGATCCCGATGGTGCTCTCGGAGCCGTCCAGCGACGCCGTCGTGCTGAAGAGCCTAGGCGATGCGGCCGTCGGCCTGAAGGTGACCTCGCATTGGAGCCCGGACTTCGACAATGCCGCCAGCAAAGAGCTGGTCGCAAAGTGGAAGGCGACCTATCCGGATCGGCCTCTGACCACCTATGGCACGCAGGGTTATGATGTCGCCCGCCTGATCGCATCCGCGCTCAAGGCAACCGGCGGCGTCGACGACATCGACGCCTTCCGCGCCGCAGTGAAGAAGGCCGATTTCCAATCGGTGCGCGGCAAGTTCAGCTTCGGCTCGAACCAGCATCCTGTACAGGACTGGTATCTGCTCGAAGTCGTGAAGGGCGCCGACGGCGTGCCGACCACAAAGACGCTGCGCAAGCTTGTCGAAAACTACGGCGATATCCACGCCAAGGATTGCAAGCTTTAATCCGGACACAATGGCCCGAGCGACGCCTCGCGCGCCCGGGCCATAGTGCTTTGGCTTCGATTCACGCCCGACGGAAGGTCGCTGGACCGCGCAATGACCCTTATCCTTGAACAATTGCTCAACGGCCTGCTCTACGGCGTCATGCTGTTTTTGATGGCCGCCGGGCTGACCCTCATCTTCGGCATCATGGGCGTCATCAATCTTGCCCATGGCTCGCTCTATATGGTCGGCGCCTTTGCCGGTGCCTGGGTGGCGAATGCCACCGGCAATTTCTGGCTGGGCCTGCCTGCCGCACTGGTCGCTTCGACGATTGTCGGCATCGTCGTCGAGCTTGGCGTGATGCGGCGCCTCTATGAAAGAGACCATCTCGATCAGGTCCTGGCTACCTTCGCCCTCATCCTCATCTTCAATGAGCTGACGGTGCTGCTGTTTGGCCGGCAGCCGGTCTTTCTGCAGCTTCCCGACATGCTGTCGCAACCGATCGAACTGCTGCCGGGGCTTCTCTATCCGCCCTTTCGTCTGCTGATCATCCTCGTCGGTCTGCTCGTGGCGCTCGGCCTCTATCTCTTGATCAACCGCACGCGCATCGGCATGCTGGTCCGCGCCGGCTCGACCAACCGCGACATGGTGCGAGCCCTCGGCGTCGATATCAAGCTGCTCTACACCCTGATTTTCGGACTGGGCTCGATGCTGGCAGGTCTTGCCGGTTTCATGATGGCCCCGATTGTCAGCGTTCAGGTCGGCATGGGTGAACAGATCCTGCTTGCCACTTTCGTCGTGGTCGTCATCGGCGGTGTCGGCTCCGTCAAGGGTGCCTTCGTGGCCGGCATCACGCTCGGCGTACTGGACACGGGGCTTAGAGCCTTCATGCCGGGATTGTTGCGTCACCTTATGGCTGGTCCGGATGCGGATGCGCTCGGTGCGGGCATCTCCTCCATGGGCATATACCTTTTGATGGCTATCGTGCTGCTCGTCCAGCCGAAGGGCCTCTTTCCGGCGAAAGGTTGACCATGCGCCGCCTCTTTCTTTATCTCGTGCTGATCGCCTGTCTCGCCGCCCTGCCATACCTGGCGCCCGCGCTCGGCCAGCCGGCGCTCCCAAGCCTTGTTGCCCGCGTGATGATCTATGCCATTGCTGCCGCAAGCCTCAACCTGGCGCTCGGCTCCGGCGGCATGGTGTCCTTCGGTCACGCCGCCTTCTTCGGCATCGGCAATTATGTCGTCGGCATTCTCTACTATCATCATGCGGAGGGCGTGCCGCTCTTCGGCTTCATTCCGGGCACCGACCAACTGCTGATCACCATCCCCGTCGCCATTCTCGTCTCGGGCCTGCTGGCACTCGTTATCGGCGCGCTGGCGCTGAGGACAGGCGGCGTGCAGTTCATCATGATCACTCTCGCCTTCGCCCAGATGCTGTTCTCCTTCTTCGTCTCGCTCAAAACCTATGGCGGCGACGACGGCATCATCGTGCGCAATGCCAATACGCTGTTCGGGATCGGGCTGCGCGACAAGACGGCTGTTTATTTCGTGATCCTCGCCGTTGCCGTCCTCTATTTCGTCTGGCTGAACCGTGTGATCGGCTCATCCTTCGGCACCATGCTCGCCGGCATCCGGCAAAATGAGAAGCGCATGATCTCGCTCGGCATCGAGCCGTTCCGATACAAGCTCTTCGCTTTCGTGCTGTCAGGCATGGGCGCAGGACTCGCCGGCGCGCTGATGGCGGTCTTCATGCGTTTCGTCAGCCCCGACACGCTCGCCTGGACCAAATCCGGCGAGCTGATGATCATGATCATCCTCGGTGGCGTCGGCACCTTCGTCGGCCCGATCTTCGGAGCAACCGCCTTCATTTTCCTGCAGACCTATCTGGCAAGCTGGACGGAACATTGGCAGCTCATTCTCGGCATCCTCCTGCTGGTCGTGGTGCTCGGCAGCAAGGGCGGCATCAATGGCGTCATTGCCCGCTTTCGCAGGAGGGCAGCATGACGGTGATCCTTGAGACACAAGGCTTGGTGAAGCGCTTCGCCGGGCTGACGGCAACCGACAATGTCAGCTTCACACTCGAAGAGGGGCATATCCATGCCCTGATCGGCCCGAACGGCGCCGGGAAATCGACGCTCATTCACCAGCTCTGCGGCAACCTCTTGCCGAGCGAAGGCCGGATCCTCTTCGCCGGTCAGGATGTGACAAGGTTGGCACCCGCCGCGCGCGTCGCCCTTGGGCTCGGGCGCACATTCCAGGTCACAAGCCTGCTCGGCGAATTCACCGTGCGGCAGAACATGGCCGTCGCCGTCCAGGCAAGGCTCGGCGGCAATTTACGCATCTTTGATCGCATGACGGGGCGCCGCGAGGTCTGGGAAGAGACCGACGAACTGCTCGGCAAAAGCCCCCTCGGCAAGCGTGCTGACATCATCGTCGACGACCTCTCTCAGGGAGAGCGAAAGCAACTTGAGCTTCTGGTTTCGCTCGCCGGCCGGCCAAAGGTCTTGCTGCTGGACGAGCCAATGGCCGGTCTCGGCCATGCCGAAAGCCTTGATATGATCGAGGTGCTCAAGGGCCTGCGCGGCACGGTGACGATCCTGCTGGTCGAACACGATATGGATGCCGTCTTCGCGCTTGCCGACCGCATTTCCGTGCTCGTGTACGGGCGGATCATCATGACGGGAAGTGCCGAGGAAATCGCTGGCAGCGCCGACGTGCGCGAGGCCTATCTCGGAAACGAGGACGAACTATGCTGAGCGTCGAGGGACTTCAAGCGGGCTACGGCCACAGCCAGGTGCTGTTCGATATTTCATTCGAGGTCGCCAAGGGCGAATGCGTGACGCTCATGGGCCGCAACGGCATGGGCAAGACCACCTCGATCAAGACGATCATGGGCCTCGTTCCCGCCCGCGGTGGCAGGGTAACGATTGGTGGCCATCCGATGACCGGGCAGCAGCCGGAGCGTGTTGCCCGGCTCGGAGTAGGCCTCGTCCCCGAGGGACGGCAGATCTTTTCAACCTTGACCGTCCGGGAAAATCTGGTGGCGACCGCGGCCAACCGCAAGAAATACGCCGATGGCTGGACGCTCGAGCGGGTGTATGAGCTGTTTCCGCGCATGCGCGAGCGCGCCGAACAGGTCGCCGGAACGCTCTCTGGAGGTGAGCAGCAGATGCTGGCCATCGGCCGCGCTCTGATGACCAATCCATGGCTGCTCATTCTCGATGAGGCAACCGAGGGGCTGGCGCCCGTCATCCGCGCGGAGATCTGGAACGTGATTGGAAAGTTGCGGGCAGCTGGCCAATCGATCCTTCTCGTCGACAAGAATCTCGCCGTGCTGAAGCGGCTCGCCGACCGGCACTATATCATCGAGAAGGGACGAAGCGTCTGGTCTGGCAATGGTGCCGATCTCGATCGGGATTACGAGCGGGTGCAGGCTTATGTCGGAATCTGAGGCGATCTGTCTTGTCGGCTGGGGCGCCATCAACCAGCGTGTGGCAGCACTTCTGGCCGCAGCGCGGTTCTCCCGTCGCCATCGTCGCCGTGGCCGTCCGCGATCCCGAACGCAAACGCGCGGACCTTCCCGCCGGAGCGCGGCTGATTGCAGAACCCGGCGATCTTGCCGCGACGGGCGAGACGCTGGCCGTCGAGGCGGCTGGACGAGACAGCGTGCTGCCCTTCGGCCGCGCGGCCTTCGCCGCCAGCATGGACTTTGCCGTCTCCTCGACTTCAGGCCTGATCGAAGAAACAGTGCTTTCCGAGTTGGTGAGGCTCGCAGAAACCAAGGGACGGAAATTGCTCGTGCCTCCGGGCGCGCTCGGTGGCGTCGATGCACTGGCAGCAGCGTCCAGGCTCAATCTCACGGATGTCGAACACCGCATCATCAAGCCGCCAAAGGCCTGGCTCGGGACCCCAGCCGAAACGCTCTGCGATCTCGACGCGCTACAGGAGCCTCTCGCCTTTTTCGAGGGCTCGGCACGGGAGGCGGCCGATCGCTTTCCGCAGAACGCCAATGTCGCTGTCATCACCTCGCTTGCCGGCATCGGCCTCGACCGGACGCGGGTGACGTTGGTTGCTGACCCGAACGCTCGGTTCAATGCCCACGAAATCCGGGCCGAGGGCGATTTCGGCCTGCTCGAAATCCGTTTGCAGAACCGGCCTCTGGCGACCAATCCGAAGTCCTCGGAAATGACCGCGCTCAATATTGTCAGACTGATCGAAAACCGGGCCTCCGGCCTCGTTCTTTGAGATAGCTTCAGGAGAAAATGATGAACCGTTTCGCCAGCGCGCTGATATCAGAGGGGACCTGGCCGCGAGAACGGCTTGACGTCGATTACAATGCGCGTGCCACTGTCGGTGACAGCTTCCCAGAGGAGATGCGCGCCTATCGCGAGACCTCCGACGAGGTACGCGGTGAGTGGCTCCGCTTTGCCGATATCGTCTACGATCATGAGAGCAGCCAGACGCTCGATATTTTCGGACCCGAGACTGTCGACGGGCTACGCCCCGTTTTCCTCTTCGTTCATGGTGGCTACTGGCGGGCACTATCCAAGCACGACTCCGCGATGATGGCCGGCATGCTGGCCAAGGCCGGTATCATGACTGCTGTCGTCGATTATCGCCTTGCGCCGACCGTCACCCTCACCGAGATCGTTCGCGAAGTGCGCAGCGCTCTCGCCTTCCTCTGGCAGAATGCCGGCCGCTACGGCATCGATCGCGACCGCATCCATATCGGCGGCAGCTCGGCTGGCGGTCACCTCACAGGCATGCTGCTGGCAGGCGGATGGCACGAAGAGTTCGGCGTCCCTGAAGACGTCGTCAAGTCAGCCCTGCCGGTGAGCGGCCTGTTCGAGCTCGCACCGCTTGCCGCCAGCTTTCCGCAGGAATGGCTTTCGCTCGATGCGCAGCAGGTGGATAGTTTGAGCCCCATTCGGCATCTGCCACCGCTTGGATGCCCGATACTGGTGGCCTGGGCGGAGAAGGAAGCTCCGGGCTTCAAGCGCCAATCAACCGCATTCGCCGAGGCTTGGAGCGAACTTGGCTATGCGGTGCAAACGCTCGAAATATCAGATCGCAATCACTTCGATATCCTAATGGAATTGCGAAGCGAGGAGACGGTTCTTTCCCAAACGCTGCTGGCGATGATCAAAGGGCGCTGACCGCCATGCGCTCTCCCCCATCGGCGTCCCGCTAGCACGTGCCGATGGAAGAGACGCGCGCTCACTCTATGAGATGCGAGATGTTCTTGACGATCATATAGTGGAGGATGCCCTCGCTTCCGCCCTCGCGGCCAAGGCCGCTTTCCTTGACGCCGCCGAACGGCGTTTCGGCACGGGATGCTTCAAGTGTGTTGATCGAGACATTCCCGGCCTCGAGACCCGTCACGATCCTGTCGACATTGGCGGCCGAGCGGGTAAATCCGTACGCCGCGAGCCCGAAAGGCAGCGAATTTGCCTTTTCAAGCGCCTCGTCGATGGAGCCGACCGGGTTGATCAGCGCCAACGGACCGAAGGGTTCTTCGCGCATCGCGCGGGCATCATCGGGCAGCTCGGCGATTGCCGTCGGGGCGAAGAAGTAACCGCGCCTTTCCAGCCTGTGGCCGCCACAAAGGATCCTGGCACCTCTCGCGCGACCATCATCGACCAGCGCCTGCAGCGCCTCGATGCGGCGGCCGTTGGCGACCGGCCCCATCTGCGTTGACGGGTCGAGACCGTCACCGACTTTGATCGATTGCGCCTTTTCCACGAAAGCTTCGGTAAAGCGCTCATAGATGCTCTCATGGACGAAGAAGCGGGTCGGCGAGGTGCAGACCTGTCCGGAATTGCGGTATTTGCGGCTGGCGCAAAGGATACCGGCCGCGACCGGATCGGTGTCGTCGCAGACAATCACAGGGGCATGGCCGCCGAGTTCCATCAGGGCAGGCTTCATATGACGGGCGGCGATCTCGGTCAGATGTTTGCCAACGGCCGTGGAGCCGGTAAAGGCGATCATCCGGATCTCATGGCGGGGAATGAGGAATTCGGATATTTGCGCGGGAATGCCGAAGACGAGGTTCAGCACACCCGCCGGCAGCCCGGCATCCTCAAATGCTTTGGCAATATGCATCACCCCGCTCGGCGTTTCCTCCGAAGCCTTCATGATGACCGAGCAGCCCGAGGCAAGGGCACCGGCAATTTTGCGCGCCGGCTGGCTCATCGGGAAGTTCCACGGTGAAAAAGCCGCGACAGGGCCGATCGGTTCGTGCACGACGGTGTAGCGGATGCCCGGCTCGCTCGGGATGACGCGACCATAGAGCCTTACGCATTCGCCGGCGTCCCATTCGAAGAACTCGCAGCCGCGAATGACCTCGAGCCGAGCTTCGGAAAGCGACTTGCCGTTTTCAACCGTGATCGATCGCGCGATATCCTCGATGCGCTCGCGCATGAGGGCACAGGCCTTCAGGATAATTTCGGATCGTTTCCATGGCGAGGTGCGGCTCCAGCTGCGAAACCCATCGGCTGCAGCGGCCAGCGCATCCTCAAGATCCTGCGGGCCGGCAATGGCAACGGTTCCGATAATCTCCTCGGTCGCCGGATTGATTATCGGCAAGGTCTCCGCAGTCCTCCGCCAGCTGCCGCCGATGTAAAGTGGAACGTCGGCATTCATCGTCATCTGGGCACCTCCCCGCACGCGAAAAGAAACGAACTTTCAAGCCTGCCGGCTGGATGCCCCATGGATGCAATTCATTCGGTCATATAACAATCCACATAAATCGAATGAATTCATATCAATTCTGGATAAATTCCGCGGCACCTTGATGCAGAGGTTTGATGGCAGAGGCGAAGATACACTCGCCTCTGAATTCAATTCTCCTGCGATGCCTGTTTCGGTCGGTTGTGCAGCAGCGAAAGACCGAGAAGTGTCCCGAAGGCGACGATCGATATGGCCAGGGCCAGCCATAGGGCGGCGTGGGGACCCCAGTACGTCATGATGGCGGTAAAGAGAGGCGGAGCAGCGGCATAGGAGAGATTGAGCGGCACCGCCAGCTGTGCCGATGCACGGGCATAGCTATCGCTGGGGAAAATCTGCAATGGCAGGGTGGCGCGGGTAACCGCGGTGACGCCGCTGGCAATGCCGTAGAGCAGCGCGAAGAGCATGGCGCCGGCAAAGCTGCTGGTCAGGAGAAGGACGGCGAAACTCAGCGGAAACAGGGCGGAGGCGACAAGGCCGGTCAGGAAGCCGGACCAGCGCCGGCCACCGAGAAAATCGACCCCGCGCCCGGCCCATCGCGCAATGCCAATGAAGGCTGCGGCCGTCAACGCACTGGCATGATCGAGGCCCGCTGCCTCGAACAGGATGATGATGGTGAGGGCGAACCCCCAGGTGATGAAACCGTTGCCGGCAAAGCTCATGGCCAGCAGGAGGAAACTCGGCCTGTCGATGGGGGCGGGCTCGCTTGTCGCCTTGGCTGCCGATTGCTCCCGGGGCCGGCGTGCAAGCGTGAGCCAATGCAGCGGCATGCAGACAAGCAGCATGGCGGCGGCATAGGCCAATGTCGTCGTTCGCCAGCCCCATTGATCCTGCAAAAGCCCTGTCAGTGGCCAGACGATGGTGGAGGTCAGCCCGCCCGCCAGAATGAGCACGCCAAGCGCCTGGCGTGCTTTCTCACCAGCGATCTCGGTTACCGCGATCTGCGCCGGTGTGGTTAGCATGCAGGCTCCGGCCAGGCCGAGAATGGTCCACGACAGGATATAGGACACCGAGC
The DNA here is from genome assembly GCF_001999485.2 of Rhizobium sp. P44RR-XXIV. Lineage (NCBI taxonomy): Bacteria > Pseudomonadati > Pseudomonadota > Alphaproteobacteria > Hyphomicrobiales > Rhizobiaceae > Rhizobium > Rhizobium sp. P44RR-XXIV. The sequence goes on along the minus strand of NZ_MPVZ02000027.1, from coordinate 347,396 downwards.
CATGGGCCAGGCCCATGATCAAGAGGCCGGCGGCGCCAAGGGGAGACCCGAAAGCCATGATCGGGCGTGCGCCGTGGCGCTCGAAGATGGCGCTCAGCGGCCAGGACACGATGGCCATGACGACAAGCATGACCGTCGGCCCTGCCATGATCATGGGGAGCGCCATGCCCAGCTCTCCAGCCATAGCCGGGCCGGTGACCGCCGGCAGGTAAAAGGTCGCACCCCAGCCGATGAGCTGGGTGAGCGACAGTGCCGCAACGGCACGGGCTGTCGGCGAGCGGAACGGCATCCGGGCAATCGGTGCGGAAGACAGGATCAAGTCGCGATAGCGATGTGGAAGAGGAGGCATCACGGACCTTCGGACACGAGTAGCTTTTGTTTCTGCGAAAACGACGAGACGCGGCATCGTCCTCAATCGCCAAGAATAAAGAAATTAATGCTGCCTCGGCCGCCACTCATGCTATGGCTCTGGCATTGGCGCGGCTCTTCTCGAGAAAATTTCTTATTCTGAGAGGCTTTATGCGCCAGCTTGTGCTTTATTTTCGGACCGCATTCAAACGAGGAATTTGAGGGGAGCTTGAGAAAAATTCATGCTGGAAAAGCATCGCATCTCCCTTAATGCCATCAGGGTATTCGCGATCGTGGCTCGAACCGGCAGCCTGACGGTCGCGGGCGCCGAACTCGGGGTTACCTCTGGCGCGGTGAGCCACCAGCTCAAGAAGCTCGAGGATGAGCTCGGGGTGAACTTCTTCCACCGCGGAAACAATACCGTTTCCCTGACCGACCTGGGACGGAGGTTCTACCAGGAGGTGGCGCCGGCGATCGGGCTCATCGAGCGTTCGGCGGATGCCCTTTACCGCGATGAAAACGAGATCAGCGTCCACGCGACCACATCGCTCGCGCTGCGCTGGCTCATCCCGTCGCTTGATCGTTTCCGCACGCTCTGCCCCCAGGTGCGCGTTCGGGTGGAGACGAGTTCGGCACGGGGTTTTCCGATCGTTCCCGACTCCGATGTCAGCATCCGCTATTTCCGGGCGACGGAAGCAGCCGAGGGCTGGGACTTTCTTGCAAGCGACCTGCGCCGTCCCGTCATTTCTCCGAGCCTGCTGGCAAAGGCTGCCAATCGTCGGGAAATCGCCGTTTCGGACATACCGGCTCTTCAATGCTCCGTCGGAAATTGGGACTGGAAGCTTTGGTGCGAAGCATCTGACATTACGCTGTCGAGCCTTTCCCTCGCCCATGCTTTCGACACGGACGATGCGGCGCTGCATGCTTGTGTTGCCGGTCTCGGGACTGTGCTGGCACCGACGATTCTCACCGGCCGGGAAATAAAATCGGGCGCACTTGTCATCCTGCCCGGATATAAGCCGGTCGAGACCGGGACATATCGCTATCAGCGCCGCTCTGAATCGAGAGCCGTCCGGCAATTCTGCAGCTGGATGGATGCCGAAATGCTGAACCTCGAAAGCGGCTCCTAGAGCCCTTTCGCTTTTCTTCGAATCGTGAAAGGGCTCTATCCCTTTGTTTTTACGCATTTCCGGACGGAAAACCGCTGCGCACTTTTCCTGGAAATGCTTTAAGCGGGATCGCCGATCCAGTCTTCATGTCCATGGCGTATTCTGATGACGAAAATGGCGCCGCTCTCTTCGATCCGGTAGACGACGAGATGGGCTTTGAATGGATGGATCCTGACCGGCGGCGAAATTTCTTCTCGCTCGCGCGCCATTCGCGGGCTTTCGGCAATCAGGTCCAGCACGGCGAAAAGCTCGTCATGGTAACGCCCGGCTTGAGCCAATCCAAACAAGCGGACACCTTGCTCGGCGATCGCAATGACGTCCTCTTCCGCTGCGGCAGAAAGGATAAAGGGCATTATTTGCTGTCACGCGTCGTTTCCGCACGCGTAACCGCCGTGGCAAAGAGCTCGTCCTTCGACCGGCTGCCAGCGCCACTGTTCAGACCATCGTCGACGAAGCGTTGCATGGCGGCAACCTTGTCACTGCGCGCCTGGTCCCGGCGAATGAGGTCGCGCACATAATCGCTGGCATTGGAATATCGCCCGGTCCTGGCTTGCGCCTCGACCCAATCCTTCATCGGATCCGGCAGGGATACGTTCATCGTGGCCATTCGAACCTCCATATTGCCCCCAAGCTAGCTGATTTTGGCAAAGTTTGTCAAATTCGCTTTGCCTGAGATGCACGGACGCAAATCGGGCCTCTGGCTGCTTGCAGGCGATCGCGGCCTAGTCCGACAGTTCCTTTGGCTTGGCAGCACGCAGGGCGTCGCTAAGCTCCATCCTGGCCGTTCCGATCAACTGCTCCATGGCGAAGCGAGCAGCGTCGGGGCGGCGCATGCGGATGGCATCGAGTACATCCTGATGCCGGGCGATCGCATATTCATGCGACTGGCTGGCCCGGTTGGTCAGACGGAAGCTTGCAAGCAGGGCCGCGCGGATGGCGGTGGCAAATTGACGGAAAACCCAATTGCCGCTGGCATTGATGATGGCGGTATGAAACTCCAGATCCGCCTGGCTCCATGCCTCGTTGTCTCGGGCATTGGCGGCGACCATATCCTCGAACGCCTCGGCGATCTGCGCGAGCTGCTTCGCGGTAGCATTGGCGGCCGCCTGTGCGGCGGCGGCGGGCTCGAGCACTTGCCGAGCGTCAAGCAGGGAATCGTAGAAGCTGCGATCATTGCTGAGTGCCAGGGTCGCATCGAGAACCAGCGGATCCAGGTAGTTCCAGTTCTCTCGCGGAAGCACCGTGGTGCCGGCCCGCGTGCGAGAGCGGACGATTCCCAGCGCCGACAGATATTGCATGGCCTCGCGCAGGCTGGTGCGGCTGACGCCGTAGACCTCGGAAAGCTCGGCTTCATTGGGAAGGATCGAGCCCTCCGCCAAAGCGCCCGAGACAATCTGCCCGATGAGTTTCTTCAGCAGTTCCTCGCGCACGCTGCGCTTTCCCTGCTCGGGCGCGCCGCCGCCCTGTGTCGTCCGCAACGACTCCAAACGCGTACTCATCACTTGCACTCCCTTCCGCTGACCCGGTGACGATCATGAGGCACGCCACGCCCAGGCATCAATGCGCAACAGCAAGTCCGCCAAGCTTCTCCCGGAGAATCTGATCCTGACTAGCGGGCGCGATGCCCTGCCGCCGACGAGCGCAGATTGTCAAGCAGAACGGCAATCAGCAGAATGCAGCCGCGCACCAGATATTGGTAGAAGGCCTGGATGTTGAGCAGGTTCATGACGTTTTCGGCGATGCCCATGATGAGGACGCCGACGATTACACCGGTCATCGCCGCGCGGCCGCCGGCAAGAGATACGCCGCCGAGCACACAGGCTGAGATGACCGAGAGTTCGAGCCCCGTTGCCGCATTTGGCTGACCCGAGGTGATGCGCGAGGCAAGCAGGATACCGGCAATGGCGCAAACAAGGCCCTGCAATGCAAAGATCCAGATCCGCATGTTGACGACATTGACGCCGGCAAGCCGTGAGGCCTCCGGATTGCCGCCGATCGCCAGCGTATTCTTGCCGAAGACGGTGCGGTTCAACACGAAGCCGAAGACGATAAACAGCAGCACCATGATCCAGATCGGCGTCGGCACGGTCAGGAAGCGCGACAGCGCCAGCTGGTAGAAGGCCGGGTCGTTAATACCGACGGCGCGGCCATCCGAGGCAATCAGCGCAAGCCCGCGAACGATCTGCATCGTCGCCAGCGTGGTGATGAGCGCGTTGATGCGGAATTTGGCAATCACCACGCCATTGATGACGCCGACGAAGCCGCCGCAGATCAGCGCGGCCAGCAGGCCAAGGGGGATGGAGCCAGTCGCATTCGACACCATGACGGCGACCATGCCGGAAAAGGCGACGGTCGAGCCGACCGACAGATCGAAATCGCGCGAGGCCAGGCAGAACATCATCGTGCAGGCGACGATGCCGATCGTGACAACCGACTGCAGCAGGCCGAGCATGTTGCGTTCCGTCAGGAAGCTCGGAACGAAGAGCGAGACGATCACGAAGGCGATCGCAAAGATCACCACCAGACCCTGTTCGCCGAGAAGAATTTTTTTCACCGAGTTCATCATATCGTTCCTGAATTATAGTGTGCCGGCGGCATTCTTGTCGGGCAGCGCCGCGGTCAGAATGCTGCGCTCGTCGAAATCGGCCCGTGGGACATTGGCGGCGATGCGGCCCTGGCACATGACCATGATGCGATCGGAAATACCCATGACCTCGGGAAGCTCGCTGGAGATGACGACGATCGCCATTCCGCCAGCCGCCAGCTCGTAGAGGATCTCATAGATCTCCGACTTGGCGCCGACATCGATGCCTCGCGTCGGCTCGTCGATGACGAGCACCTTCACACCCTGCTCCGAAAGCCACCGGCCGAGAATGACCTTTTGCTGGTTGCCGCCCGAAAGATTGACGACGTCCTGCTTGCGGGAGGGTGTGCGGACCCTGAGCTTGGCAATGAACTGGTCGGCGACCGAAGCTTCTTTCCTGGCGTTCAACAGGCCGAAGGGCGAGAAATGCCGCCTTGAAGAGATTGCGATGTTCTCTTCGATCGATCGCCCCTGAATGATACCGTCAAACTTGCGGTCTTCCGGGCAGAGAACCATGCCGGCGCTGATGGCAGCCTTCGGATTGTTGGGTGAAACCGCAACGCCATCGATGGTCACCGTGCCCTGATGGCGATGGTCTGCGCCATAGAGAAGGCGCGCCATCTCGCTTCGACCGGCACCGATGAGACCGAAGAAGCCGAGAATTTCACCCTTGCGAACGGAAAAGCTGATCGGGTTGTGCAATTTGGAACCGGAAAGCGTCCTGACATCGAGACGGACATCGCCCAACGGCCGCTCGCGCCAACCCCAGATGTTGCTGATCTCGCGGCCGACCATCTGCGCGATGATTTGCTCGCGCGTCGTCTTCGCAATGTCAGGATGATGCGCCGCAAGCTTGCCGTCGCGAAGGACGGTCAGGCTGTCGCAGAGCCGGAAGATCTCATCCAGACGATGCGAAACATAGATGATGACGGTGCCCTTGGCTCTCAGCCTGTCGATCAGGGAAAAGAGGATTTCGCTTTCGCGTGAAGACAGCGACGAGGTGGGTTCATCGAGCGCGATCACCCGCGCATCGACCATGACGGCCTTGGCGATCTCCACCATCTGGCGGGCGCCGATCGAAAGCGAGGAAACCTTGGCCGCGGGATCGACGTCGATGCCGATTTCCTTAAGCCTGGTGCGAACCGTCTCGACCAGGGTCTTGCCGTCGATGATGCCGGCCTTGCCGGGAAAACGCCCGAGCCAGAGGTTCTCGGCGACTGTCAGCTCCGGCACCAGCTGGAGTTCCTGGTGAATGACGATGACGCCGGCATGAAAAGCATCGCGGACGGAACTATAGTTCTGCTCCATGCCATCGATGACGATGCTGCCCGTATCCGCCGCCTGATCGCCGGAAAGCACGCGGATCAGCGTGGATTTGCCGGCGCCGTTTTCGCCCATCAATCCGTGTACCGCACCCTTCTTCACGCCGAAGGAGACGTGGGACAATGCCTGGACCCCAGGATAGCCCTTGGAGATGCTCTTGAATTCGAGGAAATCCATCTTCGCTCCATCGAAAAGATACCCCGGCGGCACATGCGCCGCCGGGACGACAATCATCTTCACCAGATGATCATTCGATGCCGAGGTCCTTGCGAACCTTTTCATAATCGCCGCGCAAGGCAAGCGAGCCGGAGGTCAGCGTCAGCTTCGGTGGCTCTTTGCTATTGGCGATCCAGTCATACATATTCAGCGCGGTTTCATAGCCGTGGCGCTTCGGTGAAATGATGACCGTGCCGAAGAAGCCGGTGGCGGAAGGCTTCTTGAACTCATTGATTGCCGAATCCGCGCCGCCAATGCCGACCGCGACCATATTGGCGGCCGGAATGCCAACGGACTCCGATGCACGCACCGCGCCCAGGGCAGCTTCGTCATTGAGGCCGAAAGCAACCCAGTACTTGATGTCAGCATGCTTGTTGAGGACCGTGGTGGCGGCGTTGAGCGCAGCTTCCGTGTCGGTCTTTGCCTGCGGAGCATCATAGATGTTGGCAGCCGGGAAGCCCGCGGCCTTCAATACCGAGATCGCACCCTCGACGCGGTCGACCGCCGTCGGCAACTGATCATAGGAGACGCGGATCGCGCCGACATTCTTCATGTCCCAGCCGCGCTTCTTGACTTCGTCGACAATCGCCTGCCCGACGGTTTCACCGATCTTCGTGGCGGAGATGCCCATATGCGGAACATCTTCCAGCGGCTTGCCCTGGGCGTCGACAAGACGATCGTCCACCGTCATCAGCTTCAGCTGATTGGCTGCTGCCTTGGCGACGATGCCCGGCCCAAGCTTGACGTCCGGCGTGCAGACGATGAAACCCTGAGCGCCCTGCGCACCGAGATTGTCGATCGCCGACTGGACCTTCTCGCCATCTTCGGCGCCGATCTTGACGAGTGTAAAGCCCTTTTCCTTGGCGGCCTGGTCAGCGAATTTCCATTCATCCTGGAACCATGGCTCCTCGGGCTGCTTCACGATGAAACCGATCTTGACGTCCTCCGCAAAAGCGGAGCCGGCAGCCAGAACGGCAAAGGTGCCGGCAAGGATTGCCGCTTTGAAAAAGCGCATGATCTCTCTCCCTTTGTTTGCGCGTCCCCATCCATCTCCTGAGGAACCGCTCGACTTCCCTAAGTTATATTGTAATACGAGTCAATTATTTGTATAACAATTAAGCCGTATCTACAGTCCACTGGACCCGAGGCCTTGAATATGAAAAAACATCATACCAGTCAATATTTGTGTATGATTTTTATATCGCCACCACAGCTCATATCTATCGAACATCATTGCTAATGCGCTATTCGCAAAACAATTTGGATAGAATCCATGAGAAATTGGCGGAATTGGAAAAATAAATCATATATATCTACGCCAAATGGGACGGATATCGAGTGTCGATCCATTCGGCAACAATCTTGATCGCGTGAGGAAGGTGACCGCTTCATGACCATTATCGATTTGCAGAACGACGCGCTTTCAGCGCGCATCTCGACTTCCGGCGGCGTGCTGCTTGATTATTCCTGGATGATGGATGGCGGCACGATCGCTCTATTGCGGCCTGCTCCAGACGGTGCCGATGCATCTTCCTCCGCCTGCTATCCTCTCGTTCCCTTCGGCAACCGCATAAGAAACAATCGTTTCGTATTTGAGGGGCGAGACTATCAGTTCCGACCGAACACGGCCTCGGATCCCCATTATCTGCACGGCGATGGCTGGCAGGAAGAGTGGTCCATCCTCTCGCGCAGCGTAAACGAATTGCAGATCGGCTTTCGTCATCCGGAGGGCGATACGCCATATGGTTACGAGGCAAAACAGACTATCACCCTGTCATCCCACGGGTTGACGTTTCATATGAGCGTCAAGAATACCTGCAAGGACACGCTGCCCTTCGGGCTGGGCTGGCATCCCTATTTCCCGCTCACCCCTGAGACGACCCTGCTTGCGCCAGCCCAACGATTCTGGACGGAGACCGAGGGCTGGCTGCCGGGAGAACGCGCCGACATTCCCGCCGATCTCGATTTCTCCAAGCCTTCGCCGCTGCCGCGTCGCTGGGTCAACAACGGTTTCGAGGGATGGAGCGGCAAGGCGGAGATCATCTGGCCGGAGAGACATGCCAGCCTGCGACTGACTGCCGACACATCAGTCAGGCATGCATTCATCTTCATCCCCGACAAAAACTTCAACCCGAGTTTCCGCGAGGATTATTTCTGTTTCGAGCCGATGACCCATATCGCAAACGGTCATAACCTTCCCGACCTGGGAGACTTGAAGATCCTGCGACCGGGGGAAATCCTTGCGGGATCGATCCACCTGCAGCCGCAAAGATATCCGGAATAGTTCGCGACCGGATCACCACCCGGATTGCCGGGCCAAACTGAAAGAGGAATGCCGAATGCCAAATCGCCTTTCTGGAAAACGCGTCTTCATTACCGGAGCCGCCCAAGGGATCGGGTTAGCCATCGCCGAGGCTTGTGCAGCCGAGGATGCCAGCATCTTCCTCATCGACCGCGACGAGACCCTTCTGCAGCAGTCGGCCGGCAAATTGAAGGAAAGTGGCGCCAAGCTTGGCTACCAGGCCGCCGACATCACCGATGCCGAAGCTGTGCGCGCAGCCGTGGCCAGAGCCGCTGGCGAGATCGGCAGCATCAACGCGCTGGTCAACAATGCCGGGGTCAACGTTTTTGCAGAGCCGCTGCAGACGACGGACGAGGACTGGCAGCGTTGCTTCGACATCAACCTCAAGGGCGCCTGGAACTGCTGCCGGTCCGTCCTGCCTGACATGATCGCCCGCGGCGGCGGTGTCATCCTCAATATCGCCTCGACCCATGCCTTCACGATCATTCCGCACACCTTCCCCTACCCGCTCGCCAAGCACGCGCTTCTGGGTATGACCAAGTCACTGGGCATCGAATATGCGCCGAAGAATGTGCGCGTGAACGCGCTCGCGCCCGGCTATGTCGCCACGCAGAAGGCCGTCGATTATTGGAACAGCTTTCCCGATCCGGAGAAAGCCAAGGCGGAAACGATGAAGTTGCATCCGGGCGGTCGCATCGCCACGCCCCAGGAGATCGCGCTTGCCGCAGTTTTCATGATCTCGGACGAATGCCCCTTCATGAATGCCACGAGCCTGACCGTGGACGGTGGCCTGAGCGTGCTGCATCATCAATGACCACATAGGGAAAGCTTCAGCCTGTCCACATCATCGCGGACAGGCGATTGAGCAAGGCGACCGGGTCTGCGAAGAAGAGGCTCGGGCGATGGCGAGCGCTTTCATCCCAATGTCGAATTGAAGGCGCCACCGTCAAGCAGAAGGTTCTGTCCGACAATAAAGCCCGAATACTGGCTGCAGAGGAACGCGGCGGCAGCGCCGAACTCCTCCTTTGTGCCGAACCGCCCTGTCGGGTTGGCGGCATGGGCCTCAGTGCGGGCCTGCTCGATGGAAATACCCTTGGTTTCCGAGGTCTTTTCCAACAGTCCCTTGATCCGGTCGGTCTCATGCGAGCCCGGCAGCAGGTTGTTGATGATCACACCGTGGCGCGCCACCTGCCGCGCCGTTCCGGCCACGAAACCGGTGAGACCGCCGCGAGCGGCATTCGACAGTCCAAGCTGGGGAATGGGCGACTTGACCGAGCCGGAGGTAATATTGACCACGCGGCCCCATTGGCGCTCGATCATGCCGGGCAGGATCGCGTTCATCAGATAGATCGGCGTCAGCATATTGGCATTGACCGCGCTCAGCCACTCCTCCTCGCCCCAATCCGACCAGAGGCCCGCGGGCGGGCCACCGGCATTGTTGACCAGGATATCCGGCTGCGGTTCAGCGGCCAGAAGCTCCTTGCGGCCCTCCTCTGTCGTAATGTCTGTCGCGACGACCTGCACCTTGACGCCATAGGTATCGGCGATCTCCCTTGCCGTTGCGCGCAACACGGATTCCGTGCGCGCATTCAACGTCAGGTCGACGCCTGCCTCCGCCAGCTTCTCGGCAACGCCACGACCGAGCCCCTTCGAGCTCGCACAGACGATTGCCCGCTTGCCTCTGATTCCCAGATCCATCCTGTCTTCACCTGTCCTTTGTTCCGTCAAGCCGCCTGCTGCGCGAGAGCAGCAATATGGTCGCAAAGACGGTCGATTTCATCCGTTGTGTTCAGATAGCTCACCGACGCACGCGCAATCTCGGTGAGGCAGCGCGCAGTCATATCAAGCGGAGTGTAAGGTATGCCATTTGCCGCGATTGCAATCTGTTTTTCCGCAAGCTTGCTGCGAATAGTCTGCGGCGCAACGCCGGCCACGGTAAATGAGACCAGCCCCGATTTCTCCGTCCCGAGATCCTGGACCGTGACACCGGGAATAGAGCCGAGCTGATCCCGCAACTGCCCGGAAAGATCCTTGATCCGCTGGCGGATGACATCGACGCCAAGATGGCGCGCCTGCTTCAGCGCCGCTCCCAGCCCCAGCAGCAAGGCAATGGGCTTTTCGCTCGTCTCGAAGCGCTGCGCATCCGTCCGCACATTGGGCCTGTCCTCTCCCCATGATGCCGAAAGGACATCGAGATAGGCTGGCTCCAGTTTCTCTAGGAATGCCTTGCGCAGATAGAGAACTGCAACGCCGCGCGGCCCGCGCAGAAACTTCCGGCCCGAGCCCTTGAGCATGTCGCAGCCAATGGCGCCAACATCCACGGGAAGCTGGCCGAGCGCCTGCGCTGCATCGATGAAATAGGGAACGCCAGCCGCTCTCGTCACCTTGCCGATGGCAGCCGCATCGTTGATGAGCCCGCCATTCGCCGGCAGCCACGTTAAAGCAACAAGGCGAACGCGATCGTCGATCATATTGGCGAGGGCATTGGCGTCCACGCTGCCGTCTTCGTTGGCGGGAATGGTCTCGATGCGGGCGCCTGCCCGTTTGGCCGCCGCCTGCATGGTCGACAGATTGCCGCCCCATTCCTGACGGCCAACCAGTATGCGATCGTCCGCAACAAGTGGTGGCAGAGCCGCAAAGGCCAGACCCCATGCGGCGGAACCGCTGCTGGCAAAGGCAATCTCGGCTGATGTCGCACCCACCAGGCCGGCGGCATCGGCCCTCACCTCATCGATGAGACCCGCAGCATTAGCCGCGGCTTCCATGGGGCCATAGAGCGACTCCCGCCGCAGATGTTCCGTCACGGCCGCCAGCACGGTATTCGAGGCCAATGAGGAGCCGGCATGATTGAAATGCGTGCCGGTGGCGCAGCCCGGTGTTTCCGCGCGCAGCTGTTCGATGTCGAGCGTTTTAGCCACCGTCAGTCCTCCAGTTCGACAAGCGCGTCGACTTCGACCGCGACACCGCGCGGCAATGAGCTGACGCCGACGGCGGCGCGGCTGTGGCGCCCGGCATCACCAAACACGGCAACCATCAGATCCGATGCACCATTGGCGACTTGCGGATGCTGGGCAAAATCAGGTGCAGCAGCCACAAACACACCCAGGCGAATGATGCGGCGCACGCTTGCGACCGCTCCATCTGTTGCAGCTGCAATCTGGGAGAGCACGTTGATTGCCGCGATCTCTGCGGCCCTGCGGCCCTCCTCAAGAGAGACAGACGCACCGACGATACCGAGCACGGCATTCTCGTCATCGATACGGCTGATCTGTCCCGATATGCTCAACAGGTTGCCCGTGCGGACAAACGACACGTAATTGGCAACCGGCACCGATGCGTCCGGTAGTGTGTGGCCAAGGGTTGCAAGCTTCTCCGCTATGGTGGCTGACATCATCATCTCCTGCTGTCTCTCTGCCGGTATTATCGGCCGCGCGGCCTGAGATATCCAATTCAAAACAGCGGCCTCACTGATCGATCTGGCTAATGTCTGAACAAGTCGATAGACTGATGGCCGACCCAATTGCACGCCCGCGAGAGCATGAGACCGAATGCGTTCCTCCACCACCTTGCCGCCATTGCAGGCGCTCCGAGTCTTTGAGGCCGTCGCGCGGCTGATGAGCTTTCGGCGGGCCGGCGAGGAACTACTGATCACGCAAAGCGCAGTCAGCCATCACATCCGCCAGCTGGAAGAATTCCTCGGTCTGCCGCTGTTCGTACGTAAGGCGCGCAGCATCGCTCTGACCTCGGAGGGCGAAGAATATCGCACGCGAACCAGCGATGCGTTGCGCCTGATCACCGCCGCCACCTCGGACCTGCGCAGCAGGAGCGGGCGCAATGTGGTCCACATCAGCCTCCTGCCCTCCTTCGCCGCCAACTGGCTGGTGTCACGCCTGCACAGATTTCAATCGCACCATCCGCACATCGATCTCGAGCTTGACCCCTCGCTGCGCGTTGCCAATGTCGCAGCCGGCGAGACCGATATCGCCATCCGCTATGGCGACGGACGCTGGGCCGGGGTCGATGCACGGTTGCTCATGGCCGAACAACTCAGCCCCGTGGTCAGCCCGATGCTCCTGCAGTCGGGTGGAGCCATCGTCACGCCGCAGGATTTGCTGCGCCATACCTTGCTGTTCGCCAAGAAACCTGTCGACTGGCAGGTCTGGGCCTCTGCCGTGGGGCTGGATCTCTCCCAAGCCCGCAGCATTCAACTCACCGATTACAACATCACCCTGCAGGCGGCGCTCGACGGTCAAGGCATCGCGATAGGACGCATGCTGCTCATCCCCGATCACTTGCGGACCGGACGTCTGGTACAGCCGTTTCCGCAGACGATCACCTCCACCAGAACAGCGCATTGGCTCGTGACGCAAAAAGACCGCAAGATCGCTCCTGCTACCCAAGCCTTCATCGATTGGCTGATCTCTGAAACCGAAGCCGCGGTTAACCAGAAACATGCAGCGACCGGCAATGATATCGCATTGCCCTGACCCGCCAGCACCTTCGCAGCCGCAAGCATGGCCTCAACCTCAGCCAGCATCAAGGCACGGATAAAATCTCTGGTTATATCTCAAGCGCTTAGATCTGTCCGAGACCACTCAACCCGATCAACGCTCCCGCCCCCAGAACGAACAGGGGATGTATGTTGGTCTTCGTCAGGACGATGGCACATGCGGCCGCGACGGCTGCCAAGACGAGATTAGGCGCCGAAGCCTCGGTGATGACTGCAGCACTGGCAGTCACGAGGCCTGCCGTCATCGGAACCAGCCCGGATTGAACGATCCTGCGCCACGGCCGATCCTTGAATCGGGTCCAGACATGCAGCGCGATGCCAGTGACGATCGACGAAGGGCCGAACTTCGCCGCCGAACTCACCAGCACGCCAGCCCATCCCGCAACGTGCCAGCCGACCAGCGGAACCACCATCAAGTTCGGGCCGGGAGCCGCCTGAGCCAAGGCGAAGAGGGCGCTGAACTCCTCGGCGGTCATCCAGTGATGAATGTCGACGACTTCGCGGTGCATTTCCGGAAGAATGGAATTTCCACCGCCGAAGGCGAGAAGCGAGAGCTGGGTGAAAATGGTAGCCAGATCAATCAGGTCGGATGTCATGCTTCCAACCTCCAGGTTGCCAGGATGCTGACGGGAGACAGCACCAGCATGGTCGGCAGCAGAGGAAGCTTGAGCACGGCGATCGCGATGAAACACAACACGGCAACGGCAATCGCCACAGGCCGCTTGCGGAGCGGCATGACGATCTTGATGGCCATGGAAATCAGAAGCCCTGCCGCTGCCGCAGCCAGGCCCGCGAACATATGTGTGACGTATGGATTGTCGTGAAACTGGTCGTAAAAGATACCCATGGCGATGACGACCGCCGTTGGCGCCGCGATGAGACCGAACAGAGCAGCCAAAGCGCCGGCAACGCCTTGAAACCGCAGGCCGATGGCAACCGACATGTTGATGATGTTGCCGCCGGGCAGGAACTGACAGAGCCCGAGTAGCTCGGAGAATTCCTCACCTGAAAGCCAGTGGCGTTTCTCGACAACCATTCTTCGGGCGAGCGGAAGAACCCCGCCGAAACCTGTGAGGCCGAGAGTAAAAAATCCCCAAAACAGATCGGTCACGGTGGGAGAGAGACGCTGGCTTTGGTGTGGGAGAGAAAGAGTATCCATGGATCGGCCTGTCTTTAGGTCACTGCGGTACGGAGAATTTAAACTTCTCTCGCCCGCATGTCTAATATATGGATAGTGATAATTGCATACTTTCAGGATATGACATGATTGAGCTTCGACATCTTCGTTACGCCGTGACTGTCGCGGATGAGGGTCATATCACGCGTGCCGCCGAGAGGCTCGGCATTCAACAGCCGCCGCTTAGCCAGCAAATCCGAAATCTGGAGGATCTGGTCGGGGCGACGCTCTTCCAACGATTGCCGCGCGGCGTCGCATTGACCGAGGCAGGACGCACATTCGTCGACCGCGCGCGTATCATTCTGCAAGACGTCGATCTTGCCGTGGAGGCAACGCGCCGCAATGCGCGCGGCGAGGAAGGCAGCCTGGCCATTGGCTTCACCAGCTCTGCCGCCTTCCATCCGCTGGTGACGACGGCGGTGCGTTCGCTTGGCGAGATCTCTCCAGGCGTGCGGATCAAGCTCGAGGAATCCAGCACCAGCGATCTCATCGACGCGCTGCGTGCCGAGCTGATCGACGTTGCATTCGTCCGCTCGCCGGTCGAGCAGTCGAAAGGACTGACCGTGTCCAAAATCCTCGACGAGGAAATGTTCGTCGCATTGCCCGATAGTCATCGGCTTGTCGCCAAGGGAGCGCGACGTACGTCTCCGATCCAGCTGTCCGACCTGGCAGACGAGTCCTTCATCCTGTACCGGCGCCCGTCCGGACCGGGATTTTACGATGCGATCATAGCGGCCTGTGGCCGCGCGGGATTCAGTCCGCAGGTCAAGCACGAAGCACCGCGCCTCATGTCGACCCTCAGCCTCGTGGCAGCGGGCCTCGGCATTTCGATCATTCCGAATTCGATGACGCGACTTGAGACCAACGGCATCGCCTATCTGCCGCTTGACCGAAGGACACAGCTCGTAGCGCCCCTTCATCTTGCCCACAGGAATGAGCCTTCGGGAGGCGCGCTAAAGCTCTTTATCGAGATCGTCAGCCGCTCCGTGCGAGAGCTGGGATGACAATCGAAGGGCTGAATATGGGCCGACTTCGTCAGCTTGGCGCTTCCTGGCTGGCTCGTTGACAGCGCCCGTCGGCGCGCCTGTCTTGCTCAGGGTGTTATACAAGCCAATAGCAATTCGCGTGGGATGGGGGCACACGTCAGTGCCCCCACGATACAAAGCAGCCGCGACCCGCAGATCCTGTCTGTTCCAGCGCTCGCGGCGATGGCCGCCGCCCTATTGGTCCGCCGTCACTTCCAGCTGCTGTAATCGGAAGCGGTGCATCCAAACGGCGCCCGCTGATCGCCGAAACGCTTCTTCAGCTGATCGCAACCCCAACGGTTGACGGATTCCGGCATCATATTGTTGATGTCCATGGCGGGAGACGTAAATTGCGACGTTGCGCTGGTCACGTACCAAAGCCAGTAGCCGAAAATACCGCCGATGATCAGCAGTATGACGAGAAGGGCCGCTGCGAGCCGCGCCTTGATGGACCACCCCTTCTTTCCCTGCACGACGAGCCCCGGCCGAGAATCGCCCAACTCGGCAGCCAGCGGTGCGAGTGCCGCCGTGCGCTCCTCCGGCGTCATCTCGATCCGCTCCAGCCGCTCATCCAGCAGCACCGGGAGCGCCGTGTTCCCATGCCAGACGGCAAGCCCGACTGCCTTGCCACCATTTTCGCCGACGATCAGAGGCTCCTGCCCCGGCTCGAAATGCGTATGGGCTGCTCGCCCGGTCTTTCTTCCACCTATCTTGTCCGCATAGGTCACCGACAAGCGCTTGCGCCGCCGATCGAATCCCGTGATTTCCACCGGCACCGGCTCGAGCCGGGCTGGCTGGCGCAATTGCCCGCGAACACGCCAGACGCGCAGGATCAGGAAAATCATCGCAAGGCAGGTGCCGCCAAGGAGAGCGACGAAGACAGCGAGCGTTATGATCCGGTTCCAGAGCATATCCAGCCCGAGGCTCAGGGTGGCCAAATCCGGGTGATCACCGGAAATGACGAGATTCGTGTCATAATCTCCGGAATGGATGTCGACGAACATGATCTCGACATCCTTGTCATAGCTCTGACCCTTATAGGTATAGTTGAGATGGGCAGAGCAGTTGGTGAAGAAGCCCTTTCTCGTCGAGCATTTTCCATCGCGAATATCGCCGCTATCAAGCACGACGGGATTCTGGTTGATCGTCCAATCCCTCAAGATGCCCGGCGTTTCGGAGATCGCCATGAAAGCAGTGAGGGCGATGAGGACCGGCAACGAGAAAAAGCTGGCTTTCGGCGCGGAGATGACGCCCTGAGAAAGCATGAGAGCTCTCTGCGGAAGCTGTATATTGGGGAATGTCATTGTCTGCCTGAGACTCCGAGTGGTTGCGGTAGGCGTCCGCGGAGCAAGGGGCGAAGCCTGAGCCTCGCAAGATCCTGGGGGTTCAACGTCGCGCCCGTGTTTACAGCGGCGAAAATAGCGGCGCTGCCTCAAGGTTCAATACCCGGTTGCAGAAGATCCACCAACTTCGCGCTACGGCAATCGCCTCCAGAGCGCCACGCTTTATCCTTCAGCAGGCCCTCTTGCGCTTCATCATCGCTTTCAGCGTCTCGACGCCTGCATCGTCAATGGGCATGTAGACGATCATCCGCTCGTCATTGCTCGGGCTTGCCCACCAATTGTTGGATTGGAGCGCAAGGATCGTACCGTCCGCCAGACGGAAGCGCTTCACCACATTCTCGATGGCCTTGAGCTGGTAGCGATCCCATACGATGCGGAATTGATCGGAAACGCTCATGTAGCGCTCCAGCTGCAGCTCCCATGACGGATCGTCGCGATGCTCGGCCATCGATGCCCGGAAAAGCGCGGCCATGCTCGCCAGCACTTCGTCGGGATCGGCCTGGCTCGCGCGCCAGGCGGGGTTGACGAGCGACAGATAGATGCAGTTGCGATCCTCCAGCGGGAGGGCATTGAGGTCAACGCCAACGAGCCGGCGGTAGGCCTCGTTAAAGCCGCGAATATTGTAACGTTTCGTCTGGATGACGGCAGGATAGGGACAGAGCTGGTCAAGAATGCGCTGGCTTGCCGGGGTGAGTGGTTCGCAGACCCGCGGATTATCAAGCCGGGCCGGAACAGGCAGGCCGGCCAGCCTGAACAGGTGCTCCGTCTCGAATTCGTTGAATTCCAGCGCATGAGCAACCGCGAAGAGGACGCGCGGCGATACGCGGATCTCTCGGCCCTGTTCGAGCTTCGTATACCAGGTGATGCCGATATCTGCGCGCGCCGCCACTTCTTCCCGCCGCAATCCCGGCGTACGTATCCGGCCGACGCGGCCAATGCCGAGACGCTTGGGGTCGAGCGCCTCCCGTTTCCGGCGCAGCATCTCGCCAAGTTCCTGCGCCCGTGACGGCAGATGATTGGCGGATATATCGAGCGTACCGTGCATTTCCAGTCTCCAGCCTGACACTGCTTATACCAGTCTAAATAGAGGGCTTGTACCAGTTTAGCATAGGTATAGAAGCCTGTGGACTCTGTTTCAGAAACGCTTTGAGGTCTCCATGTCATCCGCACCAATCCGGCTCGGCCAAGTCGGCCTGATGATCCTGCTCGCCGGGCAATTGCTGCTGCAGCTCGATTTTTCCATCATCAACGTGGGCCTGGCAGCGATCGCCGTATCGCTGAAGGCCGGTGAAACCGAACTCGAACTCTTTGTTTCAGCCTATGGCGTTGCCTTCGCGATTTGCCTGGCGATGGGCGCGCGTCTCGGCGACAATTTCGGCCGCCGGCGCATGTTCGGCGTGGCCGTCCTGATGTTCTGCCTTGCCTCACTGCTCTGCGGCGTGGCGACATCCGTTACCTTCCTCATCATCGCGCGTGCGCTGCAGGGATTTGCCGCAGCACTCATGGTGCCGCAAGTGCTGGCGACGATCCACGTCAGCCTGAGCGGTCGTGATCATGCCCGCGCCGTCGCGCTTTATGGCGCAATCGGCGGCATTGCCTTCATTATCGGCCAGGTTCTCGGCGGCTTCCTGATATCGGCCGATATTGCCGGTTCCGGCTGGCGCAGCATCTTCCTCATCAACCTGCCGATCTGCATCCTGATCCTGGTAAGCATGTGCCGTTACGTCCCCGAAACGCGCGGCCACCGCAAGGTGCCGGTTGACTGGTCGGGCATGGTGACATTGGCGCTGCTGACGCTCTCCGTGCTGGTGCCGACAGCGCTCGGCCCCTCCCTCCATTGGAACTGGCTCTGCCTGCTCGGCTTCGTGCCGACCCTGCCGCTGGCAGCGCTTCTATGGCGCATCCAGCGGGTCAAGGAGGAGCGTGGTGCCTTCCCAATTCTGCCGCCCTCCCTCACCCGCATCTCCAGCATGCGCTTCGGCGGGCTGATCGCGATCATCTTCTTCACCTCGTGGAGCGGCTTCATGTTCGTCATAGCGCTGACGCTGCAGGCAGGCGCCGGGTTGACGCCGCTGCAGTCGGGCAATGCCTTGATCGCGCTCGGCGGGTCCTATTTCGTCTCCGCCGTCTTCGTTACGCGCAAGCTTGCCGGCATGCGCCGCGAGGCGATGCTCGTCACCGGCTGCCTGATCCAGATGACGGGGCTTGTCCTGCTCATCGTGACACTGGACCTGGTGTGGCCACAGCCGAGCATCATCAACCTTATCCCATCAACCGTTCTGATCGGCTTCGGCCAGGCGTTAATCGTCAATTGCTTTTACCGGCTCGGACTTGCGGATGTACCGCATGAGCATGCCGGCGCCGGTAGCGCCATGCTCGCCACCATGCAGCAGGTTTCGCTGGGTCTGGGACCGGCGATCCTGGGCGCCGTGTTCGCGCAGGTCCTGCAATATTCGAACCACTACCAGGCAGCTGGCATGACCGCGATTGCCGTCGAACTCGTGCTGATGGTCATCCTGCTCGCAGCCACGCTCCGGCGGCTCGCCCGCGAACGTGCCCCGGCCGAAGAGATCGACGAGGCATTGATCGTGGCACCCGACTGAAAGCACCGATAGAATCGTAAAGGCCGGAGCATGGCGAGGCGCCCTGCTCCGGCCTTTCTTCATTCGCCTCGCCATTGGACGTTCAATGGCTCACACTCATCAATTTCCGCTCGCGTCTCCGTTGCGGGCAATAGTGTGCTGAACGGCCAGAACCAGCACCGCCGTAATTGCCAGGCACAGTGCCAGGAAGAACATCGGCGCGGTGGCACTCCCCGTCGCATCGCGGATCCACGGCACGACATTCTGGGCAATGAATCCACCCAGGTTGCCGACCGAATTGATCGCTGCCAATCCGGCAGCAGCGCCGGCGCCCTTTAGAAACTTGGACGGAAGGTTCCAGAAGACGGGCTGCCCCGCAAAGATGCCTGCGGCAGCCAGGCAAAGGAATGCGAATTGCAGGGCATGATTGGTCAGGACGGCGGACGCGACGAGGCAGACAATTCCCACCACGGCAGGACCGATAATATAGGCCGTCTGCGATTTGGCTCGCGCCGCGGCGGCCGGAACCAAATAGAGGCCGATGGCAACCAGCACCCAGGGGATGATGTTCAGGAACCCGTTCGACAGGCTGTCGACACCGAAGCTCTTGACGATGGTCGGCAGCCAGTAGCTCAGCCCGTATGCCGACAGGGGGAATCCGATAAAACAGACGGACATGAGGATCACTCTGGCATCCAGCAGCGCCATCAGCGGATTTCGGCCGTGAGTATCGATCCCGGCATCTTCCGATGCCAAGCGCTGCGCCAGCCATTTCCTTTCGGGTTCGTTGAGAAAAGCCGCTTGCTCGGGTCTATCCGGCAATAGAAACAGTGTCGCAATTCCAGCAAGCACGGCAGGAATTCCAGTCGCGAGAAACACCCACTCCCATCCGGCAAAGCCGAACAGACCGTCGAGGCTGAGAAGCGTCCCACCCAGCGGCGCGCCAACCGCATTGGCAACGGCACTGAAGATCATAAAGAATCCGACCATCCTGCCTCTATGTTCGGAAGGATACCAGAGCGTCAGCAGATAGAGGACGCCGGGAAAGAAGCCTGCCTCGCACGCACCCAGCAGGAAGCGCAGGATATAGAACATGGTCGCGTTCGCGGTGAAGGCGAGCGCGATGGTGACGATCCCCCATGACACCAGGATGCGCGCAAACCATTTGCTGGCGCCGAACCGCGTCAACAGGAGGTTGCTCGGCACCTCGAAAATGAAATAACCGATGAAGAAAAGAGAGGCGCCCAGCCCATAGGCATATTCACTGAGGCCGAGAGCGTCGACCATCTGAAGCTTGGCGAAACTGACATTCTGCCGGTCGATATAGGCAATGAGATAAAGAAAGCCCAGCCAGGGCATCAGCCGCCAAGTAATCTTGGCGACCAGTTCGTTTTCGGAAACCATCGATCTCCTCCTTCTTATGGTTTTCAATGCGGATGAATTAGTGACTTTCGCGCGGCACCTTTGCGCCGCGTCCTCCAACCAGAAAGTCGAGGTCAGCACCGGTATCTGCCTGCATGACCGTCCTCACGTAGAGGCTCTGGTATCCGGAAGTCATCGCCGGCGCCGGCTCGCTCCAGACAGAACGCCTTCGTGCAAGCTCTTCTTCCGGCACCTCGAGAATGAGCGTGCGGGCATCAACATCGAGCGCAATGAAATCGCCCTGCTGGACGAGAGCCAATGGGCCGCCGGCGGCCGCTTCGGGGGAGACGTGAAGTACCACGGTCCCATAGGCCGTACCGCTCATTCTGCCGTCTGAGACACGCACCATGTCGCGAACACCCTTCTCGAGCAGCTTGCTTGGCAACGCCATGTTGCCGACTTCGGCCATGCCCGGATAGCCACGCGGGCCGGCGCCCTTCAGCACCAGAACAGAGTTCTCGTCGACATCAAGATTGGGATCGTCGATCCTGGCATGGAAGTCCTCGATGTTTTCGAAGACCACGGCCCTTCCGCGATGACGCATCAGATGCGGTGACGCGGCGGAAGGTTTCAGCACCGCGCCATCCGGGGCGAGATTGCCCTTGAGCACGGCAATGCCGCCGCTCTCGACGAGAGGGGTCGCTCGGGATCGGATAACGTCGGGATTGTGATTGACGACGTCAGCAATATTCTCGCCGACGGTCATGCCTGAAACGGTGAGCACGTCGAGGTTCAAAAGATCCTTGATCTCGGACATCACGACGGGGATGCCTCCGGCGTAACAGAAATCTTCCATCAGGTATTTTCCCGACGGCATCAGATCGACGATCGTCGGAACGTCGCGCCCGAGCCTGTCCCAATCCTGAAGCGAGAGATCGACGCCGATCCGTCCGGCGATGGCGAGCAGATGGACGACGGCATTGGTCGAACCGCCGACCGCACCGTTGATCTTGATGGCATTTTCGAACGCCGCTTTTGTGAGGATCTTCGAGAGACGCATGTTCTCCTTGACCATGGCGACAGCGCGGCGGCCCGTCATTCGGGCAAGCCGCGCGCGCCGGGCATCGACAGCAGGCCAGGCCGCGTTGGTGGGCAGCGCGACACCAAGGGCTTCCACCATCGACGCCATGGTCGAGGCCGTTCCCATGGTCATACAGTGACCGGGAGAGCGTGACATGGCGCTTTCGGCCTCCATGAACTCCTGCCGGCTCATCGTGCCTGCCCGCACCTCCTCGGAGAATTTCCACACGTCCGTCCCGGAGCCGATCGGCTTGCCACGGAAATTGCCGTTCAGCATCGGCCCGCCGGAGATGACGATCGTCGGCAGGTCGCAGCTTGCGGCCCCCATGAGCAGCGACGGCGTGGTCTTGTCGCATCCTGCCATCAAGATAACGCCATCCATCGGGTTGGCGCGGATCGCCTCCTCGACATCCATCGACGCCAGGTTGCGAAACAGCATGGCGGTCGGGCGGAGATTGGATTCGCCGCAGGAAAACACCGGAAACTCCAAAGGCAGGCCGCCGGCTTCCAGAACACCCGCCTTGATGTGGGTAACAAGCTCGCGGAAATGCGCGTTGCACGGCGTGAATTCCGAGAAGGTATTGCAGATGCCGATGACGGGCCGGCCATCGAAGACGTCATCGGGCAGACCGCCATTCTTCATCCAGGACCGGTGTATGAACCCGTCCTTGTCCACCCCGCCAAACCAGGCCTGCGACCTGCGCTTCGGATCCTCGGACATGATAGCTCCTATTTGTATAATGATTTATATTTTTGTTATACAAATGAGCTGGACCCGTCAAGCGGCGGGGAACTTGTGACCACAGGCTGAAGAAGCTAGAGATGTCCTGATTTGGGGAGAACGAATGGCCGGCATGAATTCAGGCGCCGACGAAACGAGCCTTGGCACGAGAGAGCGGTTCCACGACGCAGTCGTGCAGGCTCTTGGCGAGCGAATCGTCGGAGGTTCGCTTGCAGCTGGCGCCTCCATCGGCACCGAGCAGGAGCTGTGCGACCAGTTTGGAACGTCGCGCACCGTCATTCGCGAAGCCATCAAGATCCTGTCGGCCAAGGGCCTTCTCGACAGCCGTCCCAGAAGCGGTACAAGGGTCACCGATCATTCCGAATGGCATCTGCTGGACCCCCAGGTTCTCGCATGGCGGCTTGGGGCGATCGATGGCAGCGAAAGAGCGCGTCTCGACCTTTACGAGCTGCGCCAATCCTTCGAGCCGGCCGCCGCCGAGCTCGCCGCCGCGCGGGCGACTCCGCAAACATTGCAGAAGATGAAGCATGCATTGCTGGGTATGACGCTCGCCTCCAGCGCCGATGAGAAAATCGAGCATGATCTCGCATTTCATACCGCCATTCTGGCAGCCACCGGCAATGCTTTCTATCTCGCGCTGGGCTCGTTGATTTCAGCCGGGCTGAAACATGTTTTCAAGGTTAGCCTCGAGCAAACCGCGAAAGAGGACGAGCGCTGGATCCGCCGTCATCAGAATGTCTATGAAGCCATTGCCGAGGGCAACGGTCAGGCTGCGGCGGAACAGATGAAAAACCTCCTGCGCGAAGCCCAGGAGGTCCAGAAGCTGGAGCCGCCGAAATCCGGCAGTTAAGCGCTACCGTATTTGCAACATGCCGAGCGCCCTGGCATGCTGGGCAATGAGGCTTTGGCCGAACTCCGTTGGGCGCATGGCGGGTGCGCGATCATGGACCACCAGGCCGGCCCTTTCCGCGAAGAGGCGCTTGCCGTAGCACATCAGATGCTCGATCCCCTGCATGACGGTAACGGCGGATGGCAACATGGCCCGGTAGACCTCCTCGGCGCGGCTTTCGTCGTCAACATGAAAGGCATTGTATGCCCTGACCGCGTAGTCGATGAGATCGGGTGCGAGAATATAGCCGGCGCAACCGGCTCGCAGCCCGTCCAGCAACTCCAACCCTCCCCTGCCGTTGAAGACCGGTACATCTCCGCCGACAGCATCCATCAAGGCCTTGACCTCCACCGCTGATCCTTCCGCCTTGAGCACGCGCACATTGGGATGCGCGTTGCGCAGTGCGGCAAGGTCCGGGCCTGTCAGTCCCCGCCCGAGAAAGGCTGGCGCGTTCTGGATTGCCACCGGCAGGGCCGTCGCATCTGCAACGCGGCCGAAGAAGTCGATATATTCCTTAGCCCCGAAAGAACCGACCGGCGGCGGCTGAAGTATGACCCAGTCCGCCCCTGCCCGCTCCGCATGACGGACCTGTTCGATCTGTTCAGCAACCGATGTGCCGAAGATTGTGAAGGCGAGCGGCAGACGCCCGGCATTGTCCTCGGCAAGCCAATCCATCACGATGCGCCGCTCATTGCCCGCCAGCTTGGATACCTCGGTGGCAAGGCCGAGCGCCGCAAGACCATGAACGCCTTGGGCAATGCAGATGTCCGTCTGCCGTTTCATCGCCGCCCGATCCAGTTTCTCGTCTCCGTCGAAGAAGGCGTAGAGGATTGCGTGAATGCCGTGCAGTTTCTCAGGTTCGAATGTCATTCTAGATAACCTCACTGTCTTGAAAGCCGAAGAGCCGGTGTCCCTGTCCGGACGATCGCAATGCCGAGCACACCGCCCACAATCAGCGCCGATGCCACCAGGGTCAGCGCGATGTCATATGTTCCGGTCGAGTCCTTGATCCAGCCGATCACCGGAGGCAGCGCCAGGCCGGCAACATTCGCCAAAGCATTGATCAGCGCGATCGATATGGCGGCCGCGATACCGGAGACGAGTTCGGTCGTGACGGCCCAGAAGATCGGAATAACAGCCCAATTGAGCGCGACGGAAAGCACCAGCAACAGGTAGGAGAGGCGCGCGTCGCCGGCATAGGTCGCACCCAGAAGGCATGCCCCCGCCAGCGCGAGCGGAAGTCCCAAATGGAAGGCCCGCTCGCCGGTCCGGTCGGAATGCCGGCTATTGAAGAACATGAAGACGCAGGCGGCAAGGAACGGCACGGCTGAAAGCAGACTCACCGCCAAATTGCCGCCGCCGGAGAGGTTCTTGACGATCAGCGGCATGAACAGGGTGATGCCGATCGTGCCAAAGGCCTGCAGCAGCCAGAAGAAGGCGAGAAGCCAGACGCGAATACTCGAGAAGGCGACACTCCAGGATGCGTGGTGGGATACCGGCGCCTCGGCTTCCTCGGCCGCGATCGTGCGCTCGAGATTATCCTGCTGCGTCGCCGTAAGCCAAGCCGCATCCTTTGGACGATCCGGCAGGAACTTCAGCACTGCAAAGCCCAGGAGAACGGCCGGAATACCTTCGATCAGGAACACCCAGCGCCATCCCGAAAGACCGAGAATACCATGCGCATTGAGCAGCAGGCCCGAAAGCGGCAGGCCGATGACCGATGCGAGCGCGGCTCCGATATAGAAGAAGGACATGGCGTTGGCGCGATCGCGCGACGGATACAATTTCGCAAGATAGTAGATGATTCCAGGCGTAAAGCCGGCTTCTGCCGCGCCGAGAAGAAGTCGCATGCCGTAGAGCTGGTGGGCGCTCGAAACAAACGCCATGCCCGCTGCGACGATCCCCCACGTGATCATGATGCGCGCAATCCAGCGGCGCGCGCCGAAGCGGGTCAGGAGCACATTGCTCGGTATTTCGAAGACGATATAGGTCGCAAAGAATATGCCGGCCGCGAGCCCATACATCTGGCTCGTCAATCCAAGTTCGGCGTTCATGCCGAGAGCGGCCACCGAAATGTTGGATCGGTCGATATAGGCAACGAGATAGAGCAGCATCAGAAACGGCAGAATGCGCAGATTGATGCGGCGAACCGCTTCCGTGTTGGTATCGAGATTCATTTTCCCCTCCCCGCCACCTCCGTGGCGTCCATCAAACATCATACCTTTAACATATGATGTTTGATGAGCAACATGCCATTTGCATTTATTCGCGCATTCTGATTGGTCTGCGTGGCGACTGAGGCGAGGAATCCGCATGACAAAACCGAATAGGACGATGGCACTTGTGGAGGCCCTTGGCGTCCGCATCGCCTCCGGGCAGATCGCTCCGGGCAGCTATCTTCCGTCGGAAACCGAGCTGGAGCATGAGTTCGGCGTCAGCCGCACGGTCGTGCGCGAGGCGGCGAAGATATTGTCGGCCAAAGGCCTGGTGACCGTCAGGCAGCGGACCGGCACGAGGGTCGAACCACGCGAAAAGTGGCAGTGGCTTGATGCCGAGTTGATCGGGTGGCTGTCGAACGGACGCATCTCCCATGCCGAACTGCTGGCATTTGCGGAAGTGCGTGAGATCGTCGAACCCGGCGCCGTGGCATTGGCGGCCCTACGTGCCAGCACTGCTGAACGGGAAACCATCATGGGCGCATACCGACGCATGGAGGAAAGCCAGGACGATCCGGTCGCCGCCGTTGCCGCGGACAAGGAATTTCACCTCTCCATATTGGCGGCCACGCATAATCCGGTACTGCAAAGTCTGCGCCAGCCGATTGAATCGATACTCGATGCCGTGTTTCCGCATACGGTCGGAGCTTTCTCGTTCAACCTCGAAAACCACCATGCCGTGGCCCATGCCATCATGGCAAAGGATGCTGTGGCCGCTCGTGCCGCAATGGAAATTCTGCTGAGAGAAACCACTAGGTTTCTGGAGAGCCTGCCGAAATCGCCGATGAAGGATGCTACAATAGGCTGATATTGCCAGCGATCGCCATGACCTTCCCGATGACCTGTCGCAGTCAATGAAGCTTCCGCTCGGATGGGAATGTGCGCTGCAGGCTGTCACGTCAGAACAGCCGTGCTGCGATGAAGGATAGGCTGGCTTGGTCACCTAGAACGGCAGCCGGGCATTTTCCTTGACTTCCTTCATCACGAAAAAGGTTCGTGTCTGGCGCACGCCGGGAAGCGCAATCAATTTCTGGCCATGCAGCTTGTTGAAATCCGCCATGTCGCGCACGCGGATCTTCAGGAGGTAATCGAAATCGCCGGCAACCAGATTGCAGTCGAGCACTTCCTTCATCTCCATCACGGCGCCTTCGAAAGCCGCAAAACTCTCCGGCGTCGAACGATCGAGCACCACGCCGACCATCACGAGCGCCCCCAGCCCGACAGTTGCCGGCACGACTTCGGCGCGGACGCCGGCTATGTAGCCCTCGTCGAAAAGCCGCTGCGTCCGCCTGTGGCAGGTCGCGGCGCTGACATTTACACGCTCGGCCAGATCGGCATTGGTCAGCCGGCCCTCAGATTGCAGCGCACGCAGGATCTTAAGGTCGATTTTGTCGAGAGCCTGCATGGAAGATTCTTTCATTTTTCTGCCAGTTACCTGAGGGAAATCATCATATCGTACGAATTTATCCGAAACTCTGCAATAATTCAGGCAAACTTAGAGAGCACCTTTCGCACACTTTCTCCTATCCTCCCACCATCACCGGCACGGAGGTCATGATCGATGTCATTGCTTGAAAAATTCGAACGCTATCCCCTCACCTTCGGCCCGACGCCGATCGAGCACCTGCCGCGGCTGACCGCCGCGCTGGGCGGCAAGGTCCAGATCTATGCCAAGCGGGACGACTGCAATTCCGGTCTCGCCATGGGCGGCAACAAGCTCAGGAAGCTCGAATATATCGTTCCGGATGCGATTGCCTCGGGTGCCGATACGCTCGTGTCGATCGGCGGCGTGCAATCGAACCATACCCGCATGGTCGCCGCCACCGCCGCCAAGATCGGCATGAAGTGCGTGGTCATCCAGGAGAAATGGGTGCCGCATTATGACTCGGTCTATGACCGCGTGGGCAATATCCTGATGACGCGTCTTATGGGCGCTGACAGCCGCCTCGTCGATGATGGTTTCGACATCGGCATCCGCAAGAGCTGGGAAGATGCGATCCAATCCGTAAAAGATGCCGGCGGCAAGCCCTACCCGATCCCGGCCGGCGCTTCCGTGCACAAATATGGAGCGCTCGGCTATGTCGGCTTTGCCGAAGAGGTCGCGGCGCAGGAAAAGGAACTCGGCTTCACCTTCGACTATATCGTCGTCTGTGTCGTCACAGGCTCGACGCAGGGCGGCATGATCGTCGGCTTCGCCGCGCAGAACCGGGCGGAAAGCGTGATCGGCATCGATGCCTCGGGCACGCTCGACCAGACCCGTGCGCAGGTCCGCAAGATCGTCGATTCCACGGCAGAACTTGTGGACCTCGGTCGACCCATCCGCGAAAGCGAGATCGTCATCAACCCGGACTACGCCTATCCGGCCTATGGCGTCCCGTCAGAGGAGACCAACGACGCGATCCGGCTTGCGGCACGCACGGAGGCGATGATCACCGACCCGGTCTACGAAGGCAAATCCATGCAGGGCATGATCGATCTTACCCGCAAGGGCTTCTTCCCGGAGGGTTCCAAGGTCCTATACGCCCACCTCGGCGGCGCACCGGCTCTTAACGGCTACAGCTATTACTACAAGGACGGCTGAGCTCGATCAGCGCGACAGACGCTCGCCGACAAAAGGCGAGCGCCTGAGATTAGGCTCTAGCGAAGTTCGATGATGGCACAGCCATAGGCTTCGAGCGACAGGGCGCCGGATACCGCCTTGCCATTGTCGAGAAGATTGATCCCCGCCGGGACTTCCCTCAGCTCTGCACGCTGATCGAGGTAGTTTTGCAGGAACAGCAGCTGCCGATCGTCGTTCTGGCGCATCGTCACCTCGACACCATCAGGCAGATCGCCGACGAGCGGCGCGATGCCGGCCTCTGCGAAGGTCCTGTCAGCCAGCGCGTCCGTCAGCTCCGGCGTCAGATAGGTGCCGAGATAGAGCACGCGGCCCTTGCCAACCCGACGCAAGGTCGCCATCGGCTGGCCTTCGGCATAACGGTTCGACCATGCCGCCACCGCCTCGACATCATCTGTAACGGCCAGGTTCTCATAGAAATGAGCTGCCTCGATCTCGCGATTGCCGATGGTGAAGCGGCGAACGCGCCGATGGGATTCGGCCGGGCGATTGGGGGGGATGACAAGTCCACCCGATCGAGACATGACGTCGAACAGGCCCTTGGCGCCGGGTGCCGCCAGCCGGCCGAAATCCTCGACCTTGACGCCGGTCAGCCGGGTCAGCGACGATCCGGGTGCCGCCTCGCGGATGACGTGATTGTTCTCGTCACGCGTGCCGGTGCGCGCGCCGATAATCACCGTACCGCCGTCTCTGGCAAAGGCTTCGAGCTTCTCGGTCCACTCATCCTTCCACATCACCCAATGGGGAACATAGAGCAGCTTCAGCCGCGAAAGATCGTCCTCGGGATGGATGAAG
Organism: Rhizobium sp. P44RR-XXIV; assembly: GCF_001999485.2. NCBI lineage: Bacteria > Pseudomonadati > Pseudomonadota > Alphaproteobacteria > Hyphomicrobiales > Rhizobiaceae > Rhizobium > Rhizobium sp. P44RR-XXIV. The sequence goes on along the minus strand of NZ_MPVZ02000027.1, from coordinate 319,116 downwards.
CCGCAGGCGATGCCGCGATCGTAGCAATATTGGTGCAGCTGAACGGCGTCATCCTGCGGGCTTGGTAGGCCAATCGAATAGGTCTTGTGCGCTTCCTGATTGTCGAAATCCGAGCCGGCGATACCGACATCCATGCGCACATAAGTGCCGAGGACCTTGTCCTTCAATGCCGTCATCTCGGTGGCAAACTGCTTTGCCTCGTCGTAGCGATGACGCGGCACGTCATCATGGTCAATGACACCCATCCAGTAGATCTCAGCGCCGAAATGCGCCGGCCGCCAGCGGAAGAACATCAACCCATCGGCGCCGCGTGCGACCGAGGACATGGCCATGCGCCGCATCTCGCCGGGCTCCGGCGTCAGCGTGCAGAAACCAGGCTGGCTGCCGAAACCGGATTGCTGCTCGGGGACGATGTAATTACCGGAGAAACCGCGGCAGATATCGAGATGAAGCGCCTGCACCTTGGCGTGGTTGCCGATGCGCTGGAACTCGTCATAGAGCATCGGATAGATGTCATAGCCGACGAAATCGAGGTCGGTGGAGAACTGGCCACGGAAGTCGATATCGCGAAGGCCGCCGAGATTGTGGAAGATGAACCATTCCGCCTTGGTGGCACGCAGGATTTCCACCTGATCATGCTGAAAGCGTGCTGTCGCGAAGGCGAGGAAGCGGTGATAATCCTGCAGATGCCCAGGGCTTGGGAAGGTCGGCCCGAACTCGATGGGAAGGACCACCTGGCTGAAATCGTCATAGGCTGTCGCCCAGAAATCACCGCCCCAGGCGAAATTGAGCTTGTCGATCGTCCCGTATTTATCGGCGAGAAAGAGTTGGAATTCCGAAAGCGTCGCCGCCGAGAAGGATTCCGGCATGCTGGTGTTGAGCTCGTTGTCTGTCTGCCAGCCGACGACATGCGGATTGTCCCGATAGTTCTCGGCCATGGCCTTGGTGATGCGCTTGCTATGCTCGCGAAACACCGGGCTTGCGGTGTCGGCATGCTGGCGCGAACCGTGGCTCATCTTACGGCCATTGCCGTCGACGCGAAGGATTTCCGGATGGGCAACCGTCAGCCAGCGCGGCGGTGTTGCCGTCGGCGTGCACATGATAATATCGATGCCGTGGCGCGCCAGTACCTCGATGGCACGGTCGAACAGATCGAAATCGAAAGTGCCGAGTTTCGGTTCGAACAGATGCCAGGCGAATTCGCCGAGACGGACGATGTTGAAGCCGGCCTCGGCCATGCGCTTGGCATCACGCTCCCAATAGCTCTCGTCGACATGTTCCGGATAATGCGGTGCGCCGACGAGAAACCTGTCGGTCTTGATGGTCCGCCATACGGAAAGATCGTTCTTGCTGCTGCTTGCTGACACGGTATCAGGCTCCTGAGCTGTTATTTGTCGAGTATCGGCTTGCGAACCGTGATGGTCCGCTCGTCCTGGGTGGAAAACAGGTAGATCTCGCGCGGGTCGATGCTGAGGCTGACCACCGCATCGGCATTGATGCCGGCGACATGGCCGACCTGCACGGTTATGTTGCCGGTGCCGCTTTCAGAGCTGACGCATTGCAGCTCGCCAGCATCGACGTAGAGGATGGTCTCGCGGCCCAGATGCTCGACGAGGCGCACGCGGCCGGCAATCGCCGCGCCGGCCGATGGGACATCCGCAACCGCGATGCTTTCCGGCCGGATGCCGAGCGTGAGCTTTGCGCCTTTCTCGACCGACAAGCCGGCTGTGAGTTCGACGGCGATAGGCGCCAGACCCGGAGCGGAAACCGTAACCGAGTTTCCGGAGACCTGGTCGACCGTAACGGGGAAGAAGTTCATCCGCGGCGCGCCAAGGAAGCCGGCGACGAAGAGATTGACCGGATTGCGGTAAAGCTCGAGCGGCGAGCCGACCTGCTCGATAATGCCACGATTGAGAACGACGATGCGGCTTGCCATGGTCATGGCTTCGATCTGGTCGTGGGTGACATAGACCATGGTCGCGCCTAGTTCGGCGTGCAGGCCGCTTAGTTCGACGCGCATCTGCGTACGAAGTGCCGCATCCAGATTGGACAGCGGCTCGTCGAACAGAAAGACGTCGGGCGAGCGGGTGATGGCGCGGCCGATCGCGACACGCTGGCGCTGACCGCCGGAAAGCTGCTTCGGTCGTTTATCGAGCTGGTCAGTGATCCTGAGGATCTTGGCGGCGCGTGCCACCGCCTGATCGATCTCTGCCTTCGGCCTCTTCGCCATGCGCAGACCGAAGCCCATATTCTCGGCAACCGTCATGTGCGGATAAAGAGCATAGGACTGGAACACCATGGCAATGCCGCGATCGCCGGGTTCGGCGGTGCTGACATCGCGGCCATTGATCATGATCTGGCCGGAAGAGATCGTTTCCAATCCGGCGATCGACTTCAGCAGCGTGGACTTGCCGCAGCCTGATGGTCCGACCATGACGATGAACTCGCCCTGCTCGACGGAGAGATCGATGCCGCGCAGCGCATGATAGGCGCCGTAATTCTTGTTGACGTGACGAAGTTCGAGACTGGTCATGCTTCAAGGCTCTCAAGGAAAGGATTGGCACGAAGGGCGGCGGAGACGATGACGAAGCTGCTCATCCCTTCACCGCGCCCATGGTGAGACCGGCGATGAAATGCCGTTGCATGAGGAAGAACATCACCACCGGAGGGACGGCGACGACGATTGTGCCGGCCGAAATCAGGTTCCATGCGGAGACCCATTCGCCGCGCAGATTGGCAAGCCCTGCGGTGACCGGCTTTACCGTGTCGCTCACCGTCAGCACCACGGCCCAGAAATAGTCGTTCCAGACGAAGGTGAAGATCAGGATCGCCAGCGCCGCCAGAGCCGGCCGCACCAGGGGCACGACCACATGAATGAGCGTCTGGAAGGGCGTCGCGCCCTCGGCCCTCGCAGCCTGGAACAGCTCGTCCGGCAAGGCAGCGATGAAGTTGCGCATGAACAGCGTCGCAAAGCCGGTCTGGAAGGCGATATGGAAAATGACCAGCGCCGCCGTGGTATCGTAAAGGCCGATGCGCACCATCAGGTCGCGCACGGGGATCATCATGATCTGATAGGGCAGGAAATTGCCGCCGACGAACAGGGCGAAGACCAGCATGTTGCCGCGGAAACGATAGCGCGCCAATACGAAGCCGGCGAGCGTGCTCAACGTCAGCACGCCGATGACGGCGGGTATGGTGATGGTCAGGCTATTCAGGAAATAGCGCGCCATCGGCGTCTGAGTGAAGACGGAGGTGTAGTTATCCACCAGGCCGAATTGCGTCGGCCAGCCCCAGAGGTTTCCGCCCATCACGTCCTGCGTCGAGCGGAACGAGGTCAGGATGATGGCGAAGAGCGGGCATAGCCAGAGGATCAGGATGGCGAGCACGACGATGAAATAGAAGCGGCGACGCCAGATGGCATCTTCGGGGATCGGGCGCGGATACATCAGGCCCCTCTTTCTTCGATTCGAATGATGCGCGTGAGATACCAGACGATGAATACCGCCATGATCACGAACAGGACCGAGGCGATCGCCGCGCCATAGCCGAAGCGATAGGAGAAGATCGATTGCTCGAACATCTGGTAGGCAAGCACTTCGGAGGAGCCGAACGGGCCGCCCTGCGTCATCACCGAGACCATGTCGAAGGACCGGAGCGCGCCGACGACAGTGACAGCAATGGCGATGAAGGTAACCTGCGTCAGCTGCGGCAGGACGATATGGCGCAGCATGTTCCAGCCTCTCGCCCCATCGACACGGCCGGCGCCGATCAGCTCCTCGCTGAGACTGTTGAGGCCGGCGAGATAGAGCACCATGCAGAAGGCAATCTGCGGCCAGAGCGCCGCAATAACGATTGCGAAGGTGACGAAATGTTCGTCTGAAAGTACGGCCGGTGCCGTCGCGCCGAAGAAGCCGAAGATCAGGGCGAGCAATCCGAGTTGCGGCGTATAGACCCAGGTGAAGACGACGCCGACGGCGACCGAGGCCAGAACCAGCGGAATGAAGAAGAGCGACTTCATCAGCCGCATACCGCGGATCTTCTGATTGACGAGCAAGGCGATTGCGAGCCCGATGGGTGGCGCCGCCATGAACATGACCAGCCAGATGACATTGTTCTTCAGCGAGACATAGAATTGCGGGTCGTTGAGCAGCTCGACGTAATTGCCGAAGCCGATCCAGACCATCGGGCTGAAACCGTCCCAATCATGCAGGCTGATCCAGAGGCTTTCCACCGCCGACCACAGGATGACGACGGAAAAGAGAATGGCCGCAGGCAGGATCAGCAAGGTCGGGGTGAGCCACCAACGATGATGGCGCCAGAATGTCGTCATTTGATCCTCGTTCGGTGTGGAGAGGCGGAGCAGCAGCCCCGCCCCCCGGTCGCTGGGAGGAGAATTAGAGCTTGTAGATACGCTTGCGCGTACCCTCGAGCCGCTTCAGGATCGCGTCACGCCGCTCGGGCTTTGCCATGAACTCCTGGAAGCCGACGAGGCCGGCCTGGGCCATGTCGGGATCGCTGTCGCGGTCGTAATATTGCGACGTGCCCTGCACCGTCTTCAGCGCCTCGACGGCTGCATTGACGAGCGGATCCTGGCTCGGCGGCAGGTCGTTGCGCGGCGGCACGTTGCCGCCCGGCACCAGATAGGGGCCGAGATTTTCCGGGCGATAGAAATAGGCGAGGAACTCGCGCGCGCCCTGCTTGTTCTTCGCATTAGTCGGAATATGCACCGAATTCAGCGAGAACTCCTCGAAACGCCCGACCTTCGCATCGATCGTCGGGAAGGGTGCGAATGCGAGCTGATCGAGCTCTTCCCTCGGGAAGGTGGAACGAACGAAAGCGCCGAGATTCATCATGCCGGCCTTCTTCTGCGAGAGAAGCGCACCCGCCTCCTGCCAGCCGAAGGACGTGTTGTTCGGCGTGAAGAAATCCTGCTTGATTAGCGTTTCCCAATTGTCGAAGACCGGCTTCAGCGCTGGATCGAGATAGCTCATCTCGCCGTTCATCAGCGCCATGTGCTTATCGAGGCCGTTGATGCGCAGGTTCATCTGGTCGAACCAGCCGGCGGCCGGCCACAGCTCCTTGGTGCCCATGGCGATCGGCGTCAGGTTGGCGGCCTTGCATTTGGCGCCGAAGGCGAGGAAATCGTCCCAGCTCGCCGGAACCGTCGTGCCGAGCTGGCTGAAGACATCCTTGCGATAGAACATGCCCCAGAGCGTGCCACCTGTCGGCAGCCCATATTGCTTGCTGTCGACGGTGACGGAGCCGGCGGCCGCGCCGAGCACATCCTTGTATTTCTCCTTCTCGAAAAGATCGGAGATGTCATCGAAGAGGCCGCGCTTGACGAAGGCGCGCATGCGGTTTCCCGAAAACCAGAAGCAGATGTCGGGTGCGCCGGCGACCAGGTAGTTGCGGATCGCCGTCTTGTGCGCTTCGTGATCCATGTTGTTGACCACGACCTTGACGCCGGCCTGCTTGCCGAAGTCATCGGCGATCTTGCGCAGGATCCCTAGTGCCTCGGCGTTGCTTTCGTCGGAAATGATGTTGATGTCCTGGGCCTGCGCGATCGCAGGCATCGGAAAACCTGTCAGTGCGGCGACGGAAGCCGCCCCTGCACCCTTCAAGAAGACACGCCGGCTCGCCGGCCTTCCAAGCAAATTGAAAGTCATCTGAAACTCCTCCCGTTGTGACGTCTGTCCGCATCCTTGGCCAGCCAGCCGGACGAAAGCGTGGTGGGCGCCCCTCTTGCCCTTCCACGCATGGTCGCAACAAACCCGCCGCGGCAGCGCGTGTGCTCTGCCCGGAACATTGGGTTCGAGAAACCTTGTCTTACCGCTGACTTCTTCGTGCTTATGCACGAGCCGGATGTTGATCGACGAGTGAAGTTATGCATAAGTCTGAAACGGACGCAATAATTAATTTACAAAATTAAGAAAGAGAAATCGTGAAGCTGAAAGGCGACCAGAGCACGTCGCGAGCCCTTAACCGGCGGCTCATCCTCAATCTCCTGCGGCAGGAGGGACCGAGAAGCCGTGCCGAAATAGCGACGATTACAGGTCTGAGCCCGGCCGCCGTCACCTTCGTCATTGCCGATCTGATCGAGGAAGGACATGTCAGCGAAGGCAAGGCTGTGGCCGGACTTTCAGGCCGGCGCCCCATACCCGTGGAGATCAACTACACCAATGGATTGGCGATCGGCTTCAAACTGATGGTCGGCTCCGTCGAATGCGTCGTCACCGATCTGGCAACCAATCCTCTCGCCTCCTCCCGGCTAATCCTTACCGACAACGAGCCGGAGAATGTTGCCAGGGCTTTGGCTGACGCAGTACCCATGCTCGTCGAGGCAGCGGGACGACCGCACGCACGGCTGGCGGGGGTCGGCATTTCCGTGCCTGGCGTCATCGACAACGCTCAGGCCGTCTGCGTGCGCAGCTTCCGGTTCAAATGGAACAACGTGCCTTTCGCATCGATGGTGGCCCAAAGGGTCAAGGTGCCTGTCTGGCTCGAAGACGACACCAACGCCTATGCCATTGCCCAGCAGCTCTTCGGCCCGGGACGGCAGTATCGCAACATGGCGGTCCTTGCCATCGGCGTCGGCATTAGCTGCGCCCTTATCGTCGATGGAAAGCTCTATCGAGGCGCCCACGGTGCGGCCGGCAAATTCGGCCATACCCTGCACGAGGAGAATGGCCGGCTTTGCGAATGCGGCAAACGCGGATGCCTGATGGCCTATTATTCCGAGCCTGCGATGCTGCACACCTGGCGTGAGGCAACCGAACGTGACGACGGTCATAAACTCACAGATATGCTGGCGGCAGCAAAAGCCGGTGACCCGGAGACTGTCAGGATCTTGAGCGAGGCCGGCAACGGAATTGGAAAGGCGCTCGCCAATCTTGTCAACATCACCGACCCCGAGGTCATCGTCGTCGGAGGCGAAGCGGTTTCATTCGGCGATGCTCTTTTCGGCCCGCTGAAATCCAGCATGGCGACCCGCACCTTCTTTGCCTCGCCACCTCTGTTGCCCGATTGGGAAGACAATTCCTGGGCACGGGGTGCCGCCGCCCTCGTCACCCAGAAATTCTTCGATTTCGAGACGGCTGATGGGACGACCAGTGCCAGCGAACCCATTGCGCGAGCCTATTCCGCATCATCCACATAGGCCTGAGAGGGTCCGGCCCAGACGCATCCTCGCCATGGCTCCGATAAATTCGCTACACCGAATGTTAGATTGACTCTATTCTACGTCCTGCATAGATTTCTGTGACATTCCTGACTTGCGCCTGTGTTGAAGTGTGACGCAAACCGGTTGACGAGGCATCTTGATGGACACGACTGACCCGTCTCGCGATGACTGTCCTGAGGAATTCAATCTCACACGTCGGAAACTGATGGTGGGCGGCGCTTTGTTCGTCGGAGGCGTGTTGTTGTCTCCGGAGATTTCAGCCCAAACTTTGGGTACGGTCGCACCGGAGGTTTCGACGAGCTTCATGGAAGTATCGTCTCTGCTGATCGATCACCGTCTGGATCCCGAGGTCGGGGCACGCATGGCTGCGGCCATGTTGCGGATATACCCGACGATCGAACGGGATATCTCCGCCATTGTCCAAATTGCCAAGCAGAAGAACGCCAAGGTCGTCGAGGAATTCTTTGCCGATATTCCGGAAGGGAACCTGAAGGATACCGCCCTGGCCATTATTTCGGCCTGGTATACGGGCGTGGTGGAAAATTCGAGCACTGCGGAGGTCTTCGCCTTCGAGACGGCGCTCATGTACCAGCCGACCCATGACGTCATGACAATCCCGACCTACGCAATATCCGGTCCGAATGGATGGAATGCGGAGGCCCCGCCTCTCGGCAATATGCCGACATTCTGACGAGAGCCGCCGGGTGTGCGAATGCACGTTGCCGGCAGCTTAAAACGAATCGAGCGAGATGCCCTGAGCAAGACTGTATCAGAGGATCGGCTCGCAGCGGCTTTTGACGTGCCTACTCGAGTTTTCGGATAATGGAATCGCAAGATGGCAAACGACTACAGTGCCGATGTTATCGTTGTCGGGACAGGCGTCATCGGCTGCATCGTCGCCGAGCAAGCGCTGGATGCAGGCTTGTCCGTTCTCATGCTGGAAGCCGGCCCGCGTGTAGAACGCTGGCAGATCGTTGAGAATTATCGCAACGTACCGCCGCGGTTCAAACAGAACTGGAATGCGCCCTATCCGGCCAAGCCCTGGGCGCCACATATCGAATCTGAACTACCGGACGCCACGACCGACTATCTGCAGCTGGAAGGCCCGAACGGGCGCGCATACCGCCAGGGTTATGTGCGTTATGCCGGCGGCGCCACCTGGCATTGGGCTGGCATCTGTTGGCGGCTGCATCCCGATGATATGCGGCTGAAAAGCCTTTACGGCGTCGGCCGGGACTGGGCCTTCGATTACAACACGCTTGAGCCATATTACACTCGGGCCGAATATGCGTTGGGAGTCTGTGGTCCGTCCGAGGTCGAGCTGCAATGGCCGCCATTGCCGCGCTCCAGGCCCTATCCGATGGGACGCATTCCCTTAGGCCCGGGTGAGCAACGTTTCACAGACGCCGCCGCACGCGTCGGCATCACCAATCTTCCCGCGCCTCAAGCCCGCAATAGCGGCGTGTCCTACGACGGGCGACCGCCCTGTTGCGGCAACAACAATTGCTTCCCGGTCTGTCCGATCTCGGCGAAATACGATGCGGCGTCGGCGCTGCCACGGATCGAATCGAAGGGCGGCAGGATTCTTGCCAATGCGGTCGTCTACCGGGTGGAAACGGATGCGAAGCAGAACATCCAGGCGGTGCATTTCTTCAATCCCAACAAGGAAACGCAAAGGGTCGTCGGCCGGCTTTTTGCCATTGCCTGCAATGCCATCGAGACGCCGAAACTGCTGTTGATGTCCAAGGACGAGCGCAATCCGAATGGCGTTGCCAACCATTCGGATCAGGTTGGGCGCAATCTGATGGATCAGCCCAAGATCAGCGCGCAGATGCTGCTCGCAGAGCCGATGTGGACGGGCGTCGGTCCGGTGCAGGGCAGCAGCATCATGATGACGGGGCAAGGCGCATTCCGAAGCGAACACGCCGGCGCCATGCTTCGCTGCGAAAATGCCGCTCTCAGCGCCATAGGCGGGCAGGCAGCACTCGCGAAGGGCCTGGTCGGCAAGGCGCTGGACGCCGAGATTCGCCGGCTCTCGGCCTGCACGGCGCGACTGACGATCGAGCACGAGATCCTGCCGGATGCCAATAACCGCCTGACCCTGTCGGATAAGAAAGACTGGCTCGGCCTCAGCAAGCCGAACATCTACTACGATGTCGGCGACTATGTCCGCCGTAGCCATCAGGAATACACGCTGCCATTGCTGAAAAAACTGATCGCGGAGCTTGGCGCCGTCGAAAGCACTATCGCTACGATCTTCACCAACAGCGACCACATGATGGGAAGCTGCATCATGGGGACCGATCCCACGGACTCCGTCGTCGATGTCGACTGTCGCGCGCATGATCATCCAAACCTTTTCTTACCCGGCGGCGCGGCAATGACGACGGGAGGATGTGGCAACAGCACCATCACCATGGCGGCTTTGGCCATGAAGGCCAGTGACGCCATCGTTGACCAGTTGAAGCGGGGCTGAACGTGGACACTTTCCTCAGGTTCTTTGGCTTCAGGTTTTTAGGCGCTGCAATCTGTCTGATGTCCGCGAGCTCGGCCGCCTTGGCCGCAGGAGATGATGCGCAGGCAGCCTCGATCAAACGCGGCGCCTATGTCGCCATCGCATCGGATTGCGTTGCCTGTCACACGGCACCGGGTGGCAAGCCGTTCGCGGGCGGACTAGCCATCGCTTCGCCGGTAGGCACGATCTACTCGACCAACATCACACCCTCTAAGACGGCGGGCATTGGGCAATACACGGAGGAGCAGTTTTCTCGCGCCGTGCGCCGTGGCGTTCGGGCCGACGGCGCGAACCTATATCCGGCGATGCCGTACACATCATACAATGTGTTGACGGACGCGGATATCCACGACCTCTACACCTACCTGCAGCACGGCATCGACCCCGTCGACACCGTGCCGAAGCCCACGGCGCTGCCGTTTCCGATGAATATCCGGCTGTCGATGATGGCATGGAACCTGCTGTTCCTCGGCAGCGGCAATAGCGAAGCCGATGCCACGCAATCAGCCGAGTGGAATCGCGGCAAATATCTTGCTGACGGGGCTGCGCATTGCAGCACCTGCCATACGCCGCGCGGCTTCCTGATGCAGGAATTGTCCAGTCACTATCTGGGCGGCGGTCAGGTCGGCCCATGGTATGCGCCAAACATCACCTCCGATGCCACCAGCGGCATCGGAAGCTGGAGCAAGGACGAACTGGCCCGCTATCTGGCAACCGGCTCGCTGCCCGGCAAGGCGCAGGCGGCAGGCAGCATGGGAGAGGCCGTCGAGCACAGTTTTTCTCGCCTCACGCCGGACGATATATCGGCGATCGCGACCTACATCAAAACCGTCGCGCCGCTGCATGATGCATCCGACGACCAGTCGCGGTTTGGCTATGGCCAACCCTTCACCCAGCTTGCAAGCCTGCGCGGGGCAAACCCGATCCGATCGGATACGGATGAGCAAGCCAGTGGCGCAGTGCTGTTTTACGGCAACTGCGCGTCCTGCCATCAGGCTTCCGGCCAGGGGAGCAAGGATACCTATTATCCGAGCCTGTTTCACAATTCGGCGACAGGCGGAACCAATCACACCAATCTGATTTCCACGATTCTGAATGGCGTTAGCCGGACCACGCCCAAGGGCCAGGCCTTCATGCCCGGCTTCGGCGGCAAGGCGAATGACATCAACGCGCTCACTGACAACCAGGTCGCCACTTTGGCAAACTACGTGATCGAACACTACGGCCGACCCGGCACCCCGGTCACCCCTGCCAATGTGGCCGAGGTGCGGGCGGGTGGTCCTGCGTCTTCGCTGCTGCTTCTGGCGCGCATCGGCATTGCCGTGGCGGTTGTTGTGGGCCTGGCGATCATCGCCCTGCTTATTGTTTGGCGGCAGAGGCGAGCCAGGACGGCTTGATCTCGTCCCGGCAGCTACTCACTGAGGATATTGCGCCAAGGGCCGCGCGTGCTAATCCACCTGCCCCGGCAGGCCATCGCGCTTCACCCTTCGCTGAACCCAGCTATATCTGAATATGCTCCAGAAGGAGCTTCCCTCGACCTTGTCTAGCAGGCCCTCCAGGAATTCCTGATCTGGATTGGCAAGGCGAGCGGCTTCGATCCAGCGCACCGCCTCCTGATGATTGTAGCTTTTCAGTTCCTTGTCGGCATACCACCAGCCAAGCGCGACCATGCAGCCGGCGTCGCCGTTCCCGGCAAATTGGAGCACCGGCTGCAAGACGTGTTGGCGTGCGGATAGCGGGAAGGCTTCGCTGCGCAAAAGCCAGGCATGCGCACCCCTGATGCGCCGCCAGATATCCAGGTTGATCGAGTTAGGATCCTCTTCAAGCAAGATCGGGAAAAAGTCCCGCGCCTTGTCGAGATGAAAAAGCGCATCCCTGACTGCCTCGTCCGCCTCCGAACCGGTAATCTCCTCATCGCATACGGCAAGGAGCTGAGTATAGGCGAGATTGTAGATCGCCGTCGGATGGTTGCTGGCCGCCGCCTGGCGATAAAAGCCGAGCGAGCGCTGCCTATCCTTGCCGTGAAAATGGAAGCCGCTGAGGAATTGCGAGGAGGCGTCGCCATACTCGGCGGCCTTGGCCCACGTCGGCACGAGCACCTCGTCGCCTTCGAATTCCGCGAACTTGGACAGGCTGTTGAATGGCGATGCTGCGACATCGGTGAGATCAGGGGTCATTTCGGCTGCCCGCCTGTACCAGCCATCCGCCACCTCCGGCCGCTTCTCGATCCCGGCCCAACCCTGAGAGCACAGGAAACCGTAGAGGGAGGCGCCCCGCGCGCTGGCAAGGCAATTACGGTCGGCGACCTGCCCCAGCCACGGCCCTTTATCCTTGCTTGCCATCCAGACCTCGACGGCGCGAGTGATCTGCCAGTCCTCGAAAAAATTATGCGGCGCGCTCTGTGCATAGTGCTTGCACGCCTCTTCGACGCGGTCGAGCTTGGCGAAGAGATAGGCGACATATTTGTGGACGCGGCCCCGCAGGTTCTCCGGCAAGGGGCGTTTCAGCAGACGCTCGCCAATGCGCAGCTGGTTTTGCACCACGCGCGGGTCTTCGAACATGTAGCCATCGAGCTCAAGCTCGTCGAACCAGGCGAAATAGCGCAGCACATTGCGATCGATCTCGCTGAAACGCTCGCACAGGGGCGAATCGGCGAAAGCGAGCATCTCCTCGATGCTGCCGCCCCAACGAGGCATTCGAAGAGATACGTAGCTGCAGGCCACCTCGAGCGCAAAAGGATCCATAGCGAAGGCGACGCGCAGCCAGTACTGCAGAGGCGCCACCGGATCACGCCGCCGCTCGCGCCGCCAGGACAGCGCTTCGCCGGTCAGGACCGCAGGCAGATGCTCCGGCAGCTCTGTGGCACTGATTTCAGCAATCAACTCACCACCCGAACGGGCAAACATCTGTTCGATTTCATCCGACGTTCCATGGGCAGGCATGCGGCTCGGGCGCTCGCCACCGAGAAGCCATTTCGTCCACCAGTCGGGCTCCCCGACAGCCGCGACCGAATGAAGGATGCCGGGGATGACGAGCCAGGCCTGCTGATCCCGTACCAGAAGCCTGACCAGCGCGCGGAACATGGTATCCTGCGCTCTGTGGGCGCAGGCCCACATGGCCGGAGTCACCTCATCGGCCATGTCCGTGCCGCGATATTCCCCGAACCAGGCCGACCAATAGGCCACTTCGAGAATCGCCGGAAAGTGACTGAGTGGGCGAGCCTGCTGCCACAGACGCAAGGCTTCCAGAATAGCCGGGCCGCCCTGCACCGCGCAGGCATGGAAATCGTGCAGCGCATCGTAATAGTCGCCCTGGCTTGGGTGATCGACGGCCGCATCGCGGAGCCGCGTCAGGAGCCGCTCGGTTTCGTCCCAGAGACGGGTCGGCAGCAAGACTGCGAAATTCACCGGAATATCGCGTGCTGTTGCTTCCTCGACGGACAGGGCCGCTATCTGGGTCATCAGTGATTCCTATTGCGCTGTTGTGAAGAGGGATGCGGGGCGAGCCCCGACATGACGAGATCGAAGGACGACCATTCCAGTCGCTTCCAGATGTATTCGGGAGACGTATGGAAATCCTGCCATTCGTTCTCCGTGGCCTTGCTGGGATGGGTGCTCTGACCGTGGTGCGGTTCGCGCGACAGCCACGCAGCCCGCAGTGCCCTGCCGCGCGCGGCCGCAAGACCGAATTCATCCCAGCCGAGGAAACAATCGCGCACGCGCTGGGCATTGAGAAAGAGCAACGCCCAACCGAGCGTCTCATCGATCAGGCCCCAGGCGGCCAGAAGACGAAGGATATAGCTCTGCCGCATGGCGTGTGCGGCGAGAAGCTGGCGCGCCAAACCCTTTTGACGGCCAGCGGAAGCGCCGAGCCGCTCGAATTCGGGAACGCGGAAAAACTGCTGGTGAAACCGGGCCACGACCTCCTCATCCCGGCCTTGGTCGAGACCGAGTTCAGTTCGAATGAGAGATTGCTGGCGCTGCGGCACGGCTGATGGTGCGCTGAGCCGAAGACCACGCGTCATGCCGGTGACTGCATGGCGATGAAAGAGCGGCTCGGTCATGGCAAGCGCCCATTTGCGGCAGGTGTCAGGCTCTCCAGTGGGCGAGGAGGTTTTCGCCGGCGCCAGGAGACGGCTGAGCCAACCGCCGCCCCCTTGCTCGGAAGAAGGTGCATCCTTGGCCGAGAGGGTGCCTTGCCAGTTCGGAAAGTGACTGGCGAAGATCTCCGCGAGCCTCTCTCCGGCCGACGGGGTGGATCTATCAAGGGCCGTCACCGCCAAGGCAGCCATGATCGCAGCACCCGGCTCTGCCGTCGTTGCGGAAATATCGGCACCCGCACCCAGTGCCAGCCACTGGAGCTGGACATCCGGATCAGGATGCAGGGCCAGTAAATGCGGGAGGGTGGCAACGAGATCGTGCTGAAGATCGGCGGAGGTAAGCTCGGCGAAAGACTGATAACTGAACCCCATCGTACGGCCAAGGACAGTGGGTAATTCATGGGCGATAAGGCCAAGCAGCACCAGGTCGGTGCTGTCGTTCGGCCGAGGGCGCAGGTTGTTCAACAATAGCAGCACGTCCGGCATGTAGCGGGCGGCCGGGACGGAGTTCTGCTTGCCTTTGATCTGATCTACGCTCCAATCGCCGAGATCGTCGGCAAGGCTGATCGTCACATGCGGATGATTGTTCGCGTCGCGCAGGCTGAACAGGCGCATGCGCCCTTCCTCGCAGCCCCTGGCATATTGTTCGCCATAGCCTCCCTCAAGCCGGTCATGGTTGGCGAACTGACCGAGGCAATGCTGCATGTGAAACGACTCATAGGCCATTTCGGCACGCAGGAGATCTCCCGAGCCGCGCAGCTCGACGAAGCGCCCATTGGGCGTGGTGATGATTTCGGTCAGGGCCTGTCGATGGCTCGGCCACCACCCGCGCGTGCGCCTGCGGCGCATACGCTCATGATCCTTTCGCCAGGCGGCGTCGGCAGCGGCAAAGGAGATGCGCTGAAAGCGCCCGGCGAGGCGGGTGTCGAGCCGCGAGTGCAGGAATTCCACCAGCCGCGCTTCCTGATCACGCAATAGATTATGCTCAGCATCGATATAGATCATGCCCTGGACGCCGGCGGCCAGCTTGGCCTGGAACCAGTTGGGGATGGGTTGGGCGCCGACGCAAATATGCCACGCCTTGGCATCGGTCACGGGCAAGGCATGCTCAAAGCAGCCGATCACCCAGCGAAAGAAATGGGTCTCAAGCCAGCGCCGGATATCCGGATGGTCGCGGCGAGCGCGGCTTCGCGCGACGATCGCATCCCGGATAAGGCCGGCATTGATCACGTCGCGTGGGGCGATAACCCTGACATTCATGCAGCACGTCCGCACAACGATGGAGCCGAACGGAGCCTTGGCCGAGCAATGAATGGGGATTTCATTGGACTGATGGGAAAATCCTATCGCCTATTCGGATGCCTGCACCTGCGGCCACTCTCCCAGCGGAAAATATTGATTTGAAGATGGATTGCAACCGCTTGGATTGATTTTACAGGAATACACCCTTTGGTCCTGTATTTTCAATTCGAGGATCGGGCGCTCCATTGCCGGTCGGTACCTCCAACCGCGCACGAAATCCCGGCCTTTCGACCGGGAGCGCCAAGACAGTTATGGGCATGAATTGCGGCACGCGGAGCTGACGGTTTTCTCTAAATTTCCTCGAATAACGGCGCGATCGTCATCTCCGGCACGAGCACGAGACCCTTGTCGGTGATGCGGATTTCCGGGATGACGGAGAGCGGGATGAGGTTGAAGCCCATATAGGCGATGGTGCAGCCGGCCTTTTCCCATTCAACCTTCAGCGCCTTCACCTCTTCCGCCACCTCATGCACGCGCTTGTCGGAGAGCAAGCCGGCGATCGGCAGCGGCACCATGGCCGTCACCTTGCCATCCATGACCACGCAGACGCCGCCCTGCACGGCCTCGATCGCATCGAGCGCGACCTTCATATCTGCCTCGTTGGTGCCGGCGATGATGATGTTGTGGCTGTCATGGCCGACGGAGGAGGCAACAGCGCCCTTCTTCAAATTAAAGTTGTTCAGAAGGCCGTAAGCGACATTGCCAGACGACTTGCCGTGGCGCTCGACGACGGTCACGAAGCAGAGGCCGTGGCGGTCGAAATGCGTCTGCCAATCATTTGCCGGCTCAAGTTCGACCGTGACATGTCCAAGAATGATGCCCGGCAGCTCGGTCTTGATGGTGTGGGCGATCACCGCTCCGGTCGGCAGTTCCGGCGTCAGCTTCAACGCCTTCGGCAGCTTCACGGTATGATAGGCAGCTTCCGGATAGCGATAGGGACTGGACAGCGCGGCATCGAGGACCGAAGTAATCTTGCGGTCTTCGACCACGAGCTCGCCGCCATACCAGGTGCTGACCGGCGTCAGGTCGTCGGTCAGCAGCACCAGATCGGCGCGGCGGCCGCCGCCGAGACCACCAATTTCGTTCTCCATGCCGAAGCGGGTCGCGCCGTGCAACGAGCCCATGGCCCAGGCCTGCTCCGGCGTCATGCCGGCCTTGACGGCTTCGCGCGTCACCCAGTCGAGCCCGAAGAGCAGAAGGTCTTCGGCATCGCGGTCGTCGGTGCAGACGGCGATACGCTTGTGCGACGCGCCGAGCTCGGTGATCGTCTTGATGGCGTGCGGCAGGCTGTGCCAGGGTGTCGTCGGCGGACCGCCCCGCAGGAACAGCCAGATGCCGGCCTCCAAGAGGTCATCGGCGATTTCCCGATCGATGGCTTCGTGCGTATCGGTGACGCCGGATGCCGCATAGGCGGCAACGAATTCACGGCCGTAGACATGGCCCGAGACCGGCCGCCCGCGCTCCAGCGCAGCGGTCAGGATCGCGTGGCTGCGCTCGTCGCCCATCGCCACCTGCACGAAATCCATCTTTTCGCCGAGCGCCAAGGCTTCCGGCCATTTGTCGAAAAGATCGGCAATTTTCTGCGGCGTCAGATCGCCACCGGCCGTCTCGAGCTGCGGCGAGGTTGCCGGCACCGTGCTCGGCACCGTCAGGAAGATCGACAGCGGCGCGTGGCGCGCATCCTCCAGCATCGCCTCGACGCCGGCGACATCCATGACATTGCCGATCTCGTGGCTGTCGCAGAAGATAGTCGTCGTTCCGTTGATGAGAGCGGCCTCGGCATAGGCGCAGGCCGTCACCATGCTGGATTCGATATGGATGTGCGGGTCGACGAGGCCGGGCGCTATGATCCCTCCCCTGGCGTCATAGAGCTTGGCGCCGCTGCCTCGGTAGCTGCCCGCCGGCTTGACGGCGGCGATACGGCCGCCCGAAACCCAGACTTCCTTGTCAGGCAGAATCCGCTCCGAATAGGTCGACAGCACGCGCGCGCCCTTGATCACCAGATCCGGCTCGCGACGCGCCGAGGCAACATCGGCGAGCGTGCGCGTCATGGTCGAGAGCGGCTTGACGGAAAAGCGTGTGAGCGTCATCGAATCCCCCATTCGAAATCAGTGATAGTCGGGTATTCCCGGCATGGTGCGGAAACCCTCGATCGTCCGGAAGCGCCGCGCCCAACGGCGCAGCGCCGGATAGTCGTCGTGATCGATACCATAGTCACGGCTGAGCGCGAAAGACGGAAACAGCGTCAGATCGGCAAGCGTGGGGCCATCGCCGACGAACCATTCGCGGCCGTCGAACTGACGCAGCGTCATATGGTCGTCCATGATGCGGAAAGCCTTGCGTGCACCGGTATGAAGGGCTGCTTCATCGCCGGGCGTATCGAACAGGGATTTCAGCCGCGCCGCCACGGCAGGAGCAAGTGCTGTCGCAGAAAAATGCAGCCACATCATCGTTGCACCGAAGGCAGGCGCATCCTCGGGCAGCCAGAGGCCCGCGGGATCGTGGGCCTTGGCGAGATAGGCAAGGATAGCCTCAGCACCATGCAGCATGAGGTCGTTATCGCTGAGAACAGGCATCGTTCCCGCCGGATTGAGCGCGAGCATAGCCGGCTTCGTCTCCTCGCGGCCCGGAAACATATCGACAGCGATCATCGTATGATCGAGCTTCAGCATGGAAAGCAGCAGGCGGACGCGATAGCTGCCCTCATCCATCTCGTAATTATAGAGCGTGATGCCGGCCATCAGGCGACCTCCGCTTTCTGTTCGAGATCGAAACGAAGCCTTTCGGCCCAGACCGCATAGTGCTTCTGCTTGGCGCCGGCATGCACGGCGGGCACCCCGGCAATGACAATGTGTAGCGCTGCCTTGTTCGGCGAGATGCCTTGCAGCGCCACCAGCAAGCGATCGTCGCCCACCTGGATCAAGCCGCGATCGGTGACGCCGCTTTCGCGCAATGCAGCCGCGACGTCGTCCGCGCTACGGTCGATGTAGAGGCTGCGCACAGGGGTGACCTCGGTTATGCCGTCGATATCAGGCAGCGACGCTTCGCCTGCAGCAGTGGCCCAGACGATTCCGTATTTCTCCTCGGCCACATAGGTCGGCACCTTGATGCTCTGCGGCACCTCAAGGGTCGGATGTGCCGGGATATAGCGACATTGCCCGGCGGTATCGTACTGCCAGCCGTGATAGAGGCAGGCGATGTGATCGCCGCGGACAAAGCCGAAGCTCATGCGCATGCCGCGATGCGGACAGCGATCCTCCCAGACATGCGCCTTGCCGCTATTGTCGCGCCAGACGACGATCTCGCTGCCGTCGACCACGGCGCCCGCCGAGGTTCCCGATTCGATCGACGCCGAAAGTGCCACCGGCACCCATCCTGCTTCCAGTTTCATAAGCTACTCCGCTCGATATCGAGAATGACGCAATCATAGGGGCCGAGGCTGCAGGCCATTTCGAAGGCGTCGACGAGATCGTTCTGGCCTCTGACAGCAAGCGTCGCGGATCGCGCGTCGCAGGCTCCGACCTCGATATCCAGATCCAGCCGGCGCGCACGATGCTGCGCGAACTCGACGAAACTGTCGCACACCATCTGCCCCCGAAAGACAAAACGAGCGGCCTCGATCATGCCGCAGACATTCCGCTCGTTCCATTCATGGCCGGCCTGCGCATCAAAAGTATCCAATCTGCATAAAAAATAAGCATGCTTCACTTTTAGGCATTCTAGCAATGCTGGCTTTTGAAATTCAAGAGGCTTTGCAACATGGACCGTTATCGACCAACAGGCATCAAACCGATCCAGCCACGGTAACTGGCATAATTGTTGCGTCGATTACCCTCGGGCGCTGTTGGCGCACCTAATCAAAAGAGGGGTTCCATGATTGACTTGCGTTCGCTGTCCCGTCGCGGATTTCTAAATATGAGCGCTGCCGGCGCGGCGTCGCTGATGCTGCCGGCAGGCCTTGCCAGTCGCGCCTACGCCGCAGCCTCCTTTCCGGCGATCAAGGAAGAGGATGCCGTCGTCGGCTTCGGGCATGTCGGCCCGATCTCGGACGAGGGCTGGACCTGGGCGCACCATCAGGGCCTGCTCGCGGTCAAGGCGGCCTATCCGAAACTGAAGAAGATTCTCGAGGTTGAGAATATCCCCTATTCCGCCGACGCGACCCGCACCTATCGCCAGTTCGTCAGCGAAGGCGCCAACATCATCTTCGACACCTCTTCGAACGGCGATTTCCTGCACGCTGTCGTCAAGCAGGCGCCCGATGTCGCCTTCCTCGAATGCGATGGCCGCGTCGATATGGACAATCTCGGCTGGTATTATCTGGCCCATTGGTTTCCGACCTACGTCATCGGCGTTGCAGCCGGCCATCTGTCGAAATCCGGCAAGCTCGGCTATGTCGCCTCCTTCCCGGTCGCCTCGGTCTTTGCTTCGACCAATGCTTTTCTGATGGGTGCCCGTTCGGTCAATCCGAAGGCGACGCTGCAGACCATCGCCATCAATTCCTGGTTCGATCCGCAGGCGGCAACGCAGGCCGGCACGGCACTGATCGACAATGGCTGCGATTTCCTCTTCGGCATCATGGATGAAGCCGGCTATCTGCAGGTCGCCGAAAAACGCGGTGTCTGGGCCGCCATGTGGAATACCGATATCCGCCGCTACGGCCCGAACTCCTACGTCTCGTCCGTTCTTATCGATTTCAGCAAGTATTATGTCGATCAGGTCGGCAAGCGGCTGGCCGGCACCTGGACGCCTGACAACACGCTCTTTGCCATGGGTGCTGGCGTCGATCGCGACAGATGGGGCGAAAAGGTCCCGGCCGATGTGGCTGCGGCTGCCGACGCCGTGCGCGACAAGATCATCGGCGGCTGGTCGCCCTTTGCCGGCGAAATCAAGGATTCGACCGGCAAGGTCCGCGTCGCCGCCGGCCAGACGATGACCGACAGCGATCTTTATAACTGGGACTGGTCCGTCGAGGGTGTCACCGGGCTCAGCGCCTGAACAACCCAATTGCGAAATGGTGCCTCGGCCGGCCCTCGGCCGAGGCCCATCCCATGACTCTCTGGTATGTACTTGATGACCGAAACAGCGACACCCTTCCTAGCGCCTCCCGGCACGCCGCCATTGGTCCAGCTCAAGGGCATCGCCAAATATTTTCCGGGCGTCATCGCCAACGAGAATGTAGATCTCGAGGTTCTGCCCGGCGAGATCCACGCCCTGCTCGGCGAAAACGGCGCCGGCAAATCGACCTTGATGAACATCCTCACGGGCATTTATCAGCCGGATGCCGGGGAGATCATTATCGATGGCTATGCCAGGCAGTTTGCCACGCCACTTCAGGCGATCGCCGCCGGCATCGGCATGGTGCACCAGCATTTCAAGCTGGTGCAGGCCTTCACGGTCGCCGAAAACATTCATCTCGGCTGGTCGGAGACGCCGAGGCGTGCCTCCGCACAGGTGCTGGAAGCGCGGACGGCATTGCTTGCCGAAAAATTCAATCTTCAGACCCGTCCCGGCGCGCGTATCAGCGATCTTTCGACGGGCGAGCAGCAGCGCGTCGAGATCCTGCGGGTACTAGCCCGGCAAGCGCGCGTCCTCATCCTCGACGAGCCCACAGCCGTGTTGACCCCGGCAGAGGCCCGCGAACTGTTCAGGGCGCTGCGCGACTTCGTCTCGCGCGGCAATGCGGTCATCTTCATCAGCCACAAGCTCGACGAAGTGCTCGAGATTTCCGACCGCGTCAGCATCCTGCGCGGCGGACGCAAGATCGCGACCGAAAGGACAGCCGATTGCAACGCCCGTATGCTCGCCAAGCTGATGGTCGGCCGCGATATCGTGCTTGCCGACATGCGCCAGCGTGCCGCCGGCGCTGCGTCGATCTCGGCGAAGCCCGTCTTGAGCCTTGAAAGCGTGTCGGCAAGGAACGACGCCGGCGCCGAGGCGCTGCACGATATCTCGCTTGCGGTTCACGCCGGCGAAATCCTTGGGATTGCCGGCGTGGCCGGAAACGGCCAGCGCGAATTGAGCCAGGTGCTGTCAGGCATGCGGCAGATCAGCGGCGGGCGCATCCTTATCGACGAGCTTCCCGTCGAGCGCAGCAATGCAGCTGCATTCGCGGACAATGGCATCGGCCATATACCGGAAGACCGGCTTCATAGCGGCCTTGCCCCGGCGCTGAGCATCACCATCAATGCCGTGATGCGCGAGTACAAGGCGCCATCGATCTCAGCGGGCGGCGCCTACCGTCCTGGAGCCGCAGCCGCACTTGCCAAGGAGATCGCGGCGGCAGCGGAAGTGGCCATTCCAGATTTCAACATGCCGATCCGCAATCTGTCCGGCGGCAACCAGCAGCGCCTCGTCGCCCGGCGTGAGATGCGCATCGCCAGCAAGGTCCTGATCGCCGCCTATCCAAGCCGCGGCCTCGATGTCGGCGCCATCAACACCATGCTGCGCTACATCGTCGAATTGCGTGATGCCGGCGCAGGCATCGTGCTGATCTCGGAGGAACTGGAAGAACTCCTCAATCTCTCCGACCGCATCGCCGTGCTCTACGAAGGCAGGATCATGGGAATAGTCGACAATGACAGGACCGATATCGACCAGATCGGCCTGTTGATGGGCGGACGCGCCCTTGCGCGCGAGGTCGCCTGAGATGAGCGCATCCTTTCGCCTTCACCGCTTGCCTTCCGCCTCGCCCAGCAAGGCATTTGCCGCCCGCATCCTGGCTATCCTGCTGGCACTCGTGTTTGCCGGTCTGGTTCTCGCTGCCACCGGTGCCAATCCACTCGAACTGGCCTCCGAGGTGGTAAGCTCAAGCCTCGGCTCCAGTTTCGGCCTTCAGGATCTTGGTGTACTGCTGGTTCCTCTCATCCTGACGGGACTGTCCGTCGCCGTCGGCCAGCAGATCGGCGTCTGGAATATCGGCGCCGAGGGGCAATTCTATGCCGGTGCCTTCGGCGCGCCGTGGTCGGCCTTTTCATGCCTGGTCCGCCGGTTGTCATCCTCCCATTGATGTTTCTTGCCGGGCTCCTCGGCGGCCTCGTCTGGATCCTGATCCCGACGCTGGCGCGCGCCTATGCCGGCGTCAACGAGCTGATCACCACGCTGCTGCTCAATTTCGTCGCCGTGCTTATGGTGTTTTACGTCTCGACCAGCGCATGGCGCGACCGCACGGCGAATTCGGCAACAGCGCGATTGTCGGCGGAGATACCGGAGCTCTGGGGCTCCATCCATTGGGGCCTTCCCGTCGCCATTCTTGCCGCCATCGTCGTTGCTGGCCTGCTGGCCTTCTCCCGCTGGGGCTATGAAGTCCGCCTCGTTGGCTCCAATCCGGCTGCGGCTCGCTATGCCGGCATACCGGCGCGCCGCCACCTGATCACCGTCATGCTTCTGTCCGGCGCCATTGCCGGGCTTGCCGGCATGCTGGAGATCGCCGGCACGGTGCATCGCCTGCAGGGCGGCATTTCCAACAATTACGGCTATCTCGGCATCATGGTGGCGGTGCTGGCACGCAACTCCGCCATCGGCGTCATCTTCTCGGCTGCCCTGATGGCCTTCATCCTGAATTCCGGCATCATCCTGCAAACCCAGGGACTGACCCCGTCGGCCGTGCTCGCGATCACCGGGCTCATTCTCTTCCTGACGGCGATCGGCGATGAGCTCGCTCACTATCACATCGCCCGCGACAAGGCCTGATAAGGACAAGACCATGGATCTTCTCACCGGCCTCCTGACCACAGCCTTTCTCGCCGGCGGCGTGCTGGCGCTTGCCGCACTCGGCGAGGTGTTGGCCGAACGGGTCGGCGTCGTCAATCTCGGCGTCGAAGGCCTGATGGCGATGGGAGCCTTGACGGGCATTGCCGCGACGACGATCTATCCCTCACCGACGCTCGGCTTCCTTGCAGCCTTGCTGGTCGGGGCGTTCTTTGGCGCGATTTTTGCCGCAGCCACCGTTCTCCTGCGCGCCAACCAGGTGCTTTGTGGCCTGGCGCTGACCTTGATGGGCAATGGCATCGCCTCCAGCATCGGCCGCGCCTATTCCGGCATGCCGGCGCGCGCCACTTTTTCCGGTATTGAAATCCCGCTGCTCAGCGATCTTCCGATCCTCGGCAAGGCCTTCTTCTCGCAGAATATCCTCGTCTATCTGATCTATATCATCCTGCCTGTCGTGCTGAGCTACGTCATGTTCCGCACCCGCCACGCCTCAATCTGCGCGCCGTCGGCGAAAACCCGGCGGCGGCGGATGCGGCCGGCATTTCGGTCAATCTCATCCGCTTTGCCTATGTTACGGCCGGCTCAGCCCTTGCCGCCGGCGCAGGCGCCTACTTGACGCTCGCCTTCGTGCCGTCCTGGTCGGATGGTGTGGTCGCCGGCCGCGGCTGGATCGCAGTCGCATTGGTGATCTTTGCCGGCTACCGGCCAATCGCGGCCGTGCTGTCCGGGTTGCTGTTCGGCCTCATCACCGCGATTGGCTTTGTCGGCCAGGCGCGCGGCTGGCCGATCGCGCCCGCCTTCCTGTCGATGCTGCCCTATCTCGCACGATGGCCTTCATCATCGTGCCAGTGCTGGCATGGCAGCGCATGCGCCGCATCATGGCGGCGCCTGCCGCCATTGGGCTGCCCTATTATCGCGATGTCCGCTAAGGTGGATCGCCCGACAAGACAAAGGAGTCATCCATGAGCCAGTGTTTGGACAAGGCAGCCCTTGATCAATGGTATGCGCTGGAAACGGAAAACGAGATTCCGTTCGGAAGCTCCGCCAATCGTCTTCTCGGCACCGATCTTACCGTAGAGCGATCAAGGGATGGCACCATCGTCGTGAAGGTCGATCGGCGAAGCGAGCCATTGCCGCTACTCCATCGTTTCGGCCTCGTCTGGACGACGCTCGGCACGCCGGCCGGTGGACTGTTCGAACTGCCCGAAGCCGATGAGCCGGATCGCCGCGTCGTCAATTGCGGCACGGTCACCGTACGCGCTTCCGGGCTCCGGATCGTGGAGAATTTCCTTGATCTGGCGCATTTCCCCTTCGTCCACACCGATATTCTTGGCGCAGAGCCACATACCGAAGTGGCGCAGTACAATGTCGAAATCCGCCGCGACGTCGACGAGGTCTGGGCGACCAATTGCCAGTTCTTCCAGCCGCAGGCGGCACTTTCGGCCAGCGAAGGCATCATGACGGACTACATCTATCGGGTGATGACGCCTTTTGCGACGCTGCTCTACAAGACCTGTCCGAACGCCGCCAATCGCTGGGATGTCATCTGCCTCTTCGTGCAGCCGCTGGACCCGGATCGATGCCGTGCCCATCCCGTGATGTTCCTGATCGACGATGTCTCGACGACGACTGAGCTGGTGCATTTCCAGCAGCTCATCTTCCTCCAGGACCGCATCATTCTTGAAAACCAACGCCCGGTACTGCTACCGCTGGAGCCGCGGGCCGAAATCCCCACTCGCGCGGACGCCACGTCGATTGCCTATCGGCGCTGGCTGAAGGAAAAAGGCATTACCTACGGCACCACCATCATGGCTGCCTGAAACAGAGAATAGCAATGGATTTGCGTGGCAAGACCCTGAGCGCATCGGGCTTTCATTCGCCGGTGCGCGGCAAGATCGACAGTCTCGATGACGTGCTGATCGAGATCGATGCTGGCGGTGCGATCAAGGCGATCCATCGCCATGGCGACCCCAATTACCGCACCATTCGCGATGCCCGCGAGGCAACGGGCGAATTGGTGACGCTTCCCGCCGGCTCCTATCTTCTGCCCGGGTTTGTCGACCTGCATGTGCATGCGCCGCAATATCCGCAACTCGGCGATGCGCTCGACGTGCCGCTGGAAGTTTGGCTGCAGAAACATACGTTTCCGCTGGAAGCGCGCTATCAGGATGTTGCCTTCGCGCGCCATGTCTACGGTCTGCTGGTCGACGACCTCCTCGCTAATGGCACGACGACCGCGCTCTATTTCGCCACCATCCATCAGGAAGCGACGCGGGCACTGGTCGATATCTGCCTCGAAAAGGGCCAACGCGCCCTGATCGGCAAGGTGGCGATGGACAATCCGCAGGAATGCCCGGACTACTATCGGGATGCCTCGGCCGAGGCCGCGTTGGACGGCACCCGCGCCCTCATCGATTATGTCCGCGGTCATTCCGACAATGGCGAAGGCCGCGTCCTGCCTGTGGTCACGCCGCGCTTCATTCCCTCCTGCACGGATGCCACCCTCGAAGGGCTCGGCGCGATTGCCCGGGAATGCGGCTGCCATGTCCAGACCCATTGTTCGGAAAGCGATTGGGAGCATGGTTATGTGCTTACCCGCCACGGCATGACGGATGCGGAGAGCCTCGATCGCTTCGGCCTGCTCCGTCGCGGCACGGTGCTCGCCCATGCAAACTTTCTGACCGCTCGGGATATGCATGTGATCAAGGCGCGTGAGGCGGCTGTCGCCCATTGTCCGCTTTCGAACGCCTATTTCGCCAATGCGGTTTTTCCGCTGCGCGCAGCGCTGGAGAAAGGCCTGCATGTCGGCCTCGGCACGGATATTTCAGGCGGGCCGAGCGCCTCGATGCTGGAGAATGCCCGTGGCGCGATCCTCGCCTCGAGGATGCTGCAAAGCGGTGTCGATCCGAACGTACCGGCAGAAACGCGCTCGACATTCGGGCCGGCGCAGATCGACTTCCGCGATGCCTTTCACATCGCAACAGCCGGCGGCGGCGCGGCGCTCAACTTGCCGATCGGACAATTTGTACCCGGCTATCAATTCGACGCCATCGTTATAGACACCGCCAACGCCCAGGGCACGGTGCGGCTTTTCGAGGATCGGGACGAAGGCGAAGGCATATTGCAGAAGATCATCTACACCGCCTCGCGGCCGAACATCGCGGCCACCTGGGTCGGCGGCCGCGGCGTCTGACTGGTTTCCGGGAGTTGTTAAGCTCGCATCACGCGATGAAACTCTCTTGCACGCCTCAAAGCCTCCGCCAATGGCGGAGGCTTCTGTTGCAGACCAATATCATGTTTCCCAGTAGTTCAATTTGACGCCCCTAGCGTTGTAGAGGACGTGCATGTATGAACTATTGACCCCGTTGTGGCCCGAACATATCGGATAGATATAAACGGGATCACCCTTCTCCATCTCGGAAGCCTGTGTCCCGGGGATCACGTGCCCTCCGACAAAAACGCCGCTGCATTGACGCTGAGGCTGACTGCTGAACCAGTTGCGAGACGTGCAATATGTGGGTGCATTTCCATTGTTGCATTTACCCTGCCACAAGCCGATCCATGAATTATATCCCGTGACTTTCGGGTCCAGCGTGCTGCCAATGACATTTGCGAAATCGGTATTTCCTGCCCAGGTGACGGTTCCAACATAGGTGGAGCGCAGGATGTCCTGAAGCTCGGCGACCTCCGAAGCCCTGTCGACTGAAGCCTCGGCCTCTATCGGCCTGCCGAACATGCGCTTGAAGTCGTCGAGATTATCAAGGGTGACGGTCGGTGCAGTGCCGATCTCAACGACGCTACCGATGCCGGCCCTTATGGCTGCGTCAACCAGTGTTTCATTGCAGCGCCGGGCCGTATCCATCAGGCGTGCGTGGAACGCCGTATGCGTCCCGACGTAATCGGCCCACACCTTGGTGACGGGACTATTGCTGCCGACATTGTTCGGCGTTGCGCGGAATTCGATGCGCTGTTCGGATAGCTGCCTGGGCGCATCCTGCAGGAATATGGTGATGCGGAGTTGATCCTCCGTCTGGTCGTCGTTTCCGTGAATGGTGAGTTCGTCACTATCCACGTTATAGTCATACTGAAAGCTGATCTGTGCCATGACTGGCACGCCGTCAAAGGAGCCAACCGGCATGGGGTCGCTCTGAATCTCCTTCGGTCCGCCGCTGAGATCGAGGCTGACCGGGACAGTGTGCTCCTTTATCTTCAGCTGCACACTGTAGTCAGTGAATAGCGTCGTCAGCGGCAACTCTACGTCAAGAGATTGCGGCGGCTGGGTTGGAACGGTCATGTCAGTAACCTCCGCCGGATTGGTTCGCCGCGACGAAGCCATCGATGACATTGAGTCTGGTGTTTTCGGGCATCCTCATGAATATGACCTCCAAGTATGTTGAGACCTCTGGCCATCGCCAACGAATAGACACTAGCTTTTTCCGTCTTGGCTTGCCTTTGCGTGGGTAACTAAATTCTTTGCGGCCCGCATTTTTTCCAGATGGCAGCGGAGCAGAACGCCCTTTCAAATGAGGGGGCGGAGGACGGCTACGGAAGGGAGCCTGAGGCGCCTGACATCATCTCCACGCAACCCGAAGTAGCTCGACAGCGGCGCGCTTAAGCCCCGTCCACCGGCTTCGTGCAGGACCTGCAAGCGCAAGAAAATTTTCTTCGCCGGGGATATCTGCCTATAACGTCCGCTCAAAGAATATGAGATTATGGAGCGTGCCAATTGGCTCGAGCACGATTTTCGAAATGGGATTTGTATTTTTCAATATGCAATTTTAAAACTGGATCCGAGGCCACCTTAAGCCGCCGAAACGCCCGGTGACGCGAGATTTTTCGTATCCATGCAATGTCGATCGTTGACAGCGGACTTTTTCATTGAGCGTCTCGCAGCAAATAAATGACCCGGACGAGTGTGGAACGACACGTGACTGATATTGGTCAACTCCTCAGTTGCCCCCTGTTCGCCGATGTAGCGCGAGAGAGCCTGACATTCGACGCCCGTGATTTGCGGACCCGCTTCTATGCGCCGGGACAGATCGTCTTCAACCAGGACGATACGAGCGGCGATGTGTATTTCCTTCGTTCCGGCTTGCTGCTGGCGCTCTATCTCGATCAGGATGGCAGGGAACTGATCTTCACGAGGCTCAACGCTCTTGACTATTTCGGAGAGCTCTCGGCCATCGACGGCGGCAACCGTTCCCTTTCGGTCTATTCAAAAACCGACTCCTGCCTGATCATCATGAAAAAGCAGGCATTTCTCGATCTGCTCGAAACGATACCGCTGGTGCGGCAGCGGATCATGATAGATATGGCGGAGCGGATCCGCAGGCTGACAAGGCATAGCTATCAGCTGACCAGCCAAAGCGTGGATAAGCGCCTGAAAGCCTATCTGGCCCGGGTGGCGCTGGAAAAGGGCGTATTCAAGCCGAACGGGCAGCTGGAAAAATTTCCAACCCATGCGGAAATCGCCGGATCCATCGGTGCCAGCCGCGAAGAGGTCAGCCGCTCCATTTCCGCCTTGAAGCGAAACGGGATTCTCGAGGCCGGCCGGCAGAAGCTGACGATCCTCCAGCCGAATGCCTTGCTCAGCGAATAGCGGTAGCGGTTCGGGATCGCATCGTCCTATTTCGTCTTGATCAGCCAGTTCACCGCGATGTTGACGGCGCGGGTTTCCGTCTCGCTGACGCGCACGTCCCCCTGGTGATAGATGGTGCCGGTTTGTGACGATGGCGGCACGGGCGGAGCCGCTTCGAGATTGAGCGGCGGTCCTTCTCCCAGCGTAACGGATTGAGCGGTCATTTTCAGATTGTGCGTATGATCCTGCAAAGCATCCATCTGGGTCGAGCCAACGCCGCGTGGATTGACGGCCGGGCCGGGGGGTGGAGTGCGGTCATCCTTGTCCAGGGACTTCTTCAAATCCACGCCGCGCAGAAAATAACCCTGGTAGTCAGGCAATTTGAACTTGTCGCTTCCATCGGCTCCGTAAAGCTCACCGATCACGCGATAGAGCTCAGGATACTCGGTCTTCAGCAGGCTGGAGCCGTCGCAGATCATCCAGGGCATGTAACGCAGATCCGTCATGGCCGAGGTCAGGGTTTGCGTCTGCTGCAGGATTTCACCGGGAAAGATAATGATCGCGCCAACGGGAATGCCGTCCTGAACGCCCGACTGTGGATGCGGGAAGAATTGATGGCGTGGTTCCTGCCCGGGAAAATTTCCGGGGAAGACTGGCGGAATAAACAAAGGCGGCAGCATTCGGCACTCCTGCGATCATGTGAAGGGATTGTCGGTAGACAGTGCGACCATAGCAGTGGGAACAGTGATCGACCAATTGTCCTGAATGGTTTTGCCAGCTTCGTCCGGCTGTTCCAAAAGAAGATCGACCGCGCTCATATCCGCGGCCATGCATGGGGTCAGGTCTTCCGCGCAGGGCCAGATCTGGCCTGTGCGAAATGCAAGCAAAGCCATTCTTGCCGCCTCCGGCTTGACGGAGAGCAGGAGATTGGCGCGCTTGGCACGAAGCAGGTCCCGCAAATAGCGGCTTGGCGAAAACAGCGAGATCAACGCGCTTTGCCCCGCGGTCAGATACGGGTCCGCGCCGGGGTCCTGGACCAGTTCCACCGCCATCCCATCCCAGTCGAATATGTTGCGCAGGAACTGGAAATAGCGCGGTTCGAAATTGATCGAAACCGCCGTATCCGGCGATTTGGCAAGCGTCGCGCCGGCAAAGAGCGCGATGGCAGCCTGGACAATCTGCTCCTGCACGATCTGCGTCAGAAGCGTCGGATTGGCAGTCTCCAGTGCCTTTTGCTGCTCCGTCAGGGCAGTCTGATAGCTTGTCACCGAAGCCTGATAGGCGGCCTGGATCTTCTGATAGGTCGCCATCTGCCAGTTGGCGAGCGTTGCGGCACTCCGGGCGCATTGAACCTCTATGCTGGCTGCATAGTAATTGTTGAATTCGGTTGCCCCCTCCGCCGGCGACGTATCGGGCGCAGGTGCCGCGCCCTCGCCCGAACCGCTTCCCGCGCCGGCGGTTGCTTCTGCCGCAGACGATGTCTTCGGCGGCACGCTGCAGACGATCGATGCCCGCAGCCGGTCGGCATATTGCGCCGGGCTTGCCGTGAGATATCCCTTGAATGTTGAAATCGTGCCGGTCTGATCCGCCGTCAGGATCACGCCGCTCATCGTCACCTGCACCGTTGGATTGGCGACAAAGCTGCTGATACTCGCGGTCGCCAGAACAGGCGTATAGCCTTCAGGCACATCCATTTCCGCATCCGACAACGGATTTCTGGATTTGAAGCCGCAACTGATGACGCGAAGAGCCGGCGGCGGCGGCCCATCCGGAGCAATCCCATAGGCCTGGAAAGCATCGAGATAATAGACAGACGCCGGCGCCCCACCAGGTTTGACCGGCTCCGGCGACAGGCTGGCGTAGGAGGTTATCCCCATGGTGGCCGGGGACAGCGGCGCGACAAGCCTGAGATCGTGATATTGCGAAACAGCCTCGGCCAGATTTGCGCCGGGACGATCGACGAACATCTCGAACACCAACCTGTCCTGGCTGGCTCGGGTCTGAAGCTGGTATACCCGGTTCACCCAGCGAAACACCGCCTGGTGATCGCCGTTGTTGCCGGCGTTCGACAGGGTCCGCGTCTGCGTGATTTCCAGTTCCTCGAATATGCGGCTGCTCCGGCGCAGCATCGATTCACGGCGAAGAGCCTTCACCGACCGGTCGATGACATCACGGGCAAATTTCGAGATATCCTTCAGGTAACCGCCGGCCGGTTGATCCTGAACCCACCAATTGCCGGTGACCTTCATGGAATTGGTACTCGGCTGGCCATAATCGGCTTGATAATTGTCGATCGTCGTCGTCGAGACGCGGTCCGACAAGGTTTTCTGGACCTGATTGATCAAGTCGGCGGTCGTGGTATCCCGCCCGAAATTGCTGGTGCTGTCGCTGACGCTCTGGTCGTCTTCGGCCGTGTCCGTCCGGCGCAAGTTGCGATGGACGTCCTGCCGGGTTTCTCCCGCGATCACGGATTCGATGCGCTCTATATCTCCGAGCACATAACGGCCAGGCCGGTAGTGCACGGTACGGATGGCGCCGACAGCATAAGGCTGCACCGCAGGGGGATCGGCAGGCGCCGGAGGCGGATCGACCGGGAAAATATCATCGGGTAGGACCATCACCGCGCTGAGTGCGCGAGAAAGCGCCGCGTCGGGCGGCACTGGCGCGGGATCTTCGCCGACCTTCGGATGTGCAGCCTGAAAGGCCAATACCCAGTTGACCGAATGCGTGACCTGCAGCAGCCGTATCAGATCGGAAAGCCACGCATGGTCATAGCCCAGCGTGATCATCAGCGCGATCGCCGAATTCCATATATTGACAAGCGCCGTCTGGGCATCGGCCGACTGCAGCTCCGTGGCCAGGTTTTCCCACCCCCCGAAGCTTTCGATTACCCAGCTATCGAGCAACGCGTAGGTGCAGTCCTTCCTCTGTTGACGGGGAAAATGACGCAAGCCGGCATAGGGTTGCGGTAGCGGCTGCGTCGGCGTCACGAACGGCTCGCCTGGAGTTTGGCCGGTTGCCGGCGATATCGTGTCATCGATGAAGGCGACAGCGGCCTCACGCTTGGCGGCGGGATCGGCACCCTTCAATTTCGAATAGAAGGCGCTTGCGGCTGCCGCTGCGGGCACCGCCATGAAGCGTTGGCCGACAACGTCGCTCGCCAGCTTCGGCCATGGCTTGATATAGACAAAGGGGAAGAGCTCTCCCGCCTCCAGATGCGCATCGGCGATCGCCATGCCATCAGCAGGATCCGGAATGGGCAGGGGTCCCGGCACCGGCGGATCATCATCCGGCGGTGGAACGGGCGGAATTGGCGGCACCGGGCGCGTGCTGCCAAAGCAGATCATGAAACCGATATAGTTCCAGTAATCGACGTCGTCGGTCTCCTCGATTTCCACCCGGCCCATGATCTGCTGCGAATACTGCACATCCAGCCCGGTTCGCCAGCGCAGCCAGCCATGCACCTTGCGCCCACCCGTGAAAGCGACGCGGAACGGAGTTTCCTGCTCGAAGCGCAGGCCTTCGACGACATATGTCTCGAGCGGCAAAACCGCGCGAAAAATCTCGGCCGCGACATTCAACACAGAGCGGCGCCCCGCATCCTCATAGGAAACGCGAAACCGGATCACGATTTCCTCGTTCTGGTTCTTATGCGGGATATCGCGCCATTCCTGAATCTCGGTGTGGCCGGTCATGGAGATCCCTCAAGCACCGATGGTTTCAAGACCCTTGATGATCTGGGCGAACCAATCGGTATCGGGATCTTTGGATAGAGCCTCGATCAGCGGATCGTTGTTAAAGCCACCCTGCGCAATCTGGCGTATCGGCGGATCCACCAAGTTCACTTCGTCATCCATCGGAGCCAATGGAAATATTTGCGCTATCTTCGCGTAGTCGCCGGCTCCCCATTCCTGCTTCGTAATTTTCTGGACTGCCTGATCACGTTGATTGAAGCAGACGCCGATGTAATCAGCGACCAGCTGAAGCTGGTTATCCGCTACCTGGATGTACATCGCCGCGTAGCCCTTGATGCGGCCCATATTCACACCCCAGCGCTGCAAATAGGCGACCGCATTGATCACCTCGTCATCGTCCTCGACGACTCCGCTGACGACATCATCATGCGTGACGAAGCTGATCTGCCGCCCGCATTCCTCGGTGAATTCCTTCTGGCATTGGGCAAAAACAGCGTCGTTGTCGTCCCAGGTGTTATCGGCACCTTCGAAGCCTCCGCCCGGCAAGGCAAATTTTTCCGCACCTTTCAAAGGTTGACCATTGGGAACAATCGCGCCTCCTTTGCCGGAGAAGAAATATCCCTTGGCCCGCTTCTGGAAGCCGATAAACCGGGTGGCGTTCTGCGGGGTACGGGAAAACACGATGGTGTAGACGAAATAGCTATTGGGCATTGCACAATCCTTTCTATCCTTTTCAACAGCGGATCGGATCAGGCCGGTTCCGCACGATATGAGACGAAGGTGAGAGGCGTAGCCCGCGGTCCGGGCGCTCCTCCACGAAGCTGAACTGTCAGGGCCTGCAGCCCGCTCAGAGCAAAAGGGGTTCCGTAGGCGTCAGTGATCCGGCCGCGCAATGCGGCGCGGCAATCGATCTGGAATTTCAGGCGATCCGGCATGAACACGGCCCATGCCCCAACGCGATCGAGCGGCAATTCCGCGATCGGCCGATTGTCCCGGCAGATGCAAAGCGACAAATCGGGACGCGGCGTGCTTTGGCTCAAGAGAAGCCCCGATTTCAATCCATATCCGTGCGGACCCTCTATCCGGGTTCCGGTATCGCCATTGTCCCGGCCCGGCTGGAGCGGGCATTCATTCCCGTAGCTGTCGCGGATCAGGAAGGCCGGCTCCCAGCTGACATGGAGGGGATGATGCCAGCCGTAACGGCACCGTTCGATCGCCGCCCACAAAACCGGCATGGTGCCCGGTAGCATCCCGGAGACATCCCAGAAGATACCCACGCGGCTGACATGCGGATTGAGAGAGACATTCTCGTACGTCAACCAGGTTTGCATGGCGGCTACGACGACGGTTCGCTCTGCGAAACGTCGGTGAATTTCGTGTTCTCCGGAATATCCAGCACGAAAATATAACCGATGTCCGAAAGCTGGCTTGCCGTGTTCACATGGAACCGCACCCGCATCATCTTGCCCGACGTTTGAACGTCGATCTTCACGTTGCCCCTCACCTCGAACTTCTCGGCATCGCCGGCGTCGGCGGGTAAGGGAATTTCGGTCCACTCGGTGTTGGAAAAGAGATAGGGATTGATGGTCGAGCTGACGCCGGTGTTCAGATCGGTCACCGTCAGCTTGAAGCTGTCTGCGCCAAGGCTAATCGCGCCGGTCTTGGTATTCTTGGTGGCCGGATAGGTTGCTTCGATGGTGACCCTGTCCCTGCCTGTCCCGGCAACGCCGCCCGAGGTCCAGCTCTTGACGATCGTGGCCTGCGCGGTGGAACTCTGGTCACTGCTGCCGGCCGTAACCCCCGTGCTGACACTCGCCGCGCCCTCAGTGCCCTGCACCGAGGCAGAGGGTGTTTGAGGCGTGCTGCTCTGTTGAGCTGTCGAGGTCAAAGCGGATTTTGCACCGGTGAGCCTAAAGCTGGTTTCCGTTTTCATGGCTATACTGTCCTCTGTTCATGAAAGGGAAAACGGGATACCCGCTGATTACTCGTGTGGTATCCCGGATCGACCATCATCTCGGAGAGATGACGGAGTCCTACTGGTTGATGTTTTCCAGATGGAACTGGAAGGGCGTCGAATTCGGGCCGGGGCCGCCGCCGGTCATGACGACGTCGGCGCTGGTGATCCCGAAAAGGTTGATTTCGGTGTTGACCTGGCTGATGATCGCCGAATTGATCACCTGACCTTCGGCGACCTGGCTGACGACGCCGATGTAAATGCGCGGCTGGAACTGGAACACAGCCTTCTGGCCAGGCGCCATGTTGGTCTTGGTCGCCAGCAGCTTGCCGTCCTTGAAGATGCAGGCGCTGATCGCGCCTTGCGTCAGCTGGTTGCGCACTTCGACTTCGTTCGGGGACGTGGCATTCACTTTCGACAGCGCCAGCACATCGCCGGACGTGTCCAGCGTCATGTCGAAGCCCTGGCCGTCATAGGCAGTCAACTGAGGGGTGTAGTTGCCCCAGCTGTCCTTGGCCGAAACCTGAAATTGCAGAGGGAAGTTGAAGGGATGGCGGTCGAGCCGACCGCAATTCTTGATCACTTTCCACGCAACGGCGATTTCGCCGAATGACTCGGCAACGTTCTGCTGGAAAATAAGAACGCTGGAATTGTTCGTATCGCCGGAGCGATTGATGAAGTTCAGGCTGATGTTCTCGGTTGCCATTGTCGATTTGTCCTCTCGTGGTTCAATAAAGCGGTGGCCCTCGCCAACAATTCGATACTAGCCAGCAACACCACGGCCTGCCTTTGAGGCCGTGTCTAAATTCTTTGCGCCTGACATTTTTTGCGAAACTCCAGCGGCCCCTGGTTGTAATGCCTGCGAAACGCGGTCGAAAAATTGTTAGGGTCGCCATAGCCGACCGTCAACGCAATATTGAGCACACTTTCGGAACTATCGCGCAAGAGTTGTGCCGCGATCTCGCAGCGACGCTGACGCAGCCACGTTATCGGCCCGACGCCGAAGACCTGATTGAATGCCCTGTTCAACGTGTTGCGATTGGTCCCGAGGATAGCGGCCAGTTCATCGACCGTAACCGTAGCGGCGATATTGGTTTCGAGCGCCTCGCATGCCGCCCGCACCATCGGATCGCTACCGAGCCCGGCTGAGAAGGTAACGTCATGGATTGATGTCGGGGCCCCAGAGAGGCGCCGTTGAATTTCCGGAGAGCAGAAAGGATAGGTGATATAGTCGGCAAATCCGTATTCAAACAGACGATCGATATCCGGCAAACCGCGCCCGACGATGGCAATTGCGGGAAAAGCGGGTGCAGCGTAACCGGACATGTCGAGCGGCAGGCTTTCACCAATATAGACGAAGCTTATGGTAGCCGACTGGCATGTATCACTTGTGTCGCAGGCGATACGGTCCGCATCCTCCATCCTTTCGAGAATCGCCCTCAATTCCCGGGCCTTGGCTTCCGGCAAGCTCAGAAACCGAAAACGACGCGGAAGGCTCAACTCGACAAGGGTATCGGCGCTCTCCTGCAGCCAGGGCATGCCAAGGCTGGGCGGAGCCGGGCTGATGTCGCGTATGACGTGCTCAAACATGCTGAAATCCAATGAAGCTTGGATGCCATGGCGGCATCGATTGACTTCATCAGAAGATCTCGATCGGTCATTTTACTCTGTGTGGCGTCTCACATAGACTAATCAGAACACGCCTTTGCCGAGATTTTTCATTAAAAATAAACAACCCTGAATATCAAGTCGAAAGTAGATCGCGGAAAAATCGAGCGCGCTTGCGGGTATGGAACCGCCCCAGCTCGACAATAGTTTAGCCGGCGTCAAATCATTGTGGAAACGGTCACCTGATTCGCTGGCACATTGTTCTGCGCGATCGTGTCAGCAAGCATCGCTTGTCGGATACCGTTCAAGTCATCCTGGGGCGCGAGGTGTGAAATCGCGCTTCTCGCACGCATCTCCCACAATACAGCCGATTGCTTGCCCGCTGTTTGCGCCGCCAGATGATAGAAGTGCAGCGCCTTGTCCACGCGCCCTGCCCGCTCATGCACGAAGCCCGCCAGCCTCTGCCGCTCCGCTCGCCATACGCCTTCCGATGTGCCGGGCGAGCCAGTCAGCGCTTCCGCGATGCATTCCAGCGCGCGCCGGTCATCGCCATTCATGGCATAGGCAGCTGCCAATTTTGCCGACCAATAGGGGATGCCGATACCGACGCCCATGAGTTTCTGGAGCGCGAGCGCCTGTTCGATCTTTGACTGGCAGGAGGCACCGCCTGTGGCTTCGAATTCCGCAATTGCCTGCCACATCCTGCCGGTTGCCGACCAGAATGCCGCACCCTGCCTGTCGGCAAGCGCGATGCCTCTTTCCATCCGAGCCAATGCCAGATCGAAATCACCCAGATAACTCAACGCAACGCCGCCCCAGATGTCGATGAAAGGCAGCATGAGGGGAATGTCGAGCACGGCCTGATGTGCATCGGCCTCGACGACCAGCTCGCGTGCGAGCGAGAACTGACCGGTAATGGCTGCAGAGTGAGGCGAAAACGCATGCGCGGTCGCCAGCAGATCCATTCCGTATTTGGCGGCCAGAGGCGCATGAAGCTCGACTTCATAATGCGTCTTGATCTTGTCCAGGGTCGCAAGCTGCGCGTGAAACTGCCCAGAATAAAATTGGATCCCGTTTCTGGTGCCCAGCACGGACAGCGTATGCTCCGCAAGCCTCTCCCTTTGCGGCAGACGGCGAAGCACGGCCTCCATTCTCGATACGGTCATTGCCGCATCCCGCGTGTGACCGATCAGAACCTGGTAGGTGAAGATGCCCCAGAAAATGGACAGGCTGTCGCCATCGACCTGATTGATTCTCTCAAGGTGCGACAGGCTTTTCACATAGGTCTCAAACACTTCCTGGCCGGTAAAGCCGCGCGTCTGCATGAGGTTTGCGGCGAGATCGACAAGCATGTTCGCCTGCTGATGCTCGACATCGATGCGGTTTTGGGCCGCGAGCGCAAGCAAATCCAGCGCATGCCGCAACTGGCTTTCGCCCTCGGCAAAAGCGCCAAGAGCAGTCGTGTACCTGCCGATCCTGTGCCTGTATTGCGCCGCGAGAGAGTGCTCTCCGGCCGCCTCGTGATGATAGGCGATTTCCGCCATCACCTTGTCGCCGACATGGGGATTGCTTTGCGTATGAACCCAGGCAACCCGCTTGTGGAGACCTTCTCGCCGCTTGCGCAACAGGGTGCTGTAGGCAGCATCCCGGATCAGGTCATGCCGAAAGCTCAAGGCGGAGCCGCTATCGCGCTGGAAGATCTCTGCCTTGCAGAGACGTTCGATATCCGAGGTCAAACTCTGGCGGGAAAAGCCGGAGACCTGCGCAAGCATCTCCTCGTCAAAATTGCGTCCGACCACCGAGGCGCATTGGGCGACACGTCGCGCCGGCCCCGTGCTGTCGATCCACGCGACCAATGCCCCGACGAGTGTTTCTGGAACGGTTTCCCGACCGGATATGCGTCCTTCGTTGAGTTCGCGAAGGAGATGCTCAAGGAAAAGAGGGACGCCCTCGGACTTGCCGACGATTTCCTCCGCCAAGGCGGATGCGATCCCCTCCCCGCAGCAGTTGACAACAGCCTCGTGGCATTCGGCCGCGTTCAGCTCTCCAATGGCCAGCACTGTACTCTGGAGCTCGCCGATATTGTCTGTGAACTCCGGCCGACCGCTGGCCAGCCACTGGACAGGGCAGTCCTCCAGGTCGGTCAACAATCTGGCGACCAATTGAAGCGTACTGTGATCCAGCCACTGCAGATCTTCGATGATGATCTGTATCGGACCAGCCTGCGCAATCCTGCGAAACGAGGCCGAGAGCGCATCGAACGTTCCCTGGCGAATGGCCCCAGGCGTCTCTCTCAAATGCAGCCCCACAGCCGTTTCGGGCTGGCAAAGCGCGCGCAGATAATCGGCATCGTCAGTTCCGAGAGAAACCCGGTCATCAAGCTTGAGCCATTCGACGACAGGATAGAGTGCCGTGTTGCTTTGTCGCTCCGCCGTCTGCAGCACGATGCTTTTCTGCTCGGCCGGATAGCGCAGGCAATGTTCCCGCAATATGCGGCTCTTGCCGATGCCCGGCCGGCCCGAAAGAATATAGAGCGGGCTGGCTCGGCCGCTTTGCCGAACCATCTCCCATGCCAGCGCCAGTTTCGATAGCTCCGTGTCTCGTCCAAAGAACGGGAAACCGTCGCCTCCCATTCGTTTTGCATCGTCCAGATCGAGGCACCAGACGGGTTCAGGCTCGGAAAAGCCCTTGAGAGACATATTGCCGACGAAACGAACCTCCGTCTCGCGCCGCAGGAGCCGACGCGTCAGATCAGAAATATGGATCGATCCGGGTTCGGCTGATGCCTGCAAGCGTGCGGCAAGAACGCCGCTCGCTCCGGTAATCTTGGAATTCGTGCCATCGAACTCGGCGACGACAAGCCCTGTCGCCACCCCTACCCGAACGGAAAGCCGGTAATCCGCGCCCTGTATCTCGCCGGCTTTGCCGATGATCCGCCTGGCTGCCTGAACGGCGCGGTCCGCCGCATCCTGATAGGCGACGGGCACCCCGAAATGAGCCACGATCCCATCGGCGAGGTATTCCGCGACGATACCGCCCGACGCCTCGATCTCCGTTTTTGCCAGAATGTAGTAGCTCTGAAGCAGATCCCGCAGATCCTCCGGGTCGAAACGCAGGGCAAGACCTGTGTAATCGACAATATCCGCAAAGAGGATGGTGACCTGGCGACGCTCTCGCAGGTCATCATCCATCGTTAGATGCGGTATCTCCTCCGGCGACAACATGGGTCTCATTCTCTCATGTTTGCTGCCAATTGAAGTCAAAATTTTTCTGGGCGGCAGCAACGGCTTTCACTCGAGACGAGTCGAAAGGATTGCTGAGCGTCCAGTCGGTCCAGCACCGGAACGCACCGGGCAGGCCATTCTCCTCGGACTGAGCCCTGAACGCAGGCGATATGAACCGCCCCGCCGGCA
Source organism: Rhizobium sp. P44RR-XXIV (assembly GCF_001999485.2). Taxonomy (NCBI): domain Bacteria; kingdom Pseudomonadati; phylum Pseudomonadota; class Alphaproteobacteria; order Hyphomicrobiales; family Rhizobiaceae; genus Rhizobium; species Rhizobium sp. P44RR-XXIV. The sequence goes on along the minus strand of NZ_MPVZ02000027.1, from coordinate 280,065 downwards.
AGCCGATGCCATTCGTTGCAAAGACATCGAGTTCGGTCACAACAGGGACGGCGAATGCCGACCCCACAGAGAAATCGAATGCCATTGCCTGCCAGGTTCCCTTGCCCCGGGGGGTCAGGATCGGCGTATCCAGAAGCGCACGGACGAGCCCGATATTGCCGAGATCGACGAGCCGGGAAATCGGCGCATAGTCGAAATACCGCATGGACCAGACCGGCACGTTTTCCTCGGTCGCCGTGCTGTAGGTGGAGTTTTCAAGCGTGTTCTTTGCCAGGCGCTTGGCAAGGCCATAGAATAGCTGGCCGGAATAGGTCGCCAGGCTATTATCGAGAAACAATGCCGGCAGGAAGCTGAAGACCGTGCCATCGCCGCCAGCGATCTCCACGCAATTGATGGCAACGATGTTCTCGAGATAGGTCTTGAACCCGAAGATCTGCGGCAGGAAACTTGCCCGCACATTCGTCTGCTGATTGAACAGGAATGTGACCGGATGGGTGTTTGCAGGCGTTACGGATTGCCGCGACAGCACCAGACCTTGCGGCAGCATCTGTTTTACCTGTTCCACCGGCAGAGCGTGGAAACTGAAAACGCCTTCCATCGATCCGCGCAGGAAGGCTGGCGTCAGCGGCCAATTCGCATGCGGCGCCGTGATCGAGGACAGCAGAGCCGGCGTCGGCAATGCGTCCAGTACCAGATCATATTCCCCGTAGATCGGCTCGGTCGAGCCCGTGAATACCCTGGCGGCGGCGAGGCCGGAGATCGTTGCTGCCTCGACGCAGCCGGCATTGATGCCACAACGCGTCCAGTCGCCGGTTATCACGAGATTGGTGAATCCCGATTCATCCGGCGCCAGCCGGTAGTTCACGGAACCGGGCACCGAGAGAACATATCGCTCCGAACCATAGAAATTCTGGCGGAAATATTGATTGTCGAAGCGCTCGCTCTCGGATTGGCCGTTGAGGGAAACAAGCAGGTTTCTGTCGAACTTGCCTTCGGCATTCCGGGTATCCGGCCAGATCGCCGTCAGATAGTCATCCGCCCATTTCGCCGCCTGATCCTGCATTGACGGCGCAGGCACGTCGGCATCCCTCGACGGCGAACAAAAATAGGCGATGGCCAGCGGAGCCGGATCGGGCCAGGTCTCGCGGACCAGCAGATGGCTCATATCCGCCCAGGTATCGAGCGGCTCGGCAAAGCCGGTCAAGACCGTCTGCAACGTATTGGGATCAAACGGGCTGTATTGATTGTGCTCCTTGACAAGGCCCGGCCAGCCAGTCTCGGTCGTTGGCTTGTTGAGCCAGAATTGCACGGCGCAGGTTGCGACGGTCTCGACATTCTGAAGCATCTGCTTCCAGCAGGGAGATGCAGCGGCGAGCTCAGCGGTCATGGGTGGAAGCGACGCGAGCGACGCACCGAGAATGACATCATCGAAATCGACACCTAGATGGAGGCTTTTCGGGACGCCGGCGGGCACCGCCGTTTTCTCCGATTCGAAATCTATCCCGCTTTCGCGCAATTTTTCGCCATCGACCAGCTGCGCCCAATCGGGTTCCGAAGGCCAGCAGGGCAGACCGGCGACATCGAAAAGCGGCTCATAGGTGCCGGAGACAAACTGCGCCTGTTCTACAAGGTCGATCCGGGCAACGGCGTCCCGAGATGCCGACAGAGCAAGATTGGTGATGGCATTGAAGAAGCTGAATTTGACGCCGCGCTGCTTGAGGACTTGATAGTACGGCGCGAATATCGTGTCGCCCATGCCGGCCTGCATCTTGAAAAACAGGGCCTGCTTGTAGGTAAAGGCCAGACGCAACAGCCCGCGCATCGCGGTGCCTGCGCCGACGCCACGATCCGTGCATATGCCGCCCGGATATCCGAAAACATAGTCGTAGCAGCTGCGAAACACCGAGGACGCCACCGCCTGCTCCGATGCATCGTGCTTCAAAAGCCAGGCCGAGCATTCCATGCCGTCGATGGAATCGAAACCGCGCATGAAGACCTGATCGGCCACCATGCCCATGGCAAAGGCCACGCCAAGATCCAGCATGAAATAGACCCGGCGAGCCGTATCGTCATTGATCCACTCCCCTGGCTTGATGCCCTGGAGCCAAATCCGGATGCCTTCCAGAATCTCTTTCAGCTCGTTGCCATTCTGCGCGGTATGCAAGCGCGCATCAGCCGGCATCCCCTTGGCATATGCCACGAGTTGATGAACCGGAGACCGGTAGCCGCCGACACCTGTTCCCTGTGACGGCAACGGTAAGGCATCCCCGACCTTTTCGATCTGACCCGCCAGGAATTCAGCCACCATCTTGAAATAATCAAAAGGTTGCGGCAACACCCCTCCAGAGCCGGGAACCAGATTGTTGCCGGGGAACTCGATGTACCACGGCCGCCACATCTGCCTGGGGTCTCCTACCCCCTCCTCGCTGAGAATGAATGTATTGAGCGGCTTTAGCGCCTTCTCCACGGTGCCAAGCGGATCTTCCGGAGACCTCAGCTTCAGGGCGACGAGCTCATCGTAGCAGGAGCGGATCAGGCGGAAGGCATTGTCGTAGAACCCTGCCCAGATATGCAGACCGTGTTCTTCTATGCGATTGCCTATTTCGCGATTGCGACCGCTTGCGCATTTGCCGCCAAGCCGCCATCCGCGCTGATAGACCGTGATGTCATATTTCGCCTGCCATCCCGGCTCCTCGGTCAAGGCGTAAGCGGCGGTCATAGAGGCCACCCCGCCTCCGATGATTGCGATCTTCTTTCTCTCCTGCGACGCCATGAATGTAAGCTCCCCCTTAAACGCTCCAGCGCGATTTGAACAATTGTGGCTGCATCGCCTCTCAGAGTGAAGATGTCTGCGAACGAAGAGCTAGCTGCGATTATATTGAGTGCGCCATGATCGAATTCTTCATTCGTTCACAGGCGTCAGAATGGTCTCAGGCAATTTTCTCGATAGCTCGGAGCAGCGGCTCTGCGCAGAACCGATGAGAGCGTTCGTTTATAAAAGGAGTACCCAGCCGCCGCGGCCCCTTCTCCCCCGATCTGCAATAAAATTCAATTTTAGGTAGTGCACGTCTTGACAATGCATGCGGCAGGCTTGGCACTGGTATTCCGATATCGCCGGAAACCCAACCGCACCAGCGAATAACTGGCGCACGCATTAGGCTATATGCCGCGCCAGATTGCTAGAAAAATCAGCGCTCAATTTATGCTGAGGTGGATAAATTTTGGTAGCACGGGAGCCACTATGCAATGCCTGCGCACGCCCTTATCGGCAGCAGATAGCCGTGGGTATTCGAGCCCTGGGTACGCACCTCTCCGCCAGAGGAGCTAAAAATACAATCTTGGGGAGTGGCGGGAACGCCATTTGCAGATTTTCGCGTTGCGCCTGAGGGGAATGATGGAATGACCCGGGCTTTTGGGTGCTATTCCATAGATTTTGATGGGACCGGCCAGACCGTTCAAGCCGTGCCTAGCGTGGGCGAACCTCTATGCCGGCGATGATGATATCGACCATGCGCTTTGCGGCGTCTTTCCAATCCGGACCATTGTTGCTGGCAAGGCCACTCACCGCACGCAGGAGATCGAGTGGCGGAATATCAAGCCTGATTTCGCCGCCTTCGACAGCACGTTTCGTCAGCATTTCCATGGAGCTGCCGATCAATGGGCCGGAGGCTGCATAAAGCGTCGACGTGCCGCCAACGAGGGAATTCAAGGCCGGATACATGCCTTGCTTTGTGGCGATGTATTCGATGAATACCAACATCCATTGCCGGAGAGCCTCTTTCGGCGGTAAGCGCTGGCCAAGGTCGATCGCGGCCTTGGCGAGTTGTTCGGTCTCGTTCCGGTAGACGTCACCGATTAAAGCATCTCGCGTCGGGAAATGGCGATAGAGCGTACCGATGCCAACCCCTGCGACACGCGCGATTTCTTCCAGGCTGGCGTCTGCACCCTTTTCAGCAAAAGCGGCCTTGGCCACTTCCATGAGCCGGATACGATTGCGCTCCGCATCGGCGCGCGGTTTGCGGACAGCACCGCGCTCGCTTTTTATCGTCACGTCTGCGAACTACCCCTTGATAAACGGAGGGTGCCTCCGTATCTATTGCGGAGGCACCCTCCTCTTAATCCATTCGAGGGCAGCGGGCAATGGCTCGCTGCGATGGCGTGCCTATGTGTCCACGGTTGAAGGAGATTTTCATGACCGGACCTTTTGGAGCGACCTCCACTACTGATGAGGTGCTTGCCGGCGTAGACCTCAGCGGCAAGCGCGTGCTGGTTACCGGCGCTTCGGCCGGCCTCGGTGTCGAAACGGCAAGAGCCCTCGCCGCCCGCGGAGCACAGGTCGTCGGCGCAGCCCGCGATCTTGCCAAAGCAGAAAGGGCAACAGCGGCAGTTCGCGCTGATGCCAGAAACGGCGGGGGTCTAGAGCTTATCGAACTCGACCTTGCTTCTCTTGCCAGCGTTCGCAAGGCCAGCCATGCGCTTGTGGCCGATGGACGGACCTTTGACATCGTCATCGCCAATGCCGGTGTCATGGCAACTCCCCTCGGCCATACCGTCGATGGCTTCGAGACCCAGTTCGGCACCAACCATCTGGGCCACTTCGTCTTCGTCAACCGGATCGCTGCGTTGATTTCTCCCGGCGGTCGACTTGTCAATGTCTCCTCCTCCGGCCATCGCTTCGCCGATGTCGATCTCGAAGACCCCAATTTCGAGCACACGGACTACGAACCCTGGCTGGCTTATGGACGCTCGAAAACGGCCAACATCCTCTTTGCCGTCGAATTCGACCGGCGCCACAAATCGCGGGGCGTCCGGGCGACCGCTCTGCATCCGGGCGGCATTCAGACCGAACTCGGCCGCCATCTTCCGGCGGATGCGCTGGAGCAGATGCTCACTCGGATTAATGCCGAACTTGCCGCGGAGGGAAAGCCGCCCTTTCAGTTCAAGACGGTACCGCAAGGTGCCGCAACCTCCGTCTGGGCCGGCGTCGTTGCAACAGCCGACGAGGTGGGCGGCAAATATTGCGAGAACTGCCATGTTTCGGTGATAACGGAAGGGGTGATCAATCCGATCAGCGAAGGCGTGCGTTCCTACGCGCTCGATCCCGAGCATGCGAAGGCGCTCTGGGCCAGAAGCGAGGAAATGGTCGGTGAGGTGTTCGCCCACTAGGCGGCAAGCTGAATGACAGGTGTACCCTGGCAGCCGGTATCATCTCGCCGGCATGTGAAGATGATACATCTGTCACAGCATATGACAGGCGGATCGCGGGCCTCCCCGCGATCTCGCTGACCAAAACTTCGCTTTCCTCCCCCGGGGCGTAAAGTTTCAGCCGGAGGCAGACACCTTTGGCATTGTCTACGAAGACGGGATCAGGTTAAAGATCGCAACTTCCGAGTGCCACTCACCTCCCCGGGGAAAATCAAATGCACATTGAACCGCAGCGACGGATCTATATTTGCTTCCTTCTGTTCGCGATATCGATGGGTGCATTGCTCTCGCGCTTGCCCGATCTGCAGGACGCACTCGGCATCAACAAGTCGGAACTCGGCCTGACCCTCATCGGCGCAGCCATTGGAGCGCTGATATCGCTTACTTTTTCGGCGCCGATCATCGCCCGGCTGGGTGCGCGGACGACGGCCTTCATAACCGTGCTTGGAACCTCTGCCTTTATAGCCCTCGTTCCCTGGGTCGCGCCGCCCCGCTGGTATTCGCCGTACTCTTCTGCGAAGGGTTGCTCGCCGGCGCGCTGGAAATCAATCTCAACGTCGAGATCGATCGTATCGAAGCCCAGCTCGGTCGCGGGGTGATGAATCGTGCCCATGGGTTCTGGAGCCTTGGCTTTTTTCTGACGGCACTGGTCTCCTCGGCGGTTCGCCAAGCCGGCATTTCCGTTCAGCTCCACCTGGCCTTGACGCTTGCATTTGTGGTCATCGTCGGCGCGGTTGCCATTGCGGGCATGCGAAATGCCCCGGCGCGAAGCCAGGTGCAGCATAGCGATGAGCCACGGATTGCTTTGCCGACGGCCGGTCTCCTCCCGCTTTGCGTGATTGGAATTGCAGCCTTTCTTGTCGAAGGCGCCGGAATCGACTGGTCCGCCATCTACATGAGAGACGTATTCGCGGTCGAACCTTTGATCGGTGGACTGGGACTGACCGCATTCACCTTTTTCATGGCCGTAACGCGACTGTTCGCCGACCCCCTCGTGGATAACTTCGGTGCTCGCGCAGTCGCCTTTGGATTGCTGCTTCTATCCGCTGCCGGTCTTGCGGCCGTTTGGCTTGCACCCCATCCCTATGTGGCACTTGTCGGCTTTGCGTGCATGGGCGCCGGCTGCAGCGCGATCTATCCGCTCGCCGTCTCGGCCGCAGCTCAACGAAGCGACCGCGCGGCACACCTGAATGTCGCTGCCCTGGCGCAGATGTCCTTTGTCGTATTCTTTCTCGCGCCGCCTCTGCTCGGTTTCATCGCTGAGAATGCCGGTATCAGAATGTCCTACCTGGTCTGCCTGCCCATCATAATCGCTGCATTGTGCCTGGTCGGCGCATTGGCACCGCGACGGGAGAAGGCACCGCAAGTGCCCTGCAGCCAGTCCTAGCCGAATTATGCGCCGCTCGCGCGCTTGTGCCCGTATTTTGCCGACTAAACAAGGATGCGCTTGCGCGCCGCCCGATTGCTGAGTTCGGCCGAGGTAAATTGAAGGATACAGCGGTGCCCCGCGGGAAAATCCTCCCGATCCTTGACATCATCCGCCCGCTGATGTCGAACGGAGCAGACACTGTCAAGAAATCCAGGGAGGCAGAACATGCGCGCACCTAGACGGCCGACCAACCCGCTCGACGCGGCCGAGGCAATCTTCAAGCCTGCGAAAAAGCCTGCAGCGCCCACGATCGATCGTCCAGCGATACCTAACACAAAAGAACTAGTCTCCCTGAAGCTCGATAGTGAGATCCTCGCCTATTTTCAGGCGGATGGACCTGGCTGGCAGGACCGGATCAACGACGCGCTCCGTGCCGCAATGAAGGCCAACGACTAGGCTGTCTTCCGCAAACGCAATCAGAGGCAAGCACCCCAATGGTGATGTACAGCTAGCGGAAGCAAATCCTATCTTAAGTTCCATCTTGAATTAAAGCATCCACAAAACAGATGGATAGGCGCCGCCGAATTTTCGCACTGTTGAAGCAAAAGCGGTAAACTGGTCAGACTTGGATGTACAAACGCGCGCTCCAGTCGATTCCACATAATTCGTGATATGGCGCCATTCCCCGCATCCTGTGCTCTCTTCGCGTTAAGCACGCTCACCCTTTACGCGTAGCAAACTATCCACACGATAAGGAGTATGTCGATTAGCAGTGCAATCACCAGAAGGAGGCTTATGAGCTTTCGCCGCTCCGCCGTCTCCTTGGATTCAATTTTGAAAGCGGCTTTGTAAGCGTCTTCGATGTCTCGGTCACTCACTGGTCTGATGGAGTTTCGAGGGCGTGTCATATTGACGAGGCCGCAGGTAACGAAGATGAAAAATAATAGCAGATAAGGGGCCATCTCAACCGCAGCCTTTTGCTGTCCCGCCACTTGCAATTTCCTATTAGAAAAACAGCTTTCACTGTCTATCGCAATTGAAAGCTGCTTGGGCAATCCCAGCCGGTTCTGCATTGCCGGAAATTTGCCCCACTTACGCAAAGCGGTCAGTGGAGCAGGGCGGGAGGAAAGCGACCACAGACCTGCCTCATATCCCGTACTCAGCGAGTATTTTTGGCGGCTGAACGCAAGAGACCACATGTGCTGCTGGGAAGCGGTAAATCCAAGATGAGCATGGTAGAACCCACGCCAAGCGAATTATAGATCTCGTGGTTTCATTGGTCGCCGCGCTTGACAAGCTCGTTGTAAAAATCACAACGACCGAAACCACTGAACTTTGAACATTCCTAATGGGAGGCTCTTCTCCTCTCGCTTCCCACACCACCTTCAGCGTCTGCAGAGCGACCACCTCACGCTATCAGGCGGACCGAATATAAAACCGTGACAGCTGTCACGGTTTTCAGTGGCCACCTGCTCTGCTGCACCCATCCGGTAGACAGCTACAACTCGGACCCAATTCGAAAACCGCGCCCCGAGGCCACATAACCAAATTTCAGATTTGAGCCCGACCATGTGTGCGTTGTACTATCCGGCGATGGGAGGAAGCATGTCGATGGGCAAGCATGATAGCGAGATTGATGCCGTCTTTGCCGATATAGATGCACTCCACCATCCGGGGGCGGCCATCCTCGTCATCGATCGCGACGAGATCATCTGTAGCAAAGGCTACGGCCTTGCCGATCTGGAAACCCGGCAACCGATAACCACGGATACTTCCTTCTATCTCGCATCGATCTCGAAGCAATTCACCGCCATGGCGATCATGCTACTGGAGGAGCGGTACAGGCTAAGTCTTGACGATCGTCTGCACACCTATTTCCCGGACTTCCCTTCCTGGGGCGCCGGCATCACGCTCCGTCATCTGCTGCATCACACATCAGGCCTGCCCGGCTATATTCAATTCTTCAGCTCCAGCGAAGACATCGCCGAACTCACGCGCTCCATAACAGGCATAAACAATGAGGATGTCTTTGAAAAAACCATGCGCCTGTCCGGACCGGAATTCCCGGTGGGTTCGCAATACTCCTATAGCGGTGTGGGCTACGTTTTGCTGGCCGTGGTCGTCGCCATCGTCTCCGGGCAATCTTTCGCAGACTTTCTGAGATCGAATGTGTTTGAACCTCTCGGCATGAAGCATACCCTCGCCTACGACTCGTGCCACCCCACACGCCACAGACTGGCGCACGGCTATCTGAGGGAAGGGGATCGGTTCGAGCGCTGGGATTATCCGATGCTGACGGTTGGGGATGGTGGTCTCTTCTCCACGCTATCCGATCTGTTTCTCTGGGACCAAGCGTTGAACACCGAGCGGCTTGTCTCCAAGGCCACGCTTCGGCGCACCTTTACCTCCGGCACCACCAATGATGGTGCCGAGACGGGCTATGGTTTCGGTTGGATTACAAATGTCTTTCCCTATTTAAGCGCGGCCGAACGCCAACAACTGCTCGGGCTCGGTGGTGGCGCCGATATAAGGCATGTGGCGCATGGAGGTAGCTGCATCGCCTACTTCAACTACATGATCCGCTTTCTCGAAGCGCAGCGCACGATCATCGTCCTGACCAACCGCGGGCCTATTGCACCGGCCTCGGCGCCGCCTGGCCACCCGGATTTTCCTGGGCCTCGCGTGCGGGCGCATCAGGTGGCGGAGATCCTCTTTGGCAACTGACCATCGGGCCGGCCCTAGATCTCCCGGCGATATCTCAGAAAACCGTGACAGCTGTCACGGTTTTCGCGAGCAAAGCGGAAATGGCCACAGAGCCTACCGCAAAGCGACACCGACAGATAAATCAAGGGAGGTCATGGCGCGCTTCGGCGATGAGCCCATCCCACAACTCCTGAGAGGCCCAGCGCCGACGTGGAGCAAAGAGGCTAGGGTGGCTTGAATGCGCTCAGGCTACTGCGCAACAACAAGGGAGGGCTCACCGATGTTAAGCAATGCGAACGATGGAGGAGGACACGGATTTGGAAAACAGACCACTTTTTCATATAACCGAAACAGACGGGTGGCGTGTTGACCACCGCGCAAACTCGGCTCTTCCCGGCTACCTGATCATCAGCTCGAAGAGCTTCGTTACCGACCTGTCCGATCTAGCAGAGAGTACCTTATGCGAACTCGGTCCATTGCTGGCAGCTTCCCAGGACGCCCTAAAACGAAAGCTGGATGCCCAGCGCGTATACATAGGTCGTTATGGGCATGCTCCAGGGCGCACACTCCATTTCCATGTGATACCGATCTACGAATGGATCGAAGAGTTATTTTGGCAGGACAGCCGGTATCGAGTGTTGGAAGAATTTGCAGAAGGGAAGGGGGAAACATCAGTTGACGGTGCCGAATTAACGCTGTTCGTCTGGCGCGAATTCTGTGAACGCGCCGAGCCGCCACCGATCCGGGGGCCTTCCGTGCTCCAGGCCATCGCACTGCTTCGCGATGCGCTGGACCATCGGCAAACCGGTAGGAGCTGAATCTTAAGCAACCTTTATCTCCGCATCGGGAACGGCGACGCAGGACAAGGCATCTATCGCAAGAGGTGAGGGCGAACCGCAGCGCTCACCTCGACATATTCGCGCCGGCGCGGCAGCATCCTCAGATCAGATCCCGAGTGGCTACAATCCATCAAATTCGCCAGCATTCCTAGTCAAAAGCGCATTCTGGAAAGTCGTCACAGGGGAGGGGCATCGACAAGCCCGCGCAGGCAAATGAACCCACCCCGGAGCGACGGACGCCTTGCGGTTTCCCTTTTATCGACGATCGTGAGAGCCTATTCCGCGACAACATCTGTGGCGCACATCCGCGTGCTTCGACCTCGCGGATCGATCTGATACGCCGCTGGCTCCTGCCAGAATTGGGCGTACATCCGACCCAAAATTTCGCACGCTTAATACGTTGTTTTTCTTAACAATTTTTCCTAAAATGTAGCTAAACTGCTATTGGCTTCCTTCAGCCATACAGACTTTTTCCATGATTGGGAGGGGATAAATTCGCGGGTCGGAACCATCGCATTTTGCCAATCGGCAGAGGCACGTCGCACCATCTGAGACGGCGGATTGCCGCAATATCGCGTGTTCTACCCATTACTCTCAGAAGAGACGTTGTCCGTCAACGTTCTATCGTCATTGAAGCAGCTCGATACCTGGTAGAAAGGGTATTTGACCGCCTTTGCCATCAGATATCAGAGGCACATGCTCAAGGTAGGTTCGGTCCAGCGCCGTAGGAAATAGAAGCTACCACTATTTCTTCCCCTGCGCTTCGCTGTCATCTGCCAAACCAGTGTCGGAGCCTAGCCGATGCAATCGGCTACTCCCGCCGTAAAGCGGATCGCGCCAGCATAATGCCGCCCGGCCGAAATGTTTCCGGGAAGGCCGCATCGTACGATCTACGATACGGCCGAATGTCATCTCCAACCAGTTCTCTCAGCTTGAGCGCCGTACAATTGAGAACTTGCGGATGCGGCACGCCGAGTGTCGTCTCATCTGACGCGATCTCAAGCCTATGACATCAGCCTTGCGCTCGCCGAGAAATCTCGGCCCAGGCTTCCCAGGTCGCAAGCCGGTCCGCATATTGCTTTTGCGCAATGCCAAGCGGCGCCTCGCCAAGAAAGAGCCGCAACGGCGGCTTTTCAGCATCAACGACGCTCAAGATCGCCTCGTCTGTCGCTGCGGGATTACCCAGTTTGCGCGACGCAGATGCGGCTTTCAGCCGATCGCGAAGCGCATCATACTCAACCATCGGAGTCAGATGGGTGGAAGAGTTTCCACGCCAATCGGTATCGTAGCCACCGGGTTCAATGAGAGTAACCTTTATCCCGAACTCAGCGACTTCCGCCGCCAGGGTTTCACCTAGACCTTCCACCGCCCACTTCGTGGCGTTGTACACGCCAGCTGTCGGGAAGGTGATTATGCCGGCGAGACTTGAGGTTATGAGTATATGCCCACCACCCTGGACGCGCAGGTAAGGCAATACCGCTTGCACCACCCATAAGGTCCCGAAGAAGTTCGTGTCGAACTGTTCGCGGGCGTTAGCCTGGTCCGTTTCCTCGATGGTTCCGAAGATGGCGTAACCCGCATTGCTGACGATCACATCAAGACGCCCAAACGTGACAGCTGCCAAGCGCACGGCCTTTCCGACATCCTCCTCGCTGCGCACATCAAGCTCGATCGGCAAGAGCGCGGAACCGTATTTTTCAACCAGGTCTGAAAGCGTCGCCACGTTTCTGACGCAAGCGGTCACCTTATCGCCGCGGGCAAGCGCGGCTTCTGCCCATACGCGCCCCAAGCCCCGCGAGGCGCCCGTGATAAACCAGATCTTTTCACCCATGATCAACTATTCCTCGGAATGATGCGGCGACGTCAAACGAACGCCTTCCTGCTCAACTCGGCAGTCCATATGACGACGGAGTTCTATCTCCGTCGCCTCGCCGAAATTAGCGAAGGTCTCTGCCCAGGCGGTAATCGGCCTGAGCCAGATAATGCAGCGATCCCGCCAAGATCACCCGCGCGTTGGCACCGAAAGCAGGGAATTCAAGGCGCAGATGGCGGGCGCAAGAGAGACCAAAGGTCCCCATGAAGACTTTGGATAATCGGTTGGCTGCGTCAGGAGCATGAAAGATCTTCCGCAGCACAGCGGCGGCGCGTCACACTTTGCCGCTGCGGGCGAATATTTTTCGTTAGTATCCGGTGATTGCCTCACCCATGTCATCGTCCGCGCGGAGGAGTGATTGCGAAAGCAACAGCGCATCCAGCGTGGCCATATTCGTATCCCGGCCACCGAACGGCGGCGTGACATGCGCCGCATCCCCAATCAGAGAAACATCTGGCCTAGGACGCCATAATTGATCAACGGTGGTCCGGATGAATGGCCTGATCGAAAACGGGGCAGCAGCCTCAACCGCCTCGATGAATGCAGGATACCAATTCGGCCAAATTTCCCTCGCATATGCACCCGCCGCGTCCACGGTCGACAAGTCGAGACCATCGAGACTATATTGGGCCTGGGTATTCCTTGCGAAATATAGAATGAGACGACACCACTGCTTCTCGCTTGCACAGAGAGGCCAATCGGGTGCCCAAGCGTGAAGAAAGTTGTGACCCTGACCTGGCACAAAATGGCCGGGCAGTCCTTGCGAGGTTCGGGAATATCTCCCTGTAACAGCGTTACGCCAGAATATTCTAGCGCCTGATCCGTTACAAAGGCGCGCACCTGCGAGCGGGTGCCATCTGCGCCAACCAACCGATCGACATCAATCGCGACCCCATCCGAGAAATGGACACGCTTCATGATCTGCGCATCCAGCGCGCCAACAAGAAGTTACCCCCATTGGATAGTCCAAGGCCTCAACGAAGAAAGCGGTATTTCTCGCAGCTGCGCACGATCTGTTTCGTGTCGCCGGGAGACAAAGCGGAGCAAGGACATCCGGAAGGTAATTCTGCGGTCTCATCCGAAATCGTATGGCCATCTGCTTCAGGCTTCGTGAATTGCGCAAAGGCAACCTCCAATCCCGCCGCCTTAATTGCCTTGCGTCCGGAGTCCGCTTCCATATCAAGACTGCCGCCTCGAATGCATCCCACTCGAGGAGCAATACATCCACACCTCCCATCTGAAGAAAGCGCTCCAGCATGAGGCGGTCAGGTCCGGCGCCCACTATTCCGACCGCGCGCCTTCATGATTGTGGCTTGGTTTTCCGCCGAATGACCGCTTTGAAGTCAACGATCGCGGCGCCGGGAGAAGACGCGGCACCTGCCGATTGCCGCATCTCCGGCACTTCGCGATCCTGTTCGCCTTCGGCAATCTCAGTGAAATAGCGGGCCGGTGTCGTACCCAGCATCCGCCTGAACATCGCGATGAAGGCGCTTGTACTTTCATAGCCAAGATCGAAGGCAACATTCGTGACGGATTGTCCGGAGGCGAGACGCTGCAGCGCAAGCCCGATGTGCAATTGCTGCCGCCAGCGCCCAAAGGACATGCCCGTCTCGCGTTGAAACAACCGCGTGAGCGTACGATTGCTCGCACCGACCCGCGCGCCCCATTCCTCGATCGTAAAGCGCAATGCCGGATCATCCACCAACGTCTCGGCAAGCCGCCGCAAGCGTCGATCCGTCGGCATGGGCAAACGCAACGGTTCGAGTGGCGCTGCCTGCAATTCGTCGAGCAATACGGAAACAAGCCGCGCCTCGCGTGTATCACCTTCCGGATAAAGGGCAGGGGTGGCAATGAAGCGCAGCAAGAGCTCGCGGAGGAGGGGCTGCACGAACAGGATCCCGCAACCATCGCTGAGAGATCCGGCAAGCGCCGGGTCTATATAGAGACTGCCGACCGTGACGCGGCTGGTCGAACGGGCAACATGAGGGATCCCGCTCGGAATCCAGATGGCGCAATGCGGCGGTACGGTCCAGACACCGTTTGAGGCTTCGACAGTGATGGCACCACTGATGACATAAAGTAACTGCGCCTTCTTGTGCTGATGAGTATCGGTTTCGTGAATGGAAGCGAGCTCGATAGTCAATCCGACAACCGAGCGCGGAACCTTATCCGGATCTTCCAAACCAGGCGGCTTCGCAAGTGTCATACTCAGGTCTCCCACCCACCTATACCGTCATCGCGGCCAAGCCCAGATCTCAACGGATCTTCCACCAACAATGCTGATCCCGGTGCGAATATCGATGTTAACAGCGACGGGCCGGCAGCTCAATTTCGCCGAAAGCTAGCGGAAGTGATAAGGCACATAGGTATCATTGTTCCTGCATCACACATGACGCTCGCCCGCCAAAGAATAACGAGAGTCGGCCATTTCTCATGCAAACTCTCCTGCTCTGAGCTTAGTGCAAGGATCCGTCCGATACCTGGGATTCCCTTTGCCTTGAACCGTCAGGACGCCTTTCCGACACCCGAAACGCTGTGCCCATTTGCTCGGAGCAACGCCATCAGGGCAGGGCCAAGCGAAAATTCGCCTCGTCCCGCCTTGATCGTGAGATCACGCAGATAGGCGCCGGCGGAATTGATATGCCCTGATCGCTCAAGGATGCAGGCCATTGTGGCTGCCGCGTTTTCAGGCCCCATCACTTCGCAGGCCTCCTGGTACGCCGAAGGGCTGACTCCGAGCATCGATCGCACCACAACTGCGGCCGACATCAGGTCTCGCCAGTTGTTCACGGCGCCCCCAGGCCCGTACGACATAACCTCCGGGCAGGCCTTCAGCACCAATCCCAATGGGAATACCCGCATTGTACCCTCACGGGGCTGAATGTTTTGCGCCGGCGTCGCCTCCAGCTCTTTTTCAGAGCTAGGTTCAAATTCATGATTGGATTGGGGTTTTGAATTCTGTATGTGACGCTCATTATGGGCATCATTGGTGCTAGTATTTCCTGTTTTTTGCTGCATTTCGAGCAAGTTGACGATTTCTTCCTGCAGCAGCCTCATCTCTTCGAGGAGCGAATTCACTATCTCGATCGTGGGCGAGCGGGGAATACGGCGGACAAGGCCGACATAGATCTCTTCGATACGTGCCCAATCGCCTGGAGCGCCCTCCTCGATCGCCGCCGTAATCAGCTTGCGGACGTCTCGACGGCAAATCGTTAAGCTTTCCTTGGCTCGGCGAAAGGCGATACGATCTGCCGCCACCTGCTGAGCCATGCCCGCGAGTTCTTCGGCGCGCAACAGAAGCGGCGAAATATCGAACCCAAATGCGCTTTCGATCTCGCCTTCCCTGTCTTTTCGTGTGTAGCGCTTGCCATTTGCGCTATCTTTTCGAACGATCAGGCCGGCTTCGACGAGCAGAGCGAGATGTCTGCGCAGCGTGGCTCCCGCAATGCCGTGGGCCCGCAAGCTCAACTGCACATTGGAGGGAAAGACGATAAGCTGTGCATCCTGGCGCAGCTCATTGTCGGGATAAAAACTCAATAGGGCGTCGAGAACGGCCAGGCTGCGATCCTGCAGTCCGAGCAATTCCCTCGCCTCGGAAGCGTCCCTGAAGACCTTCCATTTGTCGGCCGCTTTGCCGGGCTCGATTTCGGCAGTAGCAATCTGCCGGCGAACCAAGGCAAGCGTCACCGGCCGCCGCCCGAACGGCGTCGTTACACTTCCACTCTGCATTTCCCTCACCCCAAAAAAGGCAAAAGAAACCCGCTCACCAAAAACGGTGCCAAAGACTCTTGACTGTGATTCGTGGAAATGCGATTCTTCAGTTGCTACATTGAAGAGAAGGCTTCCACGACGGCAACGTTTAGGGGGCCTTTTTTCTTTTGCCAGGCTTCCTTTCGTTTGACATCAGTTGAAACCCTGAGAAGACGATCAGGGTTTGCTGCTATCTCGTTGACGGGAGAAGCGCTCAGCCAGGCCGGACAGCTCCCCTTCAACAAATCTTATAAACTCGACGCCCAGCGCTCCCTCGGCGGAAATCCGTACCTCTTTCGGCAAGGTCGTATAGGTACCAAGCTTGGTGCCCGACGCGTCGGCGATTGTAGTCGGCGCGGTATCGCCGGGATCCGAACTCGGTTTGACCGCGCGCAGTGCGTGCTGGAATCTGTCGTTTGACGATCCCGGCTCGGCATTGGCACGCGAGAGGGCGCCACGGGCGGCTTCCAATGCACCCGGCACAGTCGAAATCGTCCTTGCCAAATCGAGCCAACGCGGCCGGCCGATCTTCGGCGCGCGACCGATCGCCTCGATCACGTCCGCCGGGATCGACCGATAGACTCCCCGCATGCGGGCGAGCTCCGAATGTTCGATCGAGAGCGCCGCATAGATATCGCGCGGCTTGATGCCGGCGTCATCCATGCGCGAGGCGAACAATACGCGCTCAATCCATGTCAGGTCCTGTCGGCTGGCATTTTCGATACCCTGCGCCACGACCAGGTCGAGATCGGAAATCTCGACTTCAATCGCTCGGACCGTATGGCCGAGTTCAAGAGCGGCGCGCCAACGGCGATGACCATAGACGACCTGATATCGGCCGCTTGCCGTCGGATGCCGGCGAACCTGGATCGGGATCTTCTGGCCTTCAGTCTCGATCGAGTGCTTGAATCTCTCGAAATCATTGGGGTCATCATCCGGCAGGCGATCCGGATAGGGAGAAGGGTCGATCGTTTTGGGATCCAGATCATGGATCGAGCCTTCGCCTGATTCGATAATTGCCCTCAAACGATCCCGTTCCGCGCGGATGTCGCCAATGGCTCGGTGAGCCGCGCCGATAACGCCGGCGCCGACGCGTGTCGGCTGGGCAGGGGAGGGCTCAGGCGTGGGCTGAGCGGCCGCAGTGTCGTCGCTTTCCAGCTCGGCCGAGATCAGGCCGAAACTGGCAACAATCGATTTGCGAGGTGACTTGCTCATTCACGCCCCCAACTTGAGTTGATCAGTTGCACGATGGCTTCGTTGACCGCGTCCACGGCCTCGCGCGCGCGCTTGTGCGTATCGCGGCCGATCTGCCCCACATCGAGCTCATAGACGGAACGCTTGGCGAGACCAGCGGCCTCAACAGCCGTGCTCTCTATAGCGGTGGGCAACAGAACGTCCGAGCCAAACAAATGACGCAGCATCGCAACCACCTGCGACTGCGGGCCATCGTTCGGATCGTGGCGTGTGACCAGATACCGGATGAAATCCTGATCGAGCTGGGCACCGCTCTCGTTGAGAACGCTGATCAAATCGCCCATCATCAGAAGAAACTGGCTCATCGATGCGACATCGAGCATCGCCGGATGAACCGTGATGATCATGCTTGTCGCGGCGTAGATGGCGCTGAGCGTCAGAAAGCCAAGCGAAGGCGGCGTGTCCAGAATGACGATGTCATAATCGGCCTCAACCTCGGCAAGCGCAAGTTTGAGCCGCTCGAAAAAGATCGCGCCGGATCCCGACCTGTTGGCCAGTACCCGGGGGGTCTCATGCTCATACTCCATGACCTCAAGGTTGCCCGGGATGAGGTCGACGCCGTCGAAATAGGTCTTGCGGATAATATCGCGAATGGGGCGCCGCTCGGCCTCGTCGTAGCGCAGCGCCGCATAGATGGTCTCGTTGGCGCCGACATCCACCTCCGGCTGCGCGCCGAACATGGCCGACAGCGATGCCTGGGGATCAAGGTCGAGAGCCAGAACCCGGTAACCATGCAAGGCGAGATAATGCGCAAGATGGACCGATGTTGTCGTCTTGGCGCTGCCGCCCTTGAAATTGGCAATTGCCAGCACCTGCAGGTGCTCACCCGGTCGACGCCGGGGCAGGAAGCGAAGAGCCTCCGCGGGCTTCTGCTTTGCAAACAGTTCCCGTAGCTCATTGACCTGAGCAAGTGTATAGACGCGATGATTGTTTTCCAGCCGGCTCGGATTGGGTCCACGACCCTCGCTGGACATCAGTTTCAAGGTCGAATCCGGGATCGATGTCAGCTTGGACACTTCATTCGTCAGGAACTGCCGCAGTATCTTTTCCGACTTCGGCGGGTACATGCGGGTTCTAAGCTGCTGGAGCTGACTCGACAGCAAGCCTGCATGGCGTGCTATCTTGCCACCTGCATCTTCCCTGGACGGAACTGTCGTCTGTGCATGCCCTACTATCGCCATCTAACCCTCTTGGCGGCCCATTCCCGGTTTGCCGACCATTGCCCGCCAAAGGATAGACCATGATTCTGTTAGGCCGTCCAGAGAATAAGGATTAACGGCCGATTAAAGCGGCAGAGCATGGAATCCGGCAAATCGAGCCTAATATACGGGATTTCCTTGCTTTTCTCGTGAAAGCCAAACGGCCGCCGGTTGCACTTACCCACACCTTTGACTGTGCACCAGCGCTGCAACCGACGGGTTGAAGCGCTTTCCGAACATCCCATCGGGAGAATCACATCGCGTATTTCTGCGACCCGAAGGCACACCCTTCAGAGACAGCAGCACGCAACCCGCGATGCCCCAGCACAAGATCGCATTGGATATGACGGTTATTTGGATCGTTCTAATTTCACGTCAATAATCAACTCTCCCATTCAGCTCACAGCTAAAAACGCCTCGACGGAATCAAAATTAATTCAATAAATACAACGATATTCCATCGAAAAGATCAGCAATCCATCGAGTGAAACCAAATATCCTCTCAAAATTCGAGCTTGACATATTTGGAACGTTCCAATTTATTGCATGCAAGCAACGAGGCCAGGGAGGATATCATGACGAAAGGGCGGGTTACCGTCGTCGATATCGCGAAAGCGGCCGGCGTTTCGAAGTCGACAGTTTCGCTCGTCCTTCAAGGGTCATCACTGGTAAACGAAGCAACCCGGGCCAAGGTCAATGTGGTCATGCGGGAGCTGGGCTACGTCTACAATCGTGGCGCGGCCAACCTCAGGCAGTCCGGCTCCAAGTCGAAGATCATCGGCGTTGTCGTCAATGATCTCACAAACAGCTTCTTTGCCGAGCTTGCGGTTGGCGTCGACATGGTCGTGCAGTCGGCGGGCTTTGTCCAGTTTCTGTCAAACACGAGCGAAAGTCTCGATCGGCAGCAGGAAGTTATCGCATCCATGCGCGAGCACGGAATCTCGGGGCTCATCCTGTCACCCGCCCGCGCAACCGAAGCCGCCGACCTGAAGCCGCTGGTGGCTGCCGGCATTCCGGTCGTCGTGGCCGTGCGCAATGTGCAGGGCGCAAAGGTTTCATCCATCGTGTCGGACAATCGCGAGGGCATATTCGCCGGCGTGCAGCATCTCGCATCTATCGGGCACCGCCGCATCGCCTTCCTTGGCGGCTTTGGCGACACCGCGGTTTTCGATGAGCGCCTCGACGGATATCGTGCTGCGATTGCCGCCTGCCATCTGGAACACGATGAAAGCCTTATCATCCCCTCGGCGCCCTCAAGGGCAGGGGGAGCTCAAGCGATCGCCCGAGCCCTGGCAATCGAGGTGAAGCCGACCGCAGCTGTCTGTTTCAACGACGCGGTGGCGTTTGGGGTATGCGATGGACTTCGAGCCAACCGGCTCGAGCCGGGGCGCGACTTTGCCGTGGTCGGTTTCGACGACGTCATCGAGGCAAAAACTGCTGTCCCGGCTTTGACGACGATTTCGGTGGATCCGCAGGGGATGGGTCGCAGGGCCGCGCAGCTGCTTTTGAAGCAGATCAATGCAGGCAAGGTAGAGGCCGAGGCGATTGTTTCGTCCGTCCGCCTCGTCGTGCGTGAGAGCTGTGGGGCCGGCAGCGGCGACGCGATCGGGAGGAGACAGGCATGACGGTAGGTTGGGGGTTGATCGGCGCCAGCACCATCGCGCGCGAATGGGTCATCGATGCCATTCGGGCCACCGGTGGAGAAGTGGTCTCGGTGATGAGTTCGAATGCCGAACGGGCACAAGCCTATGCAGCGGCAAACGGCATTGCCAACTACACGACAGACATCGCCGCGCTTCTGGCCGATCCGAAAATCGATGCCGTCTATATATCAACGACCAACGAACTGCATCGCGATCAGGCCGTTGCCGCCGCGCTTGCCGGCAAACATATTCTCTGCGAGAAGCCGCTGGCACTGTCGCTTGAAGACGCTCACGCGATGGCCAGGGCCGCGTCCTCGGCCGGTATTGTCTTGGCAACCAACCATCATCTCCGCAATGCCGCAACGCATACCGCCATGCGTGATGCCATCGCTTCCGGAAAGATAGGCCGCCCGCTTGCTGCGCGCGTCTTTCATGCCGGCTATCTGCCGGTCCATTTGCAGGGCTGGCGCCTCGACAAGCCGGCAGCCGGCGGCGGGGCAATCCTCGACCTGACAGTGCATGACGTCGATACGCTCCGTTACGTCCTTGGCCGCAATCCGGTCGAGGTCGTCGCCTTCTCGCAATCGGCAGGAATGGGCAGCGAGGGGATTGAAGACGGTGTCATGGGCACCATCCGCTTCGAGGGCGGTATCATCGCCCAGTTCCATGATGGCTTCACCACGAAATTCGCGGAAACCGGCCTCGAAGTACACGGGACGGACGGTTCGTTCGTCGGTCGCAATGTCATGACACAGCGCCCGGTTGGAACCGTCGTGCTGCGCGATGCCGACGGCGAACGGGAACTGCTGCTTGAGGCAGGCAACCTCTACGAGGGCGGCCTGCGCGCCTTCCACGCCGCTCTGAAGGGTGGAGCGCCGGCGGCCTCTGCCGAAGACGGAATCTGGTCGCTCGCGACAGCCCTGGCCGTCGCAAAAGCGGCAGAGACCGGCTCGGCCGTCAAAGTTGAAACAGGACTTTAGTTGAACATGAGCAAGCACATCACCCCGGCGGAAGCCGCAGCTCTCATCCCGGATGGCGCCGTCGTTTCGGTGTCGTCGTCAAGCGGTCTCGGCTGCCCCGATCTGATGCTGAAGGCAATCGGCGAGCGTTTCGAGGCGACCGGCCATCCGCGCGAGATCACGACGCTTCATCCGATTGCGGCCGGAGACATGAGCGGCATCAGGGGTGTCGACCATATTGCCAAAAAAGGCCTGCTGAAGCGCATCATCGGCGGCTCATATCCGTCCGGTCCGTCCAGCGCCGAGCCGCCGCTCATATGGCAGATGATCACCAACAACGAGATCCCGGCCTATAATATTCCCTCGGGCATCATGTTCGACATTCATCGCGAGGCAGCAGCAAAACGGCCGGGCGTTCTGACGAAAGTCGGCATCGATACCTTCGTCGATCCCGAACGACAGGGATGCGCCATGAACGATCTCGGCGCCAAGGAGCCCGTCGTCAAACGCGTCTCCTTTGAAGGCGATGACTGGCTCTTCTTCCCCTCCATCATCCCGAATGTGACGATCGTACGCGCGACGACGGCGGACGAGCGCGGCAACCTCACCTATGAACATGAAGGCGCCTATCTCGGCGGCCTCGATCAGGCGCTCGCCGCGCGCAACAATGGCGGCATCGTCATTGCGCAGGTCAAGCGGATCACCAAGGAAGGCTCGCTGAAGCCACACGATGTCCGCGTGCCGGGCATGCTTGTGGACTATGTGATCGTTGACCCCGATCAGAAGCAGACGACGCAGACGCTCTACGATCCCGCCATTTCGGGAGAAATCTTCCGACCGCTCGATAGCTTCCGGGTTCCGGAATTCAACATACAGAAAGTCATCGCGCGCCGCGTGGCGCAGGAACTGCAGGGTGGCAGCTGCGTCAATCTCGGCTTCGGTATTTCCGCGAACGTGCCGCGCATCCTTCTGGAAGAGGGGCTTCACGGGGCAGTCACCTGGGTGATCGAGCAGGGAGCGGTCGGCGGCGTCCCGCTGCTCGACTTCGCCTTCGGCTGCGCCTCGAATGCCGATGCCTATATGCCATCGCCCTATCAGTTCACCTATTTTCAGGGAGCCGGCTTTGACGCATCGCTGCTCTCCTTCCTCGAGATCGGCAGGGATGGATCAGTGAACGTCTCGAAGCTCTCCTTCCGACCACATGTCACTGCCGGTGCCGGCGGCTTCGTCGACATCACGGCGCGAGCCAGAAAGATCGTCTTCTCCGGCATGTTCAATGCCGGCGCAAAACTCTCGATCGCCGATGGCAGGCTGGTGATCGAGAAGGAAGGCAAGCTGAAGAAACTCGTCAACGACGTCGAGCACGTCACCTTCTCGGGCAAACGCGCGATCGAACAGGGACAGGACATCACCTACGTCACCGAACGATGCGTGATGAAGCTGACGCCGCAAGGCATCGTTCTCACAGAGATTGCGCCAGGCGTCGACCTGCAGACCGATATTCTCGACCAGTCCGAATTCCCGCTCATCGTTGCAGACGATCTCAAGATCATGGATGCGGGGCTCTTCGGCGAGGCCAAGATCAACCTGTCCCTGCCGCAGAAAAGCGCTCGCACGCTGGAGGGTACGTTCCATGGCTAGCGGCACGGTAAAGATCGACATCGAAGGGCACGTCGCCATCATGACGGTCTGCCGCCCTGAGAAGCTTAATGCGCTTGATCTGGATATGCTCAAGGCGCTCGCGGACGCGGCCGACGAGGTCGAGGCGACCGCACAGGTGCGCGTGGCGATCCTCACCGGCGAAGGCAAGGGCTTTTCGGCAGGCGGCGATATCAAGGCCTGGGGCGGCATGCGACCGGAAGAATTCGGTCACGCCTGGGTAAGGCATGGGCACCGCATCTTCGAACGGCTTGCCACGCTCCGCGTTCCCATGATTGCCGCCTTGAATGGCCATGCGCTCGGCGGGGGCCTGGAGCTTGCCGGTGTCGCCGATATCCGCATCGCCGAAGAGCAGATCAAGATCGGGCTTCCGGAGACTGGTCTCGGCATGGTGCCGGGCTGGTCGGGGACGCAGCGCCTGGTCAAGCGCTTCGGCGCCCAAGTGGTGCGACGCATGGCGCTTGGTGGCGAGATTTTCACGGCCGAGGAGGCAAGATCGCTCGGCATTGTCGATGCGGTGACGACAACCGGCAACGCGGTGGCCGCGGCCAAGGATTATGCGGCCCGCATCGCGTCGCGGGGTCCGGCCGCTCTCGAAGTCGTCAAGCTGATGATCACCTCCGCAAGCGGCGAGGACAACGGCACCGCCGTCGAGGCGCTTGGTTCGATCCTCGTCGCGAAGACCGGCGATCTCAAAGAGGGTGTCGCTTCATTCAGCGAAAAGCGCCCGGCACAGTTCACAGGAGAATGGTAATGACGGTTCTGATCGCGCCCAAGGCTCTCGGCGACCACAAGGTTCGTGACTTCAACATGCTGATCGACGGCAAGTGGGAGGCAGGTGCATCCAATCCGATCGAGCGCATTGCTCCCAGCCACGGCGTGGTTGTCAGCCGCTATCCCACAGGGTCGAAGGCGGATGCCGAACGTGCCATTTCGGCCGCCCGCAAGGCATTCGATAACGGCCCCTGGCCAAGGATGACGGCGTCCGAGCGTTCGGCGGTGCTGCTGAAAGCAGCAGACCTGATCGCCGCTCGCTCCGAAGAGCTCGCCTATCTCGACGCCATCGAAGCCGGCAAGCCGATCAGCCAAGTGCGTGGCGAGATCGCCGGCTCCGTCGACATCTGGCGCTATGCTGCCGCTCTTGCCCGTGACCTGCACGGCGAAAGCTACAACACGCTTGGCGATGGCACGCTCGGTGTGGTCCTGCGCGAGGCCATCGGCGTCGTCTCGATCATCACGCCCTGGAATTTTCCATTCCTGATCGTCGGCCAGAAGCTTCCCTTCGCGCTGGCGGCAGGCTGCACGACGGTCGTAAAACCCTCCGAGCTGACGTCAGGCTCGACACTGGTGCTTGGCGAAATCCTGCAGGAAGCAGGCGTTCCCGATGGCGTGGTGAACATCGTCACCGGAACAGGGCCGGAGGTCGGCGCCATCATGACGTCGCATCCGGATGTCGACATGGTGTCGTTTACCGGTTCGACCGGCGTCGGCAAGCTCACGATGACCAATGCAGCGCAGACGCTGAAAAAGGTCTCGCTGGAACTCGGCGGCAAGAACCCGCAGATCGTCTTTCCGGATGCCGATCTCGATGCCTTCATCGATGCCGCCGTCTTCGGCGCCTACTTCAACGCCGGCGAATGCTGCAATGCCGGCTCACGCCTGATCCTGCACAAAAGTATCGCATCGGATGTCGTCAAACGTGTCGCGGAACTGGCAAAGGACGTGAAGGTTGGAGATCCGCTGGACCCGACAACCCAGGTCGGCGCGATCATCACGCCGCAGCACCTCGAAAAGATCGCCGGCTATCTTGCCGGCGCCAGGGATAGCGGCGCAAGGGTCGCCCACGGCGGCGAGACGCTCGATTTCGGAATGGGCCAGTTCATGGCCCCGACGATCCTCGATGCCGTGACCCCGGGGATGGCCGTGGCACGCGAGGAGGTTTTCGGGCCGGTACTCTCTGTGCTGACATTCGAGACCACGGCCGAGGCGATCGAGATTGCGAATTCGATCGACTACGGGCTTTCGGCCGGCGTCTGGAGCCGCGACTTCGATACCTGCCTGACGATCGGCAGGAAGGTCAGGGCCGGAACAGTGTGGATGAACACCTTCATGGACGGCGCCTCCGAGCTTCCGTTTGGCGGCTACAAGCAATCGGGCCTCGGCCGCGAACTCGGCCGCCACGCGGTCGAAGACTATACCGAGACCAAAACGCTCAACATGCATATCGGCGGCAGGACCAATTGGTGGATGCCGCGAAAAGACAGCCTGGCCTAGCCAGCGAAGCACTACGCCTGAGGAGGGCGGGGGAGTGGGTGCGGGAAATAGATCCCGCATCTGAAGCTTAAATTTGGGAGGAAGATCATGCGTAGACTGATGACGACGAGTGCTTTGGTAGCGCTGGCGGTTGCCGGTGCAGCGGTTGGGGCACGTGCGGCGGATGTGAAGGAAGTGCAGATGCTGCACTGGTGGACGTCGGGCGGCGAGGCTGCAGCGTTGAACGTGCTGAAGCAGGACCTGTCCAAGGAAGGCTATGCCTGGAAGGACGTTCCGGTTGCCGGCGGTGGCGGCGATGCGGCCATGACGGCGCTGAAGGCGATGGTTGCCGCCGGCAATTATCCGACCGCGTCGCAGATGCTCGGCTATACCGTGCTCGATTATGCCCAGGAAGGCGTGATGGGCGACCTGACCGAGACCGCCAAGAAGGAAGGCTGGGACAAGTCGGTTCCAAAGGCCTTGCAGAAGTTCGCCGTCTACAAGGGCAAGTGGGTCGCAGCCCCGGTCAACGTCCACTCCGTCAACTGGCTGTGGATCAACAAGGCCGTCATGGACAAGATCGGCGGCACGCAGCCAAAGACCTTCGACGACCTGATCGCGCTGCTCGACAAGGCCAAGGCTGCCGGCGTCGTGCCGCTGGCGCTTGGCGGTCAGGATTGGCAGGAAGCGACGATGTTCGATTCGATCGTGCTGTCGACCGGCGGTCCGGAATTCTACAAGAAGGCCTTCAACGACCTCGACGAGGCCTCGCTGAAGTCCGACACGATGAAGAAGTCCTTCGATAACCTGGCCAAGATCACCAAGTATGTCGACCCGAACTTCTCGGGCCGCGACTGGAACCTTGCCACCGCCATGGTCATCAAGGGTGATGCCCTCGTGCAGGTCATGGGCGATTGGGCCAAGGGCGAATTCGTCGCCGCCAAGAAGACCCCGAACACCGACTATCTGTGCTACCGCTTCCCCGGCACCGAAGGCAGCGTGATCTACAACTCCGACATGTTCGGCATGTTCAACGTTCCCGCCGACCGCAAGGCCGCCCAGGTAGCGCTGGCAACCGCAACCCTGTCGAAGAGCTTCCAGTCGGCCTTCAACGTCGTCAAGGGTTCGGTTCCCTCGCGCACCGACGTGCCGGACACAGCCTTTGACGCCTGCGGCAAGAAGGGCATTGCCGACCTGAAGCACGCCAATGAAGGCGGCACGCTGTTCGGCTCGCTCGCCCAGGGCTATGGCGCGCCTCCGGCAATCGCCAATGCCTATAAGGACGTGGTCTCCAAGTTCGTCCACGGCCAGATCAAGACCTCCGACGAAGCTGTCACCCAGCTCGTCCAGGCGATCGACGACGCCCGCTGATATCGGGTTTGAGAACGGCTTCCCCGCCTGGGCGGGGAAGCCTCTGACGGCAGGCCATACCTCGGGGAGGAGATGAACCTCATGAGTTCAATTGCAACAAGGGAACCGGTGTCGGCGCGGCCGGCGGTTTCATTCCGCGCGCGCCTGCAGGACGCGCTGCCCAGGATCGTGCTTGCGCCCAGCTTCGCCATCACGCTGGTCTTCGTCTACGGCTTCATTCTGTGGACCGTCTACCTGTCCTTCACCAATTCCAAGACCTTCCCCTCCTATGACCTGACCGGCGCACGCGCCTATCAGCGCCTCTGGCGCTGGACCTTCGAGAACGATCCGCCATCCTCCTGGTACACCTCGATCGTCAACATGGGGATCTTCGGCTTCCTCTATATCTTCATCTGCCTGGCGCTCGGCCTGCTGCTGGCGATCCTGCTCGACCAGAAGATCCGCGGCGAGGGCGTGCTCAGGCCGATCTTCCTCTATCCGATGGCGCTGTCCTTCATCGTCACGGGCGTCGCCTGGAAGTGGTTCCTCGATCCGGGTCTCGGCCTCGAGCAGACATTGCATCAGTTCGGCTGGACCAGCTTTCACTTCGACTGGATCAAGAACAAGGATTT
The DNA here is from genome assembly GCF_001999485.2 of Rhizobium sp. P44RR-XXIV. Classification (NCBI taxonomy): domain Bacteria; kingdom Pseudomonadati; phylum Pseudomonadota; class Alphaproteobacteria; order Hyphomicrobiales; family Rhizobiaceae; genus Rhizobium; species Rhizobium sp. P44RR-XXIV. Next base: position 253,377 of record NZ_MPVZ02000027.1, on the reverse strand, counting down.
TGTCATCTACACCGTCGTCATCGCCGGTGTCTGGCAGGCCTCCGGCTTCGTCATGGCCATGTTCCTCGCCGGCCTGCGCGGCATCGACAGCGAGATCATGAAAGCGGCGCAGATCGATGGCGCCTCGCCGCTGCAGCTCTATCGCCGCATCATCATTCCGCTGCTGCGCCCGGTGTTCCTCTCCGCCTTCATCGTGCTTGCCCACATGGCGATCAAGTCCTACGACCTCGTGGTGGCGCTGACCTCGGGCGGCCCCGGCGGCTCGGCCTGGCTGCCGTCCAACTTCATGTATGAATACACCTTCAAGCGCAACGAGATGGCCGTCGGTTCGGCCAGCGCCGTGATCATGCTGATGACCATCTCGGCCATCATCGTCCCCTATCTCTATTCCGAACTGAAGGAGAAGGCGCGATGAGTTCCGTTGCCACCGCCGGCCTGGCGCCGCACGACAACCCCGCCCATCGCGCCAATCGCGGCCGCTGGATCAGCCGGGTCATCATCTACGGCCTGCTGTTTCTCTTTGCGCTGTTCTATCTCGCGCCGCTCTTCGTCATGCTCGTCACCTCGTTCAAGACCATGGACGAGATCCAGAACGGCAACATGCTGGCGCTGCCCAGGTCTCCCACTTTCGATCCCTGGCTGAAGGCCTGGGGCGAGACCTGCGTCGGGCTCACCTGCGCCGGCATCAAGGGCTATTTCTGGAACTCCATCAAGATGGTGGTCCCGGCCGTGGCGATCTCGACCATCCTTGGCGCGCTCAACGGCTATGTGCTGACCAAGTGGCGCTTTCCCGGCCATACGCTGGTGTTCGCCCTGATGCTGTTTGCCTGCTTCATTCCGTTCCAGTCGGTGCTGCTGCCGATGGCGACGATCCTCGGTGCGCTCGGCCGCTTCGGCGTTACCCTGCAGGATGCCACGGGTTTTAGCTTCGGCTTCGGCAATTCCACCGTCAACCTGGTCTTCGTTCACGTCGTCTACGGCCTCGGCTTCACCACGCTGTTCTTCCGCAACTACTACGAGGCCTTTCCGACCGAGCTGGTCAGGGCCGCCCAGGTCGACGGCGCCGGCTTCTTCCAGATCTTCCGCCGCATCATGCTGCCAAGCTCGCTGCCGATCATCGTCGTCACCGTCATCTACCAGTTCACCAATATCTGGAACGACTTCCTGTTTGCGTCCGCCTATGCCGGCACCGGCGATGCCATGCCGATGACCGTCGCACTCAACAACGTCGTCAACACCTCGACCGGCGTGGTCGAATACAACGTCAACATGGCCGCCGCCATGATCGCCGCCGTCCCCACGCTCATCGTCTACATTCTCGCTGGCCGCTACTTCGTGCGCGGTCTGATGGCGGGCGCAGTCAAAGGATAACAGCCATGGCCTTTCTAGAAATTTCCGGACTGAAGAAGCGCTATGGCGCCGTCGACATCCTCAAGGGCATCGATCTCGAGCTCGAGAAGGGCGGCTTCCTCGTCCTCGTCGGACCGTCCGGCTGCGGCAAGTCCACCCTGCTCAACACCATTGCCGGTCTTGAAGCCATCAGCGACGGCGACATCCGCGTCGACGGACGCTCCATTGCCGGCCTGCATCCCTCCAAGCGCGATATCGCCATGGTGTTCCAGAGCTATGCGCTCTATCCGAACATGACGGTTGCCGGCAACATCGCCTTTGGCATGGAGATGCGCGGCGTGCCCGCCGACGAGCGCAAGAAAGCGATCGACGAGGTCGCCAAGGTGCTGCAGATCAGCCATCTGCTCGACCGCAAGCCGAGCCAGCTGTCGGGCGGCCAGCGCCAGCGCGTCGCCATGGGCCGTGCACTCGTGCGCGACCCCAAACTCTTCCTCTTCGACGAGCCGCTCTCCAACCTCGATGCCAAGCTGCGTGTCGACATGCGCACCGAGATCAAGCGCCTGCACGAGCGCATGAAGACCACCATCGTCTATGTCACCCATGACCAGATCGAGGCCATGACGCTGGCAACCAAGATCGCCGTTCTCAAGGATGGCGTGCTGCAGCAGTTCGGCTCGCCGGCCGAGATCTACAACAATCCCGCCAACATGTTCGTTGCCGACTTCATGGGATCGCCCGCCATGAACCTGCTCTCCGGCACCATCGAAAAGGGCAGCAACGGCCTGTCCGTCTCATTGGCGCGCGGCGATGGCGAGCTGATCCGGCTGCCGATCGCCGCCGGTCGCGAGCAGCTCGAGGCCCATGACGGCCGCGCCGTCGTCTTCGGCATTCGCCCCGAGGCACTCACCGACCCAGACGGCGCCGACCGCAATGCCCAGACCGTCTCCGAAAACGATTGCCTCATCGAAGTCGTCGAGCCCGCCGGATCCGACACCTTCGCCGTCATCAAGCTCGGCGGCAAGGAAGTCGTCGCCCGCCTGCGCGCCGACGTCCGCATCCAGGCCGGCCAAAACGCTCGCCTCGCGTTCAACCTCGATAAAACAGTCTTCTTCGATCCAAATACCCAAGCAAGAATAGCTTGAGGGGGGGTGGAGCTCACATGAACGACACGCCCGACATCGTCATCATCGGTTCAGGAGTGGGCGGCTCGACCGTTGCTTCCGGTCTGGCTGCAACAGGCGCCCAGATCCTCATCCTCGAGGCCGGCGATCACATCAGAGACAATCCGGTTAATCGGGATCAGCGCGCGATCTTTCAGCGCGGCCATTTCCGACCGAAGGAGACCTGGTACGAGGCTGACGGTAAGGGGTTCAATCCGGGCAACTACTATAATGTCGGGGGAAATTCGAAATTCTACGGCGCGGTGCTGTCACGCTATCGCCGCGAAGACTTCGATGTCATCCAGCATCGTGAAGGCGTCTCGCCAGCATGGCCCTTCCCCTACGATACCCTGGAGCCCTGGTATAGCCGCGCGGAACGCCTGTACGATGTGCGGGGAGCGCTCGGAGAAGATCCGACGGAACCCTTTCATTCGGGCAGCTACGACTATCCGCCGGTTCCCGACGAGCCACCGATTGCGGATGTGAGGGCGCGCATCAAGAAGAAAGGGCTTCATCCGTTCTCATTGCCATTGGGTGTCGATATAGACCGGTGGCTGGCAAAGGCGCAGACACCGTGGGATGCGCATCCAAATTCCGCCGATGGGAAGATGGATGCCGAGACTGTGGCGCTCGCCGCCGCACTTCGGCACGAAAACGTGCGGCTCGAAACGAATGCGCGCGTGGTCAGGCTCGATACCGGCGCGGGCGGGTTGATCGAAAAGGTCGTCTATCTGAAAAATGGACAGACTCTTTCGGTATCGCCGAAGCTCGTCATTCTTTCCGCCGGCGCGGTCCAGTCCTCAGCCCTTCTGCTGCGCTCCGCCAATGACAGTTTCAAGACCGGACTTGCGAACTCTTCCGATCAGGTCGGGCGCAATTTCATGAACCACAATTCTTCGGCCGTGATCGGCATCTCGCCGGGTTTCAGGAACACCTCCGTCTACCAGAAGACATTCGCCTTCAACGATTTCTATCTGTCTGACGGCGAGGGCGGTCCGCCGCTTGGCAATGTCCAGCTTCTCGGCCGGGTCTCAGGCAAGATCCTCAAGGGATCTCTTCCTAACGTTCCGGAATGGCTTCTCGGCCTCGTCGCTGGGCACGCCATCGACTTCTACGCGATGAGCGAGGATATGCCCAATCCCGAGAGCCGCATCATGGTCGATGGAGACAGGATCGTCCTGCAATGGAAGCGGACCAATTGGGATGCGCATCTGGCGCTCGTCGCCAAGCTGAAGGGCATCCTGAAGTCGATCGGCTTTCCGATCGTCCTCGCCAAACCCTTCGACAAGCGGACACCCTCGCACCAGTGCGGCACCGTCCGTATCGGTAACGATCCCGCAACGGCACCGCTCGATACCTTCTGCCGCGCCTATGACCATGAAAATCTGTTCGTCGTCGACGCAAGCTTCCTGCCGACCTCGGCCGCCGTCAATCCGGCACTGACGGTTGCAAGCCAGGCACTGCGGGTCGCCGATCACATCGTATCGAAGGATTTGAAGCAGGCAGGCATCGGCGCAGAAGCTGGCCTGTCAACGCCGCGCATATAACAGGATCACAACATGGCTTTCGACTATATCATAACAGGTGCCGGACCCGCGGGATGCGTGCTTGCAAACCGGTTGAGCGAAGACCCGGATGTCAAGGTGCTCCTGCTCGAAGCTGGCGGCGGCGACTGGAATCCCCTGTTCCACATGCCGGCCGGCTTCGCCAAGATGACGAAGGGGGTTGCAAGCTGGGGCTGGGAGACGGTGCCGCAGAAGCACATGAAGGGGCGAGTGCTCCGCTACACCCAGGCCAAGGTGATCGGCGGCGGCTCCTCGATCAACGCGCAGCTCTATACTCGCGGCAATGCTGCAGACTACGACCTATGGGCCAGCGAAGACGGATGCGACGGCTGGGACTACCGCTCTATCCTTCCCTATTTCAAACGGGCCGAGGACAACCAGCGTTTTGCCGACGACTACCACTCTTACGGCGGCCCTTTGGGTGTCTCGATGCCTGCCGCACCGCTCCCGATCTGCGATGCCTATATCCGCGCAGGCCAGGAACTTGGAATCCCTTATAATCACGACTTCAACGGCCGCCAGCAGGCCGGCGTCGGTTTTTATCAGCTCACGCAACGCAATCGTCGGCGGTCGTCGGCGTCGCTCGGATACCTCTCGCCTATAAAGGATCGCAAGAACCTGACGGTTCGCACCGGCGCCCGCGTTTCGCGCATTGTCCTTGAAGGCAAACGCGCCGTTGGGGTCGAGATCGCCGGCAAGAATGGCGTGGAGATCGTTCGCGCCGAACGCGAAGTGCTGGTCTCCTCTGGCGCGATCGGCTCGCCGAAGCTTCTCCTCCAGTCGGGCATCGGACCTGGCGATCATCTGCGATCGGCCGGTGTCAAGGTGCTGCATGATCTGCCCGGCGTAGGTGGCAATCTGCAGGATCATCTCGATCTCTTCGTGATCGCCGAATGCACTGGCGACCATACCTATGACGGCGTGGCGAAACTCCACCGGACGCTTTGGGCCGGCATCCAATATGTTCTGTTTCGCACCGGACCGGTCGCCTCGTCGCTCTTCGAGACAGGTGGATTCTGGTATGCCGATCCGGATGCCCGCTCCCCCGACATCCAGTTCCATCTCGGACTCGGATCGGGCATCGAGGCAGGCGTCGAGCGTCTGAAGAACGCCGGCGTGACCCTCAACTCCGCCTATCTGCACCCAAGGTCGCGCGGAACCGTGCGCCTGTCATCGGCGGATCCTGCTGCAGCTCCCCTCATCGACCCCAACTACTGGTCGGATCCGCACGACAGGGCGATGTCTCTGGAGGGATTAAAGATCGCGCGCGAAATCATGCAGCAGGCGGCACTCAAGCCATATGTCATGGCCGAGCGCCTTCCCGGCCCGAAGGTGATGACCGACGAACAGCTCTTCGATTACGGCTGCGCCAATGCTAAGACCGATCATCACCCCGTCGGGACATGCAAGATGGGCACGGGCTTAGATGCCGTCGTCGGCCTAGACCTGAAAGTCCATGGTCTTGAAGGGCTGCGGGTCTGCGACTCCTCCGTCATGCCGCGCGTTCCCTCATGCAATACCAATGCGCCGACCATCATGGTGGGCGAGAAGGGATCGGATCTGATCCGGGGGCTGCCGCCGCTTCCCGCGACGATCTTTTCCTATGAGCGCAACGACACGCGTCCCCGGGCGCGAGCCGGCGTTCGCTAGGTCCGCATAAATCGCGATGGCGAACAGCCGACAATCATTTGCCGACCGGTCCCGCGAGGATCGGTAGTCCATGGAGTGACAAGAATGGCCGAAATCAAGGTAGCAGTGCTCGGGGCATCGGGCTGGATGGGCAAGGTCCATACCATGGCCTATCAGACCTTCCCGCATTTCTTTGGTGTATCGGGCGGCACCGCGCGTGTCGTTGCGCTTGTCGAAGCCAATCCGAAGGTTCACGAGGATCTGGCACGCAGGCGCCCGACGCAAAGATCCTGCAGGACTGGAAAGAAGTGGTGAACGATCCGGAGGTGGATCTGATCGATATCTGCCTGCCCGACAGCCTGCACTACGAAGTCGCCAAGGCGGCCTTGATGGCGGGAAAGCACGTCTATTGCGAGAAGCCGCTTGCGAATACGGCCAAGGAAGCGCGCGAGCTTGCTGATATCGCGAAGACCAAGGGCGTGATTACCCGTGTCGGCCATGCCTTTCCGCGAAATCCGGTGCATGATCTTGCCAAGGAGATCATCGAGGCGGGTGAGATCGGCGAGATCAAGATGTTCCGTGGCTGCCAGCATGTCGACATGTATGGAGATCCGAGCGCGCCCTTCATGTGGCGCGCCGACGGCAAGCTCGCCCCGACAGGCATTGTCGGCGACACCGGCTCTCACATCTTCAGCTTCATGGAGTTTCTGGTCGGCCGCGTCAGCTCGCTGATCGCCGACAATCTGATTGTCACGCCGAAGCGCCCGGTTGTCGAGGGTCTTGCCTATGGTGAGCAGGTCAAGCTGAAGGGCGACGAGGCCTGGGCCGAGATTACCAATCCCGACGCCACCAATCTGCTTTGCCGTTTTGAGAACGGCGCAAGCGGCATCGTCGATTTCAGCCGTGTGGCGACCGGCCGCAAATTCATGCAGACCTATGAGGTCTACGGCACCAAGGGCAGCCTCGCCTATACCTATGACGAGGTGAACCGCCTGCGCTTCTATTCGAATGACGATCGCGCCGGGCGAGCCGGTTTCCGCGAGATCGATGTCGGCCCGGAGAACCCGACCTTCAGGGCCTTCCTGCCACTGCCGAACTTCGCGCTCGGCTACAATGAGAGCAAGATCATCGAGGTTGCCGAAGTCATACGCTCGATCACGACCAACACGCCGATGTGGCCGACATTCGAGACCGGGCATCACATCTGCCAGATCGTCGACGCGTGCATGGAATCCTCGCGCCTCAAGCGCTGGGTTGACATCCCCTTCGCGTGACCGGACGCCTATCGCAAGGACAGACGCCATGACCATTGATGTCCCTCAACATATTCTCGACGCGCTGACGGATGTCGATATGCCGAAGCTTTCGGCAGAGGCGGCTTCATCCGAAACGGTGACCCTCGCCGGCATCGATGTGCCAGTCTATAGGGCCGGCTGTGTTGTGGTGGGATCGGGGGCTGCGGGTCTGCGCGCGGCCGTCGAAATGAAGCGGCGCGGTGACGATGTCGTCGTCATGAGCCAGAGCGCCTGGGGCGGCACCTCGGCCTGTTCCGGCTCCGACAAGCAGACGCTTCACACGGCAAACACCGCCGATCAGGGCGATAATTTCAAGGCGATGGCACGCGCCATCCGCGCCGGTGGCGCGATGGACGAGGACACCGCCTATGTCGAGGCTGTCGGTTCCGCCCGCATGATGGCGTCGCTGCAATTCCTGGGATTGCCGCTGCCGCAGGATCCCTTGGGAGGCACGCTCCGATATCAGACGGATCACGACGAGGTCGGTCGCGCCACCAGTTGCGGCCCGCGCACATCGCGATTGATGGTCAAAGTGCTGGCAGAAGAGGCAATCCGCCTCAACGTTCCGATCTGTAACCACACGACAGCCGTGAAGATCCTGACTGAAGGCGACGGCGACGGCCCCAGGGTCATGGGCGTGCTGGCGATCCGCGCCGCCGACCGGACGGACGCCAACCCCTTTGGCATCGCCCTGTTTTCCTGCGGGGTGCTGGTGCTTGCGGCGGGAGGGCCGGGTGAACTTTATCGGGATAGCGTCTATCCAAATGGCTGTTTCGGATCGCTCGGTCTGGCGCTGGAGGCAGGCCTCGAACTTGTCAACCTGACGGAGAGCCAGTTCGGCATCGGCACGCGCCGGGAAGGGTTTCCCTGGAACCTCTCGGGAACCTATGTCCAGGCGATCCCGCATATTTATTCCGTCGACGCCGATGGAAACGAGCATCATTTCCTGGCGCAATATTATCGCAGCACCCAGGAGATGGCCTCGAACGTCTTCCGCAAGGGGTATCAGTGGCCGTTTCACTCCACCCGGATGCTAGATTTCGGCTCAAGCCTCGTGGATCTGGCCATCTACCGCGAAAATGCGGCGGGCTGCCGGGTCTTCATGGATTTCAACAGGAACCCGCTGCCGGTACCCGGCGACCAGCCCTTTTCGCTCGAACGGCTTGACGACGACGTGAAACAATATCTGGGCAATGCCGGCGCGAACCAGGATCTTCCAATCCAGCGCCTGCGGCACATGAACCCGCTCGCGATCGAGCTTTATCGCCGCTACAAGGTCGACATCGCAGTCGAGCCGCTCGAATTTGCCGTCAACAACCAGCATATGAACGGCGGCATTCTGGTCGACACCTGGGGTCGCAGCAGTCTTGCAGGTTGCTACGCCATCGGCGAGGCGGCCGGCACACATGGCGTGACGCGGCCGGGTGGCGCCGCGCTGAACGCGGGTCAGGTCTTTGGCACAAGGGCGGCCGAGCACATTGGGGCGAGCGGCAAGGCAAAGATTGCTCCCAAGACCGATATCACGGCGACCGCCCGAGCGGGGGTCTCCAATCTGCTCGAAATACTGAAACCGGGCAGCCTGCTGACGGTGAAGTCAATCCGGGCCGAAGTACAGGCTCGCATGAGCGAGAAGGCTGGCATCATCTGTGACGGCAGCAGCGTCGCTGAAGCCTTGGTGGAAGCAAGTCAACTCAGCACTCAAATCCGCGAAAACGGAATAGCGTATGAACGGGCAGCGGAAGCAGGGCGAGCCCTGCAATGGCGGCAGATGGCGCTTGCATCGGAGGCGGTATTATTCGCGCTGGACTACTTCATTCAAAACGGCGGCGGCAGCCGCGGCGCCCGCGCCATATGTGATCGGGCAGGGGACGCGCTGCCGTTTGATCGTTCCGGCCCTCTCGAGGAATACCGCTTCCGAAGCGAACAGGATGCCCATCGGGACGAACAGATCATCGTTTGGCTTGAAGGTGACGCCATGAAGATCCGTACACGCCCGATCCGGCGGTTCGACGAAAGCGCAAAGTCATTTTTCGAGCGCGATTGGCCGGCTTGGCTGACAGGCCGCATCTACGACCTAGACGCCGATCAGTAACACCGGAGCTGCCCAGCAAGGCTATGCGACGGTCGCGATAACTCGGGACAAAACCCTGCCCGGCTGAGTGCCTATGCGTAAGGCGTGCCCGCCAATGCAGCCTTAAGGCCAATGGTTCCCTTGTCAACGACAGCGAGAAAGGCGGCTTTTGCTTCCTTTGTGTCCTGGCGGTGCCGAAAGGTCATGTGACCCTGAATGAGGGCGACGGCCCAGGTCGCCAGCAGCAGGCTGGCCGCCAGTTTGGCATCGGGATCGGTTGGTTCCCGCCCAACGCTTTCCGATAGCGCCACCGCCACGACCTGCGCGATCTCGTCGCGTATCGCTCTTACCCGGGCCTTCAGCGTTTCGCTGCCTTCGATCGTCTTTACGAAGCCCTGGCTGCGAGCCGAAAAATCGACGGCAGGACTCTCCTCCGCAACCAGCCGATGCGCGAATAGACGATAGGCCTCGATCGGAGCGACGCCGGCCTCACGCTGCCGCAAGGCCTCGCGCAGCATCTCGCGCGCCTCCTCGTCGCGATCGAACAGCATGTCCTCTTTGCGGGGGAAATAGTTGAACACCGTCATCCGCCCGACGTCGGCGGCGGCGGCGATCTCGTCCACCGTCACATGGTCGAAGCCGCGCTCAAAGAAGAGGCGCGTGGCGACATTCGAAATGTTCTGACGCGTGGCGAGGCGTTTACGGGTTCGCAGGTCGGTTGGAATTGCCATGTCCGAGTTGATAGCAGGATTTTTATACTGAGTACACATTTTCTGTTGACCTCCGCGCTCCGCGAGCGTAGCAATAATGTGTACTCAGTCTATTATTGGACTTAATACCATAAACCCACATGCCCCCGCAGACGACCAAACCGAAAGGGAAGCATCATGAAGGCTGTTCAATTCAACGAATATGGAGGACCCGAGGTCCTGCATGTCGTCGAGATCGATGAACCGCATGCTGGCCCCGGTCAGGTGCGGATCGCCGTCCGCGCCGCCGGGGTGAACCCCTCCGACTGGAAGCGCCGGAACGGACAGTATCGTGACTTCGAGGAGGTGACGTTTCCATCGGGTCTCGGCGTCGAAGCGTCAGGCGTTGTCGACGAGGTCGGCGCGGGCGTTTCCAACGTTGCTATCGGAGACGCCGTCTTTGGTTTCGGCGAAGGCACGATCGCTCAACATGCGGTTCTCACGCATTGGGCGCATAAGCCGGATGATTTGCCCTTCGATGTCGCCGCCGGCCTGCCTGTCATCGTCGACACGGCAACGCGTGCGCTTGACGAAGTCGGCATCAAATCCGGCGAGACGCTATTGGTGAGCGGTGCTGCAGGCGGGATCGGCACGGCTGTCGTCCAGCTTGCGCGCCTGCGTGGGGTGATCGTCATCGGCACCGCGAGCGCGCCGAAGCATGACTATCTGCGAGAGCTTGGCGCCATCCCAACGCCGTACGGACCGGGGCTGGCTGGACGCCTAAGGGAGCTCGTACCGGATGGCATTGACGCTGCCCTCGATCTCGCCGGCTCGGGAATCATACCGGAGTTGATCGATATCGTCGGTGATCCCACCCATGTTCTTTCCGTCGCCGATTTCTCTGCTGAGGAATACGGCGCAAAATTTTCACACGGCCCTCCCGAGAACCCCGAGCAGATTTTCATCGATGTGGCTCGGCTCTATTCCGAAGGCCTTTTCCGCTTGCATGTCGAACAGACCTTTCCACTTGAGCAGACCGCGCAAGCGATGGAGGTCAGCGCCAAAGGGCGCGTGACCGGCAAGCTCATCATTTCCATGGATTGAAACCCAATGAACAAGCCTCTTGTCGTTATCTTTGCCGCGATCTGTTTAGACGCCGTCGGCATTAGCCTCATCTTTCCCATTCTTCCCCGCCTTCTCGAGGATGTGACGCACACGCAGAACATTGCGCCCTATATCGGCATCATGACGCGCTCTACGCTGCCATGCAGTTCGTCTTCGCGCCGGTGCTCGGTGCGCTCAGCGACAATCTTGGCAGGCGTCCCGTGCTGCTCATTTCCCTTGCGGGTGCGGCGATCAATTACGTCATCATGGCGTTCGCCCCGCAGCTCTGGATGCTGCTGCTCGGCCGCGCCATTGCCGGCCTGACCAGCGCCAATATCTCCGTGGCAACGGCCTACATCACCGATATTTCGCCCGAGGATAAGCGAGCACGCCGTTTCGGCCTGTTCAACGCCATGTTCGGTATCGGCTTCATCGTCGGACCGGTAATCGGCGGGTTGCTCGGCGACCATTGGCTGCGGCTCCCTTTCATCGCCGCGGCAATGCTGAACGGGTGCAACCTGCTGCTGGCTTTCTTCGTCCTGCCCGAATCTCGCACTCCGTCCCGCCAGAGGATCGATCTGGCCGTTCTCAACCCGCTTCGGCCGCTGCGCTGGGTCTTCTCGATGAAGGGACTTCTGCCGATCGTCCTCGTCTATTTCATCCTGAGTGCCACTGGCGAGGCCTATGGTACGTGCTGGGCATTGTGGGGCTTCGATACCTTCCAGTGGAATGGCCTTTGGATCGGCCTTTCGCTGGGTGCCTTCGGTGTCTGCCAGACGCTGGTGCAGATCTTCCTGCCCGGTCCCGCGACGAAACTTCTCGGCGAGCGATGGGCCGTGATCGCCGGGATAGGTTGCGCCTGCATCGCGCTTGTCGCAATGGCTTTCGCCAACCAGGGCTGGATCGTCTTCGCGATCATGCCGATCTTCGCCCTTGCAGGCATTGGCACGCCGGCGTTTCAGGCGCTCGCCACCCGGCAGGTCGATTCGGCCAGCCAAGGCCAGTTCCAGGGCGTACTGATATCGGCGGTAAGCCTGGCCTCCATTATAAGCCCTCTCGCATTCTCGACTTTCTACTTTGCCGTCCAGAAAGAGTGGCCCGGCGCCATTTGGCTATCGGTCGTCGTCGTCTTTGCAATTGCGGTGCCGCTGGTCTTACTCGGCACCAGGACCACCCATCCCATGCAGGTGGCCAACGCCTGACCGAGGCTTAGCCGGCTTTACGCAGGCCATCTTGCCATCCATCCCCAAAAATCCGCAGCGGCGAGAAATATATTTCACATGATGAATTATATTGACAACACGCAGGCCATGCGGTTTCTTGTCGACATCGGAACTCGAGGAGGAGTTTCGATCTTCATTGGGATCATAGGCCCCCACAAGGGAGGCCAGGGGACATTTGGGAAGGGGCTTCGGCCTCTGGGGAGGAACTTTGCGCAAATTTCTAAGCACGACCGCAATGGCTGTTCTGGCCGCAGCGGCATTCGTCTCGACGGCGTCTGCAGCGGAGACGGACAATCCGTTTCGCTGCAAGCCCGGCGAAAAATACGTCATGAACGTCATGGTATCCGGCGTCGAATACTGGTTCCCGGTCTATGAGATGTTCAAGCAGGCCGGCCGCCAGCTCGGCTGCGAGACCGCCTATACCGGAACGCCGGAATATGACGTCAACAAGCAGATCGCCACCTTCGATCAGGCACTTGCCCAGAACCCGGCTGGCATTCTCGTCCATCCGATGAATTCCGACCCGTTCATCGAGCCGATCAACCGCGCGATCGATCAGGGCACGGCGGTCGTCACCTTCGCGGCGGATTCGCCGCTTTCCAAGCGCATCTCCTTCATCACCTCGGACAATGCGCGTGAAGGCACCTACGCTGCCGATGCGATTGCCGCAAAGCTCGGTGGCAAGGGCGAATATGCCGTTCTGGAAAATCCGGGGCAGGACAATCACGACAAGCGCATCGCCGCTTTCATCGCTCGCATGGAAACAAAATATCCTGACATGAAGCTCGTCGGCCGCGCGGCCTCGAACCAGGATCCCAACAAGGCCTATCAGGGTCTCATGAGCCTGGTGCAGGCGCATCCGAACCTCAATGCCGTGTTCATGCCCGAGGCGAACTCGGCAATCGGCGCAGCCCAGGCCAACAAGGAAAGCGGCGGCAAGATCCTCGTGATGTGCGCCGACGTCAATGCCAACATTCTCGACATGATCAAGGCCGGCGAAGTGTTCGGCTCGATCAACCCAAACCAGGGCATGCAGGGTTACATGGGTTTCATGATGCTCTGGTTTGCCAAGCATCCCGAGCTGATCGACCCGATGAACGACGCCAAGCGTTCCGGCTTCAACCCGATGAGCATTCCCTTCGTCGATAACGGCCTGTCGATCGTGACAGCCGCCAATGCCGACGATTTCTATTGGGACAAGTACCTGAAGCGTCGTGGTACGAAGGGTATCGAGGAGTAAACTTTGCAAAACGGTTGTCCGGGATGAGGAAATCCCGGACAGCCCATGCAGGGTGGACAAGGGAGAGGATGTTATGACGCCAGCGCCGGTCCTGGAGATACGCAATGTCAGCAAACACTTCGGCGCCATCAAGGCGCTGACGGATGTGACATTCACCCTGGAAAGGGGCGAGGTTCATGCGCTCTGCGGCGAGAACGGCGCGGGCAAGTCGACGCTCATGAACATCATCGCCGGCGTGCTGCAGCCGAACGAAGGAGAAATCCTCATCGATGGCGCGCATGTGAAGATTGCCTCTCCGGCCCATGCCCAGACCTTGGGAATAGGTCTCGTCCACCAGGAAATCGCCCTCTGCCCGGACGCCACCACTGCCGAGAACATGTTCATGGCGGCCACAAACCGCCGCCGCTCGCCTTTCATGAATTTTGCCCGGCTGGAGCGGGAAGCGCAGGCTGTCATGAACCGCCTTGCTCCGATCGACGTCCGCCAGAAGGTCAGCGAGCTGCCGATTTCAAGCCAGCAGCTCGTCGAGATCGCCAAGGCGCTGACGCTCGATTGCCGGGTTCTGATCTTCGACGAGCCGACGGCGGCGCTGACGGTCACGGAAGCACAGGTGCTCTTCGGCATCATCAACGATCTGAAGGCCCAGGGCATATCGATCGTCTATATCAGCCACCGCATGGCGGAGATTTTCAGCCTCTGCGACCGCGTCACCGTCTTTCGCGACGGCCGCTATGTTTCGACGGAACGGGTGTCGGATATCAGCGCCGAGGACGTGGTGCGCCGCATGGTTGGACGCGAGATCACCCAGCTCTATCCGGAAAAGCAGAATGAGACCGAGCGCAACAACGAAACCATTTTCTCTGTTCGTAATCTCGGTGACGGTAAGCGCTTCCACGATGTCAGCTTCGAACTGCGCAAAGGCGAAATTCTCGGGATCGGCGGCCTGATCGGCTCCGGGCGAACCGAAATCGCCGAAGGCGTCTGCGGGCTGCGCCAGACAACGACAGGCGAGGTCCGATTGCAGGACAATACACTCCGGACGACGTCCTATGCGGATGCTGTGCGGGCCGGCGTCGTCTACCTCTCCGAGGATCGCAAAGGCTCCGGTGTCTTTCTCGACCTATCGATTGCGCAGAACATTGCCGCTCTCGATTTGAAGTCGCTGACCGGCCGGTTCGGGCTCTTGAATGCGAAGGCAGAGGCGGATCGGGCAGGCGAACTTGCGCGCCGTCTCGGCGTTCGCATGGGCGGTATCGACATGCCGGTCTCATCGCTCTCCGGCGGCAATCAGCAGAAGGTCGCCATCGCCAAACAGCTGGCGGTCGATCCGAAAGTGATCCTTCTCGATGAGCCGACGCGCGGCATCGATGTCGGCGCAAAATCCGAGATTCATCGCCTGCTGCGTGATCTCGCGCGCTCCGGTATCGGCATCGTCGTCATCACCTCGGAATTGCAGGAGCTTCTCGGTCTCTGCGACCGGGCGATCGTCATCCGCGAAGGCACCGTCGCCGGCGAAGTCGAAGGCGCGGCGATGACGGAAGAGGCCATCATGCGGCTGGCATCGGGCATCGGCGCCGGGCAACACACCACATCAAAGGCATCAGAGCATGCCGTCTGAGAAAAAGGCAGAAACGGGGGACAAGGCAGTGACAGATCATGCATTGGCGGTGACGAGGCAGCGCGCTTCTTCCTGGAGGAAGCTCGGAACGATGCGGGAAGCAGGGCTCATCGCCATCATTCTCGCCCTTTGCGTCCTCATGAGCTTTGCCTCCCCGCATTTCCTGACGCTCGGCAATTTCAGGGCGATGCTGATGTCCTTCTCGGTGGACGGTATCGTCGTCGTCGGCATGACGATCCTTCTGATTGTCGGTGGCATCGACCTCTCTGTGGGGTCGGTCGTCTGCTTCTCGATGGTTCTGTCGGGATCGCTGTTCCTGATGGGACTGGATCCATGGAGCGCATCGCTGATCGGCATTCTCGCCAGCGCGTTGATCGGCTGCGCCATGGGCTTCTTCGTCACCGTCATCGGCCTCAATCACTTCATCACGTCGCTGGCGGCCATGGTGATCGTGCGGGGTATCTGCCTCATCATTACCAAGGGAACACCGCTTTCGCTGTTCACGCTGCCGACTTCGTTCAAGGCGGTCGGGCAAGGCACCTTTTACGGGGTGCCCTATGTGATCCTGATCTTCGTCGCCGTGGTCGCCATTTTCGATTTCCTGCTGCGTCGGGCAACGGCCTTCCGCAAGGTCTTCTATACCGGCAGCAATGAGAAGGCCGCCCTCTATTCCGGCATCAAGACCAACCAGGTGAAGTTCTGGGTTACCGTCCTCTGCGCCACGCTATCAGGCGTTGCCGGCGTCATCTTCATGTCCAGGTTTGGTGCCGCGACCCCGACTTTCGGCGTCGGCATGGAGCTCAACATCATCGCCGCGGCCGTTATCGGCGGCGCGTCCCTGAGTGGCGGTTCCGGCACGATCCTCGGCGCCATCCTCGGCATTGCGCTTCTGTCTGTCGTCTCAAGCTCGCTGATCCTGCTCAACGTATCGGTCTATTGGCAGGACATGATCAAAGGCTGCATTCTCCTGACTGCCGTTTCCATCGACCATTTCCTTCACAAGCGGAAGGCTGCCTGACATGCCGATTGCAAAGCAGAAATCCCCATCTGCGCCCCGCGAGGAAATCGTCATCGCGCGCCAGATGCACCAGGCTCTCGTCCTGCACTTCCTCGAAGGCCTGACGCAGGCGCAGATCGCCGACCAGCTCGGCCTCTCGCATGCGACAGTCAACCGGCTGATCAAGCGTGGCCGGCAGCTCGGCCTCGTCGAGATCAAGATCAAATCCCCTGTCGAGCCGCTGGTCGATATGGAGGAGCAGCTTCTGGCCCTTGGCGGCATCAGCCGCGCCATCGTCGTACCGACGGTATCGGACAATCTGCAAACGACGCTGCAGACGGTTGGCGAAGCCGCGGCTCGCTTGCTACTCGAGCATATCGCAGACGGCGATACGATCTGCATTACCGGCGGCAAGGGTGTCAGTGCCGTCGTGGCCGGTCTTCAGGCGCCGCGTCGCTTCGATGTCGCCGTCATCCCGGCAACAGGCTGCGTCCAGGGCAAACACTATACCGATGTGAACCACGTCTCGACGATGATGGCCGACCGGCTAGGCGGCCACTCATTCCAGATCCATGCGCCGCTCTTTGCCGACAGTGCTGCCGAACGTGACATGCTGATCAACATGCGCTCCGTTGCCGATGTCTTCAGGCAGGCGCGCGACGCCAAGGTCGCCGTCGTCGGCATCGGCTCCATTCTCTCCGACGACTCCAGCTACTACGACCTGCATCCCTCTTCGAGCACCGACCGTGCAGCAATCGAGCGCTCCGGCGCTTCGTGCGAATTGCTCGCGCATCTGCTCGATGACCAGGGCAGCGTCTGCGACTACAGCCTCAACCGCTCCCTCGTCTCGTTGACCCTTCCGGAGTTCGCCTCGATCCCGACGAAGATCGGCGTGGCAAGCGGTCCGAACAAGGCAGGGCCGATCCTCAGCGTCATGCGCGGTCACCATCTCGATACGCTAGTCACTGACGAAGCGACCGGTGCGCGCGTTTTGGCGCTGGCAAATGGCGAAGGACAAAGCGCATGAACGGGCAACAATTGATACGCAAGATCGGCGGCTCGGACGTCAGCGCTTCGGCGGTCGGCCTTGGAACATGGGCAATCGGCGGCTGGATGTGGGGAGGCACGGATGAGGCGGAATCGATCGCCGCGATCCAGGCGTCACTCGATGCTGGTGTCACGCTCATCGATACCGCGCCGGCCTACGGCCTCGGTCGCTCGGAAGAGATCGTCGGCAAAGCGCTTGCCGGTCGCCGTGACAAGGCTGTCATCGCCACCAAATGCGGTCTCGTGTGGCACACCGACAAGGGCAGGCATTTCTTCGATCAGGATGGCACGCCGGTCCACCGCTACCTTGGTCGCGATGCGATCTTCCATGAAGTCGAGGAAAGCCTGAGGCGCCTCGGCACCGACTACATCGATCTTTACATCACCCATTGGCAGGATCCGACGACACCAATCGAGGAGACGATGCGGGCGCTGGAAGACCTGAAGACGTCGGGCAAGATCCGGGCGATCGGCGCCAGCAATGTCGGCACTCCCGAACTGCAAGCCTATATAGCGACCGGCGGTCTCGATGCCATCCAGGAGCGCTTCAGCATGATCGACCGGGAGATCGAGGCCGATCTGCTGCCGTTGACCCAGGAAAACGACGTCTCGACACTGAGCTATTCCTCGCTGGCGCTCGGTCTCCTGTCCGGTGCGATCGGGCCTGATAGAGTGTTTTCCGGCGATGATCAACGGCTGGGCAATCCCCGCTTTTCCGTTTCCAATCGCGAAAAGGCGCTAGCCTTTGCCACTGCCATCAAGCCGGTTGCCGATAAGCACAAAGCGAGCATTGCCCAGATCGTCATTGCCTGGACGCTTGCGCAGCCCGGCGTCACTTTTGCTCTTTGCGGCGCGCGCAATCGCGCGCAGGCGCTCGACAATGCCCGGGCCGGAACCATCCGGCTGGACCCGGATGATCAATCAGCCATCGATACAGCCATTTCAGCGAAACTGACCGATATGGACAGGTAACGGATCGCCATCATGAATCGTGAAGAGACGTTGGACGGGCTTCGCCGGAGCCCGAAGGTGGACGTGTGTGTCATCGGCGGCGGCATCAACGGCATCAGTGTCTTCCGGGAGCTGGCGCTGCAGGGGCTCGACGTGCTTCTGGTCGAGAAGCACGACTATTGCTCCGGGGCGAGCGCCGCACTGTCGCGCATGGTGCATGGCGGCCTTCGTTATCTGGAGAACGGCGAATTCAAGCTGGTGCAGGAATCGCTCGCCGAGCGTGACAGGTTGCTGCGCAATGCTCCGCATTATGTTGCGCCGCTGCCGACGACCGTGCCGGTCTTCGATATCTTCTCCGGACTTGGCAATGGTCTCGTCCGTTTTCTGGGACTGTCACGCCGGCCCAGCCGCCGCGGTGCCATTGCCATAAAGGCAGGCCTCAGCATCTACGATTTCCTGACGCGCAAGCGGGCGATTATGCCGCACCATCAGTTTCGCGGCCGGCGCAGCACGCTCGCCAAGTGGCCGGCGCTCAATGCCGACATCAAGAGTTCCGCGACCTATTACGACGCCTGGGTCAGCCACCCGGAACGGCTCGGAGTCGAATTGCTGGATGACGGCCTCTCTGCGGGATCGAAGGCGCTGAACTATGCGGACATCCGCGCGATGGGGGAGGGCCGATATCTCCTGCACGACACCATCACGGGCTCTTCGGCGGCAATCGAGCCGTCACTCATCATCAATGCAACTGGCGGGTGGATCGACATCACCAACGGCACGCTCTTTAAACCCGAAACACGGACGATCCCTCTAATGGGCGGCACAAAGGGATCTCATCTCATCATCGACAATGCGGCGCTCCATGACGCGCTTGCCGGCCATATGATCTACTACGAGAACGAGGATGGCCGGATCTGCATCCTGTTTCCTTATCTGGGTAAGGTTCTCGTCGGCTCCACCGATATTCGCATCGACGATCCTGATAGCGTGCGCTGCGAGGCGGACGAGCGGGACTATATCCTGCAATCCCTGTCCTTCGTTCTGCCCGATATCAAAATCCGGCCGGAAGAGATCAGCTTCCAGTTCTCGGGCGTGCGTCCGCTGCCTGCGAGTACGGACAGTTTCACCGGCCGCATTCCTCGCGATCATTTCTGCACGGTCGTGGACGACGCTGATGGCGGCCCATCGATCGTGTGCATGATCGGCGGGAAGTGGACGACCTTTCGGTCGTTCGGCGAACTCGCGGCTGATCTGGCGCTGGAGCGGCTGGGCAAAGAGCGGCAAGTTTCAACAGTCGATCGGGCGATCGGTGGTGGCCGGCGATTTCCGCTCGATCGCGCCGCATGGATCGCGCAGGTGGCGGCAGAAAAGGGAATTCCGGGTAGCCGCATGGCAGTGCTTTTCGGCCGCTACGGTACGCAGGCCGAAGCAATCGCCGGCTTCATCGCCATGGCATCCGATAGGCCCACGCCCCATCCGGATTATTCCGAGCGTGAACTCATCTTTCTCATCCGCAACGAAGCAGCCGAGCATCTCGACGATCTGCTGCTGAGGCGCACCACACTTGCCATATCAGGCCATCTCTCCCAGCAGATGATGGACGCGACGCTCGATCTTCTGGCGGCGGAAAAGGCCTGGACGCCGGCAGAGCGGAGTGCCGAGCGCGAGCGTTTTCTCAACCTCTTGCGTGACCGCCATGGCGTCACCGAAAGCACCCTTTCCGAACGGAACGAACAAAGGAGCATGGAATGCGAAGCAACAGCAAAGTCCGGATGAACCGGCTATTCAGCGGCGGTCGTTGCCTGGACGTGGCCATCGATCACGGCGTCTGTAACGAGCCGTCCTTCCTCAATGGTCTCGAAGACATGCCGGCTGTTGTCGAGACCCTGGTGCAGGCAGCACCCGACGCAATCCAGATGAACTACGGCCAGGCAGATCTGCTGCAAAATGTAGCCGCCAGGAACAAGCCGGCGCTGGTCATGCGCATCGATATGGGAAACCCGTATAACCGCACGCGGCACCGCGACATGTGGGCCGTGCTCCAGAACGAAGCCGAGCCTTTGATCGGTGCGATCGAGATGGATGCGGCCTGCGTCGTCGTCAATCTTTTCATGTTGCCCGACGAACCCGACCTTTTTCGCCAATGCGTTCAGAATATTGCCCGTGTTCGCGCCGACTGCGACAAATATGGCATGCCGCTGATGATCGAACCGCTTGTCATGCAGCCGGTCGACCAGGCTGGCGGCTATATGGTCGATGGTGATGCCGACAAGATCGTCACCTTGACGCGGCTTGCCCGCGAGATGGGAGCGGATATCGTCAAGGCCGACCCAACAACGAATGCGGAGGATTTTCATAGGGTGGTCGAGGCGGCCCGTTGCCCGGTTCTGGTTCGCGGCGGTGGCAAGGAAGACCTTCGCGCCGTCTTCGATAAATCGGCGGCCTTGATGCGGCAGGGCGCCATGGGCATGGTCTATGGGCGCAATATCTATCAGCACGCCAATCCGAGCGCGGTCGTTCGCGGGCTGATGGCGATCATACATGACGATGCAAGCGGCGAGGACGCTTTCGCGCTTTACCAGCGCGGCTGATCGTGAAGACTGGGGCCTTGGGAGGGGCTTTGCATGGCAGATTATCTATTGGGGCTCGACGCCGGCAACACCGTCATCAAGGCGGTGATCTTTGACCGGGAGGGCAACGAAATCGCGGCGGCGGCAGAAGAGGGCCATAGCCGCATGCCATGCGCCGGACAGGTGGAGCGTGGGCTCGACGAGCTCTGGGCGAATGCCCGCAAGGTCATCCGCAGCTGCATCGAGCAGGCCGCGATCAAACCCCAGGACATTGCCGCGGTGGGCTGCGCCGGCCACGGAAACGGGCTTTACGCGCTGGATCGCGACGGTCAGCCGCTGCTCGGCATTCAGTCGCTCGATACCCGAGCGGCTGGTCTCGTCGAGGAATGGCAGGCGCAGGGCGTGGGTGACCGCACCTATCCGATCGGCCAGCAGCGGCCCTGGCCGTCGCAGACGCCGACACTGCTCGCCTGGCTAAAGCGGCATCGGCCCGAGACCTTCGCCAGGATCGGCACGGTTTTCCTGTGCAAGGACTTCATCGTCAATCGGCTTACCGGCATGCGGGTCAGCGAAGTGTCCGATATGACCGGCTGCGGTTTGCTCGATGTCGCCAATCGCCGCTACGATCGCGTGTTGATGGAGGCGTACGGCCTATGCGACTGCATGGCGCTTCTGCCGCCATTGATTGAAAGCGCCGATATCGCGGGAGAGATCACCGAGGAAGCCGCCTGTCAGACCGGGCTTGCAGCCGGCACCCCTGTTGTCGGCGGGCTGTTCGATGTCATCGCGTCGGCCATTGGGTCCGGCGTCACGCGGACGGGTGACGCGTCGATCATCGCGGGAACCTGGAGCATCAATCAGGTCATCATAGACAGACCGCAACTGGCGGGCCCCGTCTTCATGTCCTCTACTTTCGACCGCGAGCGCTATATGGCGATCGAGTCGAGCGCCACCTCGGCAGCAAACCTCGAATGGCTGGTCCGGGAATTCTTCTCCGATATCCCGGCGGATGGCCGCTCGCCCTTCGATCTGTGCGGTGAGCTTGCCGCCGCCATTGTGCCGGCTGCCGACGACCCGATCTATCATCCCTTTCTCTACGGGGCGCAGCAGGACGGCAATGCGCGCGCTGGTTTTTATGGCGTTGCCGGCTGGCACACGAAGGGGCATCTCGTCCGCGCCGTCCTCGAAGGCGTCGCCTTCGGTCATCGCGAGCATATAGAGACGATGCGCCGGGCAGGCGCCATCTTCAACGAAGCGGTGCTTTCCGGAGGCGGCTCCAGAAGCCTGATTTGGCCGCAGGTATTTGCCGATGTGCTGGGGCTGCCGGTGTCGATCGCTCGTTCGCGTGAGACAGGTGCGCTTGGAGCAGCGATTGCGGCAGGAACCGGCGCCGGTATCTTCGCGGATTTTACCGATGGCGCGGCCTCGATGGTCAAAATGGAGCGCAACTACGTCCCAAACACCAATCTGGCGGCTCACTATGAAAGACGTTATGGCCTCTACCGCGACATCGCCAAGGCAATGGCTCCGATCTGGCGGCGCCTTGCATCGGTAAAGGACGATCAATAACAAATGGCATCTCAGAGCGGCCGCAGTTTCGCCCGGCGAAAAATGTGGTCGCTCATCGTGCTCGTTCAGCCCCTGCATCAAAAATTAGCAGAGAGTTCTCATCGGCAACCCCTAGATTAGCGGCCCCGCAAGTGTCAGCTTACGCCTTGCGAGCGATCGAGAACCCGCAACATCAGGAGGCCAGAACCCATGAGCACCACCGAACCCGATGTGATCGTCGTCGGCGCAGGCCTTGCCGGTCTGGT
Organism: Rhizobium sp. P44RR-XXIV; assembly: GCF_001999485.2. Taxonomy (NCBI): domain Bacteria; kingdom Pseudomonadati; phylum Pseudomonadota; class Alphaproteobacteria; order Hyphomicrobiales; family Rhizobiaceae; genus Rhizobium; species Rhizobium sp. P44RR-XXIV. The sequence goes on along the minus strand of NZ_MPVZ02000027.1, from coordinate 231,054 downwards.
CGCGACCTACGAGCTGGTAAAGGCTGGGCGCAAGGTCCTCGTCATCGATCAGGAAAATCGCAACAATCTCGGCGGCCAGGCCTTCTGGTCGCTCGGTGGGTTGTTCCTCGTTGACAGCCCCGAGCAGCGCCGGATGCGTATCAAGGATTCTTATGATCTGGCGCTGCAGGACTGGATGGGTTCGGCCCAGTTTGACCGGGCCGAGGATTACTGGCCCCGCAAGTGGGCCGAGGCCTATCTTCGCTTCGCAACCGACGAGAAGCGCACATATCTGCATGAGTTGGGTGTGCGCTTCGTTCCGACGGTCGGCTGGGCGGAGCGCGGCGACGGCAATGCGCTCGGGCATGGCAACTCCGTGCCACGATTCCATCTGACCTGGGGAACAGGCCCCGAACTGGTGCGCGTCTTCCGCGAGCCGGTCCTCGACGGCGAGCGGCGCGGCCTGGTGCGCTTCGCATTCCGCCATCAGGTGGATGAGCTGATCGTCGAACAGGGCGCCGTCGTCGGGGTGCGCGGCACGGTGCTCGAGCCCTGCGACGATCTCGAGCGCGGCAAGAAATCGCCACGGAACGGAGTTGAGAGCTTTGAATACCGTGCGCCGGCCGTGGTGTTGAGCACCGGCGGGATCGGCCATAATCTCGACCTGATCCGCCGTAACTGGCCGACCGACAGGCTGGGCGAGGCTCCCAAGCATATGATCCCCGGCGTCCCAGCCCATGTGGACGGGCGCATGCTCGGGATTGCCGAGACGTCGGGCGCCAACATCATCAACCGCGACCGCATGTGGCATTATGTCGAGGGAATCCACAATTGGGACCCGATCTGGCCCGATCACGCAATCCGGATCATTCCGGGGCCTTCGCCGCTATGGCTCGACGCCAATGGCGACCGCATGGAGGCTCCGAATTTTCCGGGGTTCAATACGCTTGGTACACTGAAGCGGATCCTCTCGACTGGCCATGACTACTCATGGTTCATCCTCAACGAATCGATCATCGGTAAGGAATTCGTGCTGTCCGGCTCTGAGCAGAACCCCGACATCACAGGCAAGGACATCAAGCTGCTGCTCCGTAGCCGGCTCTCCAAGCGCGCGCCCGGGCCGATAGAAGCGTTCAAGCGCAGCGGCATCGACTTCGTTGTGCGCAACAATCTGCGGGATCTCGTCGCCGGCATGAATGAACTCGTCCGAGGGCCAAGGCTCGATTACGACCATGTCGAACGCCAGGTGCTGGCGCGCGACCGGGAAAGCGAGAACAAGTACAGCAAGGACGCCCAGCTGATTGGGATAATGAACGCCCGGCGGTACTTCAGCGATCGGCTGCGCATCCTCAAGCCGCATCGGCTGCTCGATCCCAAGCGTGGGCCACTCATCGCCGTGCGGCTCAATATCCTCACCCGAAAGACGCTCGGCGGCATTGAGACCAATCTCGGCTCACAGGTCATGCGCTCCGATGGAAGCCCGTTCCCCGGATTGTATGCGGCCGGCGAGGCAGCCGGTTTCGGCGGTGGCGGCGTCCACGGATACAATGCACTCGAAGGGACCTTCCTGGGTGGATGCATTTTCTCCGGCCGCGCCGCCGGCCGTGCAATTGCCGGACAGCGCACACCCTCACGATGAGCAAGACGGAGATATTGTATTGAGTTCCGGATTGGTCAGGAAACCAGCAACGCGCTCATGAGACCGGCTCTTTAGACGGACCGCTGCGGGTTGACGCTTCGGAAAAACGCGCCTCCATCGGCGCAAGACCGTTCGGATTGGGCTCCGTCAGGCAGCCGTAAAGCTCGGGGCGGCGACCGCGTATCCAGCGCTGGCCGGTACATTTGTCCAGCAGATCGAGATCGATTTCGGCGGTCACCATGGCATCGGCGGCCTGCCAGGTCTCGACCAGGATCCGGCCATAGGGATCGAGAATCATGGCATTGCCGGTGCGCACTTCGTCCTCGTCCTGACCGACGCCGTTGCTGAAGACCAGGAACATGCCGTTGTCATGAGCGCGAGACGGCAGCCAGCGCATGAACCATTCTCGACCGTTCGGGCCTCGAAACTCCGCTTCGATGGCGGCGGGGTCTTCCTGACGACGGGCCCATTTCTCAACCGGAATTCGCTTCAATCCATGTGGGCTGGCGGAATGCCCACCACCCGCCTGATGCGGCGCAATCAGCAGTTCCGCACCGAGCAGGGCGGTCGCGCGGGCGTTTTCGATGAGATTATTATCCCAGCAGATCAATATCCCCGCCCGAATGCCCCAAGGGGTATCGAACACGGTAAATCTGTCGCCGCTCGAAATGAGCTTGTGCTCCCAGGCATGCAGTTTGCGATGGCAATGGCGCTGTCCGTCGGGCATGCAGACGACATAGCTGTTATATAATTTCTGATCTTCGCCGCGCTCCAGCAGGCCGACGCCGATCGCTATACCCTTTTCTTGTGCCAGCGCCGCAACGTAGGAGACCGAAGGGCCCGAAAGAGGCTCGGCGAGAGCCTCCAGACCTTCGCCATCGAGCTTCGGAACATGCCAATAGCCGCAAATGCACATCTCGGGGAACACAACGAGTTGGTTGCCCGCCCGGACAGCCTCCTCGGTAAAATGGAGGATGCGCGAGAGATTATAGGCCTTGTCGCTGGCGCGATGCTGAAACTGTACGGAAGAGACGGTGAAGGTCACGGCTGTTGCTCCTGATTGTCATGAAGCGATTTGACCATCCGGGCATCTTTTCGTAAAATGATACTTTCGACAGAAATTATTCGATATTCGAATGGATCTTAAGCTTCTACGCGCCTTCTTTCAGTTGGTTGATACCGGCCATTATGGCAAGGCGTCGGCGAAGCTGTTCGTCACCCAATCGACCTTGTCCAAGCAGATACAAGCGCTGGAGATAACAGCAGGCGGCCCACTATTCGAGCGTGGCCGTCATGGCGCCAAGCTCACGGCCCTGGGTCAGCTACTGCATCAGGAAGCGCGCGCACTCCTGCGCCTGAGTGATGATATCGACCTGAAGATGCAGCGGGCCAATGCCGGCCTGACCGGATCGCTCGACATCGGATTCGGGATATCGACGCTGGTCACCGCCCCGCAACTGATCGCCGGCTTTCGGGCAAGCATACCGGAGAGCCAGATCACGCTTAACGACCTGCCGTCGCGAGAGCAGCATCAGCGATTGCTTGATGGCCGCCTCGATGTCGGTTTCTGCCGAGCGCCGGAAGGCGACAACGACCTGGCTTTCATGCCTGTTATCGAAGAGCGGCTGGCGCTGGTTCTTCCTCACGAAATGACGATCCCCTCCGAAGGTCGGCTGCCAGATCTGAACCGTCTCGGCTTTGTATCTCTATCGCCGTTGCGCGGGCCGGGATTGGATTCGCAGATCAGTCGCTGGTGTTCCACGATCGGCTTCACCCCGCGTATCATCCAATATGCGGACGATATCCTGACGGTCCATGCCGTTGTCGCGGCGGGGCTGGGCGCGGCATTTCTGCCCTGGCACGGCGTCAATGCGTTGGCTGGCCGTACCCACCAGCAACCTCTTTCAGGCCCTGAGGCGACGTGGCCCGTTGGGCTTTGCTGGCACCGGAGAAGTAGCAATGCCCTGTTGAGCCGCTTTGTGGACTACGTGTCGAAACATCACGGGTGAATCTGCCTGAGATGTCGATATCCGAATGACAAACGACAAGGCGGGTCCGACATTGAAACGGATTTCTGCCTGTTCACGCATAAAAGCACCGCAATACCTTTAGTCTAGTAATTTTATAGACAATATTCTGTCCAGCAGACCAGATCGCAAATCTGCACTCACGTGACCGGTGCAGCAGCGACCAAATCAGGGACGGGATATGAAACAGGAATTTTTGACGGTGAATGGCAGAAAGCGGAATGCTGTCGGCATCGCCTTGGCATTGTCTTTTTTGACGCTCATCGGGACGCCGGCAAATGCCGCGTCCGATACGACGAAACCAGTCGACGGCGGTGTCCTTAACGTGGGATTGGCAACCGATGCCGCGATCATCGATCCATCGATCACCGGCAACTCGATCACGGCCCTTATCACCCGCAATATCGTCGATTCCCTCGTCGGACAGGCCGAGAACAACAGCTTCACGCCCTGGCTCGCCGAGAAATGGGAAATCAATACCGACAATACCGTCTATACGTTTCATCTGCGCAAGGGTGTGACCTTCAGCGATGGCACGCCGCTCGATGCGGCGGCGGTCAAATATAATTTCGAGCGCATCCTCGATCCGAAGACCACGTCCAGCTATGCCAAGTCGCTGCTCGGACCTATCGACAAGATCGAGGCGCCCGATAGCCAGACGCTGGTGATCCATTATCGTCAGTCCTTCGCGCCCTTGCTGCAGGGGCTGAGCTTGCCCTATCTCGGCATTCAGTCGCCAACCTATCTGCAGAAGGCGCAGAGCACGACAAATACCGTTATCGGTTCCGGCCCCTATATTCTCGAGAATTTCACCAAGGGAAGCGGCAGCAAGCTCAGCCGGCGCGCCGACTACAATTGGGGTCCGGGCTATGCCACGCATAAGGGACCGGCGCATTTCGCCCAGATCGTCTTCAAATATCTGCCGGAAGCCTCCGTACGACTGGGCGCGCTCGCGAGCGGACAGTTGCAGGCAATCGACGCCGTGCCGCCCGCAAACTATCGCTCCGTTCAGGGCAATGGCAAATTGCAGGTGGTGACGAGGGAAAATCCGGGCGTCAACAGCTCCTACTTCCTCAACACCTCCAAGGGACCGTTTCAGGATGTGAAGGTGCGCCAGGCCTTCCAGACTGCCGTGAATGGCCCAGCCGCCGTGAAGGCTGCCTATTTCGGCACGTTGAAGCCGGCGGACAATATCCTCGGGCCATCGACGCTTTATTACGACCACGATATCCCGAAGAAATGGGGCTTCGATCTCGGCAAGGCGAACCGACTGCTGGACGAAGCGGGCTGGTCGCAGAAGGATGCCGACGGGATACGCAAGAAGGATGGCGCCCGTCTGACCCTGCACTATGTGTATGACACGGGCTCCAGCAGCGCACAGGAAGTCACACTGGCGCAGGCCGTTCAGTATCAAGTGAAGCAGGCGGGCTTCGATCTTCAGCTTGATCCGGTCGATGCCGGCGGTTGGACCGCTCGCACCAATGCCAATGATTACGATCTCGTCTCGTTCTTCTACGTGCGCGCCGAGCCGGATATCCTGCGCACGGTGTTTCATTCGACCTATCTTCCGCCGAATGGCCAGAATGTCTCTCGCGTCAAAAGCCTGGACGAGAAGCTGAGTAAGGCAGTTGGCGCAACCGATGCCGAGCGCAAGCAGCTCTATGCCGACGTGCAGAAGGAAGTGATCGAACAGGCCTACGCCGTGCCGCTCTTCGTCGCGGCCTATCAGCTTGGCGCCTCCAAAGCGCTGCACGGCATCTCCTGGGCCACCAACGCCAAGCCGAATTTCTATGATGCCTGGCTGGATCAATAAAGCCCTTCAGACCGCTGCGCGGCGGACCGGCGTGATCGTTGCCGTGCTTTGGGGCGCGGCGACGATTGCATTTATTGCCGTGAAGCTCATACCGGGCGATCCGGTGTCGATCCTGGCCGGCGGCGAAAATGTCGTCGATGAGGCCGAACGGGCTGCCTTGATCCATCAATATGGGCTGGATCAACCGCTCATCGTTCAATATGCGCACTACCTCGGCAAGGCTCTGGTTGGCGATTTCGGTCAAAGCTACCAATATCGCCAACCGGTGAGCGAGGTGATCTACGAGGCTGCCGGGCCGACGCTGCAGCTTGCCGGCACTGCTATCGTTATCGCGCTGCTATTAGCCGTCAGCATCGCATTGGCGACGGCGGGCCGCCGCCGCGGCCTGGGGCGGCTGTCTTCGGCCGTGGAGCTGATATTGCTGAGCACACCGGTCTATTGGATCGGCATCCTGCTGCTCACTGTCTTCAGCTTCAATCTGCAATGGTTCCCCGTAACCGGCAATGACGGGTTATCGGCCCTGGTGCTGCCAGCAATCGCCTTGAGCCTCCCTCTTGCCGCCCTGCTCAGCCAGGTGCTGCGCGATGGGTTGGAGCAGGCGCTGTCCCAGCCCTTCTCACTGACAGTCAGGGCACGCGGCGTCGGCGAGACGGTCCTGCGCGTCAGGCACGGCTTGCGGCATGCGGCGCTGGCGGCATCGACACTCACCGGCACTTTGCTGGCCGGCACGCTGGGTGGCTCGATCCTGACCGAGACGGTCTTCGGGCGCTCGGGCATCGGGCAGATCACGCTGCAGGCGATCAAGACGCGCGACATGCCGCTGGTACTGGGACTGGTCATGCTCTCGGCCCTCGTCTTCGTCATCGTCAATCTGCTTGTCGATGCCTTCTATCTGATGATCGATCCACGTTTGCGGAGGACGGGTCTATGACCAATGCGACACTCCGGGACGATGACGTACTCCTGCGCCGGCAAGAGGGCCGGCGACGTCCCTGGCTGTCTTTCGGCCTGCTCGCCCCGCTGGCTTTCGTGATCATTCTCGCGCTAGCAACCTGGGCGCCACAATGGTTTTCCCATTTCGATCCGGAGGCGGTCGATCCGGATGCCATACTCATTGCGCCGGACAGCACGCATTGGTTCGGAACCGACGAGCTCGGGCGCGACCTCTTCTCCCGCGTCGTCTACGGCACCTCGCAATCGCTGACCATCGGCGTCGGTGCAACGCTAATCGCCAGTATCGGCGGTATCGTGCTCGGCACGATCGCAGCGCTGGCGCCAAGGGTGATCGCCCGGCCGCTCTTGCGCCTCATCGATATTCTGCTTGCCTTCCCGGAAATCCTGCTGGCGCTGCTGGTCATCGCCGTGCTCGGCCGCGGACCTGCCAATACGCTGCTGGCCGTCGGGCTCTCCAGCGTGGCGAGCTATGCGAGACTGATCCGTTCACAGGTGCTTCAGGTCAAGCTATCGGGCTATGTCGAGCATGCGATCGCGTTGGGCGAGCACCCCTGGACGATTATCAGCCAGCATATTGTGCCGAATTCCATTCGCCCGCTTCTTATCCTAGCGACGATAGGTGTCGGCAGCTCGGTCCTCTCGGCCTCTGCCTTGAGTTTCCTCGGGCTCGGCGTCGTGCCGCCTGCCGCCGAATGGGGCGCGCTTCTCGCCAACGGGCGGAATTTTCTCGACATAGCGCCCTGGACGAGCCTGCTTCCGGCAACCGTTGTCGCCGTCTCCGTGATTTCGATCACGCTGCTCGGGCGCCGGCTGCAGACCATTCTTGCAACGGGCGATGTGCGATGAATATCCAGACCAGCTTGCAAAGCTTTCGCCCTGCGACTGACGAGACGCCACTGCTCTCGGTGAAGGGTTTGAATGTCACCTTCTCCACCCCGCAAGGCTTGGTCGATGCAGTTCGTGATCTGTCCCTGGACATTGCGCCGGGGGAGATTCTGGCCTTGGTCGGCGAGTCCGGATCGGGGAAATCGGTAACGGCGCGTGCCATCGTCGGCCTGGCCGGCCCACGTGCTGCCGTGCGCGCCGAGACCATGAGCCTGACAGCTCATAATGGCCAGCCGCTTAACCTGCTCGACTTGTCGGAGAGAGACTGGCGCGAGGTGCGCGGCCGCGAAATCGGCTTCGTTCTTCAGGATGCGCTGGTATCGCTCGATCCACTAAGGAAGATCGGCCGCGAAATTGCCGAACCCATCCTGACGCACCGTCTATCGCCGAGGGCACTCGTAGCGCAGCAGGTCGCGGAATTGCTGGCACGCGTCGGCATTCCCGATCCGGATGTACGAGCCGGGCAGTATGCGCACGAACTCTCAGGCGGACTGCGGCAAAGGGCCTTGATCGCCTCGGCGCTTGCCGCCCAACCGCAGCTATTGGTCGCTGACGAACCGACGACAGCGCTGGATGTCAGCGTCCAGAAAAAAGTACTGGCTATCTTCAAAGAATTGGCGGCCGCCGGACATGGCATTCTCCTGATCACCCATGATCTTTCCGTCGCGGCGCAGCTGGCCGATCGGGTCGCGGTCATGCAGAAAGGCCGGCTGGTGGAAATCGGCCCGGCACGCAGTGTTCTTGCGAACCCGCAGCACGACTATACCCAACGCCTGCTGGCGGCCGTGCCGACCGCCGCCAATCGCGGGCAACGTCTGAGTGCGCCGGGCACACCCTCGCCGAGCCGACAGGCCGTCCATTCGGATCAACGCCTGCTGGAGATCCGCGAGATATCGACGAGCTTCAGGCGCGCGGATGGCAGCCGCCTGCAGGCGGTCAGGAAGGTGTCTCTGCACGTCGATCGTGGGGAAACGCTCGGCATCGTCGGGGAATCCGGCTCGGGCAAGACGACGCTCGGCAAGCTCGCCCTTGCCTTGCAGTCTCCGGATGCGGGAGATGTCCTCTTCGAAGGGCAGCCATGGAGCACGCTTCCCGAGCGCACCCGTCGCCCCCTGCGTGCCGGCATTCAAACCATCACTCAGGATCCGCTCAGCTCCTTCAACCCGCGCTTCACGGTGGAGCGCATCATCGATCAGCCTTTGAAGCTCTACACCAGGTTGGACAGGGCAGGGCGCCGCGAGAAGATCGCCAAGTTGATGGAGCTGGTCGGCCTGTCGCAGGATCTGCTGGCGCGGCGACCATCAGCCCTTTCCGGCGGCCAGCGCCAGCGCGTGTCGATCGCACAAGCTCTCGCCGCAGAGCCAAAACTGCTGATCTGCGATGAGCCGGTTTCAGCCCTCGATGTCACGACCCAAGCGCAAGTTCTCGATCTTCTGGTCGATCTGCAGGCAAGGCTTGGCCTGTCCATGATCTTCATTTCGCATGATCTGGGGGTCGTCCAGCATGTCAGCCAACGCATTGTCGTCATGAAGGATGGAGAAGTCGTCGAGGCCGGATTGGTAGAGCAGGTTTTCGAACGGCCGCAGCATGCCTATACGCGTGAGCTGATCGCATCGGTGCCGAAGTTTCGCGAGGTTTAAGCGGGATTGCCGGCAAAGCCTTGCTTTTGTCGTCACTGTACCCTTTGGGCAGCACTTTCGTTGCCAAGCCCTCACGCGGCAAAAACATTCCTCCGCAGTTGCGAAGTTTGGGCGCTGGTCTCTCCAAAATAGTCGACTGGAAAACTAGATTTAAGTCATCGAACCTGCAGGAGCCAGAATGTCTAGCCAGGCTGCCAATGTCATTGATTTCCAGGCCTACCGCGATGCCCGCGGCAGGGATTCTGTCGCAACGTCGCACTCGAATTCCGTGTGGCCGGTTCAGCCTTTCCTGATGTGGGTACCCTTCGTCGGCTTCATTCCCGTCGTGCCATTCGGCCATCAGAATTATGGCGCTTGACGCGGGCAGGCCGTTACATCTGGTCTCCAGGGCGGAGGCAATCGACGAAATCTCGACACTGACAGGCCAGAACCTGCGCCGTCTGCGGACGCGCCGCGGTTACTCGCTCGATCGGCTGGCCAAGATATCCGGTGTCAGCCGCGCCATGCTCGGCCAGATCGAAACCGGCAAGAGCAGCCCGACTATTGCCATCCTCTGGAAAATCGCAGCAGCGCTGGACGTGTCCTGCGGTTCGCTGATTGCCGAGCCGCAAGAAACCACCCTCCAGGTGCTCACCCACGCGAAAGCCAAGGTCCTGTCCGCCTCGGAAGGACGGTTCCAGACACGGGCGCTTTTTCCCTATGAGAGCGAACGCAAGGTCGAGTTCTATGAATTGCGCATCGCGCCGCATCACACCGAGATCGCCGAGGCGCATCGGCCCGGCACGATCGAAAATCTGGTCGTCTCGCGCGGAACGGTCGAGATCGTCGCCGGCCGGCACGCCGCACAGATCCTCGGTGAAGGCGATGCCGTCATATTCGAGGCCGATGTGGCCCACAGCTATCGCAACATGACCGCGAGCGAAGCTGTGCTCTACCTCGTCACGACCTATGTCGAGGAAGTTCGCGGCTGAGTGCTTGGCAGCTTCAATGAAAAAGCCGCCCCTTGGGGCGGCCGAGGTAACCGGATAGAATGATACTCTTCCGGTGAGCAACAGCGAGCGGGATCAGGCCGCTTCCATCGTGCAGCACATCATCATGTTGCCGCACAACATCATCATGGGCATGCCGACGACATCATGGACATCATGCGCTTGCAGCATTCCATGAACATGTCCTTGTCCATGCCTTCCATGGGCATCATTTCGCAGACCATGCCCTTCGGCGTCATCTTGCAGGTCATCTTGCCCATCATCATCTGCATCATTGGCATCATCATGGGGTTCATCATCGGCATCTGGCCCATCATCGGCATGCCACCCATCATCGGATTCATCATCGGCATGCGCCCATCATTGGGTTCATCATGGGCATACCACCCATCATGGGGTTCATCATCGACATGCCATTCATCATGGAGTTCATCATCGGCATCATGTTCATTGCAGGGTTCATCGTCGCCATCTCCCGAGCTCAACCACATTCCGGTTTTCAATGAAAATTGAGGTATGCCAACTAATTTTCGCTTTCAATGCGAAAAATTGTTTTAATATTCTTTCCTCCAATAGAATAGATGCAACTCTGTTGGGTTGTCGATTATCCTCATTATTGCAGAAATCTATCCGTTATTACGGATGCCGGAGCAAACAGGTCGCTCCCTCGCTTGCCGCGAGCGCATTCGATTCGACGCTTGCGAAGAAATGCATTTTGCCGATGCCACACGCATCAGCGGAAAATCGTTTCTTTAATCCACTAATTTTATAGACAATATTATGCTCATGAATAATAGAGCCGCCTTGCCGCAGCCGTTCAGGTACCGGGGCAGGGCGGGCGCTGGCATCAGGAGCTTTCATGGATACTGTCCTCTATCTGGCCTCACTTGCAACCCGTCCGACCTTGCCGACGCGCTGGCGCATTTGGCAGATGCTCCAGCATCTGTTCGCAGCCTTCATGGTGCTCGTGTCCTTTATTCTGCTGCTGTACGCCGTCTGCGGCGGCTGAAAGTACCCGCTCGCCGTCGCAGCGATGCCCGCCAAACCTCTTCTCCTATGCGCCCATTCATCAACAGGAGTGTTGAGTGACAAGAATATATAACAGCTTCACGGACCTCATCGGGAACACGCCTCTGCTGGAGCTGCATAACTATCGCAGGAACAGGAGCCTTGACGCTCGCATCCTGGCAAAGATCGAATATTTCAACCCCGCCGGCAGCGTGAAGGATCGCATCGCCTGGGGCATCATCAAGGATGCCGAAGAGAGGGGAAAGATCCGGCCGGGCGATCTGCTTGTCGATGTGACGAGCGGCAATACCGGCATTGGCATCGCGGCCGTCGCCGCATCCCGGGGCTACCGGACGAAATTCTATCTGAGCGACAATATCAGCCCCGACAAGATCAAGCTGCTCCGCTTTTTCGGCGCTGAAATCGTCACGGTGAAAAACGAGTTCTTCCTCGATCCGGAGGCGCTCGACAAGATCACGGCGCGCGTACAGGAAGAGAACCCAACGGCTTTCTTCACCGATCAGCTCGCCAATCCGGCAAATCCGCGCACGCATTTCGATACGACAGGCCCCGAGATCTGGCGAGATACCGAAGGCACTATCGATATCTTCGTTGGCGGCGTCGGCACTGGTGGCACCATTTCGGGGGCCGGCAAGTTTCTCAGATCCAAGAAACCGGATCTGAAGATCGTCATCGCCGAACCGGCAGCGGAATCCTTGCCGACGGAAGAAAATCCCTATCCGGAGGAAATCGACGGCGTGCACAAGGTGAGCGAGGTGCCGCCCGAGCAATTGCCGCGCAACTTCGACACGACGATTGCCGATGAGGTGATCGCGCTCAACACGGCTGACGCGCGCAAGACAGCGAGAGCGCTGGCGGCCGAGGAGGGCATATTTGCCGGAACCTCGTCGGGCGCCGTATTGTGGGTGGCGACCAAGCTGGCCGCGCGTCCGGAAAACGCCGGCAAGGTCATCGTCGCGGTTCTGCCCGACACCGGCGAACGATATCTGGCGGCAGAAACGGAGCAGGCTTGATGAGCAATTCAGACGATCGCCTGGACCCGCTTGGCCCGAATACCCAGCTCGTGCGAGCCGGCTACGATCCATTCGACTATCATGGCTTCATCAACCCACCCAAGGTTCACGCCTCGACCGTTCTCTTCCCCGACACGCAGACGATGGAATGGCATGGGCAGAAATACACCTACGCAACGCGGGGCACGCCGACCACGGATGCGCTCTGCAACGCCGTCAATGAATTGGAAGGTGCCGCCGGCACAGTGCTGGTTCCCTCCGGTCTTGCGGCGGTTACCGTCGCGCTGCTGGCCTATCTCTCGCCCGGCGATCACGCGCTGATCGTCGATTCCGTCTACGGCAACGTCAGGCAATTCTGCGATACCATGCTGGCGCGGTTCGGCATCGAGATCGACTATTACAATCCAGCGGCCGGCGCGGAGATCGAGGCTTTGTTCCGCCCGAACACGAAGCTGGTTCACACCGAGGCGCCGGGTTCGAATACTTTCGAAATCCAGGATATTCCAGCGATCGCAGAAGTGGCGCATCGGCATGACGCAGTCGTGACCATGGACAATACCTGGGCGACGCCGCTCTATTTCAAGCCGCTGGATTTCGGTGTCGATGTATCCATCCAGGCTTCGACAAAATATCCGGCCGGTCACGCCGATATCCTGATGGGAACGATCTCCGCCAACGCCAAGCATTGGCGCAAGCTGAAGCAGGCCAACGGCGCGCTCGGCTTTTGCGGCACACCCGACGACGCCTATCAGGTTCTGCGCGGCTTGCGCACGATGGGTATCCGGCTGGAGCGGCATCAGGCAAGTGCTCTGGCGGTGGCGAAATGGCTCGAGGCACGGGAGGACGTTGCCCGCGTCCTTCATCCGGCTCTCAGCAGCTTTCCGGGCCACGATATCTGGAAACGCGACTTCAAGGGCGCCGGCGGTGTCTTTTCTTTCGTCCTTGCCACAGATCGAAAGCAGGATTTTGCGCCGAGGGCTGAGAGATTTCTCGATGCTCTCTCGCTCTTCGGCCTCGGCTATTCCTGGGGTGGGTTTCAGAGCCTGGCGCTGGTGGTCGATCTCAGCGATCGACGCGTGGTGCAGGCACCCGAGGAAGGGCCGCTCATCCGTCTGCAGATCGGGCTTGAAGATGTGAGCGATCTCATTGCCGACCTCGAACGCGGGTTTGCCGCGGCGGCTGTCGTCTGAACGGCAAGTTCGAAGCTATGCCGGCTGTCTGCCCCGGCGTCGGGGCAGACATTCAATGTCATCAGCAGCCTCAGCCATGTCTCGCTGCGGGTATGGTCCCTGTCGCAGCGACATAGGGCGGCAGCTCCAGATTCGAGCGGAAGTCATCTCCGACATAATCCGTATCGATGATCGAGCGGCGGCGTAGCTCGGGCAGCAATCCGTTGATAAGCAAATCCTCCTGATCCGGATTACCCAATCCATGCAGGGACAGCACATCCAGAACGCCGGCGCGGACACGCTCTTCAATGGCATCCGCAAGCTGTTCCGGTGTGCCGGCCACCGACCAGTGACCGGTTTCCTGTGCCTGGATAATCAATTCGCGCAGCGTCAGACCATCACGGGCATAACGGCGGAAGATCTCCACACGGCCACGCCGGCGATTGATGCTGGTGACTTCCGGTAGCAATGTTTCCGGCAGCGGCTTGTCGAGCGGCAACTCTGAGAGGTCCAGACTGCGCCGAGCATATCAGCCAGTTTCAGGCGGCCCTGTTCGTAGTCGATCCGCTCCTGCTTTTCCTTCAGCCGCCTTGCCACGTCGGCATCGGATTCGCCGATAACCGAATGGAAGGAGTTCATGATGAAGGGAAGACCGCTTGCCCGCCCGAAGCTGGTTGCACGGCGGCGCAACTCCGTTGCAAAGGCAATGGCGTCCTCGAGCTTCGGCTGCGACGTATAGACCACTTCGGCATATCGCGCGCCGACCGTCACACCCGCTTCGGACTGTCCGGCCTGAAACTGGACCGGGCGTCCCTGCGGCAATGGCGGCACGTTGAGCGGTCCTTCGACGCTGAAATGCTTGCCGCGATAATTGATCCGATGGAACTTCGCCGGGTCGATGCTGACCGCTCCGGAGGCTTTGCGGGTAGCGGCATCGCGCTCGTTGGCGTCATAGAGCGCGTTGACGATCTCGATGAATTCGGCCGCGCGCTCGTAGCGTTCTTCCGGGCTTGGCAATGTCTCGCCGAAATTCTCTTCGCCGACGGAAGAGGTCACCGCGTTCCAGCCGGCGCGTCCGCCACTTGCATGGTCGAGCGTGCCGATCTGGCGGGCCAGATTGTAGGGGTAATGAAAGGTGGTAGAAACGGTGGCGATCAGGCCGATCTGCGATGTCACCTGGCTGAGCGCAGCAAGGGCGATGATCGGCTCCTGAATGCCCGCCGTCCCCGCAAGTCCCGCCGGATCGATGTGGAGAAGGTCAGCCGTGAACAGGCCGGTAATCTTTTCGGCCTCGGCCTTGCGGGCCAATTCGACGGCCCGTTTGATGCCCGTCACCGGGCTTGCATCATTCGATGCGGCAACGACACTGCCTGCTCCGGTCAGGGTCTTCAGGCGTCTGGTACGATTGAGCGTCATGACGGATTTCCTTGCGAGTCTAGAGATCTGCATCCGGCACCCGCCGGCATTGTGAGTTGCGTTTCAGGTCAGAGCCGGAACGGCATCCAGCAGGGAGCGCGTGTAGGAGTGGCGCGGTGCGGTGAAGACGTTGTGCACGTCGCCTGCCTCCACGATCCGGCCATCCTTCATCACCAGGACACGGTCGGTCAGATGATGCACGACGCCGAGATCGTGGGAGATGAACAGGAGCGATGTGCCGGATGCCGCCTGAAGTTCGGCGAGCAGATCGAGCACCTGCGCCTGCACCGAAACATCGAGCGCGCTGACGGGCTCGTCCGCCACCAGCAGCCTTGGGCGCGGCGCAAAGGCGCGGGCATCGCGACGCGCTGACGTTGGCCGCCGGAAAGTTCGCGTGGATGGCGCTTCAGAAACGCCTCGCTGAGCCGAACCGCATCCAGCACCTCGAGCACCCTGTCGCGCCGGGCGGTGCCGAAGACCCCGATGCTATCAAGGCTCTCGCCGACGATCTTCTCGACCGTATAGCGCGGATCAAAGGAGCTGAGCGCGTCCTGCGCGATCAGCTGCATGCTGGCACGTCGGGGGCGACGTTCCGCCTCTGGAATATTGCTCCACTGCTTGTCGTCGATGAGCACCGTTCCCTGATCCGGCTCCACAAGGCTTAGAATGATCTTCGCAACGGTCGTCTTGCCGGAGCCGGATTCGCCGACGATGCCGAGCGCCTCGCCCGATGCGAGATCGAAGGTCACGTCGTTGACGGCGTAGGCACCGCCCGATCCGCCATAGCTCTTGACGAGATTGCGAGCCGACAGAAGGCGATTTTCCCGATCGATTGTCTTTGCCGGCAGCGGAACCCGTATTCGCTCGATGGCCTCGGCATCCGCCAGCACTTGTGCATCCCGCGAATTCTTGACGGTCGCCGGCGAGAGCCGAAACCCTTTCGAACTGGCTGATGGCACAGCGTCCAGCAGCTGTTGCGTATAGGGATGTTGTGGCCGGGTCAGTATCTGTTCCGTGGCCCCTTCTTCGACAATGCGGCCATTGTTCATGACCAGCACACGATCGGCGAGACGAGAGACGACTGCCAAATCGTGGCTGATGAGGAGAAGCGTATGGCCGGCTCGGCGGCGTTCGGCCAGGAGATCGAGTATCTGCTTTTGAACCGTCGCGTCCAGCGCCGTTGTCGGCTCGTCGGCGATCAGCAGCGATGGTTGACGGGCAATTGCCGTTGCAATGAGGGCACGCTGGCGCAGGCCGCCGGAAAGCTGATGCGGATATTGCGGGAGCCTGCGGTCCGGATCGGGAATGCCGACGGACGCCAGCAAGGCACGGCTGTCTTCGCGCAGATTGGGGCGGCCGAAGAAGCCGCGAGTGCCAAAGGCATCCGAGAGCTGCTGCGAGATGCGCCGAAGCGGATCGAGAGAGACGAGCGCATCCTGAAGGACGAAGCCTATCTTTCGTCCCCGGAGGCGTCGCCAGTCCGCTTCCTTGAAATCGCGCACGTCTTCACCGTCGATGTCGAACCGGTCGGCGCTGATGCGGGCCGTCGCACCCGCAAGGCCGATGATCGAACGCGCCGTCACCGATTTGCCGGAACCGGATTCTCCGACGAGAGCGACCGCTTCGCCCTTGTGGATCGTCAGGTCGATACCGTGCACGACGCGATTTGCGTGTTCGCCCTGCGGGAAGCCGATGGTGAGATTGCTGATATGGAGGAGAGGGGTCACGATTGCCTCCTGCCTTCGAATGCAAGCTGCCAGCGCTTTCCAAGCACACTGATCGAAATCACCGTCAGCGTAATCGCGAGGCCGGGCCAGACCCCGATCCACCAGGCGACGCGCAGATAGTTGCGCGCTTCCGCCAGCATGGCACCCCATTCAGGGACTGGAGGTTGCGGCCCCATGCCGAGGAAACTGAGACCGGCCGCTTGGATGATGGTCGTGCCGAGGCCGATGGTTGCAAGGACAGGCACCTGCGCCAGCGCATGCGGCAGGATATGGCGGATCACCAGCACATTTCGTGTGAGCCCGAATGTCTTTGCCTGCTCGACATAGCCGCTCTTGGCGATGACAAAGGTCTGCGCCCGCACCACCCTTGCGAAGCGCGGCACCGAGGCAACGCCAAGGGCAAAGATGAGGTTGACCGTGCCGGGACCGGTAAAGGAGATCAGCACCAGCGCCAGCAGCAGATCCGGAAACGACGAGATCACATCAAGAAAACGCGAGATGGCTTCGTCGATGATACCGCGCGCAAGGCCGGAGATCAGGCCAAGAAAGGCTCCGACGATGGACGCGATGGCAACGGCGCTGACGCCGATCAGGATTGAATAGCGCGCGCCGTAAACGACGCGGGAAAAGACATCTCTGCCGAGATGATCCGTGCCGAACCAGTGAGCGACCGAGGGCGGCAGCTGCGCTTGTAAGGGGTCTGCGGCAATCGGGTCGGCTGCCGTCAGGATCTGTGGACAGATGGTTGCGATCGCTACCACCAACAGAAAGATCGATGGGAGAGCAATGCTTGGTCTGGCGCCTATCGCAGCGAAGGCATGACGCCAGCGGCTTGCATCCGCCTGTGGGCTTGTCGAGGAAACGCTCAATGGCCTGCCTCCGCGCCGTCATTGCGCAGGCGGGGGTCGAGCAGCAGATAAAGCACATCGACAAGTGTGCTCAGCACCACATAGACAAAGGCGGAGAGGATCGCGACGGCAAGGACGACGGGCAGGTCGTGTGAAAGCACCGCATCGACCGTGATGCGCCCCAAGCCCGGCCTGCCGAATACGGCCTCGGTAATCACGGCACCCGACAGCAGATTGCCGACGAGCCAGCCGGCGAGCGTCACGGCTGGCAGCGAGGCATGACGCAGGCCATGACGAAGCCTCAGGACGAAATCTCGTGTTCCCCAGCTTCGAACCGTGAGCATGAACGGTTCTTCCAGCGCCCGCTCAAGCCCTTCGCGCAGCACCTGCCCGACAACGGCTCCGAGCGAGAGGCCAAGCGACAGAGCCGGCAGAACCAGAGCCGAGAATGTCCGGTCGCCGGCAACCGGAAAAAGCTTTAGCGTGAAGGAGAAGACGAACAGCAGCACGATGCCAAGCCAGAAGGATGGCGTGGAAATGAGGATGAGCTCAAGCCCGCCGGCAATGCTGCGCGGCAGGCGCTTGCCCGCTGTGAGCAAGGCGCTGGCGACGGCGAATACGATTGCCACGACGAGTGCGGCAGCGGTGAGTTTCAGCGTCGGCAGCATCTGTGACAGGACGAGACCGGATACGTCGGTCTGCAGGATGTAGGATCGCCCGAAATCGCCATGCAGGATGCGCAGGAGATAGGTGACGTATTGGCTCAACAGCGGCTTGTCCAAGCCCCATTCGAGACGAATGGCGGCCTCCACCTCGGGCGTTCGCAACTGCTCCCCGATCAGCAGGCTGACGATGTCGCCAGGCGCCAGATGGAGGCTGACAAAGCTGAGCGTTACGGCGGCCCATAGAACGAGGATGCCTGACGTAATCCGGGTCAGAACCTGCGATGTGAGGCTGTTACGCCTCAGCCGATAGCGGCCTGCCGGCCACGATGAAGGGGCCGCGTCCAGGGCCGTTGCATCGTCAGCACTCATGATCGTTGCTCCTTCGTTATCCCCGTGGCTATCGCCACGGGGCCTGTTGACCGGTCGGCTTATTCACTGCGCCAGATGTCGTATGCGCCTTCCGGCAGCTGCTTGAAGGGGCGGAAACCGATGCCCTTCACATAGCTTGCCGCCGCCACCTGATCCTCGGGTTCGTAGAGCGGCAGCGCATAGGCCTGGTCGAGAACGGCGAAGCGCTGCAGCTTGGCGTAGAGTTCGAAGCGCTTTTTCTGATCGAGCGTCGAAGCAGCTTCGTTCAGCCATTGCGACAGTTCGGGTGCGAAGGCGCGGCTGTAATTGATGCTGCCGCCCTTATCGAGAGGCAGGTAGTGATACTCGATGTCGATGGCATCCGTCGGAGTGTTGGAATTGGCGATCGAGCCGAATTGGCCGGTCTTGCGTCGGTCCGTATAGGTTCCTGCATCAACGAAGACGATGGCAAGATCGATACCGGCATTCTGGCGCGCCTGTGCCTGAAGGGCCTGCAGCAGCACATCGCGTTGATCGCGCACCGTCGCCTGCGCCTGGATGACCTCGATCGTCAGCCGCTTGCCGTCCTTGGTGCGAAAGCCCTGTGCATCGCGTGCCGTCCAGCCGGCTTCATTAAGCAGCGCATTTGCCGCTTTTGGATCGGGGCCGTAAGCGCTCTCGATGCTTTTGTCGTAGAATTGCGGATCGATCGGTGAGGTGATGCCCCAGGCGCGGGTGCGTTCGCCGCGATAGACTGCCTTCAGGACCGCATTGACATCGATGGAGGCGATCAGCGCCTTGCGCACCTTGATGTCCTGGGTCGGTCCCCAGGTAACATTGAGGAAGAGCGAATAGGGCGTACCGGTGTTCAAAGCGGTCTGATAGCTGAAATCCGGGCTATCCTTGAACAAGGACGCATCATTGCCGGCGATGCCTTCGATGACATCGACCTGGCCGGAGGTGAGAGCGCCGGTACGAACGGCGGATTCGGGCAGGAAACGATAGGTCACTTCATCCAGATAGGCCGCACCCTGGTGGGCAGCGGTCTTGGGCGCCCAGTTATAGGCGGCGTTTTTCACGAACTGGATTTCCTGTCCCTTGGCATAGCGCTTGAGGATGAAAGGTCCGGTGCCGGCGATTTCCGGGCCACCGGATTTCAGCTGCGAGGATGCGAAGGCCGAGGGTGAAAGGATCTCCAGGCTGGCGGCGTAGTCGAGAAAGGGTGCATAAACCTGGTTCAGCGTGAAGGAGACCGTGTGATCATCGAGCGCCTTCGCCTCGACGATACGGGCAATTGGCCCGGCGCTGACGCTGCCAGAATAGGCGGCGTCCTTGAGCTTGGTGAAATTGGTGACCACCGCCTGAGCATCGAATTTCTGCCCGTCGGTAAAGGTCACCTTGTCGCGCAGCTTGAACGTATAGGTCTTGCCGTCTTCGGAGATCTTGTATTCGCTCGCCAGCCACGGAACGTAACCGCCATCCGCGGTGCGGGCCAGAAGCGATTCATAGGCATTGCGGAGCAGCAGCTTCGTCTTGTCCTGCCCGTTCAGCTGCGGATTAAGCGTGGCCGGCTCCGTCTCGACGCCCCATGTCAGCTTGCCACCGCTCACCGGTTTTGCATCCTGCGCGATGGACAGGCCCGATGTCGCCGAAATTGCGACGATAGCTGCGGTCAGGCTTAGAAAATGTCTGCGAATAAGCATTGAAAGTGTATCTCCTTGAAAAATCGTCACTGTACTCGCGCGCCGCTCAGCTCTGTTCGTCGCCCGCCCGTCACGCCGCAATGGCGCTGCGCGCGTCGGCTAGAAGTTCGATGGTTTTCAGGCGGTGAGCACCGTCTGAGACCGGGCAGTCGATGACGAATTCATCGACACCGAATTTGCCGTGCAGCCGCTGCAGCTCGGCATGGACATCTGCCGGTGTTCCGCGGATGAGACGCGGGCTTCTTTCTTCGATGTGATAGTCGGTCGCTCCGGCCTGGCGGACATATTCCAGCGCTTGTTCGCGGCTGCCGACATTGACGCCCTGCCCGCCTTTGATTTCCAGTCGGAAGCGGCGTGTGTCGCCCAAGAGGCTTTCGGCAAGCGAGGCGGTCTGCGCGGTGACGACACTGACAGCCAGCAGAGCAGAGCTGCCACCCGCCTCGCGATAGGCCGCAAGCGATTGCTCAATCGCATCGTCATCGCCGTGGATGTGTCCGGCATAGACGAACCGCCAGCCAAGCCGGGCCGCCAATCTGCCGCTTTCCGGGCTCGCGCCGAGCAAAAAGCAACCTGGCGGCTGGTCCGGCGCCGGAAATGCGGCAAGGCTATCGGCATTCGCGTCAATGGTCTTGTCATGATGGAGAAAGCCGTCGAGCTCGGTCAATTGCGCCTCAAACGGCGGTTTGCGTGCGGGGTCGAGCGCGCCTTGCAAAGCACGGGTAGAAAGCGGGAGCCCGCCGGGCGCCTTGCCCACACCGAGGTCGACGCGTCCCGGGGCGAGAGCAGACAGCAGGTTGAAATTTTCGGCGACCTTGTAGGCGCTATAGTGCTGAAGCATGACGCCGCCGGAGCCGATGCTGATGCGGTTCGTACACGCGAGCAGAAAGCCGATCAGCACCTCAGGGGAGGAACTCGCGAGCTTGGAGGTGTTGTGATGCTCTGCTACCCAGAAGCGGCGATAGCCGAGTTCTTCGGCTCGTTTGGCAAGCGTCAACGTGCGCTGCAGGGCTTGCGCTGCGCGCTCCCTCCCGTCGATCGGGCTTTTGTCGAGAAAGCTCAGGGCGTAAGACATGGATCCTCTCCGATTGGGTCGGCGGCTACAAAGATATTTAATCTATATTTTTACTAGATTATTAAATCGAGCAACGATGTTTCAATCATCGCCTGCACAATAAAAGATCATGCCGTGCGAAGCCCTGTGGCGATCATGCATCCTGAGGGTGCGAAGCGCTGAGCGGGAATTTGAAGACCATCGCATTCGGGGAAACCCGACGACAGGCCACACCGGACAGCCTTCAAACTTCTATTGGAGGCGTATCCATGACTGATATTATTGTCCGATCCTCCCTGCTGGATCCGGCGGCCCAGCCGCTGATCGATGGGCTTGTCAGCGAATATGACGCGAGATACGGCGCGGCCAGCCGCCCTGGCGGCGCGCGCACCGAGATCATGCGCTATCCCATGGCGCTGTTTTCCCCGCCGCTTGGTGACTTCCTCCTGCTGCAGCGCGATGGCCTGACCATAGCAGGCGGGGCATTCATGAGCCACGACGACGAAACCGCGGAGCTGAAGCGCATCTGGACGGACCCGCACCTGCGGCGCCAGGGGCTGGCCCGCCAGATCGTCCTTGCCCTTGAAGACAGTGCGGCACAGCTCGGCTACACGCGCACCTATCTTTCGACAGGCTTTCGCCAACCGGAAGCGGTGGCTCTTTATATATCGCTCGGATATCGCCCGCTTTTCGACACGACGGCGGACCCCACTTTCTATCGGTCGCTGCCTTTCGAAAAACATATCGGCGAGAAGGCCGGCCAGACCGGATCGACCCCGATCTATCCACCCGCAGCTTCCTTCGAGGAGGCAACTGCACGTGTGACGGCGCTGAAAGCCGGGCAGGAGCAGAAGATCGCCGCGCGCCTGGAAGCACGACAGACCTCTTCCGCCGCCTGAAGCTCGCGACCCCTTACCGACGATAAGACAGGATTTTCATATGACACATCCAAACGGACTTCAGGTCGGCATCGGGCTCGATGCAGCCACCCGCACCGCCGACAGCAGCAACGCCCGGCGCGAGTTCTGGGCGGCCCTCATCAGGCGCATCGACGATCATGCAGAATTTGTAACGCTGGAAGATGGTTTTGCCAGCTCTGATGGCGACGGGCTCGATGCGATCCTGCTTGCCAATTGGTTGGCGCCGCGCAGCCGCAACATCGGCATCATCGGCGGGGCTCCCGTCAATTTCCTCGAGCCGTTCCATATCTCGACCGCAGTTGCGACGCTGGACTTCGTCAGCGAAGGCAAGGCAGGGCTGTTGGTGCAGCAATATCGTGACGGCCGCGCCGCGAAGGCCAAGCAATCGATCGGCGCACTCAATGGCTTTCCGGGCACCGATACTGCGGCGCTCCAGCAGGATGGACGCGATGCCATCGAGGTCATCGAGCGTCTGTGGGACAGTTGGGAGGATGGCACCGTGATCCGCGACAAGGAGAGCCATCGCTTTCTGGATGGCTCCAAGCTGCATTACATCGATTTCGAAGGCGCGGGATTCCGGGTTCTCGGCCCATCGATCACGCCGCGGCCGCCGCAGGGAAAGCCGGTGATTGCCGTTAGCTACCACAAGGACGACGAACCTTCAGTCGCCGCCGCCGCCGATGTCGCCTTCCTCAATTTGGATACCGCCGATATTGCTGGCGCGATCGGGACTATTCGCGATACGGCCACACTCGAAGCACAGGCCTTCATCGCCGATATCCGGATTGATGCGGAGAAAAAGCCGCTGGCTGAAACCGTCGCGCAGGTCGAAGGCATTGCAGCATCGGGCGTGCACGGTATCCGCCTGATCCTAAGCGATCCCAAGGAGCAATTGGAGCGCGTCGTGGGCGAGCTTCTTCCCGCTCTCAGAGCCGCGTCTCTCATCCGCGACGTTGCCGGCGGCACGCTGCGAAGCCGTTTCGGCCTGCCGGTTGCAGGCAACAGATATGCCCCAGCCGCGTGAGCCCTAGAGGAACGATCATGACCAAAAAGCAGGTAATTCTCGGCGCTCAGTTTCCAGGTGTCAACAACTTCACCGTCTGGAGCGACCCGGCGGCAGGAAGCCAGATCGAATTCTCATCGTTCCGGCATTTTGCCGAGACGGTGGAGCGCGGCAAATTCGATTTCATCTTTCTGGCCGAGGGTTTGCGCATCCGCGAGCAAAAGGGCCGCTTCCATGAGCTGGATGTGGCCGGCCGACCGAATACACTCGCGATCCTGACGGCGATTGCCTCGATTACCGAGCATGTCGGCGTGATCGGCACGCTGACGACCACCTTCAACGAACCTTATCCGCTCGCCCGGCAGCTGGCGACATTGGATATACTATCCGGCGGCCGTTCCGGCTGGAACGTCGTGACCTCTCCGGGCGCCTTCACCGGCGCAAACTTCCGGCGCGGGGATCATCTACCCCATGCCGAGCGCTATGAACGGGCGCGAGCCTTTATCGATGCTGCTCAGAAAATATGGGCCGGCGGCGAGTTTTCGTTCAACTCCAGACACTTCGACATTGCCGGGCACTCTGCGCTCGCGCTTTTGCCACAAGGCGCCCCGATCATTGCGCAGGCGGGCGATTCCGATGAGGGTAGGGAGCTGGCTGCAAGTCATGCCGACCTCATCTATTCCCGACACGGTTCGATCGAGGCTGGGCAGGCTTTCTATGCGGATGTGAAAAAGCGTCTCGCCAAATATGGCCGCAGCCCGGATGCCCTGAAAATCCTCCCCGGCGCCAATTTCATCATCGGCGATACCGAGGAAGACGCACAGGAAAAGCTGAAGGCGATCCGCCTGCAACAGGTCAGCCCACGCAATGCCATCGTGTTTCTGGAACAGGTCTGGAACCGGGATCTGTCTAACTATGATGCTGATGGGCCTTTGCCGGACATCGAACCGGATGTCTCCGAGGAGCGGCTGGCTCAAGGCCGCGCCAACAATCAGGACAGCAAGAGCAGGTTGGAGACGGCGCGCCTCTGGCGCGAACTTGCCGAGCGGGATCGTCTCAGCATTCGCGAGCTGACCATTCGTGTCACGGCACGGCAGCATTTCATTGGAACGCCCGATAATATCGCCAATGAAATCAACCGCTATGTGCAGGCAGACGCCGCCGACGGGTTCGTGTTTGCACCGCATCTGACGCCGGGCGGTTTCGATGAATTCGTTCAGAAAGTCGTACCGCTCCTGCAGGAACGCGGTGTCTATCGCACCGACTATAGCGGGGGGACATTGCGGTCCAACCTTGGCCTGCCCGATCTGTCGGAGCGCGTGCTCACACGCGATCTGGCGGCAGCGGTCTGAAGGCAAAGATCGTTATAAGCAGTTATCAAAACAGTGGCTCGCGCTTTCGAGGCGCGAGCGATCTCGTCATATTGGGGAACGGTGCACTGCAAAGACCCAACTTTGCCTGCGCCCTTTATAAAACGACAACTACAGCACCTTCTTGAAGCCGACATGCGTCGCGACAAAGCCGAGCTTTTCGTAGAATTGATGCGCAGCAGGGCGTGTCTTGTCTGTCGTCAATTGCACCAAGACGCAGCCCCTGGAACGGCAATATTCAAATGCCCATTCAAAGGCCTGCTTGCCGATCCCCTGGCCCTGGTGCGTGGCGGCAACCCTTACGCCCTCGATCTGCCCGCGCAAGGCACCCATTCTTGAGATATTCGGGATGATGGTGACCTGCAATGTGCCGATGATAGTGCCGCCATCCGTCACAACAGCCAGGAACTGGTTCGGATCCGCATCGATCGCCGCAAAGGCTCTCTCATAGGGTTCGGCAATCGGCAGGCTAGCATCCTCACGCCCGGCTCCAAGATCATCCTGTGCGAGCAGTGTGACGATGGCCTCAAGGTCGGCGTGCTCTGCCCGTCGGAATTCCACCATGTCGATTTCGGCTCCTTGACCATCGGTCCACAAACTGAGCCGCATTCTAGCCGCGCTTGCCGATCAAACCAACTGAGCGCAATTGACGCGATCCCGATGACCTGCCGGATCATCGGGATCGCGTCAAATGATCAGGCGATTTCCAGCGGCCGGTGCGCTGCAGCCTCACGCTTCTTGTGTTTTGCCTTCATTGCCTTGCCGGCGACATAGACCTCGGCCACGCAGCGGTCGTCGCCCATGGTCTGCAGGATGAAGAGTTCTTCGGCGAGCGACGTTGTCGTTCGCATGCGGAATTCCATCGCTGACTTGGCGCTGGAATCGAGCACGACGATGTCGGCATCTGCACCCGCTTTCAGCGAACCGATCTGCCGCTCCAGCCCAAGCGCCTGGGCATTGCCGAGGGTCATGCGATAGAACGAATTGAACGGTGTCAACCGCTGGCCCTGCAGATGGAGTACCTTGTAAGCCTCGTCCATGGTCTCAAGCATGGAGAAGCTCGTGCCGCCGCCGACATCGGTTGCGACGGACCAGCGCGCCCCGAACTTGTCGAACCGTGCAGCGTCGAACAGGCCTGAGCCGAGGAAAAGGTTCGACGTCGGGCAGAAAACGCCGACAGCGCCGGTTTCGGCAAAGACAGCGACTTCGCGATCGCTCAGATGAATGGAATGACCGAGCAACATGCGCTCGTTGAGCAGGTCGTAGCGAGCATAAATATCCGTGTAGTCCTTGGCTTCCGGATAAAGCGAGGTGGCAAAGATCACCTCGTCGCGATTTTCGGAAAGATGCGTCTGGACATAGCAGGTCGGATGTTCGGCAACGAGCGCCCGGCTCATCTCCATCTGCTCGGGCGTCGAGGTGATGGCAAAGCGCGGGCTGATGGCATAATGCGCGCGACCGCGGCCATGCCACTTCTCGATCAGCCGCTTGGTCTCGTCGTAGCCCTGCTGCGGAGTGTCGCGCAAAGCGTCCGGCGCGTTACGGTCCATCATAACCTTGCCGCCGATCATGCACATGCCGCGCGCTTCGGCCGCGGTGAAATAGGCATCGACGCTTTCCGGATGTACCGAGCAATAGGCAACGGCCGTCGTCGTGCCGTTCGAAATCAGTTCGTCCATGAAGCGGTCCGCCACCTCAGCCGCATGGGCGGCGCGGGCAAATTTCTGCTCCTCGACGAAAATATAGGTGTTCAGCCATTCAAGCAGCTGCGCGCCGTAGGAAGCGATCGCCTGCGTCTGCGGGAAATGCAGATGCGTGTCGATAAACCCGGGCAGAATGAGGTTTGGGCGATGGTCGGCAACCTCGACATTGGCGCCGGCCAGTTTGCTCATATCGCCGTAGGATCCGATTTCTACGACCTTGCCATTGCGCACGAAAACCGCACCGTCCTCGAGATAGCGATAGGAGGCGGCATCATCGATGCCTTGCGGCTCGGCGAGGAAGGTCAGCACACGGCCGCGGATCAGGATTTCGTTCATTGGGTCTTCTCCCCGTTGATGGTGCTTTCGTACCAGGAGACGAGCAGTCGGCGCTCCTCGTCTGTGATGTGTGAGGCGTTGGCCGGCGGCATGGCATGGCTGCGGCCGGCCTGCAGGTAGATCTCGCGGGCATGGGCGGCAATATCGCGGTCCGTTTCGAACACCACACCCTTGGGAGGAGCGACAATACCCTCCCAACTCGGTTCCTTGGCATGACACATGGAACAACGCCCCATCACGGTATCGCGGACCTTCGGGAAGGCCTGCGCCGTGATGAACGGCTGCTGCAGAGCGGAGATCTTCGGGTTGGCGGCTTCGCCGGTCAGCAGCTTCGGCACCGTGGAAAGCCACATGATGATGATGAAGAGGATGACTGTGACCAGCCAGGTCCAGGTCGGCTTGCCGGCATCGGCGTGGCGGGTGTTGAACCAATGGCGGATCGTAACACCCATCAGGAAAACCAGCGAAGCGATGATCCAGTTGAACTGCGTGCCGAAAGCCAGCGGATAATGGTTCGACAGCATCAGGAACAGCACGGGCAACGTCAGGTAATTGTTGTGCGTCGAGCGCTGCTTGGCAATCCTGCCGTATTTTGCGTCGGGTGTGCGGCCCGCCAGAAGATCGGCAACAACGATCTTCTGGTTCGGGATGATGATGAAGAACACATTCGCCGACATGATCGTCGCGGTGAAGGCGCCGAGATGCAGAAAGGCGGCGCGGCCGGTAAACAGGTGCGTATAGCCCCAGGCGACTGCCACCAGAATAAAATACAGCGCCACCATCAGCCGCGTATTGTCATTGCCGAAGGGCGACTTGCAGATGAGATCGTACATGATCCAGCCGCCGGCGATCGTGCCCAGCGAAATGGCGATCGCCACGGGCTTCGACACGTCGAGCACGGCCGGGTCGATCATGTAGAGGTCGGCGCCGGCGTAATAGACGAGACAGAGCATGCCGAAGCCGGAAAGCCACGTGACGTAGCTCTCCCATTTGAACCAGACGAGGTGGTCCGGCATGTTGGCAGGTGCCACCAGATATTTCTGGATATGGTAGAAGCCCCCGCCGTGAACCTGCCACTCTTCGCCGTAAGCCCCTGGGGGCAACGAGGCGTGCTTCTTCAGGCCCAGGTCGAGCGCCACGAAATAGAATGACGAGCCGATCCAGGCGATGGCGGTGATGACGTGCAACCAGCGGACGGCAAATGTTATCCAGTCCCAGGCAATAGCGTATTCGTACAAGGGAAAGTCCTCCCGATCTTCACGGGACTGTTTGCCATCTCTCGATTTTCGCGAAAATCCCGCTTAATCCGCAACACTTTCAAAAAAATCTATAAGATGACCCCTGCTTGTTCCGCACGCTAATGTGGTAGAAGGAGCAATGTCTTATCTTGATAATGTGCGTGTCTTCGTTCGCGTGGTCGAACTCGGAACCCTTTCGGCGGCGGGGCGGGATCAACGCGTCACGCCCGCGGTTGCGAGCAATCGCATCAAGGAGCTCGAGCGCCATCTCGGTGTGCGCCTCTTCAACCGCACGACGCGCAAACTGTCGCCGACGGAACATGGCCGCGTCTTCTACGACGGGGCGGTGAAGATCATCGAGGCCGTGAACGAGGCGGAGGGGGCGATTGCCGACCTCTCGCGCAACCCGAAAGGCTCGCTCAGGATCACCGCGCCGCTCGGCATCGGCCGCCGGCTGATCGCCTCGGGTATTCCGGAATTCCACGACAAGTATCCGGATATCGAAGTGCGCGTCCGCTTGTCGGATCACAATGTCGATATCCTCGCCGAAGGCGTCGATGTCGCCTTCAAGCTCGGCGTGCTGGAGGATTCGAACCTGCGCATGCGCGGCATCCTCAATTGCGAACGCGTGCTTTGCGCCTCGCCGGATTACCTTGCGCGCCGCGGCATGCCCGCCAATGCAGACGCATTGATTGCCGACAAGCATGAATGTCTTCTACTGCGCTACCCCGGATCGAAGGAGTATTTCTGGACGCTGGTAACGGCGGAAGGGCCACGCAAATTCGAGGTCGCCGGCCCCTATGACAGCGACGACGGCGACGTGCTCACGCAATGGGCGCTGGAAGGCCGTGGCATCATCAACAAGCCGCTGTTCGAGGTGAAGGCCTATCTTAGGGAAGGGCGGTTGATCGAGATCCTGAAGGACAGCCCACCGGCCCCGGTGCAGCTCGCCGCGATCTATCCGCACAAGCGTTTTCAGGACCCGAAGGTGCGGCTAATGATCGATTTCATGGCGGAGCGCTGTCAGCGGCTCATCGGCAAGCTGCTGCAGGACGAACCCGCTACGGCGGCCGCTACCGACTGATTTCCGCGACAGACTTCGTCCGATTTGCCACCCAGCTCAGGGCAGCCGTCATGATTTCGGCGGCGGCGAGCGTGGCGATAACAGCCGGACGTTTGTCCTTCACCGCGGTCCCACCGATCGGGCAGACGAGATGATCGAAAAGATCGGGTTGGCCGACTTCGCGCGACAGCCAGTTGCGGAAGGTGGCGCGCTTCGTCTTGGAGCCGATCATGCCGACATAGGCGGCATCCCGGTGCCTCAACGCTTCCGCGGCAATGAGGAAATCGAGTGCGTGATCGTGGGTGAGGATCACGAAGCTGCTGCCGGCCGGCGCGTCCCGCACCACCGCTTCCGGCATGGCCGTCAGGCAGGTCTCGATGCGCGGCACGGTGCAGGCGGTCAGTTCGTCTTCGCGCGTATCCACCAGCACGACGCGGAGAGGGGCAAGGGAGAGCGCCATGGCGAGCGCGTCGCCGACATGGCCCGCGCCGAATACATAGACATGCGGCCGCGCAGCCATTTCACGGTCGCTGCGCGTGATGAGGCGGCGCGCCACGACTGGACTCAGCGCCGTGAAGGCGAGGCCGACCCGGCCGCCACAGCACTGACCGATCTCCGGGCCGAGCGGCACGTTCATCGGTTCCGCCGCAAGGCCGGAACGCAATGCGCGCCGCGCCTGGTCAATCGCCATATATTCGAGCTGCCCGCCACCGATCGTCGCAAAGCTCGCCCGTTCAGACACCAGCATCCAGGCATCCGTGTCGCGCGGCGTGGAGCCGGCAGCGCCGGTCACCTCGACCAGGACCGACACCGGCTCGCGGCGCAGGAAATCCCGAATGTCTTCACGCGCGGCCAGCATAGCCTCACCTTTCTTTCGCTGCTTTCAACCGTTCGATCGCCATCAGCACCCGCTCGGGTGTTGCCGGCGCATCGAGCCGTGGACAGATCTTGTGGTCAGCGACGCTTGCCACTGCATCCGAAAGGGCATGCAATACCGCAAGGCCGAGCGGCAAGGGTGGCTCGCCGACCGCCTTCGAGCGATGGATCGTCGGCTCATAGGCTTCCGACCAATCCGTCAGCGCTACATTGAAAATCTTCGGCCGGTCGGATGCAAGCGGGATTTTGTAGGTCGAGGGCGCGTGAGTGCGCAGCCTCCCCTTATTGTCCCAGAACAGTTCCTCTGTCGTCAACCAACCCATGCCCTGGATGAAGCCGCCCTCGATCTGTCCGATATCGATCGCCTTGTTCAGGGAGCGGCCGGTATCGTGCAGGATATCCGTACGCTCGACCACATACTCCCCGGTCAGCGTATCGATGGAGACCTCCGAGCATGCGGCGCCATAGGCATAGTAATAGAAGGCGTGGCCGCGGCCCTTAGAGCGGTCCCAGTGGATTTTCGGCGTCTTGTAGAAACCCGCCGCCGAAAGCTGCACGCGCGACATATAGGCCTTCTTAACGAGATCGTCGAAGGGCATCTCGACATCGCCGATCCGCACCCGGTTGGGCAGGAAAATAACCTGGTCGCGCGAGACATGATGGCTCTCGGCAGCAAACGCGATCAACCGCTCCTTGATCTGGCGCGCGGCGTTCTGCGCCGCCATGCCGTTGAGGTCCGCACCGGACGAAGCAGCCGTGGGCGAGGTGTTCGGCACCTTGGCCGTCGTCGTGGCGGTGATCTTCACCCGATCGAGATCGATCTGGAATTCCTCCGCCACCACCTGAGCGACCTTCAGATGCAGGCCTTGCCCCATCTCGGTGCCGCCATGGTTCATGTGCACGGAGCCGTCACTATAGACATGCACGAGAGCGCCGGCCTGGTTCGACTCGGTCTTGGTGAAGGAAATGCCGAATTTCACCGGCGTCAGCGCAAGGCCACGCTTGACGATACGACTCCTGGCATTGAATTCGGCGATTTCCTTGCGGCGGCCGGCGTAGTCGGCGCTCTCCTCCAGCTCAGCGACGATGCGCTGGATGATGCAGTCCTCGACCTTCTGGTGATAGGGGGTGAGGTTACGTTCGCCCTGGACGCCCATCGCGTCATAGAAATTCAGCTTGCGGATATCGAGTGGATCCTTGCCGACAGCGAAGGCCACCTCGTCGATGACGCGCTCGGCACCCACCATGCCCTGCGGGCCGCCGAAGCCGCGAAAGGCCGTGTTGGAGACGGTATTGGTATAGAGCGGGGCCGATTTCGCGTGAACATGCGGGAAAAAATACGCATTGTCGCAATGGAACAGCGCGCGGTCGCCGACAGGGCCGGAAAGGTCGGCCGAAAAGCCGGCCCGAAGCGCGAAGGTGTAGTCGATGGCAAGGATCCGGCCCTCGTCATCGAAGCCGACATCGTAGTCGATGGCGAAGTCGTGGCGCTTGCCGGTGGCCGTCATGTCCTCATCGCGGTCGAGCCGCACCTTGACGGCGCAGTTCAGCTTCTTGGCGGCGATAGCAGCGATCGCGGCACATTGGTTCGCCTGGGTTTCCTTGCCGCCAAAGCCGCCGCCCATGCGGCGTATCTCGATCGTGACAGCATTGCTCGGCACGCCGAGCGCATGGGCGACCATATGCTGCGTCTCGCTCGGCCCTTGGGTCGAGCAGTAGACGATGACCTCGTCGTCCTCGCCGGGCACAGCAAGCGAGACCTGCCCTTCGAGATAGAAATGATCCTGGCCGCCAAGCCGCATGCGGCCCTTGACGCGACGCGGCGCGAGCTCAAGCTCGGCTGCAGCATCCCCTCTTTTCAACGTCAGCGGCGTGACGACCTGCCGATGGGTCGAGACATCGAGATCCCAGATGTCGATATCAGCAGGCAGTTCCGCATATTCGATCTTCGCCAACCGGGCCGCGCGGCGGGCCTGTTCGCGTGTCTCGGCAATGACGCAGAAGATCGGCTGGCCATGAAACTCGACCTTCCCGGCCGCAAGTACCGGATCGTCATGCATGTTGGAGGGCGAGATATCGTTAACCCCGGGCACATCCTCGTGGGTCAGCACGGTGACGACGCCGGGAGCAACGCGCACGGCGGAAAGATCGACCGATTTCAGAATGCCGTGCGCGACGCTCGACAGGCCGAGGCCTGCATGCAGCGTGCCGGCGGGCTCTGGAATATCGTCGATATAGACTGCCGTACCCGCTACGTGCTTGTGCGCGGAATCATGGCGCGGGCTGGTATGGACGCCGCCAACGATGGTTTCTGCCTTGAGGTCGGACGTGTGCTTGTTCATGGCCTATGCAGCCTCGTATCTGGAAACCTGGGCCGGCGTCGCACTTGACGTCGTTTCCAGGTAGAACCGGAGAAGAAGGTTTTTTGCCGCAAGCGCGCGGTATTCCGCGGTTGCCCGCATGTCGCTGAGCGGCGTGTAATCCTCGGCGTATTGTTCCATGGCATCTTCCACCGTGGCTTCGCTCCAGGGCTTGCCAAGCAATGCCTTTTCCACCGCAAAGGCACGTTTCGGGGTCGCCGCCATGCCGCCATAAGCAATCCGGATATCTTCGACCGTGCCGTCGCCGGCAAGCATCAGGCGGAAAGCGCCAAGCGTTGCCGTAATGTCCTCGTCGCGGCGCTTGGTCACCTTGTAGATGGCAAATTTTTCCTTGGCGGCAGGAATAGGCACATGCACGGCTTCCACGAATTCGCCGGGCTGGCGATCCTGCTTGCCATAGGCAATGAAATAATCCTCGAGCGCGACGGTGCGCCTGACGGCACCCTTGCGCAGGGTCAGCGATGCTCCGAGCGCGATCAGCGGCGGCGGTGTGTCGCCGATCGGTGAGCCGTTGGCAATGTTGCCGCCGATCGTTCCCATATTGCGCACCTGCTGGCCGCCGATACGGGTAATCAGTGCGCCAAGCGCCGGGACGTGCTGCGAAATCGTTACAATCGCTTCCGAATAGGTGACGCCGGCACCGATGGAGATGATGCCATCTTTCACGGCGATGGACTTCAACTCCTGGAGCCCGGCAATGAAGACCGCAGGTGAGATATCGCGCATGTGCTTGGTGACCCAGAGGCCGACGTCGGTGGAGCCCGCGACCACGGTTGCGGTTGGCGTCACCTCTAGAATAGAGGCAAAATCATCGAGAGCCGCCGGCACGACCAGCCGGTTGCGACCCTCGCCGATCTCGACGCGGGCGCCATCGTGTAAGCCCTGCAGGCGCGCGATCATCGTTTCGCGCTCGATGAACAGAGGATCTTTTTTTGTCCCGCCGTAGCTGGAGATGGCGCGTGCGGCGCGCAGGATCGGCTCATAGCCGGTGCAGCGACACAAATTGCCCTGAAGTGCGGTTTCGATCTGCTGATCCGTCGGGTTCGCCGTCTGCATCCAGAGCCCATAGAGCGACATGACGAAGCCCGGCGTGCAGAAACCGCATTGCGAGCCATGACAGTCGATCATGGCCTGCTGAACCGGGTGCAGGTTTCCGTCGCGGCCCGCGACATGTTCGATCGTCACGACATGGCAGCCGTCGAGCGACCCGAGGAAGCGTATGCAGGCATTGACCCCCTCATAGACGAGGCCGCCCTCGGGTGTGAGCCGTCCCACAAGCACGGTGCAGGCGCCGCAGTCGCCCTCGGCACAGCCTTCCTTGGTGCCCTTGAGCGAACGGGAAAGGCGCAGCCAGTCAAGCAGCGTCTGGCTCGGCCCAACGTCTTTCAAGGAAATATCCTGACCGTTGAGGATGAAACGCAGTTCGGAGCGAATTGCCGGGGTCGTCATGGTCTAGCTCCCACGGTAGGTGGAATAGCTGAAGGGCGAGACGAGCAGCGGCACATGGTAGTGCGAGCTCTCATCCGCAAGGCCGAAGCGGATCGGGATGATGTCCAGGAACTTCGGGCCCTCGGATGTACGGCCGAGATAGTCGCCAGCATGGAAGCGAAGCTCGTATACGCCGATCTTCATGGTTTCCCCCGATAGCAGCGGCGCGTCACAACGGCCGTCGCTATTGGTCTCAGTGCTCTGGAGATGGTGATGCGTGTCACCTTCGATCCGGTAGAGATCGATGCGCAGACCCCGGGCGGGCCTGCCGAGCGCCGTATCCAGCACATGGGTCGTGAGCCGACCGGCTCCTTGCGAATGAGGCTGCATGTTTTCTCCCGAACCGAGTGCTCCTGTCTCCACTATCCGGCAAGCTCATTCCCCTGAAAAGCGCTGGGATCGTTCGAGACTTTCAAATTTTACAAGGGGAATAGCGCGCGCGATTTGCGGTTAGAAATTTGCCATCGACAACATTTGGAGGAGTGTTTCATGCGATATTGCCGTGACATGCACGGATATGGCCAGACGCCACCGGCGGCTCAGTGGCCGGACGATGCACGCATCGCCGTACAATTCGTCCTGAATTACGAGGAGGGCGGCGAGAACTGCGTGCTGCATGGCGATGCCGCATCCGAAGCCTTTCTTTCGGAAATCGTGGGTGCCTCCCAATGGCCAGGTCAGCGCCACTGGAACATGGAATCGATCTACGAATATGGCGCTCGCGCCGGCTTCTGGCGCCTCCACCGGCTTTTCACGGAGAGGAAGCTGCCTGTTACGGTCTACGGCGTCGCAACCGCGCTGAAGCGTTCCCCAGCTCAAGTCGACGCCATGCTGAAAGCCGGCTGGGAAATTGCCTCGCATGGCCTCAAATGGGTCGAGCACAAGGATATGGGGCCGGACGAGGAACGCGCGGCAATCGCCGAGGCCATTCGCCTGCACACGCTCGTCACCGGTGAGCCTCCGCGCGGATGGTATACCGGCCGCTGTTCGGTCAACACAGTCGATCTGGTGACGGAGGCCGGCGGCTTCGACTATATCTCCGACACCTATGCCGACGATCTTCCCTATTGGTATGAGCATGGCGATCGCCATCAGCTCATCATTCCCTATACGCTCGATACCAACGACATGCGCTTTGCGACACCGCAGGGCTTCAACAGCGGTGACCAGTTCTTCAGCTACCTGAAGGATTCCTTCGACGCGCTCTATGCGGAAGGTGCTGCCGGCCACCCGAAGATGATGAGCATCGGCCTGCATTGCCGGCTGATCGGCAGGCCCGGCCGCGTCATGGCGCTTGCTCGCTTCATCGACTACGTTCAGAGCCACGAGAAGGTCTGGATCGCCCGCCGCGTCGACATCGCCGAGCATTGGGCAAAGGCCCATCCGCCGAAGCCGGCCACGGAACGGCCGTCGCAGATGGCGGAGGGTGACTTCGTCGAGCGCTTCGGCGGCATCTTCGAACATTCGCCCTGGATCGCGCGTCGGGCCTTTAGCGGCGAACTTTCGCCGGCGAATGATACCGCAATCGGCCTCCACGCCGCGCTCGCCTTCGAGTTTCGCGCGGCAAGCGAAGAGGAGCGGCTTGGCGTACTCACCGCTCACCCCGATCTTGCCGGCAAGCTGGCGCAGGCCAAGCGCCTGACCGCGAGCTCGACGGAGGAACAGGCCTCCGCTGGCCTCGACGCACTGACGGTCGAGGAGCACACACGTTTCACCGATCTCAACGACCGCTACGTCGCAAAATTCGGGTTCCCGTTCATCATCGCCGTACGCGACCATT
Organism: Rhizobium sp. P44RR-XXIV; assembly: GCF_001999485.2. Taxonomy (NCBI): domain Bacteria; kingdom Pseudomonadati; phylum Pseudomonadota; class Alphaproteobacteria; order Hyphomicrobiales; family Rhizobiaceae; genus Rhizobium; species Rhizobium sp. P44RR-XXIV. Next base: position 196,001 of record NZ_MPVZ02000027.1, on the reverse strand, counting down.
CAAAATCCGGGATTCTGGCCTCGTTCGAGACCCGGCTCGAGAATGACCGTGGCACCGAATTCACCACTGCCTGCCGCCAGGTGGAGCGGATCGCGTTTCTTCGGCTCGCCGCCATGTTTGGAGACGGGCAGGGCCTGCCTCGCTCCAACCAACGGACCGCCGCGTGAGGGCCGGGCTCTATACCGCAAGATCAGAAACGAGGAGAGCGTGAATGAAAGTGATCGAGATACAGCCGTTGACGAGCGTCGCCTTCTTCCCCTTCGGCGAGGTGATCGAGACGGAAGGTGCCTATAACTACCCCATCAACGCCGGCAAATGCGTGCGATACCATGACCTCGCCAAGATCGAGACGACCGGTGAAAAGGCACGCGCGATGATCAGCCTGCTGCGCGGCGAGCCTTACAGCTTGCCGCTGGAGCTAAAGATGGTCGAGCGGCACCCTCTCGGCAGCCAGGCCTTCATTCCCCTGTCGGATCATCCGTTCCTGATCGTCGTGGCACGGGAAACGGCAAATGGGCCGAGCGAACCGCTGGCCTTCCGCACGAAGCCCGGACAGGGCGTCAACATCGGGCGCAATGTCTGGCACGGCATCCTGACGCCGCTCGACGGCATCTCCGACTTTGCCGTCGTCGACCGCGGCGGCGAAGGCGTCAATCTGGAAGAGCATTTCTTTGAGCAGCCGTTCCTGATCCGCTGATCGGAGCGAGATCAGATGAGACGATAAAGGAGGGTGCCGCAACCGCGGCGCCCTCCTTGTGAGTTTGTGCAGATTCTCCTGGATCGGCAATTCGGGAGCGAACCAACTCGAATTATTTAGCCGCACCCGCCCGCCTCTTCGAGGAGGTACTTTGCTGGGACAGTAGCGACAATCGAAGCTATCCCGCGCAGAAGCCGTTGCGCCCGTTGGCGCGGCCTGATCAGGTCATTCAACTGATGTGCTGTGATGAATATTGACAATATGTGCTACGCTACCCACAATTGGGCAGAACGAAAGGGTATGCCAATGGCATCGGGAAGCATTCATGTGAAGGTCGGCGGCCTGCTACAGGCTCATGTTCAGCAGCAGATTGGCGAAGACGGCCTTTATGAAAATGCCAGTGAGTATATTCGGGCGTTGATTCGTCGCGACTTGCAGACACGGGACGAGGCGTGGGAGGCCTTGGCAAAGGAACTGGCTCCCGCCATGCGCGCGGATGACGGTGAATTTGTCACTGTCACAGCCGAGGACGTCATCCGCCGCAACCAGCGTCGCTGACATGGCGGCATATCGGTTTTACCCTCGCGCGGACGCGGCGCAGGACAAGATTTGGCGCGACACGGTTGAGAGATGGGGCGAGCCGCAGGCGGTCACCTACATCACCGGACTTCATGGACATTTGACGCGTCTTTGTGAAACTAAGGCGCTTTGGCGCCAGCTTCCGCAGAAGCTGGCGGTTCCTGCCGATGTCCAACGCGAGGCGTATTTCAGTCGCTACGGACATCACTACGTCTTCTTCCGCGAACTCGATAACGGCGATCTCGGTGTCATGAGCATTTTGCATGAACGCATGGACTTGCCCGTGCGTCTTGCTGAAGACCTCGCAGCGCTTTCTGAGAAAGCGCAACCTTTCAAGACGTAGAGCCGGCTGCTCCAAGGCAAAACCCAAACGAGCCGGGGCATCCACAGGATGCCCCGGCTCGTTGAAACATGCTCGCGTTAATCTGCGAAGAAGGCAAAGCGCACGATGAACAGGGCTGCAACAATCTGCGTCGCCAGATGAAGCGTCTTCCATCGGCCGGTGAACACCTTGAGGACGACGTAGCTGATGAAACCGAAGGCGAGGCCATTGGCGATCGAGTAGGTGAAAGGCATGGCCAGTGCAGTGAGCGCTGCAGGTGCCGCTTCGGTCAGATCATCCCATTCAATCTCCGTCAGCTCGCGCATCATCAGACCAGCGACGTAGAGCAGAGCCGGAGCGGTCGCATAGGCTGGAACAGAGGCTGCGAGTGGAGAAAAGAACAGGGCTGCGATGAAGAGCACGGCAATCGTCAGCGCCGTCAGGCCCGTACGACCGCCCGCTTGAACACCCGAAGCGCTCTCGACAAAGGCTGTCGTGCTGCTGGTGCCCATCAGCGAGCCGGCAACAATGGCCGCGCTGTCGGCGAGCAGGGCCCGGCTCAAGCGGCTCGGCTTTCCCTCGCCGATAAGGTTCGCGCGCTTGGCGACGCCGATCAGCGTTCCGGTCGCATCGAAAACTTCAACGAGCACGAAGACGAGGATGATGTGGATCAGGCCGCCATGAAGTGCCCCGACAATATCGAGCTGCATGAAGGTCGGCATGATGGAAGGCGGCATCGAGACAATGCCGTGGAACTGGCTGGCACCGATGATCCAGGAGAGAACAGTGACAGCAAGAATGCCGATCAGGATCGCACCCTTCACCCGCAGGGCATCAAGAACGGCGATCACAAAGAAGCCGAAGATTGCGAGAAGCGGGCCGGACTGCTTCAGGTCTCCAAGGCCGATAAGCGTCGCCTTGTTGGATACGACGATTCCAGCGCTCTTCAGAGCGATGATCGCCAGAAACAGGCCGATACCGGTAGCGATCGCGCTTCTAAGCGAGTGCGGGATGCCGGCTATGAGCCAGCTGCGCACGCCGGTCACCGTCAACAGGACGAAGATCCCGCCTGAAATGAAGACTGCGCCAAGCGCCTGCTGCCATGTAAAGCCGAGGGCGGCTACGACGGTAAAGGCAAAGAAGGCATTGAGGCCCATGCCCGGCGCCAATCCGATCGGCCAGTTGGCGACGGTTCCCATGACGAACGAGCCCAAGGCCGCAGCAAGACAGGTGGCGACGAAAACGGCGTTGCGATCCATGCCGGTGGTCGACAGGATGTCCGGGTTGACGAAGATGATGTAGGACATCGTCAAGAACGTCGTCACGCCTGCGATGAGCTCGGTGCGCACGGACGTGCCGTGTTCACTCAATTTGAAAAATCGTTCAAACATAGTTCCTCCCTAAGCGTTCCCAACGCCAGTGCATGTCATAAAGGTAGCCGGCATCTCCTCCGGATGCCGGCGCGACAAGCGCTTGTAAACGCTTCGTAGCGAGGGGGATTGTGCGCTTTTAGGGGCTCTGCGCGCTAGAGCCGTATTTCCCTGCAATTTGCGAAAGTCATTCTAGTTTTTCAGACTATGTCCGCGCGAAGCGACCCGCATTTCAGGGTGATCCACGGATGGATAAGCGGGTTGATACCGGCTGCCGCCAACCGTTCGAGCCGCAGTGGTCTGGCGTCATCGATCGGAGACACATGGCAACCGCCACATACTACAGCGTGCAGTGCCATAAAGCCAATCGATTTTACGCAGGCGACGGCGCAACCGCGCTGTAAGGCGGCGCGCTCGTACCCGTTGATATCGATCTGAAGGAGAGCGGTGGGACCAGCCCAGACTCAGCTTGATGCGGCAAGAAGCGGCCGCAGTGCATCAATCAACTCAGTCTTGCCACGCCAGATCTCGCCCACACCAGGTTCGGCATCTATTCGGCCGGCATTATGGGCGACATACAGCTCGACCAGTAACTTCGCGTAGCCTTCGGAAAGACCGGCCCGCATCAACGCAGCCTGCCATTCGGTCTGAGGCACTGGTAGAGCGACAACCTCGCGGCCGGTCAGAAAACCTATCGCCGCCGCCACGTCATTTGGCGTATAGCGCTGTGGACCTTCGGCATGGACGATCCGCAGTTTGGTGTTCTTGTCTTCCAGCAGCAGTTCGGCGGCAATAGCCCCCACATCAAAGGCGGAGACGGTGGGGAGCAGCTTGGTCAGCGGATGATAGAAGCTTGGCAATCGATCACTCTCGGCAGCGACCTTCGCCAAACGCCCCCAATTCTCCATATGCTCGGCAGATCGCAGGAAAATCAGCCGGGAATCGAGCTTTCGCAGCCGCGCCTCCAGAGCGTAGAAGAGCAAGGTGACGCCGGTGCCGGAACTCTGCTCCGCGCCGTAATCGGAGATGGCAAGGATGGTCTGAGGATTAGCCGATGCCAAAGCCTCGGCCAGTGAATCGATCAGGCCCTGAATTCTCGAATGCGCATGGTCGGCGCGAATATCGACGGGGCAGATGACCTGGACGGAGTGAGCGCCGCTCATCGCCGCGGCCAGCGCCTGACGATCGTTCAAGTCAGCGATGGCGATCTCGCAACCGAGTTCTGAAAACGCCGGTGCCTGCGAGGGATCGCGCAACACCGCGCGGACGGGAGCGCCCGCCTTGCGCAAAGCGGCAATCGTCGTGCGGCCAATTTTTCCGCTAGCGCCTAAAATGACATGCATCGTGTCTTCTCCTGTTCATCTCCCCGCGACATTACCCATTGGCGCAGAGGGGATCGCGCAGGATCGGATGGTCTGCCGCAGGATCGGACGACGATCGAGGTCAGGAATGCATTCGGCTTATCATGCCGGGCGTGAGCCCGAGAATGCGCCGCATCCAATGGGCCATATGGCTCTGATGGGCAAAGCCGCTTTCCAAGGCCACCTGCGCGAGCGGCATATCAGCGGCGAGGATGAGCGATCTCGCGCGCTCGACACGGCGCGTCAGAACATAATGATGGACGGGCATGCCGAAGCTAGCGCGAAACAACGGTTTCAAGTGCGATACGCTGAGCCCAGCGACTGCAGCCAGATCGGCAAGCGACAGTGATTGGTCGATATGCTCTTCGATGAATTCAGCCAAAATCCGCTGTTGCCGGCTGCTCAACGTCGCCCGCGTAGTGGCCGTCTCTGTCCGCGTCTGGCCATTGCTTTCCACCAGGCGGATGGCAAGCGCCATGCCCAAAGTCTCTGCATAAGTGCTGTCGGACGGCACAGGCGCTTCGATTTCCGCCTTGATGGCCCAGGCGATCGATTCGAGCCTGGGATCGCGAAGCTGGAATTTCGGTGCCAGCGCAATGGTTTCCGGATCTCGGCCGAGTTCGTGGGCGGCGGCACGAAGCAGTTCCGGCCGGATCGTCAGGCGCAGGATGGTGCAATCACGATCATCTTCCCACCAACCATCCAACCCCGCGGGAACGAGATCGATATCGCCGTGTGCCTGCTGACGGTGATGGTGCCGGCCGTCGCACTGGCAATGGGCGTTGACGGCACGCCCAAAGTGAATGCCGAGCCGATGCGTCTGCGATCCCGGCACATGCGTGCGGCCGGCCTGAATATGGATGAAGTCTGCTTCGAGGCTCTTCCAGCCACGGCTTCTGCTGGAATGAAGAGTGGTCGCGGCACTATTGCGCTGATCCATGATGTCGGCTTCCCGCCAAGTGTATCGCCCGCGATCTGAAGCGAGCCGTCCTCCGGGATTATAGGGAATCCTGCGTCTCCGGTCGAGCCGCCTTTCGGAATGGAGTTGTTACACGATCGACGCCCGATGTTCGCGGAAGGCGGCGGCCAGCGTGCGCAGCGCTCCGCGCGAGCGGGGATCCGACAAGGTCGAGTGAAGAATAATCTTGGATGGCGGCAATGGCGGGAGACCGAGCTTTTCGCTAACCTCCACCACGCCGATGGGAGCAACACGATGCGCCAGCGCTCCGACGGCGAGGCCCGCTGTTACAGCCGCTGTGACCGCCGCCATGCCGCCGCCGAGGAAGACCTCGACCCAGCTCACGCTTGCCCCGTCCAGTGCCCGGGTTGCGATGTTGCGCACTCCACAGAAGGCAGAGAGTGATGCCAGACGGAGGGGTTCGCCCTCCCTACGTTCGAATCCGGGGGCCGCAAACCATCCGAAACGTTCCTGCGACAAGAGCTCTCCATCGCGGCGATCGTCTTCGCGTCGAACGATCGCCGCGTCCAACGCTCCACGATCGAAATCATCCAGCAAGCTTCGCGAGGCTCCGATCTGCACCTCGATCAGCAAGGCGGGGTCATGGGCATGAAGCCGGGCCAAAAGCATGGGAAGCTCCGGGCCGGCAATCTGATCGGCGATGCCGAGCGTGAGACGCCGGGACGTTGCGCTCAGCCCCGCCATGGCACGTTCATGCGCCGCAAGGAAGTCACGCGCCACATTGAGGAATTCGGCACCACGCGCAGACAGTCGGACCAGTCTTGGCGTTCGCTCGATCAGCTTTTCACCAAGTCGATCTTCCAGCCTCTTGAGCTTCATGCTGATCGCGGCCTGAGAGGTATCGAGCGCCTCGGCCGCTCGCGTAAAGCTCTGAAAGTCGGCGACCAACACGAATGCCTGCACTGCTTCGACGTCAAGCGTCTTCATGACGATCATACCAATTTGTTATCTCTGATATATAAATACATCCAGTTTCATTATTATCAAGCCGCGACTAGCTTGTTGCGGAACACGATATGCGGCCTCGAAATCCTGGCGGATAAGGCGGCACGCATCCGGAAACCGCTTTGAACCGCAGGGGACGAAAATGACGGACTGGCACTATGCGACCCTGACCGAAACTGGCGACGCAATCAGGTCGGGCATCATCTCTCCCGTGGAACTGACGCAGGCCATGCTGGATCGGATCGCCGCGCTCGATCCGCAGCTTAGAGCCTATGCAACGGTGACGCCGGAGCTCGCCTTGACGCAAGCCCGTCAGGCCGAGGCCGATATTTCGGCAGGACACTATCGCGGCGCGCTGCACGGCATTCCTATCGCCCTTAAGGACATCTACGATACAGCCGGTATCGTCACGGCTGCGGGCATGCCCACTCACGCGGATCGCAAGCCAAATTCCGATGCGACCGTGGTCAAACGCCTGGCCGAAGCCGGCGCCATTCTTCTCGGCAAGCTGCAATTGACCGAAGGTGTCTTTGCCAAACATCATCCCACCATCGCTCCGCCACGAAACCCGTGGAACGAAGCTTATTATGCTGGTGCCTCATCCAGCGGTTCGGGCGTGGCAACCGCCGCCGGCCTCTGTTTTGCGACCTTGGGTAGCGATACCGGCGGCTCGATCCGTTTTCCCTCCGCCGCCAACGGCATTACCGGGTTGAAGCCGACCTGGGGCCGTGTCAGCCGGCACGGTGTCTTTCCGCTCGCTGATAGTCTCGACCACGTCGGCCCGATGGCAAGGTCGGCCGCTGATGCCGGTGCGATGCTCGGCGTCATCGCCGGCCTGGACCCTAACGACCCCACATCGCTGGCGGCTCCGGTTCCCGATTATCTCACCAGTATCGATACGGGAATACGAGGCCTGCGGATCGGCATCGATACCGCCTACAACGAGACTGACGTGGACGACGAGATCGTGGCTGCACTGCGCAGCGCGGCGCGTGCATTGCAGGAATTGGGCGGAACCATCGTCCCCGTGAGTCTGCCCGATCATCGTGCGGTGAACGAAGGCTGGGGATCCTATGCCGGCGTCGAAACGGCTCTCGCTCATACAGCGACCTATCCAGCCCGCGCGGCGGAGTACGGGCCTGCCGAGAGCGGCACCATAGCCGGCCTGATCGAACACGGCCGCACGGTTACCGGCAGCGACTTGATGAAGGCGCATCATGCCCGCCTCGCTTTTAGTGGCGCATTGGCAACCCTGTTTGCCGACGTCGATCTCCTTTTGATCCCGACGCAGCCTCTTGCCGATTTCACGGTGGCGCAGGAATCAGAGTTATTCACCAGGCCAGCGGAACTTACCGCCTTCCTGCGCTTCGTGACCCCTTTCAACATGTCGGGCAGCCCCACGATCACTCTACCCGGCGGGTTTACGAAAAAGGGAATGCCTCTCTCCTTCCAGCTGGTTGGGCGGCATCTGGACGAGGCCCTGCTGGTGCGGGCCGGCCACGCCTATCAGCAGGTGACGGATTGGCATCGGAAACATCCTTCGCTTTGAGGTCACCACTTCAACTGAACACAACGGAACGATCGCCCGACGACGTGCGACGGTCGGGAGCATGTCATGAACATCGATAGACGAATTCAGCCGAATCCTGGCACCGGCGAGACGGCAGGCGATCCGCGCCGCTGGCTTGCGCTACCGGTCCTGCTGACAGGCGCGTTCCTCCCCATTCTGGATTTCAATGTCGTCAATCTGGCACTGCCAGCGATCAGGCAGAGCCTCGGGGCTTCATCGAGCGAGCTGCAATTCATCATTTCCGCCTATGCCGCCACCTATGCGGTATTCCTCATCACCGGCGGCAGGCTGGGTGACTGGCTCGGACGCAAGCGAATGTTTACCTTCGGCGTCGCCGGTTTCACACTTGCCTCAGTCCTATGCGGTTTCGCCTGGTCGCCCGGGGTGCTGATCGCGGGACGCATCCTGCAAGGCCTGACGGCAACCGCAATGGCGCCGCAGGTGCTCGCCTCGATCCGCGTGCTGTTTCCGCCATCGGAGCAGGGAAAAGCTCTCGGCCTCTATGGCGCGACATTCGGGCTCGCCAATATCGTCGGGCAAATCCTCGGTGGCGTATTGGTGTCGTCGCATCCCCTCGGCTTCACCTGGCAGGCGATTTTCCTGATCAATATTCCGATCGGGCTCACAGCCTTCATTGGCAGCCTGATCTTTCTGAAGGATTCGCGCGCCGAGCACGCGCAGAAACTCGATCTCGGCGGGGTGTTGCTACTCTCGGCAACGCTTGGTCTTCTCGTCTATCCACTCGTGGAAGGCCGCGACAGTGGCTGGCCATGGTGGATCACGGCCATGCTCATGGCTTTCCCGGTGATGCTCATAGCCTTCATCCTCTTTGAAAGACGGCTGATGAAGCGCGGCGGCTTTCCGCTCGTGGACCTCTCCCTGTTTCGCGAAAGCGGCTTCGCGATCGGTGTCGCGATGGCCTTGGTTTTCTACATGCTCTCGGCCTTCTACCTGATGTTCTCCATCTACCTGCAAGGCGGCTTGACCCTGACACCGCTCGAAGCGGGATTACGCACGCTCCCGTTCGGCATCGGCTATTTTACCGCGTCATTCCTGTCAGCCGAGATCATGCGACGCCTAGGACCCCGTGCGCTGACGCTCGGCTTCGTCATACAGATTCTCGGCTTCGGAGCGGTCGTGCTGGCTGTTTCAGGCGTACTGGCAGGATATATCGAGATCGGGCTTGTGATAGCCGGTGTCGGGTTCGGTATCGTGATGCCGTCCGTCATCAAGGCTGTGATCGGCGGGATCGATCAGCGCCACGCCGGCCTTGCATCCGGGATCGTCATCTCGACATTCCAGATCGGCGCAGCGCTCGGCGTGGCAATCATTGGCGGCATCTTCTTCAGCGTGCTTGGAGCCGGACAGGAATTCAGTTCCTATTCTCACGCCTTGGCCGTAGCGCTTGGTTGTAACGTCGGACTGCTGGTGATCGGGGCAGGTCTATCGCTGTGGCTGCCTAACCCTCGATCCAGTTAAGAACCAGCTTTAGGCAATCACAAGACAAGCCCTGGGCTCGTCAGAGCAATCTCCCCACTCCCGGCAGAAGGTCGTGAGGAGGTCTATATCACGCCTCCTGGCTAGCTATCAGCCGCCATCTTTCGGCAGCGGCGCGGCCGGGTCGATGAGCCCTTCATTGCGAAGATCCGACCAGAGCGCTGCCGGGATTGGCCATTGCATATACTGGACATTCTGCTCGAGCTCGGCCACCGAACGTGCGCCCGGTATGACGCTGACGACGAGCTTGTGGGCAAGTGGAAACTGAAGGGCCGCAGCAGCCAAAGGCACCTTATGGCTCTCGCAAACGGCATTCAGCCGTGCAACGCGGTTGAGCACATCCTGCGGTGCATTCTTGGTGTTGAAAGTTGCCCCCTGAACGGCGCCGGTCGCCAGGATGCCCGAATTGTAGGGGCCGCCGATAACAAGTTTCGTGCCTTTTCGCTCGCAAGCCGGGAATAGCGTTGCCAGCGGCTCCTGTTCCAGAAGCGTGTAGCGCCCCGCCAGAAGAAAATAGTCGAACTGGCCGGCTTCGACGAAATCCGAGAGCATCTGCCACTGGTTGATGCCGACACCGACAGCCTTGATCACGCCTTGCGACCGCAGCTCGTCCAGAGCAGGGTAGGCGCCATCCATGGCCTCCTTGAAGCGGCTGCGGGCATAGGGATCTTCTCCCTTGGCGAAGTGCAGCGCCTCGTCGGGATCGTGAATTGCCAGCATGTCGATATAATCGGTTCCGAGCCGCTTCAGCGAGCCTTCTATCGAGCGCAAGACACCATCGCGCGAATAGTCGAAATCGGCGCGAAAGGGAGGGGCCTCGTCCCAGAGAACCGGTTTGACTTCACTGTCCGGGATCGGCACGAGATCATAGCCGGCCTTAGACGAAATGACGATCTCCTGCCGCGGCACGTCCGGATCGCTTCGCCGAGCCGTGTCTCGGCAAGACCAAAGCCATAGACGGGCGCCGTATCAAAGTAGCGCAGCCCGGCGGCAAAGGCGGCGTGGACGGTTTCATGGGCGACCTTGGGGTCGGTGGCGCGATACATGTTGCCCAGACCCGTTCCTCCCAGACCCATCGTGGTGACCGACAGTCCAGCTGCTACACTTCTCTTTTCCAAATTCGTCATTTGATTTTCCTGACTATTTCTCGATTTCACCAATATGTGACGCGCCCGAGGTCACCCGATTTGCTGCAGGGCCGCCAAATCATATTGACATAGAACTTGTCGTACAACAATGTAACCGTATGACAGTAAGCACACGGGAGGTGTAGCTCCTGTCGTCAAAGGGAGGGTACAGTTTTGAATGACGGTCATGATGAGAATGACGAATTTCAAGCAAAGGCGCTGCTGAGCCGCAGACAGGCGTTCGGCCTCGCGGCAAAGACGGGTCTCGGCGCTGCGGCGCTGGCCAGTGGCGCTGCCGCCTTGATGTCCAATCCGAACGTCGCCATAGCGCAGGCGGCAGCACAGGCAAGCGCCGGGCTGCCAAAGAAGCCGTTCAAGTTTCACTTCGTCTGCCATGTGACGCTTGATCAGTTTTTCACGCCCTGCATCTACGGCATCCAGGATGCCTGCGCCGCGTTCGGCGCCTCCTACCAATGGACTGGCTCCCAGAAGAATGTTGTTTCCGAAATGGTCAGCGCCATGCAGACGGCGATAGCCCAAAAGGCCGATGGCATCGCAGTCTGCCTTGTCGACCCGAAGGCCTTCGACGCCGCAACGGATATGGCGATGGCCGCCGGTATCCCCGTTATCGCCTTCAACGCCGATGTGCCGACGGGCAGCCCGAACAAGCGCCTTGCCTATGTCGGCCAGCCGCTGTTCCAATCGGGCTACAACAGCGCGGTGAAGTGGCTGAAGCTGCTTCCGCCGAAGGCGCATGTGCTTTTGACGATCGGTGTTCCCGGCTCGCTCAATACGCAGCCTCGCCTCGACGGCTACATTCAGGCAATCAAGGATGTCGGCAACGGCGTCACCTATGATGTCGTCAATGCCGGACCGGATCCGCAGACGGAAATCTCGCGCGTCGAATCCTACTATCTCAGCCATCAGAATGTTGCGGGCATGTTCGGCACCGGCGGCTCCGACACCTATGCTTGCGGCTTCGTGTCGAACAAATATGGCCTGGCGAAGAAGGGCGGCGTGGTCGCAGGCTTCGACCTCTTCCCGCAGACCTTGACCTTCATCAAGAGCGGCGACGTAACCTTCACCACCGACCAGCAGGCCTATCTGCAGGGCTTCCTGCCGGTGCAGCAGATGTTCCTCTACAAGGTCTCCGGCGGCCTCGTCGGCCCGGCAAACAGCGACACCAGCCAGGCCTATGTGACGAAGGACAATGTCGATCAATATCTCGGCCAGACGCGCTTTGAAGGTCGCACCAGCGACGAGCCGAAGTGAAGCAGGCAACTGAATCGAAGTGCACGGCCCTTATCAGCCGTGCACTTTTTTATCCGCCGTGGTGCGGTATATTGATAGCGAGGTCGATTATCTGATGAATGTAGAGCCCGGAGGCCTGGAAAAGGCCAGCCAAGCCATTGCTGTTTCGTCGGCGCGCCCGTCGATCGGCAATAGGGCGGCGACAATGTTTTCGCGTTACAAGGAAGCAAGCGTCGCCGTTGTGGCCGTGCTGCTCGTCATCTATTTCCAGATCGGCAGTAATGGCGGCTTCCTGACGACCCAGCTGATGAGCGTCGTGCTGCGCGATACCGGCCGCCTGGGCATGATCTCGGTCGCCGAAGTCATGCTGATGATCACGGGCGAGATCGATCTGTCGTTGAGCAGCACCTTCTCCCTCGCGCCCTATCTCATGGTGTTGATGTCGGTCACCTGGGGGCTGCCGCTCTTTGTCGGCGCGATCATCGGCATTCTTCTGGGTGTCGCCATCGGCTTCATCAACGGTTTCATCACCGTCAGAATGCGGATCCCGTCGCTGATCACTACGGTCGGCACGCTCTTCTTGCTTCAAGGCATCACGGTTTCGATCTATGACAGCCAGCCGATTGTTGCGCCCATCGAAGAGCCGTTCAATGCGATCTTTGGCGAAAGCCTCTATGGTCCCAATGACTCGCTGTTCTCGCTGCACGGACTGACGGCATTTTCGCCGTTCCTTTGGGCGCTCCTGGTCGTCCTCGCCCTCGCGGTCGTGCTGACCAAGACGCGGTTCGGCCTTCACACCGTCGCGACAGGCAGCAATATCACCGGCTCGCGCGAAATCGGCATTAGAACCGACTGGATAAAGATCTACAACTTCATGATTGCCGGCGGCATCGCGGCCCTGGCCGGCATCATCAACACGGCGGAGTTCTCCTCGGCCGATCCGACGGCAGGCAGCCCGTTCCTGACGCTTCAGGCAATCGCGGCAGCCGTCATCGGTGGCACATCGCTGCTCGGCGGTTCCGGCACGGCGGTCGGCTCGCTCATCGGCGCCTTCGTCGTCGCCTCGCTCAACAACGGGCTCGTCATGCTCGGCGCACAGGCAACCACCTCCGATATCTACCTCGGAGGTGCGATCATCGGCGCGATGATCCTCAATGTCCAGGTCGACAGACTGCGCACAAGGAGACGCAAATGACAGGCGAACCCATTCCCCCGCTGCCCCAGAATGCGCCGGTCATTCTGGAAATGGAGCATATCAGCAAGAGCTTCGGGGCGGTGACCGCGCTTGTCGATGTCAGCCTGAAGCTTCGCAAGGGCGAGGTGCTGGCTCTTGTCGGTGACAACGGCGCCGGGAAATCGACGCTCATCAAGACCATGTCCGGATTTCACACGCCGGATCGTGGCAAGATGCGGTTCAATGGCTCCGACGTTCGGTTCAGTTCGCCGCGCGATGCCCGCGCCTTGGGCATTGAAACCGTCTACCAGGACCTGGCTTTGGTCGGCGATCTCAGTGTCTATCACAACATGTTTTTGGGCCGCGAACAGCGCAAGCGCTTCCTCGGGCTCAATCTGCTCGACAATCAGCGCATGCGGCAGCTTTCACGCACTTATCTGGATACGCTCGGCATCTCCATCCCCAGCGTAAACAGCACTGTGGACATGTTGTCAGGCGGCCAGCGCCAGTGCATCGCGGTGGCGCGCTCCATCTATTCGTCGCCGACCGTGCTGATTCTCGATGAGCCGCTTGCCGCACTTGGCGTGCGGGAAAGCGCCCATGTGCTGGGACTGATCCAGAACCTCCGGCGCCAGCGAGAAGTTTCCGTCGTACTGATCGTGCACAACTACAACCAGATCTTCGAGGTCTGCGACCGGATCAACTTCCTCCATGCCGGCGAGATCGTGCTCGATGCCTCCACGTCGGAAACCAGCGAGGAGGAGTTGATCCAGATCGTCAAGTCCGGCCTCGGCAAGCGTGCGATCACCGCAGCGGCGGGGTAAGTCCTGATGTTGTTGTTCACCACGGCAAAGCCCGCTGGCCTGCCGTGGCGCGGACGCGTCAGAAACTCTTCTCACGCATAATCATGTTGCGGGCGGGTTTGCCTCACGCCTTTGAGGATATCCGCCGCCTTCTCCGCAATCATCACCGTTGCCGCATTGGTGTTCGAGGAAATAAGCCTTGGCATGACCGAGCTGTCACACACTCTCAGGCGGTCGATGCCGCGAACCTTGAGCTCGGGATCGACGACAGCATCGTCCCCGCCACCCATGCGGCACGTCCCGACCGGATGATAGGCGGAACGCGCATATTGCCGCGCGAACTCGCGATAGTCGGCCTGGCTGCGGATGTTGCCGTCAGGCAGATGCAGCTTCCGGACGAACGGCCGGAAGGCTGCCTGCGACAGGATTTCCTGGCTGATCTTGATCCCGTCGACCGCACGTTCGAGATCGTAAGGTTCGGCGAAGGCATTGGGATCGATTGCCGGCGCAACGCTTGGATCCTTGGAGCGAAGGGTCACCGTACCGCGCGAACGGGGACGAACATGGTAGGAATTCAGGGTGCAGCCATTGCCGCCGGGAACCCCACCGATGCCCTCCTCGACACCTGCGCCAGGCAGAAAATGAAACTGGATATCCGGCGTCTTCTCGTCGCGATCACCCCACCAGAAGCCGCCCGCCTCGACGATGTTCGACGCGACCGGTCCCTTGCCGAACAGCGCATATTCGATACCTGCGGCGATCTGCCAGTGGCGCTTCTTGTAGCGGTCGATGCCGTGAGGTCCGTTAAGCTCGGCCAGCACATCGACATCCATGTGATCCTGCAAATTCCTGCCGACCTCGGGCAGATCACGAACGACATCGATGTCGAGCGCGCGCAGTTCGTCGGCGGGGCCGAGACCCGAGAGCATCAGCATCTTGGGTGAACCGATGGCACCTGCGGTCAGGATCACTTCACGCTCGGCTCTGAGGAGCACGGGGCGTCCATCCTCGATGATTTCGACGCCGACGGCGCAGCCATTCTCGATGACGATGCGGTTGACGGCAGCACCGGTCCGTACGGTCAGGTTCTTGCGTACGGAGGCGGGTCTCAGATAGCCGACAGCGGTGCTGCTGCGCCGTCCGTTGCGCGTCGTCGTCTGATAGAATCCGGCTCCCGCCTGCGATCCCGCATTGAAGTCCGGATTGAAAGGAAGGCCGGCTTCTTGCGCCGCGCGCACGAAGACGCGCGTCAGCGAATGCGGTGTCTGTGAGCTGACGCCGAGTGGGCCTTCCGTGCCGTGGTGAGCGCCACCGAAGGTATCATTGCCTTCGGACTTGCGGAAGTAGGGTCGCACGTCCTCGTAGCCCCAGCCGCAGCAACCTTCGAGATCGCGCCAGCCATCATAATCTTCCGGGCACCCGCGCGTGAAGACCTGAGCGTTGATCGAACTGCCGCCGCCAAGAACACGGGCTTGGGGATAGACCATTGTACGCCCGGCAATCTCGCGTCCGGCAATGGTTTCGTAGCCCCAGATCAGCGGACCCGCGGTCATCTTGAAGAAACCCACCGGCAGGTGGATATACATGTTGGTATCGCGCGGGCCGGCTTCCAGCAAAGTCACCGAAACATCCGGATCCTCGCTCAGGCGCGCAGCAAGCACGCATCCCGCCGAGCCGCCGCCGACGATGATGTAATCAGGCATTCTCTTCCTCCGCGAATTCCACAACCACCGGCGTTTCCTCTTTATCCAGCGGTCGGATCGCGATCACAATCTCAAGTCTCTTGCTCCCCGTCAAGAGAAAGGGTACGGTTATAGACTTGAAGGGTTGTCGTACAAATGCTACGACGGAAACGCTTCAGATCGAGATGCCGCGGGAACAAGGACGGCATCGGATCTTCGTCATTCAATGGGAGGTTTTCGAATGACAGACAGGATAAATTCGCGTTTCGCCGGCATGAATCGCCGATCGTTTCTCGCCACCGTGGCAGCAGGCGCGACGGTTGCCGCACTGCCCAGCCGGCTCTTCGCCGCCGACAAGCCAACGCTCGTGACCTCGATCCGTTCGCTGTCCAATCCATACCACGCTGTGTGGAAGACAGGTGCCGAAGCCTTTGCGTCCGCCGTTGGTCTCGACCACGTAACGCTCGTCTCGGAAGGCAACAGCGAAAAGGGGATTGCCGATATCAAGGCCATGCTCGCCAAGACCGGCGGCAACATGGTGGTGAATTCCGATCCGAACGACACGCCGGATGCGCGGCCGATCGTCGAGGCTTGCGCCAAGGCGGGTGCCTATGTGGTCACGCAGTGGAACAAGCCGAACGATCTTCACCCGAAGGATTTCAATCCCTACTACGTGTCCCACATCGAGTTTGACGGTATCTCGAGCGGCAAGCAGATCGCCGAAATCCTGTTCAAGTCGATCGGCGGCTCCGGTGGCATCATCGCCCTTGGCGGACAGATCTCCAACACGGCCGCGATCGAACGCAAGAAGGGCCTTGATCTGGCGCTCGCGGCAAACCCCAATATCAAGCTCCTGGACTTCCAGGTCGCCAACTGGAAATCGTCGGAAGCCTACGACCTGACGGGCAATCTGTTGACGCGTTTCGGCGACGACGTGAAGGCCGTCTGGGCGGCCAATGACGACATGGGCACGGGCGCTCTCGAAGCTCTGCGCGCCGAAAATCTTGCCGGCAAGGTCCCCGTCGTCGGCGTCGACGGCATCAAGGCCGCGGTCGATGCGGTGCGCAAGGGCGAATTCGCCTGCACCGTCACCTCCGACCCGTTCTGGCAGGGCGGCATGGGCCTAGCAATCGGTCTCGCCGCATTGCAGAAGAAGTTCGACCCGGCCAAGGAGCCGCCAGAGCATCGGGAGTTCTATGGCAAGGCCGTGCTCATCGCCAAGGACAATGTCGAGGATTACTACAAGAACAATATCGACTCGCATCCGACGCTCGACTGGAACGACCTCTGGGGTCGCGTGACCGGCGCTATCCGCACCTAAGGCGTGGCAACGGTCTCCTTTCGCAGCCTACGGCTCCTCCCGCGGCTGCCTTGTGGCTGGCAGATGTTGCGACACCTGCCAGCCCTCTCTGGACGACGCAGCGAGGTAAGACGGTTGACCACCAATATCGAGAACATCAAAACCATGACGAAAAGCGAGCGGGCAGATGCCATGCCGACGTCAGGAAGCCGCCTGGTAAATAAGCTCAACCTCAAGCGCTGGCGCTCCTACGCGCCTGTCGTGGTGCTGATTGCGCTCTGCATCCTGATCACAATTGCCAATCCGAATTTCATCGAACTCCGCAATCTCGTTCGCGTTGCCAACTCTGCCGCAGTGCCGCTGACGCTTGCCATGGGACTGACCTTCATCATCCTGCTCGGCAGCATCGATCTTTCGGTCGAAGGATCGCTCTCGGTCGCTGCCATGGTCACCGTTCTTCTTGCCACCAATGACGCCAACGCCAATTCCTATGGCTGGTTCGCGGTCATCGCAGCGATTGCCGCCAGCACATTGATGGGGTTCACGACCGGCATCATCCAGACCTATCTGAGGATCCCGTCCTTCATGGCGACGCTGGGTGTCTGGTTCATCGGGCTGGGCATTTCGGTCTACATGCTCGGCGGCTCGGCCGTGCGTCTGATGGACCCCTCCATTCGTGACCTCGCCTTGATGCGGGTGCTCGGCCTGCCGCTCGCCGTATGGGTGGCATTCGCATCCTTCCTGCTCGCCTGTGTGGTTCAATATTACACCCGCCTTGGCCGTCATATCCTGGCGATCGGCGGCGGCGAGGATGTCGCCGAGCTCTCCGGCATCAACCTGCGGCGCGTCCGCATCATGGCATTCGGGCTTGCCGGTTTCTTCTTCGGCGTGGCGGGCGTGCTTTCGGCCGCCCAGCTTGGCCGATCCGACGCCGTCATCGCCGACGGCCGCCTGTTTGCGGCCGTCACGGCCGTCGTCGTTGGCGGCACGGCACTAACAGGCGGTGAAGGCGGAGTCATCAATACTCTTGTCGGCGTCCTGATCGTCACCGTGCTCAGCAATGGCATGATCCTCCTCGGTGTCTCACCCTATGTGCAGCAGACCGTGCAGGGGTTGATGATCATCGCCGCCGTCGCGCTTTCCCTCGACCGCCTGCGCCTCCAGATCGTGAAGTGACCGCCATGTTGTCAGCCAAAGAAATCGGTAAATCCTTCGCAGGCGTCCCCGCTCTCCGCAATGTCTCGATCGAGATCAGACCCAATGAAGTGGTTGGGCTGATCGGCGAGAACGGCGCCGGCAAGTCGACGCTGATGCGCATCCTTGCGGGAACGCATCAGCCCGATGGCGGCACGCTGATGCTTGACGGCCAGCCGCTGAAGCTGCGCAATGCGCGCGACGGCGCGGTGCATGGCATCGGCATGGTCTTTCAGGAGCAGTCGCTGCTGCTCAATATCTCCGTGGCCGAAAACATCTATCTCGGCCAGGAAGACCAGTTCGTCCGCTTCGGCCTCATGGACTGGAAGGGAATGAGGGCGGCTGCGCGGCGCCAGCTCGAGAAGATCGGCGTCGATATCGATGTGACGGCACGGACCTCGGAGCTGACATTCGCGGCCCGCCAGATGGTCGAGCTCGCAAAGGCTCTGACGCTCGAGGAAACCGTCGCACGGCCGCTCGTGATCCTGCTCGACGAGCCGACATCCGTGCTGAGCGGCAGCGATATCGATGTGCTGTTCAAGCGTGTGCGGTCGCTCAAATCCCGCGCAAGCTTCGTCTTCGTCTCGCACCGGCTGGATGAGGTGCTACGCATCTCCGACCGCGTCTATACGATGAAGGACGGGCAGGTGGTTGCCGAACACAGGGCAGCCGATGTCACCGGGCCGGAATTGCATGAAATCATGGTCGGTCGCGGCCTTCAGGCGACCTATTACAAGGAAGACAAACAGCTGCCGCCGCGCAGCGAGATCGTCGTCGATGCCAGCCGGCTGGCGATCGACGGCGCATTTCACGATGTCGACCTGCAGATCCGCGCCGGCGAGATTGTCGGCATTGCCGGCGTGGTCGGTTCGGGCCGTGAAGAAGTGACCCGCACGATTGGTGGCTTCCTCACGCATACCGGCGGCACCTTGAAAATCAAAGGCGAGGCCGTGCATTTTCGCTCGCCGGAACAAGCCGTTCGCAAGAGCATTGGCTATATCCCGCGCGAAAGGCGTGTGGAGGGCCTGGTGATGTTTCTCTCCATCGCCGAGAACATCTCGCTTGCGGACCTTTCCTCCGTCATGCGCAGGGGGGCGATCGACTATGGCCGCGAACGCCGCCTCGCCACGGACTGGATCAAGCGGCTGCGCATCAAGGCTCCCGGGCCTGATATTGCCTGCCGCAAGCTATCCGGCGGCAATCAGCAGAAGGTGGTGCTGGCCCGCTGGATGACAGCCGGCTCCCGTATCCTCGTTCTCGACCATCCGACGCGCGGGCTCGATGTCGGTGCGAAAGAGGAAGTCTATGAGCTGGTTCGCGAATTGTCGTCGCAGGGCATCGCCATCCTGCTGATCTCCGACACGCTGGAGGAGACGATCGGGCTTTCACACCGCGTGCTCGTCATGCGTGACGGCGCAGTGACAGCGCATTTCGATGCGGCGCCAGGTCACAAACCGGATCAGGTCGATCTTGTCCGGGCCATGGTTTGAGGAGAGCATCATGAAGAGCTTCAGAGACATCAAAACTCTCCTCGCAGCCGGCTGGATCCAAGGCGCGATACCGCCCGCATTGCTTGTTGTGCTAGTGCTCGCCATCGAGGTGGCGGCGCCAGGCTTCCTGACGGGCGATACGCTGATCCTGCTGCTGTCGAACACGGCCGTTCTGTTCATTCTGGCTGCCGGCGTCACCTTCGTCATCCTCATCGGCGGCATCGATCTCTCGATCCAGTCGGTCGCATCGCTGGCAAGCGTTATCCTCGCTCAGCTCCTGCCGCAGATCGGCATTCTCGCTTTCCCCGCTGCAATCCTCTCGGGCCTCGTCTTCGGCATCCTTAGCGGCTACGTCCATGTTCGCCTGAAAGTGCCGTCCTTCGTGGCGACGCTCGCGACCGGCGGCGTGGTGGCCGGCATTGCCCTTTGGGCGGCGGCTGGCCGGGCAATCACCATCGAGGAAGGCGGGCGCGAGAAAACCGCCTGGATCAATGGCACGTTCGCAGGCCTGCCGACCGTCATCTGGATCGCCGCCGTTATCGGCATCCTGGCCTATGTCGGCCTCAGATATACGCGCTTCGGCCGTCACAGCCTGGCGGTCGGCGCCGGCGAACCGGCAGCGATCGCGGCCGGGATCAATGTCGAGCGGACGAAGATCGTCGCATTCGCAATATCGGGAATGTTGGCCGCAATCGCCGGCATCATCCTTGGAGCACGTCTCTCAAGCGGCTCGCCCAATCTCGCCAACCAGCTGCTGCTGCCAGCCATCGCCGCCGTTATCGTCGGCGGCACGGCGATCACCGGTGGTCTCGGCGGTGTGGCACGCACCGCCGTCGGTGCGCTGATCATCTCCATCGTCCGCATCGGCATGACATTCGTCGGGATCAACATCTTTGCAGAGAATGTCGTCTTCGGCGCCGTTCTCATCCTCGCCGTTGCCATCACCATCGACCGCAGCAAGATTGCGATCATCAAATGACAGGGCGTTCGGGGGCGGCATTCGCGTATGAAAAAGGCCGCGTCGGTCGACGCGGCCTTCTAAAAAGTAAACGATCGTTACATCGTGTCGAGGCCGACCAACTCGATCTTGTAGCCATCGGGATCTTCGATGAAGGCGATATGCGTCGTGCCGTGCAGCATCGGGCCGGGGGGACGCGGGATCTTTGCCCCTTCCTTTTCGAGAGCAGCGCAGACGGCGTAGATATCGTTGACGCCAAGCGCAAGATGGCCGAAGCCCGTGCCGAGTTCGTAGGGCTCTTCACGACCCCAGTTGTAGGTCAGCTCGACGACCGTATCCGTCTCCTCCGGACCATAGCCGACGAAGGCGTTGGTGAACTTTCCGCCCGGATAGTCGTCCTTGCGCAGAAGCTTCATCCCAAGCAGTTCGGTGTAGAATTTGATCGACCTGTCGAGATCGAATACGCGGATCATGGTGTGCATCATTCTAAATTGGCCGGACGTGGCGGTCATAATACGGATCCTCCTGCAAGTTATCGTTTTCACATCGGTTTTCGGTGAAATGGGAGCAGCTGAACAGGCCCTCGCACTTGATGTTCAAAACCGATGTTGTATGATAACCATGCAAGCGACCTAGTTGTCCAGATGTTTTCGAACCTAACCCGGAGCAACCGAATGAATGCCCTTTCGCCCCATCAGGAAAGCGCGCTCGCAGCCCTTGCGGCAGTGATGCCGGCAGAGATGCTCCTGACGGATGCGGATGCCATGGGACGCTACAGCCGGGATTGGTCCGGCGATCACTACGGCCGGCCATTGGCGGTCGCGCGGCCGCGATCGACGGCAGAAGTAAGCCAGCTTATGAAGTGCTGCCACGAGCATCAGATCCACGTCGTGCCACAGGGCGGATTGACGGGGCTGGTCGGTGGAGCCGTGCCGAGCTATCCCGGCGGGGAAGTCGTTGTGTCGCTGGAGCGGATGAACAAGGTGCGTTCCGTCAATCCCATCGATTTTGCGATGGTTGTTGAGGCTGGCTGTATTCTTGAGGACGCCAAGCAGCATGCTGAGGCGGCGGATTGTATTCTCCCCATCACCTTCGGTGCACAGGGTACTTGCCGGATCGGTGGTAACGTCTCCACCAATGCCGGCGGCTTCAACGTCCTGCGCTACGGCATGACGCGCGATCTCGTGCTCGGCCTGGAGGTCGTGCTTGCCGACGGTCGCATCTGGAATGGCCTGCGTACGTTGCGCAAGGACAATCGCGGCTATGACCTGAAGCAGCTCTTCATCGGCAGCGAAGGAACGCTCGGCATTGTGACGGCTGTTGCGCTCAAGGTTTTCCCGAAACCGGAACAGGTGGAGACGGCACTCGTCGGCCTCGAATCCGTTGAGGCGGCCATGCAGCTGTACGCGCGGGCGCGCCGCCAATGCAGCGATCTGCTCACCGCTTTCGAGCTCATTCTGCGTGGGGGTATCGAGATCGCCATCAATTCACGAGACGATCTCCCCGACCCCTTGAGCGAGGCCTATCCCGTCTACGTTCTCATCGAAGCGTCGGCGGCCGGACGGGTCGATCTGAGGGCGTTGCTGGAAGGCTTTCTCGCGGATGCATCCGATCTCATTCTTGATGGCGTCATCGCCAGCAGCAAGGCGCAGAGCGACAAATTGTGGCTGCTGCGGGAGATGATGGTCGAGGCGCAGGGTCGTGGCGGACGCTACCTCAGGACGGATGTTTCGGTCTCGATATCGAGCCTGGCCGCCTTCGTTTCCGACACGCTCGACGCTCTCTCGAAAAAACACCCCGAAGCGATTGCCGTAACCTATGGCCATGTCGGCGACGGCAATATTCATCTGAACATCGTTCCGCCGGTGGGCATGCCGGCTGCCGAGTTCGACCACCTGTTCCATGCGACGGAAGAGGTGATTTTCGATGTCGTGGACAGGCATGGCGGCTCGATCAGCGCGGAGCATGGTATCGGCCGCGTCAAGCAGGCGGCATTCCTCAAACGCGCCGACCCCTTGACGCTGGAGCTTTCCAGCCGGATCAAGGATGCGTTCGATCCGAGGCATCTGTTAAGCGAGGGCCGGATACTGGCAAGCGTGGAAAGCGAAGTACGGGGGTAGGGAATGACGCTGAAGCTCGACAAGGTCAATCGAGGACCGCATCTCTCGACATTGGTCGCGAGTTCGATTTCGCGGGAGATCGCACAGGGGCGGCTGCGGCCCGGCGACCAGTTGCCGACCGAACAGCAACTGGCCCAGACATTCGGCGTCAGCCGCAACGTCGTTCGCGAAGCAATCGCGCGGCTGCGCTCCGAAGGCCGGATCTGGTCGCAGCAGGGCCGTGGCGCCTTCGTCGCCGACGAGCCCAATGCAACGGTTCTGACGATCGATTTCGAGGCCCTGCAGCAGGCAAGTGCCTTCCAGTCGCTCTTCGAACTGCGCGGCATTCTCGAAGTCCAGGCGGCGGCTCTCGCCGCAAAGCGTCGCACAGGTGACGATCTTCTCGCCATGAAGGATGCTCTCGCAACGATGCGGGCAGCACCCTACGGAAGCGTGATGTGGCTGAAGACCGACCTCGAATTTCACAAGACGGTCGCCGCCGCCACCGACAATGCCTACATGGTCCAGTTTTTGATGTTCGTCTCGGAGAAGGTACGCGAGAGCATTCTCGCGTCAGGCAATCAACAGCGCTCCGAGGACCTCGCCGCCGTCACGCTCGGGGAGCACCAGCGTATTCTCGATGCCATCGAAGCCGGGGATGCGGACGAAGCTCAGGAAGCGATGCGTGCCCACCTCCACGGCGCGGCAAGCCGTGTTGGCCTTGCCGAAGAGCAATCCAAATAATCTGCTGAGGATCTGAAATGACAGGAAGACTTAAAGGAAAGACGGCCGTCGTCACGGCGGCCGGGCAAGGGATGGGGCGCGCCACCGTACTGGCCTTTTTGCGGGAGGGCGCCCACGTCTGGGCAACGGACATCGATGCGGCAAAGCTGGACACGCTTCGCGACCATGCCGGCGTCACGGTGCGAAGGCTCGACGTTTTGAAGGCGGAGGAAATCAAGGATTTCGCAGCCGAAATCGATGCGCCCGATATTCTCTTTAACTGCGCCGGCTTCGTCCATAACGGTTCGATCCTCGACTGCGACGAGGATGCTTTCGATTTCTCCGTCAACCTGAACATCCGCGCGATGTACCGCATGATCCGCGCCTTCCTGCCCGGCATGATCGCACAGGGTGGCGGATCGATCGTCAATATGGCATCGGTCGCGTCGACCGTCATCGCTGCGCCGAACCGTTTCATCTATGGGACCACCAAGGCTGCGGTCATCGGGCTGACGAAATCGGTCGCACTCGATTATGTCGGCCAGGGCATCCGCGCCAATGCCATCTGCCCCGGCACGGTGGAAAGCCCCTCGCTGCAGGATCGCATGCGCGCGCTTGGCGACTATGATCAGGCAAGGGCCGGTTTTATCGCCCGCCAGCCGATGGGGAGGCTCGGAACGGCGGAAGAAGTCGCCGAACTCGTCGTTTACCTCGCCAGCAACGAGTCGGCCTTCATGACCGGCAACGCCGTCGTCATCGATGGCGGCTGGGCGAACGCTTAAAACACCAACTCAAGATAGCGGACAATCAATATGAAGCTTCTCCGATACGGCCAGCGCGGCCACGAAAAGCCCGGCATCCTCGACAAGAACGGCAAGGTCAGGGACCTCAGCGGTCAGATCGACGATGTCGCCGGCGTCAATCTCACTGCGGCCGGCCTGGCAAAGATCGCCGCAATCGACGTCGAGAGCCTGCCCGTGGTTGCCGAACCCGGCCGCCTCGGCCCATGTGTCGCCCGAACAGGCAAGTTCATCTGCGTTGGCCTGAACTACGCCGACCATGCCGCCGAGACGGGTGCAGCTATTCCCGAGGAGCCGATCCTCTTCATGAAGGCGACGAGCGCCATCACCGGCCCGAACGACAACGTCATTATTCCGCGCAAGTCGAAAAAGACCGACTGGGAAGTCGAACTCGGCATCGTGATCGGCGATGAAGCCCGCTATGTCTCCGAGGCCGATGCCTTGAAGCACGTTGCCGGCTATTGCCTCATCAATGACGTGTCCGAGCGCGAATTCCAGGCCGAGCGCGGCGGCCAATGGACCAAGGGCAAATCGGCCGATAGTTTCGGACCGATCGGCCCCTGGGTGGTCACGCGCGACGAGATCGCCGATCCGCAGAACCTGAAGATGTGGCTCGCGGTTGACGGTACCATGCGCCAGAACGGCTCCACCAAGACAATGATCTTCGGCGTTGCCTTCCTCGTCCACTACATCTCGCAATTCATGAGCCTGCAGCCCGGCGACATCATTTCGACAGGCACCCCGCCCGGCGTCGGCCTCGGCATGAAGCCGCCGCTTTTCCTGACGGCAGGTCAGACGATCAAGCTCGGAATCGATGGGCTTGGCGAGCAGACGCAGCTGACGGTCGATGCAGCCTGATTGAGCGGGAGGGAGGCGGTCAATCGCCTCCCCCTTCTAATGCGTGTTCATGATGGAAAGCGTGCGCAGGGCAGCAGACGCCGCACCGTAGCCGTTGTCGATATTGCAAACGGTCACCCCTGGAGCACAGCTTGCCAACATCGCATTGAGAGCCGTACGTCCACCTTCCGACGCCCCATAGCCGACGGACGTCGGGACGGCGATCAGCACGCCGGGGACGAGCCCTCCGAGCACACTGGCAAGTGCGGCATCCATGCCGGCGACGGCGATGACGATCGGATGACGGCGAATTTCCTCGATCCTGTCCATGAGCCGCCAGAGGCCAGCCACGCCGACATCGGTGATGAGGCTGGCCTCGACGCCCGCGTGGCGGAGCGTGCGGGCGGCTTCCCGCGCGAGGCCGGCATCAGACGTGCCGGCAGCGACGATCGCAACCTTGCCGGTGACGATGACCGGCCGCAGCGGCCCGAAGAAAGCTGTGCGGGAGAGGGGGCAATAGTCGATATCGGCGGCGAGTTCCGCCGGCAGGCTTGAGAACTTACTCGCATCAAGGCGCGTCAGCAGCAGACCGACCTTCCGCTCGCGTGCATCCGCGAGGATGGAAACGATCTGCTCAACGCTCTTGCCTTCGCTGAACACCGCCTCATCGAGCCCGATACGGGCCGAGCGGCCAAAATCGAAAACGACGTCGGAACCGCTCATTGCTTTGCTCCGACGAAAGCGCTGCCATTGCGATAGGCTTGGAAGCCGATCGGGCGGCCAGCAAGAGTTTCGGGCAACAATGCGACGATCGCTTTAGAGAGGTCTGACTTCCTGTCGGCTGTTATACGGTCGAGACTTTGCGGATCGAGTTCGATGACGACGCCAGTCCGCCGCACGCGACAGCGTACCGTCTGGGGTGTCAGTGCGGCGCCGATCAGGCGCTCGATGGCATGGATTGCCTTCAGCGCCTCCGGGTCGATGGCAATCGTCGTCTCGATACGGCTGGAAAGACAAGGTGATGCTGGCAACTCAGCAAGCTCGCCAAGGCCGAGTTCGCGGGCGAGCGCGCGCACGCCCTGCTTGTCGATCCCCGCTTCCAGGTAGGGATGGCGGACTTGATGATTGCGGGCGGCATCGAGCCCGGGCCGATATTCCCCGAGATCGTCGGTATTGGCGCCAGACAGGACTTGCCGATCCGAAAGGCGGCTGATGGCGCCGTAAAGATTGCCCTTGCAGAAGAAGCAACGATTGACGGGATTGCTGACGTATTTCTCGTCGGCAAATTCACCGGCATCGAGTATGCGAAGATCCCAGCCCTCGCTCTCAGCAAAACCACGCACGCGCTCCGTGGCTTCCGGCGGCACTGCGGGCGAAACGGCATGCATCATCGTCACCCGTCCCCTGCCGAGCAGCCGATGGGCGATGACGGCAAGCGTCATGGAATCGACGCCACCGCTGACCGCGATAGCCAATGTTTCCAGCGAAGAGAGCATGTCTTCCAGCCTTTGCCTCATTGCTCGTCCTTCAAGACGCTGGCCTCGGCTCTCCGGCGCAGCCGGGTGCGCGCGGCACTTCCCACAATGTCGGTGAGGTCGTCGGCTTCCAGCTTGACGGTGCGGCCGGCTGGACGGTCGACGAGCTTGAGGCGAAGCGACCGTCCATCCAACTCGGTATTTCTTGCCTCGCGCGGCAAGACTCTGCGGTCGGCGAGCGAATGCCGGATGCCGATCGTCGTCGTCTCATCGAAAACAGTGTGGATGATATCGTCGCGGGCGGCAGGGTCGGCAAGGATGCGAAGATGGGTCATCATCCGGCCCTTCTTGCCGAACACGGGCATCTGCACGACATCGAGCACGCCCTTGCGAACACGCAAATTATCGATCGCCTGCGCCAGATCTTCGCCGGTCTGATCGTCGATCTCGCATTCGAGAACGGCCACCTGATCGTGCGCCATGGACGTTTCGATCGTCTCGAAGGTGAGCACGCGGAGGCAGTTGCTCAGGCCCGGCAGGCGCTTCGTACCGAAACCATGGCCGGAGGCGGTTAACCTTCGAGGTCTGCGGACGGTGTCAGTGGGATCACAGAGATAGTGCAGGATGGCTGCGCCGGTCGGTGTCACACGTTCGCCGGCTATACCGTCGTCGATGGTCACGAACCCTTTCATGAGCAGGGCCGTCGCCGGGGCAGGCACGGGCAGCAGCCCATGGGCGCTGCGCACACGGCCCGAGCCGAGCGGCAACGCGCCCACCGTCCAGTTTAAAGCATCGATCCGGGCGATCAGCCACGCAGCCGCAACGATGTCGGCAATGGAATCCCACGCACCGACCTCGTGAAAACGAACCTGCTCGGGATCGACGCCATGCACTTGTGCTTCCGCTTGGGCCAAACGAGAGAAGATACCGACCGCATGCTTCACGGTTTCCCGGTCGAGCCTTGAAGTCTGCAGTGCCTCGCGGATCAAATGCCAGTCGGCGTGAGTATGGTGGCCGGAATGATCGTGATGATGATGTTCGTGGCCATGATGATGATGATGATGATGATGATGATGATGATGGTCGTGGTCGTGGTCGTGACCGCCATGATGATGGTGTCCCGCATTGTTATCATCGAGCTCTGCGCGTCGGCCATCCCGGCGAACGATGAAGCGCCGGCCCGTGAGGATGCCATCATTGTGATCCGACAGCTCGAACCCGACTTTATCGAGCAGCGGGCAGAGCGACAGGGCCTCCATCAGCCCTGCCGCGAGATCCGGCCTCACATCCAAAAGTGCCGCGACGAACATGTCGCCGGCAATGCCTCCGACCGGATCGAGATGCACTTCAAGCATGGTAGATCCCCACCTATTCCGCAGGCCCGTTCATTTCCGTCAACGAGACGCCGTTCAAGGCGGCAACGACGTCCGACAAGGCGGGCACGAAGGATTCGCCCTTGCCGGCGGCCACCGCCGCTGCGAAACTGTTGCGGACGGCCGCCCCGACAGGATTGGCGGCCTGAACGGATTGCGCGAAGGAAGCGAGGTAGCTCATGTCCTTCAGGGCATTGACCATCGCAAACCGCTGGGCGTTCTCGTTGCGGTTCAGCACGAACTCAAAGAACGCTTGATAGAAGCCGCAATCCATGCGGCTACCGCGCAGCACGCTGTCGAAAACCTGTGGCGTAAGGCCAGCCTTGGCGGCAAGCATCAGCGCTTCCGAGTAGATCGCCGAATAGCCCATCGAAACGAAATTGTTGAGCAGCTTCATCGTGTGGGCGGTGCCGACGCCACCCGTCTGAACGATGCGGGAGGAGAAGGCCTCAAGGATCGGACGGGCGCGGGCAACCGCTTCCGGCGAGCCGCCGACCATGACATCAAGCGTTCCCTCGGCAGCTTCCTTCGGTGTCCGTGCCAGGGGCGCATCGACGAGGATGATTCCCGATTGCAATAGCTCCTCGGCGAGCTTCGTCGTTATCGCCGGGTTGGAGGTCGAGCAATCGATCAGAAGCAGCGGCTTTTCGGCGGCGCAAATCCCGTCCCGGCCAGACAGAAGCTGCTGAACCTGATCCGATCCGGTGACGCAGAGCACGATGACATCCGCTGCCTCGGCCAATTCTCTTGCTGTTGCAACCTCACTCGCACCGAGCGTCTTCAGTCGATCCACGGCTTCGCGTTTCCGGTATGCAAGCACGGTGACCAGCCACCCCTTGGCAAGCAGATTTGCTGCCATGCCGGAGCCCATTGCGCCGACGCCGATAAATCCGATTTTCTCTTTCATTCTTTGCTCCCGGTTAGTTTCAGTTGTACCGTCAGGCAGGCTTTTGCTTTTTCCATTCGTATGGGTTAGCAACGAGGACATCATTGGCCGGTCGCCAAACAGCGAGAATGGACGTCAAGACAGCATGAAGGACAGGGAAAACGCAGTTTTCACCACCATCCCGCAGACGCCTAATCTCCGCAGCGGGCTTGCAGACAGCCTGATCGTCCAGATTGAGTCCGGCGACCTCAAGCCCGGCCAGCGGCTGCCGACCGAACAGGCGATCATGGAGGCGACGGGGGTCAGCAGGACCATCGTGCGCGAAGCGCTCGCAACGCTGCGCGCCAAAGGCTTGATCACCACCCGGCAGGGGCTCGGCGCTTTCGTCTCCAACGACCCCATGCCACGATCCTTCTCCATCATTCCGAATGACCTGGAATCGATCGACGAAGTTCTCAGGGTTCTCGAACTGCGCCTGGGCATCGAACACGAAGCTGCCGGCCTGGCCGCATTGCGGCGCACGCCGGAGGATATTGTCCGCATGCAGGATCGGCTCGATGCGCTTGACCGGGCAATCGAAGAGGGTGGCTATGGTGCCGAAGAGGATTTTGCCTTCCATCGCACCATTCTGGTCGCGACGCAGAACTCCTATTACAGCCGACTTTTCGATACGTTCGGCACCGCCATGGTGCCGCGCCAATGGGCACGCCTCGACAGAATGACCGCTTCCGAGCGACAGCGGCACGCCACCCGCATGCGCCGGGAGCACCACGCCATCTTCAACGCGATCCGGGACGGCAACGAAGCGGCAGCCCGCAAGGCGCTGCGCAATCATCTGTCGAAGAGCACGGCCCGCTTCGAAGAGCTCCGCGACGCCAATCTGCATCAGTGATTGCTCAGGCGGCAAAGCGAGGCACGACATAGGGTCCCTCCGGAATGATGGCAACGTGGGGATCGCCGCTTCTGGCAATGCTGCGCTCTATGGCACCGGTGAGATCGTCGATCATGTCCACGCCCGTCAGCCGGCGATCATCACCGCTAAGGCCGGTCGTATAGAGCTCGACCTTGCCGAGCCGCATGGACTTCAGCTGCATCTCCGTCTGCCACTCGTCGATCTCGGCAAGGCTCTTGGCCATCAGCGTTGCAAGGAAGCGTTCGGGACCCAGTTCGACCAGTCTTGACTGCGCCTCACGAAACTCCTCCGAGCCGAAGCCTTCCGAGCATTGGGATGCAATGATCAGCGTGCCGCCGGGCTTTAGAATATCGAGCGGCGTCACCATGCCCTTGATCGTCTGATAGTAGGTCTTGTCGAGTGGATAGCCGGCAGAGGACGTGACGACCGTGGAGAACTTCCGGGGGAAGGGGATGCTTGTGGCCGCGCTGACAAAATCGACAGCCGCCTGATGGCTGGCGATGATCTCGCCGAAGGTCACACAAACAAGATCCCGCTCTTCGTCCAGAACGGTATTCAGCGCATAGACATCGCCCAGCATGCGGACGATCTCGAGCTGTTCCTCGTGCAGGGGATTGCCGACGAGGTTGCACTGCACGGCCAGCGGATCTTCCATGAAACGGGCAGAGTGAAAAGTACGGATGGTTTCGTGGTGAGCGACGCCGGGCGCGATCACCTTGCGACCGCCAGACCAACCGGCCATGAAATGCGGCTCGACAAGACCGGTCGCGATGCGCAGATCGGCCTCCACGAAGAGCCGGTCGAGCTTTACTGGCGTATGGCGAGTTTTCGTGAAGCCGAGATCGATATGGGCAGCCTCGTCCCGGGCATAGTGGTTCTCCACCCGCACATTCGCGAGCACCCAGGGGTCGCCGACAAGTTCGGCAAGTTCCTCGTCAAGGTTCGGTCGGTGCAGGCCAGTTGCGACAAGCACCGAGATTTTATCCTTTGCGATGCCGGAGGCGATCATGGTTTCGATCATCGGGCGCAGGAACAGCCCGTTCGGCACAGGGCGCGTGATGTCGCAGATCAGGATGCAGGCGCTCGTCCTTCCCCTGGCCAGCTCCGCGAGCGGCTCTGAACCGATCGGGTACTCCAGGGCTGCAACGATCGAAGCGCGGGGGTCTCCAAGCTTCGGCAGTGCCTGTTTGCGGATCAGCGTCGGCTGCGCTGCGGCCGGAAGGGTAATATCGAGATGGCCGCGGCCGTAGGAAAGAGCGATTGCACTCATGGTGACACCTGCTCCGCAACGCCGCCGAGATAAAGCTCGCGCATGAGGGACATGTTCTTCAGCTCCTCGATGGGGCCTGAGGTTGCGATACGGCCGTTCTGCATGAGATAGCCCCGTGTTGCGACGGATAGCGCCAGCCCGGCATTCTGCTCGACAAGCAGCACCGAAGCGCCGAAGGTCCTGCCGATATCGAGGATGATGGCTCGGATCTCCTTGACGAGCAGGGGCGAGAGGCCGAGCGACGGCTCATCGAGAAGCAGAACGCGCGGTCGTGCCATCAGGCCACGAGCGATAGCGAGCATCTGCTGCTGGCCGCCGCTGAGCGAGCCGCCCTTCTGCTGGCGCTTTGCCGCAAGGATGGGAAAAAAAGTCTCCATCGTCTTCACGTCGACTTCGACTGCATCGGCATCGCGGCGCGCATAGGCGCCGAGGCGAAGATTTTCCTCCACCGTCATGTCGGCGAAGATGCGCCGTCCCTCCGGCACCAGCACCACGCCGCGCTTGGCCATGATATCCGGCGTGCGGCCGGTCAGATCTTCGCCTGCGAACGTGACGCTTCCGGCGCGTGGCTTGACGAGGCCGACGATGGTGCGCAGCAGCGTCGATTTTCCAGCGCCGTTGGGGCCAAGAATGGTGATCACCTCGCCTTCGTCGAGCGTCAGCGAAACCTCGCGGTTGACGACCGTTGCGCCATATCCCGTGGTGACATTCGATACAGTCAGCAGGCTCACAGCGCGCCTCCCAGGTAGACTTCCAGGACTTTAGGATCCGCAAGCACGGCCTGTGTCGGCCCGTCCGCGATCTTCGAACCGAAGTCGAGGACCACGAGGCGCTTGCAGAGCATCTGCATAAGCTTCATGTCGTGATCGATGACGCAGACGCTGATGCCATGGCCAGGAAACTGTTTGACGAGACCGACCAGCGTCGCGGTTTCCTTGTCGTTGAGACCGGCTGCGGGTTCGTCGAGCAGGATGAGCGACGGACGTGTCGCCAGTGCAAGCGCAATGCCGAGAAGACGCAGGCTGCCGAAGGGAAGTACGCCGGCTCTTTCGTCTGCCAGCGCGGTGAGACCAACGAAGGCGAGCAGGGCGGCCGGGGTCGTCCATGGGTAGGGGCGACCGGTATTGCGGGCGTGTTCGCAGGCGATCTGAACATTTTCGTGCACGCTCAGTCCGGGAAAAGCCATCGCCTGCTGAAAGGTATAGCCGATGCCGGCGCCCGATATTTCGTGGGCGGCGAGGCTGGTAATATCGCGGCCGCGCCAGCTGACCTTGCCGTCCGTCGGCTTGTAGACGCCGGTGATGACGTTGAAGAGCGTGGTCTTGCCGGAGCCGTTCGGGCCGACGATCCCAAGGATCTCGCCCTCTTCGATCGAGATATCGACGCCGGAGAGCGCGGTCAGGCCGCCGAATTGCTTCTTGAGGCCCTTGATGTCGAGAATAGCGTTCATCGGCCTGCCTCCGAGGCATGGTTGCTGATTACCGCCTGCTTTCGCCCTGAACCGCGAAGAAGCCGCTGCCAGCCATCGATGAGGCCGGCAATCAGGCCGTTCGGCAATAGCAGGATCACCGCGATAAGGCAGACGCCATAGAGGATGCGGGATTCGACTGGGTCGAGGTTGAGCACCTCCGGCAGGAAGGAAACCAGGATGCCGCCGGCGATCGGACCAAGCAGCAGCCTTGCCCCGCCGATCATGACCATGAGCGCCAGATAGATACTCGGGAAGGAGGCAAACTGGGTGGGCGAGATATGGCGCAGGAAGTAGGCGAGCAGGACACCCGATACGCCCGCAAAGACGCCGCTGACGACGAAGGCCCCGATCTTGTGACGGCCGATATTGATGCCGAGCGAAGCGGCAAGCTTTTCGTTTTCACGGATCGCGCGCAGCCTCCGGCCATAGCGCGAGTTTATGATGGCCCAGCTCGCGACGGCACTCAGCGTCACGAAGACCAGCACGATGAAATAATAGGGCAGGAGATCGTCGGCGCGCGTGCCGAAGACATTGACTGGTAGCTGCAGGTCGAGACCCGTTGCTGCCCCGGTATAATCACCGCCATTGGTCAAGACGATCGTCAACAGCTGCCCGAAGGCAAAGGTCATGATGACGAAGTGGTGGCCGCTCACCCGCAGGGACGGGATGCCGATGACGACGGCTGCGATCGCGGCGAAGATCCCACCGAGCGGAAGCGCCACCCAGAAGCCGATGCCGGCATCACGGGCAAGGATTGCCGCTGCATAAGCCCCGACTCCGACGAGTGCTGCGTGGCCCATCGAGAGAATGCCGGTCTGCCCGAAGAGGACGGAAAGGCCATAAAGGGCAACGATGTTGATCCCGGCGGAAATGGCAAGCGACAGCATTCGGTTGCTGGGTCCGAGGACAGGCATCAGCGCCAGCAGGGCAAGTACGATCAGGGCCGGAATGAGGGAACGAAAGGGCGAAAGCGAATTGTTCATGATCTTGTCTTTCGTGCCTCAGGCCATCTTCGGGCCGCTCGTGCCGCCGAACAGACCGTTCGGGCGGAAGAGCAGCACCAAGATCATCAGGGCGAAGGAGTAGGCGTCGGTCCATTCGGAGAAGCCATAGCCGGCGCTGAACCCTTCGACGATGCCAAGGATGAGGCCGGCAACGACAGCACCTGTCAGGTTTCCAAGACCGCCGATAAGCGCCACGGCAAAGCCCTTCATGACCATTGTGCCGCCGGTGAATGGCGTGATGGGGAAAAGCGCAATCAGCAGGGCGCCGCCGAGGCCCGCAAGTGCACTGCCGAGAACGAAAACACCGGTGATATAGCGACGGACCGGAATGCCCATGAGTGCGGCCGTGTCGCGATCATCTACGGCGGCACGAAGCGCGCGGCCATAGCGACTGCGGGTGACCATAGCGAAGGTCAGCGCGACCACGGCGATCGTAACGAAAATGACCATCAGGCGGACGGACGCAATGCGGACGCCCCCGACGTTCCAGATGCCCGCCAGCGGGCGCGGAATGCTTTTCTGGTTCGGGTCGTAGAAGAAGATGACGATGTGCTGCAGCACGACGATCAGGCCGAGCGAGACGATGAAGCCATTGGTCGGCCGCGTGAGCGTGAAGCGGAAGAGCCCGCGCTCGAGAACGAACCCCATGGCTCCGACTGCGACGACGGCCAGCACAAGTGCGATGAAAAACCCGAGTCCTGCCTGCACCGCAAGCCACGTCACGATGCTGCCGACCATCAGGAATTCGCCATGCGCGAAATTGATGATGCCGGTCAGCCCGAAGATCAAGGTGACCCCAACGGCGATCAGCGTGATGACGCTTGCGATCGATAGACCGTTGAGGATTTGCTGAAAGAGAATGTCCACAGCTCTGTCTCGCTGTTGCGCAGGCCTTGCATGCCCGTCCGTTTCTGTGACGAAACTCCCGCCGGTGACCTCTCACCGGCGGGAGTGCATTGGCAGTTTACTCGGCAGGCGCCTCAGCGGGTGGCTGCTGCATGGCGCAGGAGATGTCGCCGCCAGGTGCCGCCGCGCAGACTTCCGTGGCGTGGGTCACCTGATGGCTCTTGTTGAAGGAAAGGTCGTCGGAAACCACACCCTTGTGATGGATCGTTTCCATGGCCGCGACCGTCTTATCCGGATCAAGCGAACCGGCCTTCTCCCAGGCTTCGGCCAGCATGTGGACGTAGTCGTAGTAGAGCAAGGAGACCGAAGAGGTTACACCCTGAGGCGCGCCGGCTGCGAAGTAGTTCTTGAAATAGGTCTTCGCGTTGGCGTTCGAGGATTCACCCCAGCAGATCGGCACGCAGCTCATGGCGACCGGAACATCGGCGCTGAGACCACGCTGCTTCCAGATGCCGGGATCGACACCGAACAGGAAGTAGCTCGGGGCGACGCCGAGTTCCAAAGCCTGCGGCAGCGCGGCGAGCGTCGAGTCGCCATTGTACCAGAAGTGCACCACATCCGGATTGAGGCTCTTGGCGCGCGTCAGGAACGGCGAGAAGTCGGTGGTATCAGGCGGATAGGAGATGACCTCGGGCACACCCTGGCCTTCGGCTTTCAAAGCCTTGACGTAGTAAGACGTCAGGAATTGCCCGGTCGCGTCGTTGCCGACGATGACGACGGATTTCTTCAATGGATGGCCGACCAGCGGCGTGAGCAGGCCCAATACACCGCGGGCGGTCGAGCCTGAGCGCTGGAATTCCTGCGGCTCGGACTGGAAGAGATAATGGTCCTCGCCGCCAGGCGCGACGGACTGTGGATTCAGGATTTTCGCGAGCGTGCTGTTGCCGGCGATCTGCAGCACTTTCGCAGGCTGCGTGATCTTGGTCATCGCAAGCGTGAAGTCATGCGTTTCAGAGCCGAAGATGGCCACGACCTTGTCGTCGCGCACCAGCTCCTGCGTTGCCGCGATCGCCGTCGAAATATCCGTACGGTCGTCACGCTTCAGCAGCTCGATCTTGTAGGTCTTGTCGCCGACCTTGACGCCGCCGGCGTCGTTGATCTCCTTCACCGCAAGCCCGACGCCTGCAGGCAGCGTGTGGCCGGCCGAGACGAAAGCCCCGGATTCAGCGGCGACAACGCCGATCTTGATTGTGTCTTCCGCGAGCGCCAGATGCACCGACGCGCCGAGGCCAAGCGCAAGAGAAATGCCTCCCAATATCGCTGATCGCACGATCCCATCCTCCCAGTGTAGATTTTGCGTACTTACCGGGTTGTCGTACAACCCTGTTTTCTGATAATTGGATCGACTGTGAATGTCAAGCAAGTCCAACCGGACGAAAACCGGCGCTGCCGGCTATAGCAAACGAGGGAGTGAGAGATGCGAACGAGGGAATTCGGCCGGACCGGCCGCAAGGTGAGCGAGATCGGTTTTGGCGCCTGGGCCATTGGCGCCGCCTGGGGTGAAGTCAATGACGAAGAGGCGCTGGCTGCGCTTCATGCAGCACTTGATACGGGTGTTACCTTCATCGATACGGCTGACGTTTATGGCGACGGCCATTCAGAGCGCCTGATTGCGAAGGTCATGCGGGAGCGGGGCGGCGAGCGCCCCTATATCGCGACAAAGGCGGGTCGACGCCTTCCCGCGCAATCGGTCGAAGGCTACAGCAGCGAAAATCTCAACGGCTGGATCGAGCGCAGCCTCAAGAACCTCGAGACGGATTGCCTGGATCTCGTGCAGCTGCATTGCCCGCCGACCGATCTCTACTATCATCCTGAAGTGTTCGAGCGCCTCGACCGGCTGGTGGAGCAGGGCAAGATCCGCAATTACGGCGTCAGCGTCGAGCGGATCGAGGAAGCGCTGAAGGCCATCGAATATCCTGGCGTCGTCAGCGTGCAGATCATCTTCAATGCCTTCCGCCAACGCCCCATCGAACATTTCTTCAAGCAGGCCGAGGAAAAGAAGGTCGCGATCATCGCGCGTGTGCCGCTCGCAAGCGGGCTGCTCTCCGGCAAGTTCAAGAAGGACACCAAGTTCGAGTCCAACGATCATCGCCTGTTCAACCGCAATGGCGAGGCCTTCGATGTCGGTGAGACCTTCTCGGGCGTGCCTTACGAGGTCGGCCTGGAAGCCGTGGAGAGGGTGCGGCCGCTGGTGTCGGGCGATACGACCATGGCAAAATTTGCGCTTCGCTGGATCCTGATGTTTGACGCTGTCACCGTTGCCATTCCCGGCGCCCGCAATCCCCAGCAGGCCAGTTCGAATGCCGAAGCCGCAAGCCTTCCGGCAATTTCCGCAGGCGCGATGCAGGAGATCAAGTCGATCTACGACACCTACATCAAGCAATATGTCCATCAGCGCTGGTAGGAGAATTTGATCCATGACAAGTCCAATCATCGATTCCCATCATCACTTCTGGGATCCCGCCAGCGGCGGCGATTATGGCTGGCTGAGCGGCCCCTTCGAGCCGCTCAACAGGATCTTCGAGCCGGCTGATCTCAGGCCAAGCCTTGAGAAGAACGGCATCACGGGGACGGTCCTCGTCCAGACATGGAACGATCTCGGCGAGACCTGGGATTTCATAAAAACCGCCGACGAGACAGATTTCGTCGCCGGCGTCGTCGGCTGGATCGATCTGACCGACGACAAGCTTGCCCAGACGCTCGCTGAACTGCAGGCATCGCCATATGGCAAATGGCTCGTCGGCGCGCGGCATCTGATCCAGACGGAGAGCGATCCGCACTGGCTGCTGCGCCCTGATGTCAAGAAAGGCCTTGGTGCTGTTGCAGAGGCGGGCCTTGTCTACGATCTCGTGCCGAACCTGCCGCAACTGCCATCCTGTATCAGCACCGTCGAAGCATTTCCGGATACGCGCTTCGTGCTGGATCATATTTCCAAGCCGGAGATCCGCAACAACGGCTTTGAGGAATGGGCCGTTTTGATCCGTAAATTTCGCGGCCAGCGCGATCATGTCTGGTGCAAGCTGTCGGGTATGGTCACGGAAGCCAATTGGCAGACATGGACCGCCGATGATCTGAAACCCTATGTGCACGAAGTGCTTGAGGTCTTCGGAACCGATCGCTGCATGTTCGGCACTGACTGGCCAGTCTGCCTTGTCGCTGCAAGTTATGACAGGGTGGTCGAGGCCCTGCAGGAATGCATCAAGGATCTGACCGATGCCGAGAGAAGGAAGATCTTCGGGCTGAATGCCATCGAGGCCTACCGGTTGCCGGAATTCCAGGAGCCGAGCGCATGACCAGCGGTTCCTCGGCGAGCCGTATCGGCTTTGCCTCGCGCCTCGGTTTTGGTGCGAGCGGCATCGGCACGCTTTATCGTGACGTAACGGAAGCGCAGGCGGCCGACGTCCTCGATAAGGCCTATGAAGGCGGGATGCGTTACTTCGATACCGCGCCCCTCTATGGGCATGGCCTGAGCGAATTACGCCTCGGCCGTTTCCTTCGAACCATCGATCGCAAGACCGTCACGGTCTCCACCAAGGCCGGCCGCTATATGGTGCCGCCTTATGGAGAGACCGTCGACTATGGGCTCTGGGCATCGCCGCTCCGTCTGAAGCCGGTATTCGACTATAGTTACGCCGGCACGATGCGCTCGCTTGAGCAATCGGCAAGCCGGCTCGGAATAGCCGACTTCGATCTGGTCTACATCCATGATGTGGATCGTTTCACGCATGGCGATGCCTATGAACGGCGCTTCAACGAAGCCATCGAGGGCTGCTACCCCGCACTCGACGACTTGCGCAAGGCCGGCCATATCAAGGCCATCGGCGTTGGTGTCAACGAGAGCGATGTCGCGACGAGGTTCATCAAGGCTTGCTCCCTTGATGCCGTCATGATGGCCGGCCGCTACACGCTCCTTGACCGTAGCGCCGAGGCGGATCTGTTGCCGGAAGCGCAAAAGCAGGGCGTGGAGATCGTCGCCGTCGGCGTCTTCAACTCCGGCATTCTGGCAACGGGCACCGGCAGCTCGGCGGCAACCTACGACTATGGCGCACCTCCGCCTGAGATCGTCGAAAGGGCAAAGAAGATCGAGGCAATCTGCAAGCGCCACAATGTTCCGCTGCAGGCAGCCGCGATCCAGTTTCCGTTCCGCAATCCCCTCGTCTCTGCGGCGGTGCTCGGCATGAGCCGCGTCGAGCGCATTGAGCAAAATCTGGCCTGGGCGAAAACGGCGATTCCCGAGAGCTTCTGGACGGACCTGGACGAGGCGGTGGTTTAGAAGCCGCCAAATGCTTCTCGAGGTGGATGGCCGCAACGCCGTCCACCTCAGGGGTCGGGTATCGCTTTGCGATAGTCGATCCCACTTGCCGCAAACTGTTCGCGAAGCCACTTCACCGCCGGCCCGGCGGGCCGTTGCTTGTGCCAGACCAGTTCAAGCGGCACTGGATGCGTACCTTCGTCGAACTGGAGCAAAGGCGTCGCCAGTTTGGAAGCCAAGGGAGAGTTTTCCAGGATGTGTGCCGGGATCAGCGACCACCCGACACCCTGCTGCAAAATCTGCAGGATGACCCAATGGCTTTCGACCCACCAGACCTCGGCGGCAACCCGCAGGCGATGCTTTTCCGTGCCATCGCTTCGCTTGGTGACCATGATCTGGCGGTGACGCTTGAGCTCTTCCCAGGTAACGGGAGACTTTGCCAGCGGATGGTCGCGGCCACAGACCAGGATGAGGGGGACCCAGCCGATGGTGTGGAAACCCAACATCGGTGGAAGATCCTCTTCGCGCCACATGACACCGAGATCAGCCTTGCCGCCAAGAACCAGTCCGACGACATCCTTGGTCGCGGGAAATAGCAGCTCCAGTTCAACATGGGGAAACCGATCGGCAAAGGCCGCAAACAGCGCCCCCGTTGAAGGTTCGGGGTAGAGTTCGTCGATCGCGACGACAAGCCTCGTCTCGACATGCTCTTCGAAGCTTCGCGCCACGCCGATCAGATGTTCGCGGCGGTCGAGAAGCAATTTGGCTTCCGGAAGCAGCCTTTTCCCCGCCTCGGTCAATGTCGGATTTCGTGTCGCCCTGCTGAAAAGCTTGATCCCGAGATCGTCCTCCAATGAGGAGACGAGCAGGCTTATCGCGGACTGCGCTTTGCGCAGATGTCGGGCGGCGGCCGAAAATGAACCTGCCTCCGCGGCGGTGACGAAAGCCTCCAATTGCTCCAGCGAAACCGTCATCTATCTATATCCCAGATAGTATCTAACTTTATCTAACGCCAATATCAGATAGAAGTACGGTCAACAACAACAGAGGAAGTGAAATGCGTAGCTTTAAGGACCGCGTCCGACACGCGGTCATGTTCGAACTCATCGGCCTGGCAATCTTTACACCTGGCGCCGCTTTGCTCTTCGAACAGCCCCTCGAGCATATGGGCATTGTCGGCATCATCTCCGCCACGGCGGCAACGGTGTGGAATTTCGTTTTCAACATCGGTTTCGACAGGGCCATGATGCACCTCAGAGGCAGCGTGCAGAAGACCATACCCATCCGCATCGCTCACACCGCCCTGTTCGAGGCCGGTTTGATCGTGGTGCTCATTCCATTCATCGCCTGGTATCTCGGCATCAGCCTGATGACGGCACTCGCGATGGATATCGCAATCGTCGCGTTCTATCTGGTGTATGCCTTCTTCTTCAACATCGCCTATGACCGTGTTTTCCCCATCGGAATGCTGCCGACGCCGCAGGCATCGTGAAGAGCCTCGTTCGCGAGTATCGCAATACTAATTCCCATTCTAATGAGCGGAATGCCCCGGTGCCTGATTTAGACGCCGGGGCATTTCCATTTAGTCTGAGAGAGATCGGCTTTAGCGAGCGCCGGCAGCCGCCTGCTTGATGAGATCGGCAACGACGCCCGGGTTGGAGACGTAGACAGCGTGGCTGCCGGGAGCCTCTTTCGTGGTGGCCTCGGCACGGCCGGCCATCGCACGCTGCGCTGCCGGCGGGATCATCTTGTCCTCGGTAACAACGAGATACCAGCTCGGCTTTACTCTCCAGGCCGGTTCGGAGACCTTGCCTTCGAGTGCTGCGATACCCCACGGCACCTGTGAAGCACCCATGAATGCGGCAAGCTCCGGCTCGACGTCTGCGGCGAAGGAGGCGGCAAACTTCGACCGATCCAGGAACAGGAACCCGTCGACGGGAGGAACGATCGGCGGTACCGGATCGCCGGGTTGCGGGTTGGAGATGAGCGTGGCGACCGATTCACCACGGTCCGGCGCGAAGGCGGTGATATAGACTAGGCCGGCGACTTTCGGGTCGGTGCCCGATTCGGAGATGACGGCGCCACCGTAGGAATGACCGACGAGAATGACGTCACCCTCGGCAGCTGCGATAGCGCGCTTGGTGACGGCGACATCGTCGGCCAGAGACGTGGTGGGGTTCTGCACCACGATCACTTCATAGCCATCCTTCTTGAGGATATTGTGAACGCCTTCCCATCCAGATCCGTCGACGAAGCCGCCATGAACGAGAACGACCGACTTGACTGCTGCATTGCCAGAAACATTCGACATTTGAGTTCTCCTTTGAAGTTGTGTTTGACGTGGTGTTGTTTGACGCCCCCACTATGAGCGAACGTTTCCGGCGGCGCTTTGAGATGACCTTCAGACGGTTGTGATTTTACCTTCAGATGGCTTTGATTTTAGCCTCGGAGGTTGTTACGGTGCCGATGGTCCGCCAATCCTAGCGCGACACCGGAACATCTAACTTGCTGTATCATTTTGAGGATTTCGCACTCGACGAGGACAGGCGCGAATTGCGTCGCGGCAGCGAATTGCTTCGTGTCGAACCGCAAGTGTTCGATCTTCTGTGTTATCTTATCTGCAATCGCGACCGCGTAGTCAGCAAGGATGATCTGGTGGGCTCGGTCTGGCAGGGGCGCATCGTTTCGGATGCCACCCTCAGCAGCCGCATCAATGCCGTGCGCAGCGCGCTTAACGACAGCGGCGAGGAGCAGCGGCTTATCCGCACGATCATGCGCAAGGGCATCCGCTTTCTCGGCGCCGTGCGCGAGGAAGGCGACATTGAAGCGCCAGTACCGGTGGAAACCCCATCAGCCGGATTAGGGCTGCCCGATCGCCCGTCGATCGCCGTCTTGCCGTTCGACAATATGAGCGGCGATCCGGAGCAGGATTACTTCGCCGACGGCATGGTCGAGGACATCATCACCGGCCTCTCGCGCATCAAATGGCTGTTTGTCATCGCGCGCAATTCGAGCTTCACCTACAAGGGCCGCGCAGTTGACGTGACCAAGGTCGGCCGCGAGCTGGGCGTGCGCTATGTGCTTGAGGGCAGCGTGCGCAAGGCGGGAAACCGCGTGCGCATCACCGGTCAGCTCATCGATGCGGAGGATGGCAGCCATCTTTGGGCCGAACGATACGACCGCGACCTCACCGACATA
Organism: Rhizobium sp. P44RR-XXIV; assembly: GCF_001999485.2. NCBI lineage: Bacteria > Pseudomonadati > Pseudomonadota > Alphaproteobacteria > Hyphomicrobiales > Rhizobiaceae > Rhizobium > Rhizobium sp. P44RR-XXIV. Next base: position 154,495 of record NZ_MPVZ02000027.1, on the reverse strand, counting down.
TTTGCGCTACAGGACGAGATCACGATCAGCGTCGTTGCCGCCATCGAGCCCAATGTGCGCCGGGCCGAGATCGAAAGGGTCAGGCGCAAGCGACCCGGCAATGTCGATGCCTACGATTTGCTGCTGCGTGCCATGCCGCATGTCTATACCTTCATGCCTGATGGTGCCGCCGAAGGGCTGCCGCTGCTGGAGCAGGCGCTTGCCATCGAGCCTGCCTATGCCCTTGCGCATGGCTTTGCCTCCTGGGCGCATCAGAGCATCTTTGTGCGTGGGGGCATGCGTCCGGAGAGCCGCGAGAAATCCGTCCATCATGCTCTTGCGGCAATCGAATATGGCCAGAGCGACGCCATGGCGCTCGCGCTTGCGGGCTTCTCCATCGGCTTGCTGACCCAGGATAGGAGGCTGGCCGACGAAGCTTTCGAGCGTGCCCTGGCACTCAGCGCCTCGTGCTCCTTCGTCTACTCATTCGGATGCGTGCCCGTTGCCTACGGTGGTGACGCTGCGCGGGCCATCGCATGGGGAGAGCAGGCAATGCGCCTCAGCCCGCTCGATGCCATGAGCTGCATTCCGCAGGGCATTATCGGATTCGGAAATTTCCTGCTCGGTCGACATGAGGAAGCGATCGCAGCGGGCCGCCGGGCGATTCAACTGAATCCGGGCTTCAGCATTTTGCATGGATGGCTTGCAGCACCGCTTGCCAGGCTCGGCCGGCTTGAAGAGGCAAGAGCATCGGGCCAGCGATTGCTCGCATACGACCCAGGCTTTTCCATCAGCCGATGGTCATCGGCGGTTGGCATAGCGCCGGCGATTTCCGACGCGGTCGCGGATGCCATGCGGCTGGCAGGATTGCCTGAATAAGATCATCGGCCGCAGGCACCTCCATTTCCAATGACCGCACTCGCATTCTGGTTGTCTGAAGCCGGCTGAGTACAAATCAGAATGTCATTGAACTGAAATTCTTCTTTCCTAACGGTCAAGAGCCGTCTATCTCTGCTGCTGCTGAAGGCGAGCTCGTCGCGCTCGTCACGACAAAGTCAATGATTAAAGGAAGACAACATGGCTACCGGCACCGTAAAATGGTTCAATGCAACGAAAGGATTTGGTTTCATCCAACCAGATGACGGCAGCACGGATGTTTTCGTCCACATCTCCGCAGTAGAGAGAGCCGGCATGCGTGGCTTGAACGATGGCCAGAAGATCTCCTACGAACTCGTCAAGGACCGCAAGTCCGGCAAGATGTCTGCTGACAACCTGCAGGCTTGATAGAGCTTCGAGTGCAGTGATATTTCGAAAGGCCGGATTTGATCCGGCCTTTTTCGTTTGAAGCGGCTGGCCGCTCAGCCCTATTCGGCGACAATGCCTTCCAGAGCCAAAGCCGCTGCCAACAATCGCTCATCCTGATTCTTGGGAGCCGACAGCAGCAGCCCGACCGGCATGCCGGCATCGCCGGTGCCGCAGGGCAGGGATACGCCGCACCAATCGAGGAAATTGCCGATCAGCGTGTTGCGCAGCGTCTTGAAGTTCACCTTGACGAACAGCTCGTCATCCGCCTCCAGCGGCGCAAGCGCGGGAGCCACGTGGGCAACGCTTGGATAGGCCACAAACTCATTCGGTCCCAGCATACCCGCCACGTCTCTTATCAGTTGCTCCCGCACCTTCAGAATCTCGAGATAACCGACCAGGGTGATCTTCTCGCCGAGGCGCGTGCGGGCAACGACGCGCTGATCCATACGTTCAGCCTCAGGCCCTGCCAGCCGGCGATGATGGAGCGCGAAAGCCTCTGCGGTCACCAGCGGCCCATGCTCGGCCATCACCTGAAAGAGCGCGTCAAAGGCCGGGAAAGCAGCACGGCGCACCGTCACCCCCGCTGCGCTCAGCCGTGCAATTGCGGCTTCGAAAGCTTGCACCACGCCATCCTCGACATCGTCCATGACGAGGTTGGTCGGCACGACGACCGAAAGCCCCACAGGACTTGCCCGGATGACCTCGGGGACCAAATGGCCCCGCATTGCCGCATCGACCCAGACGGCATCCTGAACGCTGCGGCACAAGGGACCAAGCGAATCAAGGCTGGTCGCCAAAGGAAAAACCCCGCCCATGCTGTAGCGGCCACGGCTTGCCTTATAACCGACAAGACCGTTGAAGGCGGAAGGAATGCGCACGGAACCACCGGTATCCGTGCCGATCGATACCGGCACCAAGCCGGCGGCAACAGCGACGGCGGAACCGGAGGAAGAGCCGCCTGGTATCCGGGCGACGTCGGACGCCCGTGGATTGAGCGGCGTGCCGTAATGCGGGTTGAGGCCAAGACCGGAAAAGGCAAACTCGCTCATATTGACCCGGCCGACTGCAATCATGCCCGCAGCATGCAGCGCCTTGACGACATCCGCATCCTCCTGCGCAGGCACGGCGTCCGCCAGCACGATCGAGCCTGCCGTGGTCGGCAGGCCGGCGATGGCGAAGAGATCCTTCCAGGCGACAGGAATGCCGTCGAGCAGCCCGCGTGACCGCCCCTCCCGCAGCCGCTTCGACGAAGCAGCGGCCTCCTCTTTCGCGCGCTCCTCCAGCAGCCTCGTGAAGATCGCTTGATCCTCATGGGCGCGGATCGCATCCAGGGTCTCTTCGATAAGCGTGACGGGATCAAGGGAGCCGGACTGGATCAAGACCGACAATTGCGCGATCGACCTGCCGAGATGTGTCTGTGTCATAGGCTCTGTTCTCCCCGGCCGCCGACGAGCTGCATCCAGCGGCGCACAAGATAATTGTGCTCATCCATTGTCGTATTCCAGACAGCAATGCAATTGGCGCGCTGCCAATAGGAGCCGCCGCTGCGCATCGAGCCCGCCCTTATCCTGGTCTGCCCATCCGGGCCTGGCAGGTCTTGCGTTGCCGCTGTTCCATCATACCAATATCCCCACTCCGCCGGGGTCATGAACTGGCGCGAGCGTTGCGGCGTCGAGATGTAATAGCCTTGCCGTGCGACGACGGCGCCCGGCCAGCCAGATATCCACCAGTTCAGATAGTCGTAGGCGACATCTAGAAGGCGACCGTTGAGATGTTTCGACAGGCATAGGCCGCCATGCCAGGCCCGATAGCCCTCTGCGGGCACGGCCTGCTCGACCGGGACGCCCTTGGAATTCAGGATACCGATACCCGGCGACCACATGCTTTGAACACTGGTCTCCCCGGCGATCATCAGCCGCGCGGCGTCTTCGGCGGTCTTCCAGAACCCACGGAAAAACCCAGCCTTCTTGCGCTCTTCGAGAAGATCGATCAGCTGATCGATCTCCTGCACCGACATATTGCCGAGATCATCGAAGGACATCAGGCCGGCGGCCTGTGCGGCGAGTGCCGCATCGAATATGCCGATGGCGGGCTCGTCGACCAGGGCCACGCGGCCGGCCCATCTCTCGTCGAAAAGCGCGCTCCACGAATGCATGCCGACATCATTCTTCGCCAGGTCGCTCCGATAGGCAAAGCTGTCGAAATTATGGGTGGTCGGCAGCATGGAAATGAAGCGCGATGGCGTATCGCCCAAGGCGAGATTGGGTTGAACGAAGAGCTTGCGCGCCGGCACATCACCGAGCCCCAGCCGCGGATTGGGTCCGATATGACCGGTCTTGGTCAGATCGTTGACCTCGTCCCACAGCACAATGCGCTGCGTGTCGATCGGCTGGATGGCACGCCAATGCCAGACGATATCGAGATTGTGAAAGCACTGATCGTAAATATCGTAGGTTTCCGGCTCCCGCGCCGCCTTGTATTGCGTCGTCAGGAAGTCATTGTTGTCGAACGTCACGTCGATCCCAAGGTCCTGCTCCGCCCGCAGCCGCAGCTCCTCCAGCAGCGAGATCGCGGTGCCGAGAATGCGCAGGCGCGGCCGCCCTGCCAGATGCAGTGCTGGAGCAGGCGCGGTTTTCGCTATCGATTGATGCTTGTTCATGAACGGATCGACTATCCTATTGCGCCGCTGCCAAGGATGGGACGGCAGGCGGCATTCGAGCCAGTGTGAAGGCTTCGAAAGACCGTTTCAATAGCGCGCCATCCAGCCCATCCAGAATGAAGACCAGACGCGAGGCACGATCTTCGGAAGGCCAAGCCTCCATATGTACCGGCGGGTGAACCAGATGTTGAACCCCATGCACCGCGACGGGACGCTCCTCGCCCTTGAGATTGAGGATGCCCTTCACGCGCAACACCCGATCCCCATGACGATTGAGAAGCATGGTCAGCCAAAGGCCGAATGCGGTCCAGTCAACCGGCCGGTCGACCCTCAACGCAATGGAGGAAATCGTCGCTTGATGAGGCACTCCGTCAGCCGAAACCAGCTGCAGCGGCTCCTCGCAGTAAAACCCGCTCGGCGACAGATTGTTGCCTGGCGAGGCTTTCTCACGCATGTCGGCCAATGACGACAAATCAAGATCGGCGTCGGTTGCCATGACGAGCGGCGCATCGGGGTTCAAGGTGCGAAGCCGCGCCTCAAGAGCCTGTGTTGCACGATCATCAGCGAGATCGGTCTTGGTGATGACGAGCCGATCGGCAACCGCCGCCTGCCGGTTGGATTCGATATAGGTGTCGAGCTGGCGCACTCCGTTGACAGCATCGACTGTCGTGATCACGTTGCCGGCGCGGAAATGGTGCCTGAGCACCGGGTCTGCCTTGATCGTGGACAAGACCGGGAACGGATCGGCAAGGCCCGTGCTTTCAATAATGACGCGGCGAAATGGCGGCAACAATCCGCGCTCGCGTTTGGAGTAGAGGTCCTTGAGTGCCGCGGCGAGTTCCCCGCGCACCGTGCAGCAAACACAACCCGAGCGCAGAAGCACCATCTCGCCATCAACGCTTTCAACAAGATCGTGATCGAGCCCAATCTCGCCGAATTCGTTGATCAGCACGGCGGTGTCGGCAAATGCCTCATCCGCAAGAATCCGCTTCAGGAGCGTCGTCTTGCCGGAGCCGAGGAAGCCGGTGAGAAGATTGACCGGCAGAAAGCCGTCTGGCTCAATCACCATGACGTGCCTCCATTCTTGAAACGAACGCGACATCAAGGGGATCACACGGCCGCCGACGAGCTTTTCAGCCGCCGGCCAGAGATGGCCTAGATCCTCGATGATCTCGCTTTTGCCCGTTCTCGTTGACAGGACGAATGACGTACCCTGCCAATCCGAGAGAATGAGCCCGAAGGCGCAAAGCATGTCATTAGCGGCGCGTACCCGTTCGGCGCGTTCACGCCGCCGCTCCGGGCTGGCGTGATTACGTGTGAAAACGCCGGGCCGGGCCGCCGCATCGGTCCAATGCTCATTGCCACCGAGAACACCGCACAGTGAGCACATGATGGTCATTCCTTCCGAAAACGGCTTGGCCCTGTCCAGACTAGCCGGCTATTTGCCGCGCGGGAAGCGGGCGGCAAAATCGTCGGCGATCTCGTTCATCGTCACGAACTTCACGCCGGGATGCTTGATCATATGCGCGTAGAGCCGTTCCAGCATCATCAACACCTGCGGCCTGCCGGCGACATCGGGATGGATGGTGATAGGGAAGACGGCATAATCCATCTCGCGATAGACCCAGTCGAACTGATCGCGCCACATCTGCTCGATATCGTGCGGATTGACGAAGCCGTGGCTGTTGGGCGACTTCTTGATGAACATCATCGGCGGGAGATCGTCGAGATACCACGAGGCCGGGATTTCGATCAGGTCGGTCTCCTGGCCGCGCTTCAAAGGCACCATCCAATCCGATGGCTTGCGGGAGTAATCGATCTTCGTCCAGCTGTCGCCGACCCGCACATAATAAGGGGTGAAATCCTTGTGCATCAACGAATGATCGTACTTGATGCCGCGCTCCAAGAGCAGCTCGTTGGTGACGTTGGAGAATTCCCACCAGGGGGCAACATAACCCGTGGGGCGCTTGCCCGAAAGCTTAGTCACCAGCTCGATGCACTTGTCGAGGATTTCGGTTTCCTGTTCGCGCGTCATGGCGATCGGGTTTTCGTGGCTATAGCCGTGAATGCCGATTTCATGGCCGGCATCGGCGACAGCCTGCATCTGCTCGGGAAAGGTCTCGATCGAATGGCCGGGAATGAACCATGTCGTCTTGATGCCGAACCGCTCGAACAGCTTCACCAGCCGCGGGCTGCCGACTTCGCCGGCAAAAAGGCCGCGCGAGATATCGTCAGGCGAATCCTCGCCGCCATAGGAGCCGAGCCAGCCGGCGACGGCATCGACGTCGACACCGAAACTGCACAGGATTTCTTTTGCCATGGGATGACCTCCTTCGATCAGGTTTTTAGTTCTCAGTGAGCTGGAATGACGGTCGCGTCGGCCGGGTTCCAGGTAAGCATGACGTCGGCCCCGACGGGAAAGAGATCGGGCCGGTATTTGTCGATATGCGCTTCGAGCGCGAGTCCTCGGCCATCGGGCAGGCTGACGCCGATCTGCGAGATATGGCCGACGACATCGAAACGATCGACGCGAGCGCCGACGACATTGCCGCCGAAAGCGCCGGCGAGGCTATCCCTTGCTGCGGTTTCGGTCGCGTGGACTTCGATCGCCTCCGAGGGAATGACGATATTGACCTTGCTCGAAAGACCGCCATTGCCGCAGCCCGACAGCATCCCGAACGAGGTCGAGACGAGCGTATTGTCAGCTTGCACGCCCGCAACCTCGCCTTCAAAAATTGTGTTGCGGCCGATGAACTGCGCGACGAACGGCGTATCGGGACGAGTATAGAGCTGATGCGGCGGGCTGATCTGCTCGACGCGGCCCTGATTCATCACAACGATCCGGTCGGACAGCGCCAGCGCTTCCGACTGGGCATGCGTCACGAAAACGAAGGTGACGCCGAGCCTCTTCTGCAGCAGCTTGAGCTCGTTCTGGATAGCCTTGCGCAGATTGGCATCGAGCGCGCCAAGGGGTTCATCGAGAAGCAGCACGTCGGGCTCCACCACCAGCCCGCGTGCAAGCGCGATGCGCTGGCGCTGGCCGCCGGAGAGCTTGTCCGGCTTGCGCTCGGCAATATCCTCAAGCCCGAGCGTCGCGAGGATACGGTCGACCCGCGCATCCCGCTCGGCCTTCGGCATGCCCTTGACTTCAAGCCCGTATCCGACATTGCGCCGGACGGTCATATGCGGAAACAGCGCATAGTTCTGGAAGATCATCGATGTCGGCCGGTTTTGCGGTCGCACATCGTTCATGCGCTCGCCCTTGATCATCATGTCGCCGGAGGAAATGCTCTCGAAGCCGGCGATCATGCGCAGCGTCGTCGTCTTGCCGCAGCCCGAGGGACCGAGGAAGGCGATGAACTCTCCCTTTTCGATAGCCAGATTGAAGTCGATGACGGCGGGCGTGCCATTGTCATAGACCTTGCCGGCATTGATGAGTTCCAAGTCATAAATCATGAGAGATCTCCGGTGGTGGGCGGAGAGGCCGGAATGGCCTCCCCACAGGGCAGGAGACGAACGGCCGAAGCCTGCGTCGCCGGATTAAGCATTGAGGAATTCATCCCACTTCTGGACGAGGTGGTCGTACTCATCCGGCCACTGGTGCCAGTAGGCGACGTTCTTTGCGCGCTCGGCCAGCGAGCCGCCATCGCGCAGATCGCCTTCCTTGATGCCGCGTTCGGCGGCGCCCACCCAAGGCTTGCCTTCGTACCAGAAGGCATATTTGTCCGGCGCCATGACCTTCTGGATATTGGTCGAGGGTGAATAGTAGCCCTGCTCGGACACGGTGATGCCGGGTTCACCGGACAGCCAGTAGTCGGCATAGGCGATCACGGCTTCCTTGTTGGAGGTGCCAGCGATCATCGAGGGCCCGATCGCCCAGCCGCGATAGCCTTCCTTCGGCACGGCGTATTTGCACGCCTTGCCTTGCGCCTTGACCGCCATGACAGCCGGCTGCCAGGCGTCGCAGACCACCATCTCGCCCGATGCCATCAGATTGACCAGCTCGCCGAAATCGCCCCAAAGCGCGCGGAACTGCCCGTCCTTCTTCTTAGACACCAGGAACTTCGCGGCCTCGTCGATTTCGGCCGTCGTCGGGTTAGCCGGGTTCTTGACGTTCGAAAGCCCCAGCGTGTTCATCGCCATGATCGCCTGACTGAAGGCAATCAGCGGATCGGTATTGAGACCGGACTTGCCCTTGAACTTCGGGTCGAAGATCGCCGCCCACGTATTGGCCTCCTCGGCCGACAGGACATCGGGATTATAGCCGATGGAGTCGTAGTTATAGACGGCAGGCACCATGTTCAGCGTCGTCTTGGCATCGTCCGCCCAGATCTGCCCTACGATCTGCTGCTTCGGGTCCCACTTGTCGGAAGGCGTGGCGAAGGTGTCGCGGATGTTGGCCCAGTTCTTCAGCGACGCGGCCGGGATCGGCTCGACATTGTTGGTCATCACGATCGACGGCAGCCGCTCGGCGATGATCTCCCAGCAATCATAGTCCTTGGAACCGGAGAGGATTTTGGTCTGCGCGTCCGGGAAGGTCGCGGCCGTGCCGGACGTCTGCCCGACACCGCTGACCTTGCGGAAATCATCCAGGATGCGCTCCTGCACGGTGACGGAAAGCCCGATCGTGCGCAGCTGTTCCTTGGCAAGACCGCTTGCCTGCGCGTAAGCCGCCCGCGACGACAGGAACGGCGTGCCGCCCCCGATCGCCAGCGCCATGACGCCGGCCGATTGTTTCAACAGAGAGCGCCTGTTCATTTCCATTTTGGACATCTCATCTTCTCCAGTGCTGATTGCTGTTCCCTGAGCCCTTGCCGGGCCTGTTTCATTGCTTGCATCGCGCGGCGACCTAGCCGCTGACGATCAGTACCGCCCCACGAGGAGGCCACCATCCACGACCAGAACCTGGCCGGTCATGTATCTCGCGCCCTTCGACGCAAGGAATGCGATCACATCGGCAATGTCTTCCGGCTCGCCGAGCCGGCCCATTGGAATGAATTCGGCTGCCTTCTCCGCGCCGGCGGGACCGAGCGAATTCTCTTCCGAAAGCAGTTGCGCGGTGCGGATATAGCCGGGGGCGATGCCGTTGACCCTGATGCCATCCCTTGCGAGCTCGACGGCCAAACCTCTGACCAGCCCGACAACACCGGATTTGGCCGCTGAATAATGGACATGCTCGTCCCATCCATAGGCGACACCCATGATCGATGAGAGGGCGATGATGCTTCCCGATTTGCGCGCGCGCATGCCGGGAGCCGCGGCGCGCACCAGCCGGAAGATGCCCTTCAGATCGACATCCATGGTCAGGTCCCATTTGTCGTCGCTGAGCTTGTCGAGCGGCGTGCGATGGGCGATGCCGGCATTGGCGACGATGACGTCGATCTTGCCGAAGCGGGCTTCGACATCCGCCACAAGCCGGTTGGCGGCCTCTGTCGAGCGCACGTCATAGAGACGAAACTCAGCCGATCCGCCGGCGATCAGAATATCGCGAGCAGCGCTCTCGCCCTCGCTTTGGAGAATATCGGTGACGACGACATGGTCGCCGAGTGCGGCAAATGCCTTGGCCGCCGCCCGGCCAATGCCGATACCCGCCCCGGTAACGATGACAATGCGCTTTTCTTGGCTGTTCATATGCTTCTCCTCTTCAGAGCATCACGTCGCCGGAATTGGGACCAAGCGTCTGGCCGACGAAAAGGCTCGCGGCCGGCGACGCCAGAAAAGCGACGGTCGCGGCCACTTCCTCCGGCTCGCCGAAGCGTCCGAGCGGCAGCTCGCGTTTCTTGCGCTCGCGCCATTCCTCGGAAAGCCCCTGCACCAGCGGCGTGTTGATTGGGCCCGGCGCGACGGCATTGACCCGCACGCCACGACTGGAAACCTCGCGCGCAAGCGCCTTGGTCATGCCGATGATCGCGGCTTTGGCGCCGGAGTAATGGACGAGCTCGATGCCGCCGATCTGCCCGAGCTGGGAAGCTACATTGACGATCACGCCCTCGCCACGCGCGAGCATCGACGGTATGACGGCCTTGGTCATCAGGAAGGTGCCGCGGACATGCACTGCAAACATCCGGTCGAAATCCGCAAGCTCGAGATCTTCGAAAGCCGCCTGATGCGCGATGCCGGCATTGTTGACGAGAAGGGCGACGTCGCCGTGTGAGGCCTTCGCCGCAGCATGGGTCACAGCCACGTCCTCAGGCTTGGCGACATCGCCAGCAATCGCGGTCGCTGCACCACCCACCGAGATGATCTCGGATGCGACGGCTTGCGCCCGTTCGCCGGAGAGATCGTTGACCAGAACCGCGTAGCCGTCAGCTGCAAGTCGAAGGGCTATGGCCCGGCCGATCCCCGAGCCGGCGCCGGTGACGATTGCGGAAAGTCTGTTCGTCATCATGCGTCCTCCTGGATACGGACGCGCTTGGCGCGTCGGACCGACATCCCCATCAGGATCGCGTAGGTGCCGAGAAGCGCGAAGGAGAAGAGGGTCGTGAGCACACCGAAGGCAAAGACGTTCGGATGAACCTCGACGGAAAAGGTGCCGTAGATCGCGAGCGGCAGCGTCAATTCGCGGCCGGAGGCAAACAGCGTCCGCGAGAATTCGTCATAGGAGAGTGTGAAGGCAAAGAGCATGGCCGAGAGAACGCCGGGGAAAATCAGCGGGAAAGTCACTTTGCGGAAGGTGCGGGCCGGGGTGACGCCAAGTGACCAGGACGCCTCCTCCATGCTCGGATCGAACCTGTTGAAGATCGCCAGCATCACCAGGAAGGCGAAGGGAAAGGTGTAGACGACATGCAGGACGAAGGCCGTGCTCCACCAGTGCCGATCGATGCCGAAGGCGTTGGCGACGAGCGCCATCCCGAGGCCAACGAGCACGCCCGGGACCATCATGCCGAGAACGATCAGGTAGAAGACCACGCCGGAGCCACGGAACTTGCGGCGAAACGCCTGCGCGGACATCACGCCGAGCACGGTCGAGACGATCATGGTCATCAGTGCCAGAGCCAGCGACCGGATCAGCGCCTGATCGATCGGCAGGGGAGCGATGCGCGAAGGCGGCGTCAGCCCGAAGAGATGCTGGTACCAATAGGTCGACCATTCGATGATCGGGAATTGTGGACCGCCCTCCGGCCCCGTCTGGAACGACAGGATCGCCAGAACTGCGAGGGGGCCGTAAAGGAAGACGAGAAAGAGGGCCGTATAAACACCCAGGCCGAGCTTGATGCCGCCAGCGTTCATGATCAAAGCTCCTTTCTGAGGTCGACGACCTTGAGCAGGGCGGCAATGACCGCGCCCATGACGATGGTCAGGATGACGCCCGCCACCGCCGCAAAGGCCCATTTGAGCGAACCGACCTGGGTGACGATGATATTTCCGAGCAGATTGACCTTGCGGCCCGAAAGGGCCGCGGCAGTCGCGAATTCGCCGAGGACCATCACCGAGACGAAGATCGCGCCGACCACCACGCCGGGCATGGACAGCGGCAGGATGATGGTACGGAAGATGCGCCAGAAGCCGGCACCGAGATCCTGCGCAGCCTCGATGACCGAGGCGTCGATCCGGCCCATCATGAAGGCGATCGGCCCGACCATGAAGACGCAGTAGATCTGCGTCATGCCGATGATCACCGACAACTCCGAGAAGAGAAGCACTTCTATGGGGTGCTGCACGATGCCGAGCTTCATCAAGATCATGTTGATGGCGCCTTCGGTGCCGAGCATAGGCCGCCAGGCGAGAACGCGGATCAGGAACGAGGTCCAAAATGGGATGACGCAGAGAACGAGCAGCACGGTCTGCAGCGTCTTGTTCTTGATGAGGAGTCCGACAAAGAGCGCAGCCGGATAACCGACGACGAGCGTCGAGATCAGCACGAGCAGCCAGATGCGGATCGTCGTCCAAAGCGCCCCGAGATAGGTCGGGCTGGTCAGGAAGGTAATCCAGCTCTGCAAGGTCAGCGTCGGCTCGATCTTGAAGGTCGTCTGCGTCCAGAAGGAAACATAGACCATCATCAGGATAGGCAGGACCAGGAAGGCGATCATCCAGATCATGCCCGGCGCCAGCAGCCAGAATGTCTTGGCCGTCGTTCCGCGCGCGGCCACGCTTTCCTCGACCGCCTCTTCACGTGTGGCAACCATGGTCATCTCTCGCTCCCCTTGGCATATCCGGCAAAAAGTTTCGGGAGGGTCACATCAGCCGAAGACAAGGGCGTCCTCCTTCTTCCAAACGAGTGCATAGCGATCCTTTTCGACAAAGGCCGGCGGCCGGGCGTGGCTCAAATGGGATTCAACCTCAAAGACGTGACCGTCATCGAGCGCGAAGAAGGAATTGACCGCCGCGCCGGAATATTCGCTGGCGATGAAATCCGCTTCGATGCGGACCTCGTCATCAGACATCGCCGCGTCCCGAGGACGGATCGAAACGCGGTCGTAACGGATGGCATAGGCCGGCTGCAGCGCCTTTTTTCGCGATGCGGTCAAGGGAAAGCGGCCGGCCGCCCCGACGAAGGCGTCATCGATAACGGCGCCGGAAAACAGATTGTAGCAATTAAGAAAGCGGGCAACCGCCGCCGTGGCCGGGCTATTGTAGACGATATCGGAAGCAGCAGCCTGCGCGACGCGACCCCGGTCGAGAACGAGAACGAGGTCGCCCATTGCCAGGGCTTCGGATTCGCTGCCCGTGACATGCAGAAAGGTCACGCCGCAACGCTCGCGGATGGCTTTCAGTTCGGTTCGCATGCGGCCGCGCAAATTGGCATCGAGCGCGCCCAGCGGTTCGTCCAGCAGCACCAGTTTCGGTTCGGTGACAAGGGTGCGTGCCAGGGCGACGCGCTGGCGCTGGCCGCCGGAAATCTGGGTGACGGCGCGATCGTCAAATCCCTTGAGACCAACCAGCGCCAGCATGTCCTGAACCCGCCTCGCCAGGACGCGCACATCGGTCACGGGATCGACCTTGCGATTGAGCAGTCCGAAGGCGACGTTTTCGCCGACCGACAGGTGCGGAAACAGAGCAAAATTCTGAAAGACGAAGCCGATGCCACGGTCATGCGGGGCTAATCCATCCAGACGGTTGCCGTGAAAGAGGATCGAACCGGAATCCGGCTCCTCGAAGCCGGCGATGACGCGCAGCAACGTCGTCTTGCCTGAACCGCTCGGCCCGAGCAGCGAGATATAGGCATTATCGGGCAGGGCAAAATCGACCGCGTCCAGCGCGGCCGCGCCGTTATAGGACTTGGTGACTTTCTTGAGCTGAATAACGGTCGACACCGAATTCCCACCAGTTTCAAGGCAAGGACCATCTTTTTGGCAAAGCGCCGCCATTGCCGGATTGCCATCAATCCAGACACCGGACGTCGGTCTGCGTTCGCGCAAGATCACATGCGCGTCAAAGAGATGTTCCTTGGCGTTTCAATGAGTTCCACCTGTGGCGCTTCTAACGAGCGCCTTGACGATTGAAGCATTGCATAAATGATTTTTGTATTCAATAGGCTTTTTAATAAAGTCGAGTGGTCGGGGCCAAGGCACAAAGGATGAAGAAAGGAAAGACGCAGGAGTTTCGCGGCTATTCGGCGCAAAATCACCATAAAACATGACGTATGCGAGCTATCTGCCGGGCGCGCATATTTGATTTGCGCCCGCCATATCTCCCACCTTCGACATCGACCGTCGTGGCAACCATAAGCTATTTTGCATTTAAAAACATATTTTGTATTCAATACTCATTTATTTTTGCGCTATGTTAGCGTTACAAAACGCGTAAGAGTGGGGCATCGGAACGACGTGAGTCCATTGCATCAGATGACCGAAAGCCATACGCGCCCCAATGCGCAGAAGCGCTACGAGATCGCGGAGGATGTGCTGCGCAGCAATATCGACGACAGCACGCTGCCGCCTGGCGTCGTATTGCTTGAAGGTCCGATCGCCGACATCCTGCAGATTTCCCGCGCACCCGTGCAGAGGGCTCTTCAAACCTTGGAAAGCGAAGGGCTGGTGCATCGCTTCAACGGGCGCGGCTACCTCGTCGGCCCCTCCGGCCAGGGTATCGAGCCGAACCGAACCGACATCAAGACGCTTGGCCTCACCATTCCCCGCCATGCCGACGAAGCGCTTCAAAGCCGCGCCTCCTGGGAGCGGATCTACAACACCGTCGAGGCCGATGTTGCCGGCTGTGTGGTCTTCGGCCAATATCGCATCATTGAGATCGAGCTTGCCGACCATTTCAAGGTCAGCCGCACGGTGGTTCGCGATGTGCTCACCCGCCTGCGCGAGCGCGGCCTTGTACGCAAGAACCAGTCGTCCCATTGGATCGCCGGCCCGCTGACCGCCCAGATGATCAAGGATCACTACGGCCTGCGCGGCATGCTTGAGCCGCAGGCGCTGATCGCCGGCGCAAACAGGGTCGACCGCGAACAATTGAACGACCTGTTCCTGCGTCTTTCCGAGCTGGAGCGGTTGGAGCCCACCGATCATCTTTCGGCAATCGAGGCCGTCCATGCGGATTTCATCGACATCTGCATCCTCGCCACGCCGAACGAACGGCTGAAGGAATCGATCCGAAACAATCTGCTGCCGGTCACGGCGACCGAGCGATTGCTCAGGCAACTTGGCCTGCCTGGCGACCCGGCCATCATCACGGAACTGCGCCTGATAACTGAACTGCTGCTGCGGGGCGCCGTGAAAGCGGCGGCGGCGATGATAGAGAGCCACTTGGAAGCATCGGTCAATCGCACCATCGCGCAGATGAAGATCGTCGCCATCATTCCCGGCCCAAGCGTAACGGCCGCCTATCTGACCCGCGTTCTCGAATGAGAGGCGGGCAGTCCGAGTGAAACTCGGTGTCGAAGCGGCCATCATTTGCCTATCCCTTCATGACAGAGCAGCCCGCAGGCGCCCGAGCAACGCCTGGCGATCCGCACGAGCCGCAAGCGCCTGATCCATCGTCACCTCGACGAATTGCGTTGGCGTATGGGGCTGCAATTGCGCAATAAGATCCATGTCGGCTGAAATCACCGTTCCGACCATGAAGTAACCGCCACCGGAGACGGCGTCGCGATGCAGGATGATCGGCTCCGTACCGCCCGGCACCTGGATCGAACCATAGGGATAGCAGCTGTCGACGATATTCGAGGGGTCCGAGCCGGCACCAAAAGGCTGCTTGCGCTCGACGAACTCAAGCTTGCGGCCGCCACGGAAGCGGTAGCCCATGCGATCGGCTTCCGGCGCCACCTTCCATTGATCCACGAAGAAATTGCGCTTGGCTTCCTCTGTCAGCCGATCCCAGTAGAGGCCAGGCAGCACCCGCAACTCGGCCGGCATGCCGGGCTTTCTGCGCAGCTCTTCCGCAACCGATCGTCCCTCGCTCGCCATTGAGCCCTTGCCGACGGGCAATTCGTCACCGGCAGCAATCGCTCTGCCATTATAGCCGCCAAGGGCACCGATCACATAGGTCGATCGGCTGCCGAGCGCTTCCGGCACGTCGATGCCGCCCGACACGGCGATATAGATGCGCGCGCCGGACTTCAGGAAGTCGAAGCTGACCGTCTGGCCAGCCCTGACCTTCAGCACCGTCCATCCCGGTTGAAGCTCGCCGTCGATCCTGACCGGCATCTCGGCGCCGGTGACCGCAATCAGCGCATCGTCGAGAAATTCAAGCTTGGGCCCCATGAAGACGGCCTCCAGGCCCGCAGCACCCTCGTCATTGCCGACGAGAAGGTTTGCTGCGCGCATGGCATAGCGATCCATGGCGCCACCGACCGGAATGCCCAGATGGAAATAGCCGGGGCGGCCGAGATCCTGAATCGTTGTCGAAAGGCCGTGATGAAGAACCTTAATGGCCATGCAGCGCGCCCTCCAGCTTGGCATTGTAACCGTCTATGTCAGCCTGATATTGCCGGAGATCGAAGCTGACCTCCCGGATCGGCGGAGCGAAGCGACCCTTGTCGACATCTTCGACCGACTGATCGTAGCCATCGCGATCGATCGGCCGGAATTTCACGATATCGCCGGGGCGGAAGAACACCATGAAGTCACGCAGATAGCTCGTCGACTGCGTGGGATCGAAGATCGGCATCGGCGTAATCCCGAACATCTGGTAGCCGCCTGCGCCGCGCACCGAATAGATGCAACCGAAGCAGCCGCCATGGCCGACGGTCAGGCGCGGCGTATCGGTCCGCGGGCGCAGATATTTCGGCACCTCGATCTGCCGCTGCCGCTCCACCATCTGATACATGAACGGCAGGCCGGCGACGAAGCCGACCATCGAGACGAACCATGGCGAGCCGGCATGGGCCGATATGAAATCTTCGACTGCACCATAGCCGTTGATCTTGGCGGCATAGTCAAGATCGGTTCCCGTGGGCTCCTGATGGCGCTCGCGAAAGCGCATCAATGTCTCGTGCGTCCACGGATCATTATAGAAAACCGGGATTTCGACGATGCGGGTGATGATGACGGGCTCTGCCTTTTCGGCCGCACCCTCGATTGCCTTCACCTCGCGCAGAAGGTCGTCGGGCTTGATCAGATCGGGATTGAACTTGATCTGGAAAGACGCATTGGCGGGGCAGATTTCCGTAATGCCCTTGATGGCGCTTTCTCGCACCCCTCTGGCCATCGACAGGCTTTTGAAGAAGGCTTCGAGCGACATCTCGTCGCTGCATTCGATGAAGAGATGTTCATCGCCTCCGAATGTATAGCGAGCAGGCATCAGGCGACCTCCGTGGCTATGCCGTCGACCGCGTTAAAATCGGTCTCCAGCCAGGATTCGAGAAAACGCGTATGGAAAGCTCCCTTGCGCACTGCCGGGTCTCCCGCGAGCGCAAGATGCAGCGGGATGGTCGTCGGCAAGCCTTCGATGGTCAGGCCGGAGAGAGCGACGGCAAGCTTGTCGAGGCAGGCATTGCGATCCTCCGCCCAGACGATCAGCTTGCCGAGCAGGGAATCATAAAAGGGCGGAACGGTGTAGCCGGCATAGAGCATCGTATCGAAGCGGATGCCTTCACCCTCGGGGATCGAAAGCCGCGTCACGGTGCCCGGCGCCGGCTGAAAGCCTTTCGCCGGGTCCTCGGCGTTGATCCGGCATTCGATGGCGTGGCCCCGCGCCTGAATATCGGCTTGCGACAGTGATAGCGGAGCGCCGCCCGCCACCTTGAACATTTCTTGCACGAGATCGATGCCGGTGATCATTTCGGTAACCGGATGTTCGACCTGGATGCGTGTATTGACCTCGATGAAATAGAACTGGCGGCTATCTTCATCGTAGAGATATTCGACGGTTCCCGCGCCGCGATAACCGACTTCTGCCGCAAGCGCCACCGCGCTGGCGCAAAGCTGCTGTCGCACCTCGTCGGGCAGCAGGAAGGCCTGTGCTTCCTCCCACACCTTCTGGCGCCGCCGTTGCAGCGAGCATTCGCGCTCGAAGCAATGCACGAAGTTGCGGCCATCGCCGAAAATCTGCACCTCGATGTGCCGGGCGCGCGTGATGACTTTTTCCATATAAAGGCCGCCATCGCCGAAGGCTGCGGCAGCCTCGGCCGAGGCAAGTGGAAACTGCTCCTTGAGTTCTGCCAGAGAGTGTACGATACGGATGCCACGTCCACCACCGCCGGCTGCGGCCTTGATCATCACGGGAAAGCCGGTGCGCCCGACGACCGCTTCGGCAGCCGCGATATCGGCCACGCGTCCGTCGCTGCCCGGCACCGTCGGCACGCCGGCTCGCTGCGCGATCTCGCGCGCTGCGACCTTGTCACCAAGCATGCGGATAGCCGCGCCGCTCGGGCCGATGAAGATCATGCCGGCAGCCTCGACGGCATCCGCAAAATCTCCGTTCTCGGATAGAAAGCCATAGCCGGGATGGACAGCGTCGACGCCGGCCGAACGGGCTGCGGCGATAATCGCCTCGATATTCAGATAGGACTTCTTCGGCGCTGGCGAACCGATATTGATCGCCTCGTCAGCCAGCTTGACCGCGAGCATTTCGGCGTCGGCCGCGCTATGGACCTGCACGGTGCGAATGCCGAGCGCCTTTGCCGCCTTTATGATCCTGACGGCAATCTCGCCGCGATTGGCAACCAGAACGGAGCGGATTGTCATGGATCGACCTCCGCGATGACCTGTCCGGCCATGACAGGCTCCTCATTCTCGACGAGGAAGGTGATGTTCCTGCCATCAAGACCTGCGGGGATTTGCTGGAAGGTCTTCATGACCTCGATAACCCCGATCGTATCGCTTGCGGCGACGGCGTCGCCCTCGGCCTTGAAGGGTGGCACGTCCGGCGACGCGGCCCTGTAGAAGGTTCCCGGAAGGGGTGATCTGATCTCAAGCCTGCTCATGGGACCTCCGCGCGGCGTCATTGTTCAAAATCTGCGAAACAGGTGCAATTCTTATACCCTCGGCAACAAGGGCTTCGCGCATATGGCGCACGATATCGAGCGCACCCAAAGTATCGGAGTGAAAACAGATGGAATCGAAGGCAATGGGAATATCCGTGCCGTTGACGGTGCGGACCACACCTTCCGTGCATGCCCTGACCACCTTGCGCGCGATCGCCTTCGGATCCGGGCGGCCTACATCCCTGGTAAAGACGATCCAGCCCGTGTCGCCATAATCGCGGTCGGCATAGAATTCGCGAACGACGGGCTGATCTGCCTCTTGCGCAGCAAGGCAGGTCGCCGAACCATCCATGCAGAAGACGAACATGTTCGGCGCGACTGTGCGCATATACTGGATGAAGATCTGCGATAGGTCGACATTCGCCGCCAATTCCATGTAGAGCGCGCCATGCGGCTTCACATGCTGCACCGGCACGCCATGACGTCTCGCGAACTCCCGCAATGCGCCTACCTGATAGACCAGGTCGTTGATGATCTCGCGGCTGGTGCCGTTGATCTTGCGCCGCCCGAAGCCCTGGAGATCATTGTAGCCGGGGTGCGCCCCGACGCCGACCCCATGCGCCGCCGCCAGGCGTACGGTCTCGTCCATCAAATTGGGGTCGCCCGCATGAAAACCCGTGGCGATATTGGCCGAGCTGATGAGTGAGATGAGTTCCTCATCCAGCGCATCGCCGATCCGCCACCGGCCGAACGCCTCTCCCATATCGCAATTGATATCGACCGCTTCCTTCAAATGCATCCCCTCGTATGCTCGCCCTGATCGGACCGTTATCAAAACGCTAGAGGGAAAGATGCATCTTGAAAAATACAATTTTCAAAGCATCATTATCTGATTAATTGATATCTTAGCTTAAAATTACACCATAAATTCCCCAGTAATATCAATCTAGTAAGCACATTGCGCGAGAAGGAAGCGAAATTTACATCGCCTTTGAGCTTTTGAATCTGATTAGCTACAGTTGTTTTCAGATAAATTGATGGGGAACAAGCATCATGAGTCTCAGCCTGCGGCAGCTTCGCTATTTCGTCGCGACGGCGGAATATGGCCAGATTTCCCATGCGGCCATCAGCCTGTCGATATCACAATCGGCAGTGACCGCCGCGATCAAGGATCTGGAGCTTTCGGTCGGCGTCTCCTTGTTCAACCGCACGCCACAGGGCATGGAACTGACCTCGGCCGGTCGGCAATTCCTGTCGCATGCCTATGAGATTCTGGCCAAGGTCGACGAAGCGACGCACCTCAATCTGGTCAGCAGCGATATCGAGGGCGAGCTCGTCGTCGCCGCGACCTATACGGTGATCGGATACTTCCTGCCGCTGCATATCGAGCGGATGAGACGGCTCTACCCGAAGCTCAGGATCCAGATCTACGAGGTCAATCGCGAGTCGATCGAAGAGGGGCTGCTCACCAACCGCTACGATATTTCGGTGCTGCTGACGTCGAACATTCTCAACCCGATGCTGACGACCGAGACATTGCTGAGTTCTGTCCGTCGGCTCTGGGTTCCAGCCGGGCACGGCTTGCTGCGCCGTGATGGTGTCGGCCTGCGCGAGATCGCCGAAGAGCCATACATCATGCTCACCGTCGATGAGGCCGCTCATTCCTCGCTGAAATACTGGAGCCGGACCACCTATCAGCCGAAAGTGCTTCTGCGGACGAGCTCGATCGAGGCGGTGCGATCGATGGTCGCCAATAGCCTCGGTGTCGCGATCCTCTCGGACATGGTGCATCGTCCCTGGTCGCTCGAAGGGCGGCGCATAGAAACGGTCAATATTCAGGATCCCGTGCCGCCAATGGATGTCGGCCTCGGATGCGCGCCAATATCGAGTTTACGCCGCCAATGCTGGCATTCAGGCGCTACTTCCAGCAAGCTTTCGGCCTGCCGGGTACGAATGCCTGATGATTTCATCAAATTCCCCTGACAGGGAGGGTTCTGATACAGACCGGCGACGTCGTCACAAACAGCGATCGCTGATATGCTGGCCGAGTTGCATTAACGTCATTCCGGCAGTACAAGATCTTGGTACGCCATAATATGGCATTCAAGAACTGAGGTGCGGACATGAATGACGATGCACATGGCGCTGCAATCCGCGTGGAGCGCCCAGCCAAGACATTACGTGAACTCGCGCTCGACAAGGTGCGAGAGGCCATCGTCAATGGCTATTTCCGCCCGGGAGATCGTCTGGTCGAGCGCGACCTCTGCGCGCAGCTCGGCGTGAGCCGCACGATCGTGCGCGAGGTGCTGCGGCATCTCGAATCCGAGGGCCTTGTCGCCAATCTCCCGAACAAGGGGCCGATCGTCGCCCATCTCAATCACGACGAGGCAAAGCAGATCTACGAGATCCGCGGCGCGCTCGAAGGCATGGCAGCGCGTCTCTGTGCGGAGCAGAACAATCCTGCGATTGCCGACGCGCTGGACAAATCGCTTGAGGATATAAAAAGCAGCTACCGCGACAAGGATATGGCCGGCGTGCTCGCCCACACCTCATCCTTTTACCAGACGCTGTTCAGCATGGTCGATCGCCATATCGCGTGGGGAGTGGTCAATCTCTTGACCGTGCGCATCAATCATCTGCGGTCGATGACGATCAAGACGCAAAACCGCGACGTCCAAGGGCCGGCGCAGATGGCCCGCATCGTCGATGCCATCCGGCGTGGAGATGGCGAGGGCGCCTACCAGGCCGCCATGGACCATGTCGCCGGCGCGAGCGCGATTGCCCAGGCGGTGCTTTCAGGGCACGAGCGGATCGATTGATCCCTGCCTCCGTTTGCGAGAAACCTTTCACCGGAACGGTGAGGCGCATTGTTATCTGCCATCTCCAGGCCGCCTCTGATCAGTAAGCTAGCTTTAGGCTTGCGGGCTATAAACCCCTGTCGATCCGACTGCTCGGCGCTATAGATCATACAAAAATAAAGCGTCAAATAGCTGGGATATAGCCGCAACCCGTGGGCTCCCAAGACCGTCTCATGACGCTGGCCTGATCGAAGGCATGACGGCCCCTCGCATCGTATTCCGATCTAACTAATTGCTATAATTAGATTTTCTCCACCGTTTCGCGACTTTTCATCAGCCGGCACAAAGCTGCTTGACAGCTACGTATTATGGCATACCATCATACGGACTTCAGAAAAGCGAGCGGCATCATGACCTTCCAAATCCGTAAAACCGTCCTGCAGATCGAAACCACATTGATTGAGGGGGGGAGGGCCGCGCCGACGCCGTTGAAACTGTTCTCAGCCTGCGCGATCGTAAAGAACCCCTGGGCCGGCAGCGGCTTCGTCGAGGATCTGAAGCCGGAAATTCATGCCGCAGCGCCGGTTCTCGGTGAACTGCTCACCAAGATGATCATTGACGCCGTCGGATCGGGCGAGGCCGTGGAAGCCTATGGCAAATCGGCTGTGGTCGGCCTCGATGGCGAGATCGAGCATGCTTCGGCGCTGATCCATACGCTGCGCTTCGGCAACCATTATCGCCACGCCGTCGGCGCAAAATCCTATCTCGCCTTCTGCAACACGCGCGGCCCGGCCAATGCGCCGATCATGATCCCGCTGATGGACAAGAACGACGAAGGCCGGCGCTCACATTATCTGACGATCCAGACGTCGATCGCCGATGCACCCGCCGCCGACGAGATTGTCGTCGCGCTCGGCGCTTCCGTCGGCGGGCGTCCACATCATCGCATTGGCGACCGTTATCAGGATCTTAGGGATCTGGGGCAGGATGTGTCCAATCCGGCAGGCGTTTGAGAAAGCGGCCGCCGGGATGTCGACCATGGACACCATAGCGCAAGGAAAGGCAGATGCTCCTAAGGTGGAAGCGCTGCCCCGCAAGATCACGGCAGCAGGTACGGCCTACCATGAGGCGGGCACAGGCGAACCGCTTGTTCTCATCCATGGGGTCGGCATGCGCCTTGAAGCCTGGGCGCCTCAGATAGCTACGTTTTCCCGGAGGTACCGCGTCATTGCCGTCGACATGCCGGGCCACGGCGAAAGCAGAGCCTTGCCTGCCGGCAGCCGGCTGGAGGCGTTTGTCGGCTGGTTCGGCGGTTTCCTTGATGACATGGAGCTCGATGCGATTAATGTCGCTGGCCATTCGATGGGTGCGCTTATCGCCGGCGGCAGTGCGGCGACCTTCAGCGAGAGGATCAAGCGCATCGCCTATCTCAACGGCGTCTATCGCCGCGATGCGGAGGCGAAAGCGGCGGTCCTGGCACGCGCGGCGGCAATCCCATTGACCGGCGTTGACAAGCAAGGGCCGCTCCAACGCTGGTTTGGCGACGACGCACAAAGCTCCGTTGCCCGCGAACTGACGCGTAGCTGGCTCAACCTTGTCGATCCACAGGGATATGCGACAGCCTATACGGCTTTTGCCGGCGGCGACGAGACCTATGCCGATCGTTGGCCGAGCGTTAAGGCGCCGGCATTGTTTCTGACCGGCTCGGACGACCCCAATTCGACGCCGCAAATGGCGGAGAAAATGGCAGCGGCGACGCCCAAAGGCTGGGTGCGGATCGTGGAGGGACATCGTCACATGGTCAATCTGACGGCACCCGAGACCGTCAATGAATTGCTTGCCGAATGGCTTTCATGTGAGGAGGGTGCGAGATGACGATGCAACAGATCGACGCGAGGGCTTTGCGCGATGCCTTTGGCGCATTTCCGACCGGCGTCACGGTCGTAACCGCGCGCGATGCCGCCGGTCTGCCGATCGGCTTCACGGCGAATTCCTTTACCTCGGTCTCGCTCGATCCGCCGCTTCTTCTGGTCTGCCTGGCAAAGACCTCACGCAATTTCACGACCATGACAGGCGCTGGACATTTCGCGATCAACGTCCTGTCGGAAACCCAGAAGGATATTTCAAACACCTTTGCACGTCCGGTCGAGGACAGGTTTGCGACCGTCGAATGGAGCGGCGGTGCTGACGGCTGTCCGATCCTTGCCGATGTCGCCGCCTGGTTCGAGTGCGCCATGGAAGAGGTCATCGATGCTGGCGACCATGTCATCCTCATGGGACGTATCGCCTCCTTCCAGAACAGCAGTCACAATGGGCTCGGTTACACGCGCGGCGGTTATTTTACGCCGATGCTCGCGAGCAAGGCGGTGTCGGCCGCCACAGATGGCAATATCGAGCTTGCCGCCGTCGTCGAGCACGAAGGAGACATTCTGCTCCTCGGCGATGATATCCTCTCCTTGCCGAGCTGCGAGGGCAGAGACGGAAGCCCCACCGACATTCTGAGCGGCTACCTGCAGGAGCTGACCGGACTTTCGGTGACGATCGGCTTTCTCTACTCGGTCTATGAAGGCAAAAGTGACGGCAGGCATCACATCGTCTATCGCGCTTTCGCCTCGCAAGGCGAGCCACGCCAGGGCAAATTCCTCAAGCCGGAAGCCTTAAGCAAGGCGCGCTTCAAGACGAGTTCGACAGCGGATATCGTCACTCGCTTCGCACTCGAAAGCCGGATCGGCAATTTCGGCGTTTATTTTGGAGACGAGACCTCCGGCACCGTCCGCCCGGTCTCGACGAAGGTGGCACGGGCATGAAATTCTCTCTCTTCGTTCACATGGAACGGCTCGACGCGAACCAGAGCCATAAGAGCCTCTACGACGAATTCGTCGCTCTTTGCGAGATTGCCGACAGGGGCGGCATGCACGCCATCTGGACGGGCGAGCATCACGGCATGGATTTCACCATTGCGCCCAATCCGTTCGTTACGATCGCCGATCTGGCGCGCCGCACCTCGCGGGCCAGATTGGGAACGGGAACGGTGATCGCGCCCTTCTGGCATCCGATCAAGCTTGCCGGCGAAGCGGCCATGGCCGATATCATCTGCGACGGCAGGCTCGATATCGGTATCGCCCGCGGCGCCTATTCCTTCGAATATGAGCGCCTTTTGCCGGGTCTTGATGCCTGGGGCGCCGGCCAGCGCATGCGCGAGCTGATCCCCGCGATCAAGGGCATCTGGAAAGGCGACTATGCCCATGACGGCGAGTTCTTCAAATTCCCCGCGACGACCTCGGCGCCGAAGCCGCTGCAGGAGCCGAACCCTCCGATCTGGGTCGCCGCACGCGATCCGAACTCGCATGAATTTGCTGTCGCCAATGGCTGCAATGTCCAGGTGACGCCGCTCTGGCAGGGCGATGACGAGGTCGAGGCGCTGATGGGCCGCTTCAACGATGCCTGCGCCAAGAACCCTGACATCCAGCGCCCAAAGATCATGCTGTTGCGCCATACCTATGTCGGCTCGTCGGAAGTCGATATCGCTGAGGCCGCTCACGAACTCAGCGTCTACTACAATTACTTCTTCGCCTGGTTCAAGAACGAGAAGCCTGTTCGGCAAGGCTTGATCGAGCGCATTTCCGACGAGGATATCAGGGCGAATGCCATGCTCTCGGATGCGGTCATGCGCAGCAACAATGTCGTCGGCGACGCCGCGACCGTGATCGCGCGGCTAAAGGCCTATCAGGCGATGGGCTACGACGAATATTCTTTCTGGATCGACACCGG
Organism: Rhizobium sp. P44RR-XXIV; assembly: GCF_001999485.2. Classification (NCBI taxonomy): domain Bacteria; kingdom Pseudomonadati; phylum Pseudomonadota; class Alphaproteobacteria; order Hyphomicrobiales; family Rhizobiaceae; genus Rhizobium; species Rhizobium sp. P44RR-XXIV. The sequence goes on along the minus strand of NZ_MPVZ02000027.1, from coordinate 129,669 downwards.
CATGCCGTTCGAGCGCAAGAAAGCCTCGCTCGAACGGTTCATTGCCGAGGTCATGCCGGCATTTGCGGAGTAAACCCATGCAGCGCTTCCAGTCCTACATCAATGGCGAATTTCTGGACGGGGAAGCCCGTTTCCAAAGTATCGATCCCGCAACGGGCGATGTCTGGGCCGATATGCCGGAAGCGCGCGAGGCCGATGTCGATAATGCCGTCAATGCCGCCGAGCGCGCCCTTTACGAGGGCCCTTGGGCCAGGTTGACGGCGACGCAGCGTGGTAAGCTGCTCTATAAACTCGCCGATCTCGTCGCTGCGAACGCCCAAAAACTCGCCGAACTGGAAACGCGCGATACCGGCAAGATCATTCGCGAGACCTCGGCGCAGATCGCCTATGTCGCCGATTATTATCGCTATTATGCAGGGATCGCCGACAAGATCGAGGGATCCTACCTTCCGATCGACAAGCCCGATATGGATGTCTGGCTTCGCCGCGAGCCGATCGGCGTCGCTGCCATGGTGGTGCCGTGGAACAGCCAGCTCTTCCTCTCCGCCGTCAAGATTGGCCCGGCATTGGCCGCCGGCTGCACCATGGTCATCAAGGCCTCGGAAGACGGCCCGGCGCCGCTGCTGGAATTTGCCCGTCTGGTGCATGAAGCCGGCTTTCCGGCCGGCGTCGTCAACATCCTCACCGGCTTCGGCCCTTCCTGTGGCGCGGCTCTGGCGCGGCATCCGAAGGTCGCCCACATCGCCTTTACCGGCGGCCCGGAAACCGCACGCCACATCGTGCGCAACTCGGCTGAGAACCTCGCCTCGACATCACTGGAACTCGGCGGCAAGTCGCCCTTCATCGTCTTTGCCGACGCCGATCTTGAAAGCGCTGCCAATGCCCAAGTCGCCGGCATTTTTGCCGCGACCGGTCAAAGCTGCGTTGCCGGCTCGCGGTTGATCGTCGAGCGCAGCGTCAAGGACACGTTCCTGTCCATTCTCAAGCACAAGGCCGAGGCAATCCGCATCGGCGCGCCGCTCGACATGGCGACCGAAGTCGGCCCGCTCGCGACAAAGCGGCAGCAGGATCATGTGGCAGCCCTTGTCGAAAAATCAGTCGGGAGCGGCGCACGTCTTGTTGTTGGAGGCCACAGGCCGGATGGCAATGGCTATTATTTCCCGCCGACGATCCTAGACTGCGACGGCGTCGCTTCACCGTCGCTGACCGAGGAATTCTTCGGACCGGTTCTGTCTGTCGTCTCGTTCGAGACGGAGGCCGAAGCGCTGAAACTTGCCAATGATACCCGCTATGGGCTCGCCTCCGGCGTCTTCACCCAGAATCTCACGCGCGCTCATCGCCTGATGAAGGGGATCCGCGCCGGCGTCGTCTGGGTCAACACCTATCGCGCGGTATCACCGATAGCCCCCTTCGGCGGCTTCGGTCTTTCCGGGCACGGCAGGGAAGGCGGCATTGCCGCGGCACTCGACTACACCCGCACAAAGACGATCTGGCTGCGCACGTCAGATGATCCGATCCCCGATCCCTTCGTCATGAGGTGAGGCCGATGTTCTATGAAATCCGCACATACCGGCTGAAGAACGGCGCGATCCCGCAATATCTCAGGGTTGTCGAGGAAGAGGGGCTCGCCATCCAGAAAGCCCATCTCGGCAATCTGGTCGGCTACTACTATTCGGAGATCGGGACGATCAACGAGATCGTCCACATCTGGGCCTATGCGAGCCTCGACGATCGTGAAGCGCGGCGTGGGCGACTGGCGGCCGATCCTGAGTGGCAAGCCTTCCTGCCCAGGATTCGCGATCTGATCGAGGTGGCGGAGAACAAGATTATGAAGCCGGCCAGCTTTTCTCCCGCGGGATGAGCGGCGGCGGCATAAGGCATGACTGGAAGACCAAAAAACAAGGACAAAGGGAACATGAAAGCAAGAATTGCACTCGCGGCCTTTGCCGCAATGATGGCCGCCTGCTTGCCTGCGAAGGCCGATACCATGGTCTTCACGAGCTGGGGAGGAACGACGCAGGATGCCCAGAAGGTTGCCTGGGCCAACCAGTTTACCGAAAAGACCGGCATCGGCGTCATGCAGGACGGGCCGACGGACTACGGCAAGCTGAAAGCCATGGTGGAGGCTGCCCGCGTGAGCTGGGATGTGGTCGACGTCGAAGGCGATTATGCTGCTCAGGCCGGCAAGAACGGGCTTCTGGAAAAGCTGGATTTCTCCGTCATCGACAAATCCAAGCTCGACCCGCGATTCGTCAGCGATTATTCGGTCGGCAGCTTCTACTATTCCTTCGTGATCGGCTGCAACGCCGATGCGGTCAGTGCCTGCCCGAAGACATGGGCTGACCTCTTTGACACGAAAAAGTTTCCGGGCAAGCGCACCTTCTACAAGTGGTCGGCACCCGGCGTAATCGAAGCCGCCTTGCTGGCGGACGGTGTCCCCGCCGACAAGCTCTACCCACTCGACCTCGATCGTGCCTTCAAGAAACTCGACACGATCAAATCGGATATCGTCTGGTGGTCGAGCGGTGCGCAATCGCAGCAACTTCTGGCATCGGCGGAAGCGCCGTTCGGCAGCCTCTGGAACGGTCGCATGACCGCGCTTGCCAATAGCGGCGTCAAGACCGAGACGTCGTGGAGCCAGAATATCACGGCCGCCGACTCCCTCGTCATTCCCAAGGGTGCTCCGAACCTGGAGACGGCGATGAAGTTCATCGCGCTTGCAACATCGGCGCAGGCGCAGGCCGATATGGCGAAAGCGACGGGATACGCCCCAATCAATCTCGGTTCGGCCAAGCTGATGGACCCGGAAACGGCAAAAACCTTGCCGGACCAACAGACGGCCGGCCAGGTCAACGCCGATATGAATTACTGGGCTGAAAACCGCGATGCCATCGGCAAGAAGTGGTACGCCTGGCAGGCCCAATAAGCTTCAGGACGCTGACAATAGCACCGCGGGCCGATGTTCGCGGTGCGGCAATGCGAGGTGCGGGTGTGCTTGGCGGCCAAGGTTGCCGGGCTAGGCTCACGGTGGGAAAGAATTGCCATGTCGACATATATTGACGTTGCGGATGAAGCCGCACCGATCCGCAAGGCGGTAAGGCCCACCGGGTTTGGGCAGGTGATGCCGGCGCTCATCTTCGTCGCGATCTTCTTCGTCTTTCCGGTCATAGCACTCCTGCTGCGCAGCGTGATGGAGCCGACGTTCGGACTTGGCAATTATGTCGAGCTGCTGGGCTCCGAGACCTATGTGAAAATCTTCGCCAATACCTTCATCGTCTCCGGGCTGGTCACGATCATATCGCTGCTGATTGGCTTTCCCGTCGCATGGACGCTGGCGATCATGCCTTCGAGACTGGCTTCGGTCATATTCGCGATCCTGCTTCTGTCGATGTGGACCAATCTGCTTGCAAGGACCTATGCCTGGATGGTCTTGCTGCAGCGGACCGGCCTGATCAACAAGATGCTTCTTGGCATGGGTCTGATCGAAAAGCCGCTCGCGCTCGTCAACAATCTCACCGGCGTCACCATCGGCATGACCTATATCATGCTGCCCTTCATCATCCTGCCGCTCTACGGCGTCATCAGGAAGATCGATCCGGCGGTGCTGCAGGCAGCCGCTCTTTGCGGCGCCAACCGCTGGCAGTGTCTCACCCGCGTCCTGCTTCCGCTCGCCGCTCCCGGCATGATGGCGGGCGCCTTGATGGTTTTCGTCATGTCGCTCGGCTACTACGTCACTCCTTCGCTGCTTGGCGGCACGGCGAACATGATGCTGGCCGAGCTGATCGCGCAGTTCGTGCAATCCCTCGTCAATTGGGGGATGGGCGGCGCAGCGGCCTTTGTCCTGCTCGTCGTTACGCTATCGCTCTACGCCGTCCAATTGCGGCTGTTCGGCACGCAGAATGCGGGAGGGCGCTGAGATGCTGCTCAATTTCGATCGCCTCGGCTGGTGGAAATATGTGCTTGTTGCCATCACGGTTCTGACGGCCGCCTTCCTGCTGTTGCCGATCCTCTTCATCGCGGCGCTGTCATTCGGCTCGTCGCAATGGCTGATCTTCCCGCCGCCGGGCTGGACGCTGCGTTGGTATGGCGAGCTCCTGTCCGATCCGCAATGGCTGGAATCGGCCTGGACGAGTTTCAGGATTGCGGTGCTCGTCACGGTGCTTTCGGTGTTGCTGGGGCTGGTGACCTCATTCGGCCTCGTGCGCGGCAAGTTCCTGTTTCGCGATGCGCTGAAGGCCCTGTTCCTGACGCCGATGATCCTTCCGGTCGTAGTCTTTGCCGTTGCGCTCTATGCCTTCTTCCTGCGCATTGGCCTTGGCGGTACGCTGGTCGGCTTCGTTCTCTCTCACCTCGTCCTGGCACTGCCTTTCTCGATCCTGTCGATCTCCAGCGCGCTCGAGGGTTTTGACAAATCCATCGAGGATGCTGCCGTTCTTTGCGGCGCCTCGCCGCTTGAGGCAAAGATCAGGGTCACATTGCCCGCCATAAGCCATGGGCTCTTCTCCGCCGCCGTCTTCTCGTTCCTGACCTCCTGGGACGAAGTGGTCGTGGCAATCTTCATGGCGAGCCCGACGCTGCAGACATTGCCGGTGAAGGTCTGGACGACGCTGCGGCAGGATCTCACCCCGGTCGTGGCTGCCGCCTCCACGCTTCTCATTCTGTTGACGGTCATCTTGATGGCGCTGGCCGCGATCGTACGCAAGGTTCTGAAATCATGAGCGAATCCTTCCTGAAAATCAAAGGCATCCGCAAGGAATACGGCCCGGTTGTTGCTGTGCATGACGTCAATCTCGATGTGAGGCGCGGCGAATTCCTGACCTTCCTCGGCCCCTCCGGCTCGGGCAAGAGCACAACGCTCTACATATTGGCCGGCTTCGAGAACCCGACCAAGGGCGATATCCTGCTGAACGGCGAAACCTTGCTGTCGACACCATCGCACAAGCGCAATATCGGCATGGTGTTCCAGCGCTACACACTGTTCCCGCATCTGACCGTTGGGGAAAACATCGCCTTTCCGCTGAGGGTGCGCCGCAAGTCGAAGGCAGACGTCGATAGCCGGGTCAAGGAAATGCTCCGTCTTGTCCGCCTCGAAGGCTTCGAGGATCGCAAGCCCGCCCAGATGTCCGGCGGTCAGCAGCAGCGCGTCGCGCTTGCCAGGGCGCTTGCCTACGATCCGCCGGTGCTTCTGATGGACGAGCCGCTATCGGCACTCGACAAGAAGCTTCGCGAGGAGATCCAGCACGAGATAAAGCGGATCCACCAGCAGACGGAGGTGACGATCCTCTACGTCACCCACGATCAGGAGGAGGCATTGCGGCTCTCGGATCGCATCGCTGTCTTCTCGAAGGGCGTTATCGATCAGATCGGCACCGGGCCGGAACTCTACGCCAATCCTCGCACCCGCTTCGTCGCCGAATTCATCGGCGACAGCGATTTCATCTCCTGCCGTCTGCTATCATCGAATAATGGGCAGGCGACAATCTCACTTGGCGAGCAGGCGGTTTTCGAGCGCATTCCGGTTCATGGGCGGGCTGCCGCCGGCGGCAAGGCCGCGTTGATGCTGCGTCCGGAGCGCATCCGGCTCGCCCGCAAGGCAGGAGCCGAAAATAGCCTCAGCGCCACCGTCGGCGACATTACCTTCCTCGGCAACAACGTCCATGTCTCAACGTTGATCAGCGCCGGCGAGACCTTGTCCGTGCGTCTGCCCTTCGGCCACGAGGCGATTTCAGGCCTCAGCCGTGGCGATCGTGTCCACCTGGAATTCGATCCCGATGCAGCCCATGTGTTCTGCTGAAGCAATACCAGCGAAAGCGCATCGAATAGAGGCCAAAAGTGCTGGCTATTGCACATAGACTGGAACGACAGCCGAGGTTTCGTCGCGATAGGGAAGACGGATCTGGAAGCGGTGTGCACCGCTCTGGATAGGCCAGAAAACCGGCTTGTCGGGATCGGTGATTGCAAAGGGCTCGCCGTCGACGTACCAGACGATCTGCGGCACATGCGGCTGGACATCGGCCTTCAAGGCCAGCCGATTGAACACGGCTGGCTGTTCCGGATTACGCCAGATCTGGCTGTTGCGCGCAGGCGTCGAAATGGCAAGATGGATCTGCGGACTGGAAGCGTCGGCATTGGCGGGTGAGTAGCCCTTTCCTCTCGCTGCCACAGCGCTGATGGGCAGAGGCTTGAGATTGCCATCCGGACGAGGTTGCACGGCTGCCGTCTTCGGCATTTCATCCGGCTTCAGCCATTCGACCAGCGTCTGGCTGCAGGTATTGTCGTTTGCCTGTCCACTGACGACGCAAACATCGACCGGCTTGCGGTCCGGTGGCGTTGGAAAACGCGCATCGGCGATGTCTCCGGGCTTGTTGCCGTGAACCCGATCGATGATATCGTGCACGAGACGCGCGGCAGTCCCGGCTCCGGTCATCCGGTTCATGGTGCCGTTATCACCGCGTCCGACCCAGACACCGACGATCACCTTCTCCGAATAGGCCATGGCCCAGGCATCCCGATAGCCCTGCGAGGTGCCGGTCTTGATGGCGACGGGAAAGGGATATTCCAGCGAACCATAGCGATGGAAACTCGGCAATCTGGCCTGAGGATCGGACAGGAACGAGGTAACCAGTCGGGCGGTGTCGAGGGACATGATCCGCACGGATTGTTGCTGCGGCTGCTCACGCGCCCAGCGCAGGTCCTGCAACTGGCCGTCATTGGCAAGCGCGCCATAGGCCCGCATCAGCCTGTCCAGGCGCGTCGGTAGCGAACCGATGGCCATCGACAGGCCGAAATAATCGGCCGGGGTTTCCAGATCATGCAGGCCGAGATCGCGCAAGAAGCGGAAGGCCGTCTCGAGACCGATCGTGCGCAGCAGGTTGGTCGCGGGCACATTGCGGGAATTGGCAAGCGCCTGGCGCGGCAGCATTGGCCCGAGGAATTCGCGGTCGGCATCGCCGATGCCGGAGGCGCCCTCTTGCAGATCCAGCAACATATCCGTCGGCTTCAGCAGGCCGCGCTCGAATGCCAGCGCATAGATGAAGGGTTTCAAGGTCGAGCCAGGCGAACGCTGTGTCCGCGTATAGTCGAACGCACCGGCATGGCGGCCATAATAACTGCTCGATCCCACTTGGGCCAGAACCTCGCCCGTCTGGCGCGACACCACCATGACGCCGACCTGCTGCGCGCCCGCGGAGCGCCAGTGATCGAGATGTTGCCGCGCAAGTGCTGTCACATCCGCCTGGAGAGCGAGATCGATCGTCGTGTGGATGAGCGGCATGCTAGCCGAGGCGGGAGATATCTGGCCGCTTTCGATAAGATCGTGATAGCGCAATATCAGGTGCAGCGCATCCGGGCGGCGGGGCAGGTTGGGCATTTGCACATTATCAAGCTGACGATGCGCGATCTCGGCCTCATCAGTGCTTATGACATTCTGCTTCAGCAGGACGTCCAGCATCTGGTGGCCGCGTTGAATGGCCCGGCGCAGGCCCTGCGGGCGCAGCGGGTTCATCCGCGTTGGCGATTGAGGGATCGCCGACAGCAGGGCAATTTCCGCCCAGGACAGATCCGCCACCGGCTTGTCGAAATAGAGCCGCGCCGCATGGGCAATGCCATGACTGCCGTTGCCATAGGGCGCCAGCCGCAAATATTGCGTGAGCACGGCCTCCCGGCCGTAGCGCAAGGTCAACAGGATACCGGTGCCGGCCTCCAGGATCTTGTGCACGAAGCTGCGCGATTCCGGCTGCTGCATGCGCGCCACCTGCATGGCGATCGTCGAAGCGCCGGAGCGGCGTCTCGCCGCGCCGAGATTCTGCCAGGCCGCACGGCCAACGGCATAAGGATCAACCCCGGCATGTTCGAAGAAGCGTCTGTCTTCCAGCGCCAATGTCGCCTTGACGAAGCGGTCAGGCAGTTGCTCCAGCGGCCAATAGCCATAATCGACACGGCCGCTGGCGTCGTCGCTGTGGCCAATCTGCGCAAGGAAAGCGCCGCTACGGTCATAAAGGATCGGTGTCGATGCAGGCGCAATCAGCTGCGCGCGCTGATTGATGAGATATCCATAGATCAACGCGCCAGCTACGAGCACCAGCGAAGAAAAAAGAACGAGCTTTGATCGACGGCTTCTCAATAGTGTCATAGCCCGGCCGGCCAGCTCCTTGCCTGATATTCGTCCGTATTGTGATGGCTTATTTTGCCACCACGATCTGCACCGCGGCACTCGTTCCCTGCACGCCCTTTTGGTACATGGTCTCCGCTAGCGCTTGTGGCTGCGTATAGGAGCCGGGGATCAGGGCGCGCATACGATAGGCAAAGGTATAATTGCCCTTTGGCAGCCTGTCAGAGGCGGAGAATACCTGATCGTCCCCATAGGAAACCCAGTCCGAGGGCAGGGTTGAGGCTACCGCCGGCGTCGCCTCGGCCGGAGCGGTGGCGATATTAGGATTGAGGGGATCCAGTCCTGCTGCAAGCGGCATGGTAAGAGCCACATGGGTGCGATCTTCGGAGACGACCAGTTCGACCCTCTCCTCCAATACATCGCCCACCTTCAGGGCAATCGTGCCGTTTGCATCGGGGGCCAGTTTCTCCAGCGGCGCATCGCCGGCAGCGACGCGATAGAGCGTGCGTGTGAGGGCAAAGCCCTGGCTCTGTGCCTGCGCCTTGTAGCCGGCTTCGGCGCGGTGATAACTGGTTTCCACCAGCGCCAGAGCGGATGTCGTCCCCATATTGTTGATGGTGACGCTACCGGGATCCAGAGTGACCTCCCGTAACACCGGTGCATTCGCGTCCAGCGTACGAGATTGAGCGACGCCGTTCTGAGTGAGGGTCAACGGCAGGGGTGTCGTTGGCCTCTGCCACGCCGTTGCGAGTGCTCGGATCGCCGCCGAGGTGGCGTTGGTCGAGCCCCATCCGTCGCCTTCACCCAATTGGAGCAGGGCATTTTTCAAAGCGGGATAGCGCGGATCTGTCTCGGAGGTCAAAGCCGCCGCGCGCACCATCTCCGCCAGGCTGCGGGCTTCCGAAGGAAGGATGATCGGGTTGCCGCCATCCTGCGCCTGACCATTATAGACCAGTTCGCCATTGCGGGAGAGAATGTGAACACGCGACCACATCGCATCGGCCAGGCCACCGACCAGACGCGGGTCGCATCCGGCGCGCCGGCTGCTGCCGCGGTCATCCGGGCAACGCTGACATTCGGCATCAACGCCGCCGAACGGGCCAGTTCAGCCGTATAGGCCGGGTCGAGCTTGCCGCCTTCGGCAAGAGCCGTCAGGGCCTCGACCCGCTCGCGGATCTCGTCGCCGGTTATGAGATGCGGATAGTCCGAGCGGAGCGACAGTTTCAGCACGCTGGCGAGACGATCCGTCAAAGCCTTGTCGGTGGGCTCGCCGGCCTTGTCCGCCGCGACGAGGAACGAATAGGCCCAGGCCGTCAACGAGACATTGCCCTTGCTGTGCGGCCAGAAGCCGACGAGACCGTCGGAATCGACTGCCTGGCCGATCGCCAGCACGGTGTTGTGGACCTCGCCATCTATGCGCTTGTCCAGCTTCGCTGCCGCCAGGATGGGTGTGAAGCTCTTGAAGGCGACACCGGATGAGGCCAGTGATATCCGCTGCTCGGTGGAGCCATAGGGCGATTCCACCAAGACGTTGAGCCCGGCGACCAGTTTCGCCAAGGCTGGATCGGACGTCAGGGTCATGACGCGCTGGAACGATCCGGGACGAACATCCTCCTGTGGCGCCGACAGTGTTTTCGAGCCGCCCGCCGGGATTTCGACGATCTCGTAGTGCCTGGTCGGGATGCGGTCCGGCTTTACCGGCAGCGTGATTTCCACATTGTCGCGGGCATGGTCGGCCTGGCGCTCGACGCCGAAGCGCAGTCGCACATCCTCGTTGCCGGGCTTTGGCTCGGGCACCGAGGCAAGAACGCCGATGTGAGCCGGCTTGTTCTGTTCCCAGGTGAAAGAAACATCCTTGCCACCCTGCAGCGTCAGGCCATCGGATGCGATGGCGGCAACACCGCCGCCGCCGCCACCCTCGACCACACGGGCAATGACGCCTGCCTCGAACTGGTCTCCAGACCGCAGGAAGCGGGGCAGGGCGGGCTGAGCCACGATTTCCTGCCGAATTAGCATTTCGCCGGTGCCATAGCCGAAGCGATCCGGGCCGCTGACGGCCTTGGCACGCAGCTTGAAGAGGGTGAGCGAGTCCGGCAGCTTCACCTTGATCTTGGCAGTCCCATCGGGGCCGACCTTCACGTCGGGGAGATAGATCGGGACCGGCGTGAAATTCTTGCGGACGGAAATGTTGTTGTCCGTGCCCCAATCCTCGCGCTCATCGCCTCCGGGCACCTCATCAAGAGGAATGATGCCGAAGGCCATGTTGCGGGTATCGCGCAGAGCCATGGTGGATTGCCGCTTGACGATGAAATTCGGCAGCGGGTCCAGCGGCTGCTCGGTTGCAAGCGACAGAACGGCCTGGTCGATCATCCAGAAGGTGGCATTGCCCGCGATCGGATGACCCAAGTCATCAGCCAGATGCAGGGTCACCTCCACCTCGTCACCGGGGCGCGCCTTCTTGGGATAATCCATCGTAACGGTAACCGTGTTCTTCACCGGCTTGACCGTCACCGTCTTCGTGGCGGCGATCGTCACCGGTTTGCCCTGGTCGAAGGGTGCGTTCGGCGAGGGAGTGCTCGTCTCCAGCCGCCCCCGCATGATGAGGAAGTGCACGGGGACCTCAGGCATATATTCCTTGCGGACGGTCACCGCATAATGGCCGTAGCCATCGGCGATATCGACCCAATCATAGCGGAACTTACCCTCCGGCTCCTCGATGACGGCCAGAGCGCGGGCTGTCTGGAAGGGGGATTGGATCAGAAGATTGGCCGTTTCGCCGGGGATATAGCTGTCCTTGTCGGTGGTAACGATAGCGGTGCGCGCGGGCGCCTGCGACCAGGTGACTGGCGTGTTGCCGCCGACGAAAAAGTCGACGCTCACCTGCTGGCGACGACCGATCTTGTCGGTGGCCTCGAGCTGGATGATATAAACGCCGGCGTCGGTTGCATTGAGCGCAAGGGTCTGAATATCCTTGGTGCTGGTAATCTTTCGCTCCAGCACGGTTTCGTCCATCTCCTGGGTGACGTATTTCGCCGAACCCTGGCTGAAGTCACTTGCCTGCAGGGTCGAGGTCCAGTTGCGATGGATCAAGCGCGCCGTCATCTCGAGCCCAGCGACGGCATCGCCATTGCCATCGACGGCCAGGATCTGCGGTTCGATCGCACCGGGCTTTGCCACGTAGCGCGGCACCTTCAGGCCAAGCACGAAAGGCGGGACTGCATAGACATTGGTGATGCTGCGCACCTGCAGATCATCGTCGCCGGTAACGGTCGCCTCGATCATGTAACGGCGCGGTTGTGCGGTAGGTTCGATCGTCGTGTCGAAGCTGATGCGCGAGGCGCCACCCGCATCCGTGCTGCCATCGCGCTCGAGCGCGGGCGAAGACTTGAACTCGTCACCGCCGGAGTAGCGCGAATCCGTTGAAAACAGAAAGCCGTCATGGCCAGGCGGCGTCCAATTGTAGGGATACTGCACCGCGCGCCAACGGATCGGCCGGTCCGCCAGCAGACCGCCGGCAAAATAGCGCGCGATCAGATCGACGTTGAAAGACGAGTCGAGCGGTACGGTCTGCGGATTGTTGAGCACGACTTCGAATGTCGGCAGGCGATAGGCCTCCTTCTTGAAGGAGATGCTGCCGCATTGGACTGTGTTATCGGCCGTATCGCTGGCGGCGGCGTTGCCATCGGCATCTGCCGGCTGGGTGGTGTCGGACTGGGCATCATCCGCCTTGCCGTCATCTGTATTACCGTCACTCGTCTGGCCGTCGACATTCTCGTCGTCATTGCCGGACTTCTGCTCCGGCGCCGTCTGGTCCGCCGCCTTCGCCACGTCGCCCGGCTCGAAGTGAACCTTGTAATCGCCGGTTGCCGGCGTTTCGGCGTCGAATTTGTGGTAGAAGCTGCCAGCTGCGTCCAGCTTCACCGGCACGCGCCATTCCTGTTTGTCGGGGCCGGTGATCACGATCTGGCCGCCCTGCTTCGGCAGCGTCAGATGGCCGCCGAGGTAGCTGCGGACATATCCCTTGATATGAACAGGCTCTTCCGGGCGGTAGATCGGCCGCTCGGTAAAGACATGGCAGAGCGTGCGCGCCTGCTCGGCACGATCCTCGTCGGGATTGGTGGTCCAATCGAGCCACGAAGCCGCCGGTTTCGTCCAGTTACTCTGGGCATATTGCGCCGGGGCGTGATCGGGATCGATCACGAGAGTATCCAGTCCCTTCGTCACGATGACGCGACGAATCTTCGCCTCGGCGCGTTGCTTCAGTTCCCAGGAGAAGAAGCCCTGTGCATCCGTCGTCCCGGTCGCGAGCGTGACGTATTTCCCGTCCCGCAAACCATCCAGTTGAATTTGCGCACCGCTAATCGGACTGCCGGTGCCGAGCGATGTGACCGCAAAGCGCACCCGGTCCTGTTCTTCCACCGCGCTCAAAGTCAGGTCAGTGACCTGCACTCGCAGCCAATGGCGGGTCTGGTTGTCCACCGCGCGCAAGCCGATAAGGTAGGTGCCGGGTTGGTCGGCGCCGGCAATCTTGGCAAAAAAAGGCTTCAAGTCCAGACCGAACTTGGTGTCGACACCGCCCTTGTGAATGGGGAGATCCACGAATTGGGAAATGGCGGGTGAGCCCAGTGCCTTTACCCTCGCTCCGATGGCATCGGCCGAGATATCGTCGCTGGTCGCCCATTTTTGCGGTTCCTTGCCCGGCAGAGGCGGCGCGTCATCATCCTTCGTATCCAGCCCTGCTTGCGGGAACGGCCAGAAATCGCGCGACAGCGGGTCGATCGCGTGGATGCGCACATCGGCCCGATCGTAGCCACGCCCGCGCACGGGCACGAGCTGCGGACCAAAGCGCTCGACAACGCCCTGCGACGCGTCCCAGACGAGTGAGGACTGCTCCGGCGAAAAGGCGAATTTCTGGCTGAAACCGCTTGCCAGCGGTCTACCCCGATCGTCCTTCAGAGCACCTGCGGCAACATTGAGCGTATAGACTTTGTCCGTGAGAAAGCGGCCATGGACATAAAGACGTCCGCTGCTTGCCTCGGCCGTCAGGTCGTCAACAGGCGGAGTGATGCGCAAGGCATCACGGACCGACAACTGCTCTCCTGCCACCGGGTTGCTGGAAAACCGGAAAAGCAGACCACGGCCCTGGCCCGACGAAGAAGCTGGCGTCCCTGCATCGGCATCCTCGACCGGATTGCCGTTGTCATCCACTGCGCCGCCGGAGTAGCCGGCGGTCGAGTTGGACGTGCAGCGCATGATGCCATCAGTCGTGGCCGCGTCGAAGCCGCGCCCGCAATCGGAATTGGTCATGGTGAAGGGCACGGCGGTGCGCGCACGCAATTCAAAGATCTGATCGCTGAAATCCTGCGTATCGGCCAGTTTCAGCCGCACAAGCACAACGCGACCATCGGGGACGCTCGTGTGCAGCTTCACCACATAGGATTGCTGATCGCTGCGGCTGTTGCGCTCGAGCGGCTGGATGTCGAAATCCTTCGCGCCCAGCATCAAGCCGCCTTCATCGCCGATCCCGGGCGCCGGGCGCAGTTCAATCGACAGCAGGCGGGCGAGCGCGGCGATATCCACAGGCTCGGCGAAGGTCAGCGTGATCTGGTCGAGCTCATTGACAGGATCGTCACCTGAAGCCGGAACCGTGGAGACCGGCACCGGCAGCAGCGATATCAGTTCCGTCTGACTGCCAGCGTCCTTGTCATGGCCCAGCATCTTCACCTTGACACGAGCCAGCGGTTGCCATTTGTCGGCGGGCCGGAATTGCAGGGCGCGCGGGCCGAGCCATTGCCAGGCGCCGGCAACGGCCGGTTCCATCGTCACAAAACGCTCCGGTGAATCCTCTGGGCCGCCGCTTGCCGCCCCGGTATCCGCAGGAAAGAAAATCGTCACGGGATCATAGGCGCGCAGAAACTTCTCCGGCACGATCTTGACGCCATCGGCGCGTTGCAGAACGTCCAATGCCGGCGACGGAGCGCCCTGCTGGGCATAGCCGCTTGAGATCAGTGCCGAAGAGGCGAGAGCAAGGGCAAAGAGAAATACAATCTTTTTCATTGGTCTCTCACTTCGATCCCGTGGGCTTCAAGCCGGCACGCTGCAGATAATCATTGATAATTTCAGGCGGCGGGCCCGCGGGTGGCGGCGTCAGGCCCACCACCGTCGGCCTGACGACCAGAGTCGGCGCGTCGGCCGGCGCCCGCGCTTCCAAAAGATAATAGCCGGCATCAAGCTTCTTGAGCTGGTTGACGCCCTCACCAAGCAATTGGCCCTTGGCATCCAGCAGGCGGCCAATGGCAAGATCCGGATCGGAGCGCAAGCCGGCGCCGATATTGCCGCTGTTCTTGACTTCGAAGCCGAACAGGGCCGTCGTGCCTGGTGCAAGCACCACAGGTGCACCGATGCCATCGCTGACTGGAACGACAGGCGTTGCCATCAGATCCAGGTTGCCCGACAAAGGCCCCTCATGGGTGGAATAGAGCGTCAGCACTGCCTCGCCCGACGCAACATAGCGGTGGAATTCGGCTCCAGTCGGGAATAGCTGCAGGTCTCGGTGGCCATTCTGTTCCAGGCTGACGATGACAGGCGCGTCGCTGCTGACATCCAGCACCATCGGTTGGGCCGGATCGAGGCGGAAGGCCATGGCCTCACCCTCAAGCGTTACGCTTTGCGGCAGGGTAACAGACTTTGGCTCGGGCTTGGGCCAGGGCGATTTGCCGCCACGCTCCAGCCAGAGCGCAGCCAACCCGGCGCCATGGTCGAGGATCAGCTGGCCGGGACCGGACAGAGAAATGCTATTGCCACGCGAGACCCGACCGTCAGCCCCAATGAAGGTGGCAGCGCCGCCGGAGACATTCAGGACATCGCCGTTTTGGGCGTCGACCGCGATCTCTTCCGATCCGACAGTCCCGAAGAACCGACGCTTGATCTGATCGATACCCAGCGTAATCACCTGTCCCGGTGACAGGCTGACGCGTGCCGATGCGGCGGCATCGGTCAGGTTGACGAGCCAGATCTCTTCCGCCGACGTTGCGACATTACGTGAAAGAGGCGTCGTGCCGGACCAAACATTCAACAACTGCGAGGCCGAAGGGGCGGAGACGACGGCGATGCCGGGCGCAAGATCAAGCGTGAGCCGCTTGGCCCCCGCTGCCAGCTTCACCGGCCGCGCGCTGAGGGCGGGTATGGTCGCGGTGTAGCTGCCGTTCAATGCCACTGCTTCGAGTTCGGCGGCATCGACAGGCCGCAGCCGCATCTGCAGGCTCTCATCGCTTCCGGCGTTTCCGGCGTTGCCGATATGCAAATCCTGATGATCGGCCAGGGCAACCGCGCTGTTGAGGCTGACGCCCATGCCACGCCCGGCATTGAGGCCCGGCTGCCCGAAGGCGGAATCCGCGCGCCACAACCGGACTTTGCCCGGCAATGGCACAGTCGCGGGAATAACCGCCTGGTCACCGGGCGCGAGCGTCAGCGCGATCTCGCTATTGGGTTCGGCAGGGCTAACCTGCACATGGCCGTCTTGGCGAGCGACCAGCCACAGTCGATCCGTTTGCGGAGCAAAAAGTCCCGATGCTGCTGTCGCAAGCGGTCGATCACCACTTGCTCCGGCAAGCAGATCCGTGGCGGTATCGAGCTCGACAAGGCCTGCCGATGGTGCGTGCACAAGCGCAACGTTCAGTGATAGACCAAGGCCATCAATGGTTACGGGCTCCAGGGCAATATCGCCGGGCTCCCGAATGGCACTGATAATGCTGCGCGTGGCGATCTTGATGGGTGCAGCCCCGCCGTCGAGTGTCCAGACCGAGGCGCGCCATTGCGCTTCTCCGTCAGATACGGGCCAGGCGATGACCGGCGTACGGCCTCGGGCAAAGGCTTGTGACTTCCAAATGCCATCAGTACCGCGCTTTTCCAGCGAGAGAACCAGTTCGCTGGTGGATTGCGCCGCGATGAGCGCAAGTTGATCCTTCACGCCGGCTGGCAGAGGGAAGGCGAAGACGGAGGCGCCTGTGACGTCAGCGGTGCCGTTGGGGCCAAGCGCCGGCTGCAACACTTCCTGCGGCAAGGCAAACTGAACCTCTATATCCCCGGCACTGGCCTGATCGTCGCCGTCAGACTGCTGGTCGCCATCGGCTGAATCGGTTTCCTGACTGTCCGAATTCTCAGTCTGCTGGCCGTTGGCCGTGCCGGATGTTGCGGCAGCATCAAGGGACAGCGTGTAGGATCCGGCCGGCAGCCGGCTCGACAGCGCGATGTTCCAATCATCGCTGCGGCCGGCAAGCCGTTCGATCACGGTGCCATGGCCGTCCTTCAATACGCCTTTGATTTCACTGCGGCCGAACGTGCCGAGACTGACCACGTGGTCCTTGTCGACATTGAATGAAAGCTCGGCCGGGAGATTGACGAAGCGCGCCTCGCCTGGCTGCAGAGCCTTCGTGTTCAGGGTAATCTGATAGTCCAGCCGGTCGTCATGGGCGAGGCTCACGAGATCAATCCGGTAGTGCCCCGCCTTCAGCACGCCGTTAAACTGGGGAGAGGCGACAAACCGGGCGATCTGGTCCTTGTCGTCACGGAACAAGGTGCCGATCATGCCTTCGGTGAGGTCGACGCTGACGTCGGCGTCGGCGAAAAGGTCGAAAGTCCAGCTATCGGGAACCCGTGGATCGCTTTTGCTCTGAGGCTCGCGCCATTGAAATGCCTGGGCCTCGTTGAAGGCCAATGGATGCGGCCCATGGCCCTGCAACTGCGGCGGGTCGATGAGCGGCCTCAGCCGGGCGACAAAACGCGTATCGACATCGCGAGGCAGGATCACCAGACGATAGTGACCGGGGGTGAAATCCTGACTCAGTGTGGAGAGCGGCCCGGGCGCAGTCAGCGGCCATCCCTCGGAATCCTCCAGGCGGGCGCTAAGATCGCCGCCAAGAGAATAGAGATCAAGTTGATAGGATCCCGCATTCGCTATTTCGATCGGCACGACGGCGCCACGACCACCTGACAGGCTTCCGCGGCTGGTGCCATCGGAAACCAGCGTTGCGGCCGTCAGCAGCGAAGCCGGCATAACGCTGAGACCGAGATGACCGGAGGAATTCTGCGCTGACACGGCAACCTGATAGGTTCCGGCGCGCAGATAGGTCTGCATCAGCGCATTGTGCCCATCGCCATTATCAGACGCTTGTCCGAGTTTCGGCAGGAACGACGTGCCAAGGCTCAATGATGTCTGAAGACGGCCGAGGGTTTCGATGCGGTAAAGTCCGCCTTCAGCAACATCCAGGCGATAGGATTTCTGCATATCCTCGGCGAGATCGAGAAATTGCCGTTGGCCGGCAAACAAGGGTGCTGCGGGGGCAGCCGGCGCGCTCCGTTTCGCTGCAGCGGGATCGGGCTGCCAGCTGACGCCTATGACCCGCGGAGCCGAAGGTGCCGGGAAGCGCAGGCTCAAGGTTCGGCCCGTTGCATCAGCGCGCTCATTGCTGGCAGCAAAAGCGACAGGCGCATTATGGATGTCAAATGCGGTGATCGTCCCACCGCGCGGCACATGCACGTCGATGCGCAAATCCGCCGGCGAGGCGGGCCGTGACAACGCATTCGCATCATCGGCGGCAGCCTTTTGAGCCTGCGGAACCGGCGCCGGCACATTGGACATCGGCTGGCTTTGTGCGGGCTGCGGCTGTGCCGAAGCATCAATCGGCTGCCAAAGAGCCAACGGCCGCGCCTGCAGATCGGCAGGCAGCGCGACGGCGCGCGGCCCGGTCAGCAGTCCGGGGGCAACATTGGTGATTATCTCGTAGCTGGTCGCCTGTTCAGCGTCCCGGATACCAAATGAAATGCTGGTGCGCGCCGGTGCCGCAGGCTGGACCGGCGGCACGACACCCGGCGTGCCAAAGGCGAGGTCGACGATGCCAACCGCATTGTTGTCGGGCATAAGGCGCAGCAGATAATAGCCGGCGTCCAAATCGAAACGATCGGGGATGCGGCCATCGGCGCGCGGCGCATTGCCGACCAGTACCGGGCTGATATCGGCGTGGAGGGCAACGCCCGAGGTTTTGATCGCGATCTGGCCCGCCTGTGTCATCTCGAACAGAAGCGAGGTCGGTCCGCGCAAATTGAAGCGCCGATGCCAGGCCTGGCCGGGGCTCAAATGCGGCGTGTCGGACGCAACAATGGTGGCCTTGCCGCTGCTATCCTGACGCAGCAGCAGAGCCGTAGCCGGGATCTCGTCGCCACCTTCGCCGGCAACATCGAGACTGATGAGATTAGGCACGGAGCCATCGAATTGCGCCTGATTGCTGAACCGCAGTCCCCGAACCTGAAAGCGCTGGCCCTCATAACCCGACACTTCGACAATGCCGGCTTGGCCGTTTGCCGAGAGCGCAAGCGTGGCAACCGGTTCTCGGCTTGATTTAACGATCGAGGCACTTTGAAACGCGGTTGCCGCGCTGGAAATACGGCCGGCGCGAAGCACCGCCGGCGCTGATTGCGGCAACTCAAGTCGGAAGGTGTCTAAATCCGCAGGCGCCTCGAAACGGACCGAACCGAAAGGCCCGATCACGCCTTCAGCAATCCCCGCGGCCAAGGACATTTGCGTGCCGGCGCGGATGTGAAATGGCTCGGCGGCGTCCGAGTTGGTCCAGACAAGCTTCTGGCCGCCATAGGCCGTTACCAGATAGCGGCCCGGTTCGACTGCACCGGCCAGCGTGGCCCGTGTCATGGGGAGGCCCGGCTTCAGCTCGAAGATCGACAGCCTCGGTGAGAGGTCGGCAATATCGGTGCCGTTTCGCCACAAGCGCAAATCCTGAAGCGAGCGCCCGACCGCCTCGATGTCGACGCGTCCGGAATCGGGAATGTCGATCCAATAGGATCTTTGCTGGAGATCGCTCAGCTCGCCATCGACCCCTGTGGTGGTCAAGGCCGCATCGGGACTTTCAAGCTCCTGATAGGCCTGTGCCGTTAGCTTTATAGTCCCGGTGGCTCCCTTCGCTCCGAACACGCGGATCTTGTAGGTGCCCTTGTCGAGCAACGCATCGATGCGGCCATCGCTGACGCCAGGCGCACCCATGCGATCTCCCGGGCCTGCGATCATGTCCACCAATTGGAGTGCTGCGCCCGTGCTGCTCTGGGTGCGGATGGTGATATGGCCGGGGGTATCGACAGTCACCAGGGTGCTGCCGTCCTGACCGGCAGGCAGTTGCTCCAAGGCCAAATGCGGCTGCGCCACGGGTGGGGGCGAGGCTTTGGCGGGCGCGGGTTGAGATGCGACGACGACGGGCGGTGCCGCCGGCTCCTGTATCACGGGCGTCTGCGTTTCGATTGCGGGTGACGCTGCAGGTTTGACCGGCTGACCGGGAGATGCGGAAGTATTGTTGTCTGCCGAAGGGGCCGTTGCTTTGAGGGCCGCAAGTCGTGTCTGGTATGCGGTCGCCAGGCATTTCGAAAGGCCGATTGAGTCCGGTTGGACACAGGATTTGTTCCGGTCTGCCAACCAGCGGCGCTGTTGCTGCCGCAGATCACTCAGCTTTGCCGGATCGCCAGCAAGATCGACCAGGGCCTGCCGATAGGAAGCGGCCAGCGCGGCATCCTGAGAAATCAGGGTTGGCGAGGCACAAATCGCCTTTTCGATAGCAGTCTGGGCCTTGCCGCAATCAAAGGATTGCGCTTGGCAGATCGCCGGAAAAAGACCGAAACCGAGGGCAACAAAGGCGAGCAGGCGAGGGGCGAAAGCCATAGGTAACTCGTTTCTTAAGCAGCCGGTCCGCTACTCAATATGAGCTATCTTCGCGCAAGACAAGAGCTACCTGACAGCCTCGGAAATCGAGGCGCCCTCCGCAAAGCAGATCCTCCTAGATGGAGAACGACCGCTTGCAGGCTCCCGGTTCCAGTCATCTGGAGTCTGCTTTCTGTCATTCTCATAAGATGGCCACGAGAGGCGGAGAGATGCTCGCGCAATGCCGATCAGGTGCGACTACCTACGGAGCCATTGTCCTATTGATCAGCCTATCTGGAAGAGGCCTGTCAGGCCAAATGTCACCAAAGACTTACCGATTGTGACTTTCGGCGCCACCGGCGGCGCGAACATGCCGCTCACAATTGTTCGCCCAGAGCGAACACCACTGCGATCACAGTCGCGACGAGAGTGATCAGCGGAATAGCAAGCTTGATCCAGTTTCCTGTCAGCGCCCCGATTCCGGCGAGCAGCATGAGCGCTGCCAGCAGCAGCACAGCCAGTAGCGCCAGCATCACAAACTTGAACACTCGCCGCCCTCTTCCGGCTGAAGGTGGAGGGCTTTCCGGCCAGAATTGCTGCGGCGGCAGCAAGGATCGTGCCGCAGGATGACGGTGTGTCCTCTTGATAGACATCGACATATCTCGTTGAAAGTGAAGCTTAAGCCATTCGTTTGAGGTCATTGTCTTCTCATATCCGCGCGCTCGCCCACTGGAGTTCGGGACGAAGTGCCATGGTGGATAAGACACCCCGAGTGTTGCGACCTGATCGGCGGTATGTGGAGGTTACGTGGAGACATCAGGCGGTTTGTCCCGGCCAATGATCGGGCGCCATATGTCGATGCCCATCGCTGCGCGCACGGAGATCGAAAATTCGCGCCCTTGGCGCTCGCCGGATAGGATGCAGTGACCGGCTGGTGTTATGCCGGAGTGGATCCTAGCATTTTGTCGATGAATGTATGAGCCCGCAGGGCGTCATCACCGGCAACAACCAGCCGCTCTCCCCTGGTGATGGCACCGACAAAATTCGCGATAAGCTCCCGATGAAGCTCGTGGCCGAAGGCCATGGGGTCGCTTCCGAAACCGGAGGCCATGTTGGCGCCGGCGCTGACCGTGCGGCCATCATGCATCGTGGCCTGCAAGCTGTCGCCCGTCAGGAATGCCGTGCCCTTCGAGCAGATCAGCTCGATCCTCTCGGGATAGCCGGGGTAAGCGCAGGTCGTGGCGTTCAGTGTTCCGGTCGCGCCGTTCTCGAAGGAGAATACCGCATTCACCAGATCCTCGGTTTCCATCCGGTGAATGGGTGTGGTGCGCGCGAAAGCCGACACTTTGGCCGGCACGCCTGCCAGACCGAGGAGCAGATCGATTGCGTGGATGCCCTGCGTGAGCAGGACGCCGCCGCCGTCGCGCGCCAACGTGCCTCTGCCGGGCTGGTCATAATATTGCTGCGGCCGCCAGTTGCGGACGCTCAGCGACGCTTCGAGAATGGTGCCCAGCTGCTCGGTTCGCAGCATATCCTGAAGCGTGGTGAACGAGGACCGGAAACGGTTCTGCAATACGACCGACAAAAGCAAACCGGCCTTGTTCGCAACCGAAACGATCGCCTTTGCGCGATCCAACGATATGTCCAGCGGCTTTTCCAGCAAGATGTGCTGGCCGGCCATTGCGGCCTTCTCGACCAGTTCGAGATGCGTGTTGGGCGGCGTCAGGATGAGAACGGCGTCGGCGAAATTGCGATCAAATATCTCTCCAAGATCACTGACGGCCGGAAAGCCATGCTGAGTGGCGAAGGCGAGGCGGCGCGTTTCCGTCGGGCTGTAGACGCCGACGACCTCGACCTGATCGGCGAGATCGATCAGGCTGCGGGCATGATGTCCGGCCGCCATGCCCAGTCCTACCATCGCCACCCGCAGCCTTGTCATCTCTACCCTCTCAATGCATCGATGGTGCGCATGACCCCGCGCAGTTCGGCAAGGCCCTTGAGCCGGCCGATACAGGAATAGCCGGGATTCACCTGCTTGCCGATATCATCGACGATCGCATGGCCGTGGTCCGGCCGCATCGGGATTTCCCAATCCTTCCTGCCTTCTGCCCGGCGCCGGCGCTCTTCGGCCATCAGTGCGTCAACCACGCCGATCATGTCGGTATCGCCTTCCAGATGTTCGGCCTCATGGAACGAGCCGTCGCCTTCCTTGGTGACGTTGCGCAGATGCGCGAAATGAATGTCCGGAGCAAATTCCTTTGCCATGGCGACCAGGTCGTTTGCGGGATTGGCGCCGTAGGAACCGGTGCACAGGGTAATGCCGTTCGACGGCGAGCGAATGGTCGACAGCAAGGCACGCGCGTCGGATGCCATGCACATCACGCGCGGCAGACCGAACAGCGGGAAGGGGGGATCGTCCGGATGGATCGCCATCCTGACGCCGGCTTCCTCGGCAACGGGCATGATTTCCGCCAGAAACTCAAACAGATTCTGCCGGAAGCCTTCGGTAGACAGCTCGCCGTAAACGTCCAGCATCCGGTTGAGGCTGTCGCGGTCATAGACGAATTCACGGGCCGGAACCCATTCGATCAGGTTGCGCTCCAGTCTGGCAAGATCACTTTCGCTCATCGCCTTCAAGCGGGCCTGCGCCTTCTCGATGCGGTCAGCCGGATGATCGGCCTCCGCCCCGGGACGCCGGAGGATGAATACGTCATAGGCGCAAAACTCGACGACATCGAAACGCAGAGCCGTCCCGCCATGCGGCATTTCATAGTCCAGATCGGTTCTGGTCCAGTCGGTGATCGCCATGAAATTGTAGCACACCGTCTGGATGCCCGCCTTGGCGACCGCCCGGATCGATGCCTTGTAGTTGTCGATCAGCTCGCGATAACGCCCGGTCCGTGTCTTGACATCCTCGTGCACATGATGCTCTCGACCACCGACCACGTCAGACCGGCCGCCTCGATCATTGCCTTGCGCTTGAGGATTTCCTCCTCAGGCCACGCGCGCCCATCATTCAGCTGATGAA
The DNA here is from genome assembly GCF_001999485.2 of Rhizobium sp. P44RR-XXIV. Taxonomy (NCBI): domain Bacteria; kingdom Pseudomonadati; phylum Pseudomonadota; class Alphaproteobacteria; order Hyphomicrobiales; family Rhizobiaceae; genus Rhizobium; species Rhizobium sp. P44RR-XXIV. The sequence goes on along the minus strand of NZ_MPVZ02000027.1, from coordinate 106,833 downwards.
GCGCCGTGACGATGCCGGTGGCGCCTGCCTGCTTGACGTGAGAGAGCTTGACCGAGTCGTCCGGTCCGAACCAACGCCATGTCTGTTTCATCTATCTAAGCCTTGCCTGTCAGTTTCTGGAGGGCCCGTTTCGGGCCTATTGTTTGGATCGTTTTCAGCTGGTTGGCAACGAGCGGAATGAGCTTTGACCGATCTTGCGCGGCCTTCGCAAAGCCTGCCGTATCGAAGATGACCTCGACCGTTTGTGTGTGATCGGATGCATCGAAATCGATCTTCGCCAGTTGCGAGTCGAGCGGATCGGAAAAAGCATACTCTGTTGAGCGCGCCTGAAGAGCCGCGATCCAGGCGGCAACAACGAACGACAGATACTCAGCGGACGCTCCGGCCGACAACCGCCCGCAAGCGGCTTCGATGATCCGCTGCGGCAGCTTCTGCGAGCCGTCATTGGCGATCTGCGCCGTGAGATGATTCAGTGACGTATTCGAAAACCGCGAAACGAGTTTCGTGGTATAGAGCTGCGGTTCAAGTCCCTTGTCTTGCGGAAGAGTGGGGATCAGCTCGCTCCACAATCCATCGATGAACTGTCTGACATCGACAGCGGCCATGGCGTCGGAGACGGTCTTGAGGCCAAGCAATTGCCCGATATAGGCAATGGCGGAGTGCGCACCGTTCAGCAGCCGCAGCTTTCTGATTTCGAACGGTGCGACATCTTCGACCATGGTGACGCCGAACCGCTCCCAATCGGGCCTGCCTTGCGGGAAACGATCCTCGATCACCCAATCGCTGAAGGGCTCGGTGACAACAGGCCACGCATCCGTCATGCCGATTGCATCTGCAATACGCGCTCTATCCTGCTCCATCGTCGCTGGCACGATCCGATCGACCATGGTGGACGGGCAGGAGACTTCCCGAGCCACGAATTCCGCGAGTTCGCGGGAACGTTGCCCTGCGAATTCCGTCAGCAGGCGATGCAAGGTCTTGCCGTTGGCGGGGAGATTGTCGCAGCTGAGGACCGTGAGGGGCGCGTGTCCGGCTGCCCGGCGTCGCACCAGCGCCTCGATGATGAATCCGTAAATTGTGCGGGGATTTTCCGGATCGGACAGATCGTTGCGAATGTCCGGATCATCGAGATCGAGATGGCCGTCGGCATTGCGCAGATAGGCCTTTTCGGTCACCGTCAGGGAGATGATGCGGATCGCCGGATCAACCATGGCCGCAGTCAGGGCCGCCGGATTTTCCGGTGCAACGAGGAGGTCAAGGATCGAGCCGACCACATGCAGACGTTCCTCTGCTCCATCCCGTACGGCAAGCGTGTAAAGGCCGTCTTGAGGCCGAAGCGCATCGCGTGTCTGCGGGTTGCGCAAGGAGGCCGCGATGATACCCCAGTCCGTCTGCCCGGCGGACAAGCATTGATCGACATACATCGCCTGATGGGCGCGATGAAATGCGCCGACGCCAAGATGCACGATGCCAGGCGTTAAGGCGCTTCTGTCGACGTCTGGATGGCGGACTTTGGCTGGAAGCCGGCCGATTGTATCGTCTGCAAGGCGCGTGCCCATCTATCCTCCCGATCTTCTATGCTGACTGATCGCACCGCCGATCAGGCGAAGCGCATACCGGTACCTGCATCGAAAAGATGACTGTTTGCCGGTTGCAGCTTCAGATGCAAGACATCGCCGACCCTGGTGGACATGCGCTCATGCAGCTGCGCCGACAGCTTTTGTCCGTCGACCGTACCCTGAATGAAAGTCTCGGATCCTGTCGGCTCGACATTGGAGACCATCATTGCGATGCCGTCGCCATCGGTCGAGATCGCCAGATGTTCCGGCCGGATGCCGTAGGTTACAGCGGTGCCGGGCGCGGCAGCCGCGGCACCGGCAAGAGGCAGGCGAACACCATTTTCGGTCACGACGGACGTGCGATCATCTGTGACCCTCGCCGAGAGAAAATTCATGGAGGGTGAGCCAATGAAGCTGGCAACAAAAGTATTGGCCGGCTTGTCGTAGAGGTCGAGGGGAGCCCCGACCTGTTCCACGATGCCATCGCGCATGACAACGATACGATCTGCCATGGTCATGGCCTCGATCTGGTCGTGGGTCACATAGACGGTTGTCGTCTTGATGCGGGCGTGAATATCCTTCAATTCGGCACGCATCTGCACGCGCAGCTTCGCATCCAGGTTGGATAATGGTTCATCGAAGAGGAAGACCTTGGGATTGCGGACGATGGCTCGGCCCATGGCGACACGTTGGCGCTGGCCGCCGGATAGTTGCTTGGGATAGCGCGTCAGGTAATCGGAAAGGCCGAGAATGCGTGCGGCATCGGCGACACGCGAGGCGATCTCCTGCTTGGACTTTTTCGCCAGCTTCAACGAGAAACCCATGTTCTCGGCGATCGTCATATGTGGATAAAGCGCATAGTTCTGGAACACCATGGCAATGTCACGGTTCTTCGGCTCGACATCGTTGATGACACGGCCGTCGATGCGGATCGTGCCACCGCTGATCTCCTCAAGCCCGGCGAGCATGCGAAGCAGCGTGGACTTGCCGCAACCCGATGGGCCGACGAGCACGACAAAGGCACCGTCGGGCACCTCGACCGAAACGCCCTTGATGGTTTCGTGCGCGCCATAGGCCTTGCGGACGTTCTGGATTTCAACGGAAGCCATGGATCTATCCTGAGATTGGTTGATTTTGCAGCATCAGATGGTCGGCGGCGCGAATGGCAGCGAGCAGGCTGAGGCCGGTGTGATAGGCGGGATCGAGGTCGGGGGTGGCCGGAACGAAATCCACCGGCCCTTCCTTCGTCATGGTCTGGTAGGCAATCGGCGGCGTGCCACGCCAGTAATTTTCGAAGAAAGCCGCATGCGCCGTCTCCCATATGCGCAGGCTTGCCGCGCTGCCGGTGCGTTGGTGAACAAGTGCTGCGGCGCGGATCGCTTCCGGCAGTGACCACCAGGGGCAATAGGGACTTTGCGGCTCACCTGAGGCAATCGAAATCGCCGTTGCGATACCCGGGCCAACGAAGCCCTTGTCGAAAGAGGAGATGAGAATGCGCTCCAGCGCCTCGATCAGCGCCGGATCGGCTTCGGCATCGAGGTAGTCAAGCGCAAAGCCAACGAATTCGATGCCATGGCCGGCGTTGCAATCATCCTCACCTGGCACATTGCGGAGCAAGCCGGTTGCCGCATCGAGATGCCGGTCGATGACATGGGAGATGAAACGGTCGGCATAGACAAGATGCGCCGTGTGGCCGAAGCGTTTCAGCATGCCGGCGGCGCCGAGCAGGATCATGCGCGGGCCGAAATCCTCTGCCTGCACGGCGAGACTGTCGAGCGAGAGCGGCCGGCGCTCATCCATCTGGAAGCGTCCTATCTCGGCCGATGCGACGACCCGGTCGAGATAGGCGAGATGGTCGGCGAGAGCAGGCAGGCGATAACGGCTGGCGGCAGCGACAAGCCCTTTGGCGACGAAAGCATCCGAGTAGGAATAGATCAGCTCCGGCTTCTGCTGGCCACGGACGCTGCCGGCAGCATCCGCATAGACCGGTGTCATATCGCGATCATAGCAAAAATAGGCGTGTTCATCTGGCTTCTGCAGGGCCGCCAGAAGGCCATAGAGTTGGCGACCAGCAGCATCCAGCTTTTCGGCTAGCGGCGGCAATTCCCGTTCGAAGAATTCCGCATGGTCGACCAGCGCCTCCAACCCGCGACCCTGGATCCATCCATAGGTATAATCCGGACCGCGGACGCCATCCTCGCGGTCGTAGTCCTTCAGCGTCAGGCTGTTCTGCTTGGTGTTGAGGAACCCGCCGCCGAGCGTCGGCCGCTGAAGCATCCAGTAGAGCGTGCCGGCATTGGCCGCCACGTAGGTCTGCGTGCCTCCTCGAGGAATTGCATCGACATCACTCCTTGAGCCCGGTGCTGGCGACGCCCTGCACGAAGTTGCGGCGAAGAATAACGAAGAGCAGAATGGATGGGATCAGAACTGTCGCGGAAGCAGCACTCAGACGCCCGAGATCGACGGTGAAGCCGGTCTGGAAGAGCGCCAGCCCCACCTCGATCGTGTAGCTGGAGCGCGTTGTCGCGACGATCATCGGCCAGGCGAAGGCCGTCCAGGCCTGGAAGAAGGCGAGCACCGCGAGAGCGCCGAGCGCACCGCGCAATAGCGGCAGAACGATACGAAAAAAGATCCAGAATTCACCAGCGCCATCGATGCGCGCCGCCTCGAGAAGCTCGTCCGGGATCGAGTGGATAACGTTCTGGCGGATCAGGAAGATGCCGAAACTCATCACCAGATAACCGAGCAGCAGTCCCCAGACGGAATTCAGGATGCCGAGGCTCTTGGCCTGGAAATAGAGCGGGATCATATAGACTTCAAACGGCACGATGGCCGTCGCCAGAAACAGGGCAAAGAGGAGGCTCATCGTCCGGGAGCGAAACTTGCCGAACACGTAGCCCGCAATCGCCGAGGTAGCGACGATGGCGATGGTCGACATGACGGCGAAGGCGATGCTGTTGCCGATCCATCGCAGAAGCGGCGTCTCGCCGAGCACTGCCGAGAAATTCGCAAGCGTCGGGTCGTGCGGGATGATGGTCGGCGGCCATGCAAGCATCTCCGTCGGTGTTTTGAAGGCATTCGCGACCAGAAAGAGCAGCGGCAGCAGCATGAGGATCGAGACGATCGCCAGGAAGATGTCTATCGCAAGGTTGGTCAGCCGCCGCTTGCGGCGCAGGCGCACGCCATCTGCCAGTTCTTCTGATGTGAGTTCGCTATCGCGCATGGTCTCGGCCCTCATGCCTTGCCCCTTTCCCGCAGCATCGAAAACTGGATGAGCGTCAGCCCCAGCACGATGACCAGAAGCACGACGGCTTCGGACGCCGCATAACCAACGCGATAGTTGCGAAAACTATTTTCCAGCATGTCGAGGACGAGGACGCGCACCTGACGTCCGGGCGCGCCCTGCGCATCGGAGGCCAGCACGAAGGCCTGGGCGTAGACATTGAAGCCGGAGACCAGCGTCACTACGGAGACGTAGAGCGTAATCGGCTTCAGCATCGGGATGGAGAGATACCAGAAGCTTTGCGGACCCGAGGCGCCATCGAGCTTGGCCGCCTCGTAGAGCGAGACCGGCAGGTTCTTGAAGCCGACGATGTAGATCAGCACGGCATAGCCGAGCGCCTGCCAGGAGCAGAGAACGATGATGCAGATGACCGATAGAACGGGGTCGAACAGCCAGTTCTGAGCCGGGATGCCAAAAAACTCCAGAAGCGCGTTGAGCGGCCCCAGGCGCGCGTCGAAAATCCATTTCCAGGCCATGGCCGCCGGCACCAGCGAGACGACATGCGGAATGAAGACGGCGGTTTCATAAAACCCGGCCATCCTTGAGCGCGTGCGGTGAAAGATCAGCGCTGCAATGACAAGCGCAGTCGGGATCGTCACTATAAGAACACCAAAGGCAATGATCGTCGTGTTGACCAGCGCGTCGAGGAAGAGATGGTCTCCCATCAACTCGCGAAAATTGGCAAGCCCGATGAAGGGCTTGTTCTTCGACAGGATATTCCACTGGTAAAGGCTGAGCCTCAACGTATCGACGATCGGATAAAGGCGGACATAGGCGAAGATCGCCAATGTCGGCAGGATCGCGAGGATCGCAAAGAGGAATCGTCTGCGCTTCAGCATTCGGTCATGGCCTGTAGACAAGTGGGTTCGGCCGCAGGGCGGATGGGAACCACTATCTTCGAGAATGCCCGGAACCATGATGTCCCGGGCGGTGGTGTCGGCAAGAGCGCAGGGCCCTTATTTTGCCAGCAGGCCTTCGCGATCGAGGATGGTGTTCACTTCGTCGCTGCTGCCCTTCAGGAAAGCGTCGATCTTGGCATCGTCGCCGGCGAGCGACGGATCACCAAAGGCAACGACGAGCTGGGCCGCGACGCGGGTCAGGATTTCCTCGATCGGGCCGATCGACGGCAGGGTGAAGAACTCATAGTTCTTCGGGTAGTCGACGAAAGCGGCAAAGGCCGGCTGTTTCGAGGTGACGCTTGAATAGTCGAGGCCGGCGCGGTTCGGCAGCCAGCCGACACTCTGAAGCAGCCAGACCAGATTTTCCGGAGAATTGGCAGCCTTGGCGAACTCCCAGCCGATCGCCGAGTTATCACCAGCGACGTAGAGATTTGTCGGCAGCGCGATCGAGCCCCTCGGCAGCGGCGCAGTCGCATATTTCAGGTCCGACGCCTTCTTGGCGATGTCACCGATCACCCAGGATTCCCGCATGAACATGGCCGTCTGACCGCGCTCGAAGGCGTCGGCATCGGCAGGCATTTCAGGCGTCACGGTCTTGGTGGTGAAGATGTTGGCCAGATACTGCTTCAGTGCCTTGCGGCCGGCTTCATTGGCGAAATCGGTCTTCCATTTGCCGTCACCGGCTGGAACCAGTATGGCGCCGCCAAATTGATGCAGGTTGAGCCAGAATTTTTCGGCAATGCCCTGGCCGCCGCCGGAAAGGCGCAGGCTCCAGCCCGAGACGGTCGCCTTGCCCGAAGCATCACGCTTGGTGAGCTTCTCGGCATAGGTCGAGAACTCCTCCATGGTCTTCGGCGGCGCGGTGAGGCCGGCAGCCTTGAACATGTCGGTGTTATAGTAAAGCGCGCCCTGGCCGCGGAAAAGCGGCACGCCATAGACCGTACCGTCATAGCTGGCGCTATCGATGAAGAACTTGTCGAAGTTCTTGCTGTCCTTGACGAAAGCCGAGATATCGTCCGGAGCCTTCGGAAGAAGATCGTTTTCGAGGTAGCGGGTTGCCGTCGAGCCGGAAAGCTCGATGACGGTCACGCCTTCCTGGCCGCCGCCGGTAAGACCAAGCGCCACACGCTTTTCATGTTCGCGCAGCGCAATCGCCTCGACCTTTACCTGCAAGTCGGGATGAGACGCCTTCATGCCTTCGGCGACATGTTGGTAGAACGGCTCCATTTCCGGATAACCGCTCCACACGGTCAGGGTTTCGGCGGAGGCCGAGGCCATGCCGGAGAGAAGTGCGCCCGCAAATGCCGCACTCATAAGCAGAGCGCGCGTCGAGATCTTCAATTTCACTGATGCGTTTTTCACGTTTCTGTTCCCTTATTCTTGTTAGTAAAAAGCTCTCATGCAACCGGTTGCGTGTCAAGTATCGGATAGTCCCCAAGGAGGCTGCGGATCATGCGGATCGCTCCTTCTCGGTCGCCAATCTGATGGCGCAAGCAGCCAGCGCTTCGGCCGAACCGGGCGCAAATGCCATCGGCTGGCCGTAATAGCGATGAGCCTCGTCAACCTCGTAGCCGCCGTGCTGAAACTCGCTCGCCGGCGGGATGTAGCCGGGATTATCATCGGCAAAACCGACGACGAAAGCCGGCTTGTCCTCGCCGAGTGCCGCGCGGATCGAAAGCGCCGTCGAGGCCAAGATTTCGCCGGGCAGGGCCACCACCCGCACGCCACCCCAATCCAGCACCGTCACGCGGGCGGCAAGCGGTGCTGGCACAGTCGGCGCGACATGCTTCGCCCAATCGATCCAGTAGCCAAGCAGGCTCTTGCGCGCTAGCTCGGCGGTCAAAGCTTCGTTGCGCCAGCCTTCCTCCAGAACTTCGGCGGGCTCGATTTCACGACGCTCGAAGTTGAGCATGACGATGCCATTGCGAGCAGAGATATCGTCCCTGACCGGCTGTTCGCCGGCTACAAGGGCGGCTCGGGCGATCTTGCCACCGATGCGTTGCGCGGCTTCATAGCTTCGCTTGGGATCAGCGACCAACGTGATCGAGGCATGCGCCGAGTGTCCGGTATTCGCGTCGCCGGCGCAGCCGGTCATGAACAGCGCGATCGCGCCGGGATAGGTTTCTTCCAGCGACTGTCGAACAAAATGCGGATAGTCCGCAGTCCAGAGCAAGTTGTCGGCGCCCAGCACCACCGGATGACAGGCATAGGCCGTCACCACGGCGATCATCGCCCCGGCTTCGCCGCGGATCCGCAAAAGCGTCAATGAGGTGTCGACCGGCCCGTCGGAATGGCGACGGTTGCGCGCTATGTCCGGGTCGCTTCCCTGACTCACCACTATCCTTGCCGGCCGGCGTGCCGCCACTGCCTTGTCCATCGCCGCAACGCAGGCGTCCTCCAGCCGTTCGAGATAGGCCGGATCGGCTGTAAGGCTGAGCCTTCTCGCCATGGATGCCGGCCCGCCGTGATTGTGAAGGGCTGCAACCACGATATTGTCGGCCGGCAGGGCGCAGCGTTGCCGTATCCTGGCACTCATGCCAGCATCGATGCCGATGACATCAGCCACGACCACCGCGGTGTCGCCGATCACCACCGCCCGCGCCGTCAATGGGTCATGCGCGCCCTTGGCCGGCAGGCTGCGGGCCGCAAAGCCGGACATCGAAAGCCCGGGCGTCGGTGTGATATCGATGATGGCGGCGCCGGCTTCGATCATTTGCAGAACGCCCTTTCGCCACCGATCCAGGTCTCGCGAACCTTGATCTCGCGCTCGCCTTGCGACCACTCGAAACGAATGAGATCGGCCCGCGCACCCACTTCCAATCGCCCGCGCCCGCCAACAAAACGGCCGGGATTCTGCGTGGCAAGCACAAGGGCTTCGGCGAGGGGAATTCCGGCCATTTCCGCGGCAATCGCAACGTTGGCAGATAGCGGCAGGCTGGCTCCGGCGAGATAAGGCGTGCCGGCGACTCCGATGCGGCCTTCCGGAGAAACCTCGACGCTACCGCCGACCGGTTGCTGATAGAGCCCGGCCGGCATTCCCGCCAGTGCCACCATGTCCGAAACCAGGATGGCTCGTTCCATGTCCTTGGCGCGCAGCATCGCCTTGAACGTATCGGCCGGCAGATGCCAGCCGTCAGCGATAAAGCTTGCCGTCAACCGATCGTCTGCGAGCTGTGCCCAGATGACGTTCGGGTGCCGCGGCAACATCGATGCCGCACCATTGCCGAGATGGGTGGATAGCGTGGCGCCTGCTTCCGCCGCCGCGTGCACTTCTTCCGGCGTGGCCGCCGTATGGCCGAGGGCAACGAACACGCCTCGCGCGGTAAGTGCGCGAATATAATCCATCGAACCATCGTGCTCAGGCGCGAGCGTCACCATGGAAATGAGGTTGCCGGAAGCCTCTTGCCAGCGTTCGAATTCCGCAAGCGACGGCGGCCGGACATGTGCCAGAGGATGTGCACCACGTGGACCGTCCGTTTCGGAAATCGACGGGCCCTCGATATGGACGCCCGGCACCATTGCGGCAACCATTGGATGGTCAGCACGGCTCCTGGCAATCGCCTGCAATGCCTGGAGTATCGACGCTTCGGATGCGGTAATGACGGTCGGAAGCCAGGTCGTCACGCCGACGCTCAGGAGCTCTTCGCAGAGCGACAGCAGAATGTCCGGCGTTACCGCACCGGCATTGAGGTCGAAGCCGCGGAAGCCGTTGACCTGCAGATCGATCAGGCCGGCCGAAAGATAGGTGGTGGCGGTGGTTTCCACCGGCCGGATGGCGGCGATCATCCCGTCGGCGATCTCGATCGCCATGCCTTTGCCTGTGCGGGGATCGATGCCGTCGACAACAATCATCAGAGCGCCTTTACCCGACCTTGGAAATTGGCAATGAAACGGCCATTTGCTTCGTCGCCACCCGGTGCATTGCCGCTGCGCCAGACGGGCGGCTCGATGCCGCGCTCGAGAAGCTTGGCAACCGTGCGGATCACCAGGCAGTTCAGCGTGAATGCGTTGGCGAAAGTCGAAATCGCCGCAATGTTTTCGCCCATGCCGGGAACACTGACAACGGCATCGCCGATCGGCACCTTGCAGTCGATAGCGATGTCGACGATGTCGTGCAGGTTCTGCCTGGTCGGGTGACGGGCAGGGTGATCCGGCGAGGTGTTGGCAGCATGCTCACGCGAGCTGACGCCGATGAGAAATGCGCCGCGATTGCGTGCTTCCAGCGCGGCATCGATCAGTGCTGCGTTGATGCCATAGGCGTTGACCAGGATCAGAAGATCATCCGCGCCGAGCCGCTGGTTGGCGATGACGACCTTGCCGTAACCCGGCGTGCGCTCGATTGCCATGGAACGCAACGCGCCATTGGAAAGAAGCGTACCCTCGTCAAGAACGGCACTGATATGCATCAACCCGCCAGCGCGGAAAAACACCTCCTGCGAGGCAAGATTGGAATGGCCGCCGGGACCGAAAATATGGACCAGCCGGTCGACGGCGATCTGGTCGGCAAGTCTGGATGCCGCGAGATCCAATGGTGCTTTTTCTTCCTCCAGAACCCGGCGCATCAGCGCCTGGGTGGTGGCGAAATAGCTTTCGCAAAGTGCGTCGGCATCGATGACGGTTTTCTCAGGCATCGGGATCGGAATCCTTGTCGATGTAAAGGGTACAGGCGGCATGTGTTCGCAGGATGCTTGCCGGGCACTCTACGCTCAACGGCGCATAAAGCGTATTCGACACCGCAGCGCGCTTGATGGCGCCCGGCACGACGCAGAACAGACGGTCGGCGCGCATCAGCCTCGGTACGGTGAGCGTAATCGCATGATGCGGTACGGATCCTAGGTCAGGAAAGCAATCATCGTCCACCTGCTGCTGGCGGCAGATATCGTCCAGCTCGACGACCTTGACATCGGCCGGATCGTTGAAATCGGCGACCGGCGGATCATTGAAGGCGATGTGGCCGTTGACGCCGATGCCAAGGCAGACAAAATCGATCGGCGCTCGGTCCAGCAACGCAGCATAGCGGGCGACTTCCGCGTCGGCAGCCGGCTCCGGTGTTATACGATGCACGGCGGCAAAGGGCAGCCGCGTGAAAACATGCGCATCGAGCCAGTTCGCGAAACGCGCCGGGGAGGAGGCGTCCAACCCGATATATTCGTCCATATGGAAGGCGGTGACGCGGCTCCAGTCGATACCGGGTATGCGAGCGAGTACGCCAAGCATATCCGCCTGGCTGGGGGCGGCGGCGAAGACCATCCGCACATTCGGCTGGGTGGAAAGCCGCTCTGCAATGGCCCTCGCGATATCCGCTGCTGCGGCAGCGCCCATATCGCTCCGCGTTGCAAAGCTTTCGACCACAAGCTGATCAAAGATGCGCCGCGAGTTCGGCGAGGGGCGAAGGACGGCGGCGAGAGTCAATGCTGTCTCCAGGTTCAGGCATGCGGAAACCTGCGGCGCGAGGCCATGCTTCCTGGCCACATCCGTTGCAGTTCCCCGTGTTCTTGTTGGCTAGAGACTTTCATGCAACCGGTTGCATGTCAAGTGGATGAATGGCAGTCTGTCTGCGTCGATTGATGAGGCTGTGAACTTTATGGTAAGCGGGTCCAGAACGGGCGAGTTTCAAGACACAATGATCAAGCGGACCAAGGGCGTCACGATTAGCCAAGTCGCGGATGCGGCCGGCGTGGCGCGTTCCAGCGTGTCACGCGCCTTTACCCGACCGGACATGCTCTCGCCGGAAACGGTGGAGCGGATCATGAAGGCGGCGGAAGCACTCGGTTATGTGCCGAACCATACCGCCCGCGCGCTCAGCACTGGGCGGCACGGCAATATCGGGCTCATCGTGCCTGACATCGCCAACCCTTTCTTCCCACCACTGATACAGGCGGCTCAACTCGAAGCCGATCGCTCTGACTTCTGCATCTTCCTCGGCAATACGGAGGAAAATCCCAAGCAGGAAGACAAGCTGGTCGGGCGTTTTGCCGGTCAGGTGGAGGGTCTCGTGCTCGCCTCCTCGCGCCTCACCGACGAGCGCATTCGCGCGCACGCGGCCCAGCTGCCCCTGGTACTCATCAATCGCGATATCGAGGGCATACCGCGCGTGCTGATCGACAGCGGCTCCGGCGTCCGCCAAGCCGTGGAGCACCTCGCAAAACTCGGCCACCGCAGGATCGTTTACGTGAGCGGCCCGTCGAACTCCTGGTCGAACAAGCAGCGACGCACGGCGATCCGCACCGCCGCGTCAAAATTCAACATGGAAATCGAGATCGTGCCGGCCGTGCTGGCGAGCTATAATTCCGGCCGTAATGCCGTCGGTGCGATCCTTGCATCCGGCGCGACCGCTGCAATCGCCTTCGACGACCTGACGGCACAGGGCGTTCTGGCCGGACTGTCGGAACAGAATGTCTCTGTGCCCGTGTCTTTCAGCCTGATCGGCTGTGACGACGTGCTCGGCGCCGTCACCTATCCGGGGCTTACCTCCGTGTCCAATCGCTCTAACGAAGCCGGCAAGCTGGCCGTCTCGTTGCTGCTGGAAATGCTGGACAACCGCAGCATCCGCGACGTCCGTTATGTGCTGGAGACCCATCTGGTGATCAGGGGCACGACAACCTCCGCGCTTGGCTAGAGCCCCCGTGCCTGGCGATGCATGCGAGAGATCGTGCGCCTGTCTGGTGCGGATGATCGTGGCCACCCGCGCCGGCGGCGAACACCCTGCTATTGTGCCGGCGGATAGGTTGGGCTGGTCAGGCACTGGTCGAACCAGGTGGCATCGGCCTCCTCGAGAGGCCAGAGGCCTTCGACGTCAAGCTTGGGGAGATTCGGATTTGCCGATGAGAAGTGCTCATCCTTGTCAGGATTGAGCTTCCAGCTCGAATCTTCGCCTTTGTCGTTGCCCGCAGCGCAGATATCGCCGGACTGATCGCTGCACACGGCCGAAAGCTTCGCGGTATCGCCCTGGACGGTGCTGACCCCATAATATTCGTAGAGGGACCACGTGGCCCATTCCGTCTGTGCACTGCAGAGCCGGTCCCTGTTTTGAACATGCATGGCGCCGTAGCACTGATAGGAGAAACTCGTCATGCTCTTGTCGTTCGGAATAAATTCGCAGCCGGCGTCAAATCCGGAAAAAGTGCCGCCGCTGTATTTTGCCAGGAAGCGACGCTGCGCTGCGGCCTCTGCCACAAACCCCTTGTCCGAACGATCGTTGAGGCGGCTGGTCCGATCGGCAATCGCCTTTCGCAGCTCGCTGACCGGCAATGGCTTGCCTTGCGAATCTTCACCCAAAGTAGCGTTGCGCGCTGCGATCCATCGGCGCTGACTACTGATGAGCATTGCCCGGACATCCGCATCCGGCGCTGTCTTCAGAAGCGCATTATAGGCCTGCCCCATAGCTGCGTCGGCCGCCTTGAGGGTTGCATTGCCGCATATCCTGACATCGATGGGATCCGTTGCCTTGCTGCAATCGATGGCCCAGGCCGGCGTCGTGGCACCTATCGCGAGGAGTGTTAGCAGCACCATCATCACACGGTTAAGCTTGGCTTTGGATCGATTGGCGAACATGAAACTATCTGCTCCGTGATTTCTGCAGTCGACACGAATCATGCCCGACCGTGAGGCTGAGGACTCGATCGCGCGCATGCGTCCTAGCTTTCGAATGAGCCGGTTGTAGACGCTTTCCGAACTTGGAACGAGCGCGCATTTGTTATGGATGATTTCATGGAGGTTCGAACACCGTCAGGCAATGTGACGGGCCTGCACTTCGTCACGCTGCTGCATTCACGCCTGGATCGATCGCTGGGAAATGGTCGCCGCTTTCAAACGATGTCTTTCAGGCCATCCAACGGTCCGGACAGCGCGGTGCGGGGGGCAACAAGTTCCGGACGAAGAAAATAGACCTTCGGTGTCGACAATGGCTCCTTGATGAGTTCAAACGCCTTGGTGATCATGCCTTCGACGTCCTGCCGTATCATCAGCACCGGGAAGGGCAGAAAAGACGCGAACGGATCATAGTCAAAGCAGCCGACGACCAGATCGGCGAAAAGCTCGCGCGGATGGTTTGACATGAATCGCAAAAGTCCCTCGAAATTGATGGACGAATTGACAAACAATGCGCGGGGCAGGCGTTGCCGCTCATTGAAGAATTTCTCGAATGCGACGCGCGCCGTGTTTGGCGAGTAGTTCGTCGGCTGAATTGACGCTTCGAAATCGCTTCCAAGCAGCTCACGCTTGACGTCTCTGAAGCCGCGGATGCGCTCGCGGCTAGCCTCGTCGTTTCGGCCGCCAAACAGAAACAGCTCATCCGAGCTCAAGGGGTTGTCGGCGGGAAATTGCCGAATAATCGCTTCCGTAAGGATGCGGCTACCTTCGTAGTTATCACTGACGACCGAATGCACCTTGGTGCCGGGCAAGTCGATGTTTATGTGCTTCAATCCGGCCGCTTCGCATATTTCATGCACGCTGTCCGGATCGGTCGCTCCGCAGATGAAAAGCTCGTCAATCGAGTAGGAAACAAGGGTTTCGGCGGTCTGTCGCTCCTCTTCCGGATCACGGCTTGAGCTTACGACGATCGGGCACTGCCCTCTCTTGCGTACATGCGCCTCGAATGTCTGCGCCATCGAAGAAAAATATCGGTTGTCATGGACCGGCAGCATCAGCCCGATAAGGCCGGAGCGGGAGCTGCGAAGACCTCTTGCTTGCTGGTTCGTCGTATATTGCTGCTCTTCCGCCAGATTGCGTATCAGATCCGCGGTGCTTTCCTTGATCCGGCGCTTGCGCCAGGTGCCGTTCAAAACCGCACTCACGGTGGACGCTGAGCTGCCCGATAGGACCGAAAGGTCGTAGATCGTCGCCTTTTTCCTGCTGTCTTTCTTCATGCGCATCTCCTTGAATTCTTCTTAGCCTTCAAACCCCCTTGACGGAAAGGCAATTATGATCGATGTTTTCTGCACCATCGATTGTGCACACAAGAAATATCGATTGTGCATGTGATGGGTTGTTCAATAAAGGTGATCGCCGGGAGCGAGCGTCGCAGGCCATTTCACGCCCTGGAGGAGGGCGCCTGACGAGGTTGATTTTCCTGGTCAACAACAGTGGAGGAGAAATCATGAAGATATTCGCTTTGGCTGCGCTTGCAGCAACGCTTTCGCTTGCCACCGCCATGTCGGCCTATGCCGCCGACACCGGAAAAGTTGGCGTCGTCGTCAAGATCGGCGGCATCCCGTGGTTCAACGCCATGGAAGCCGGCATCAAGGAGCAGGGCAAGAAACTCGGTGTCGATGCATCGATGATCGGCCCGACAAGTGCCGACCCGGCGCTTCAGGTGCGCGCGATCGAGGACCTCATCGCGCAAGGCGTCAAGGTGATCGGCGTCGTCCCGAATGATGCCAAGGTGCTCGAACCGGTTCTGAGCAAGGCGAGAGAAAAGGGTATCATTGTCATCACCCATGAATCGCCGAGCCAGAAGGGTGCCGACTGGGATTTCGAGCTGGCCTCCTCGACTGGCTTCGGTGAAGCCTATGGCAAGCTGCTGGCCGAGAAGATGGGCGGCAAGGGCGAATATGCCGTGTTCGTCGGTTCGCTGACGGTACCGCTCCACAATGCCTGGGCCGATGCTGCCATCGCTTACCTGAAGAAGAACTATCCCGACATGAAGCTCGTCGGCGACCGCTATGGCGTTGCCGAGGATGTCGATAAGAGCCGCAGCACCGCGCTCGACCTGATTTCCGCGCATCCCGATATCAAGGGCTTCCTTGCCTTCGGCAGCCAGGGACCGATCGGCGCCGGCCGTGCCGTTGAGGAGCGCCGCAAGATCGGCAAGATCTTCGTGCTTGGGCCTTTCTCTCCAGGCCAGGGCCAGAAGCTGCTGAAGTCCGATGCGATATCGGGCGGGTTCATGTGGAATCCCAAGCAGGCCGGTGAAGTCTTCGTGACGCTCGCGCAGAAACTGATGAAGGGTGAGGAGATCAAGGATGGCGAAACCATCGAGGGTCTCGGCGTAATCCACCCCGACTTCAAGAACCACAATATCATTGTCGATCAGCTGGTTCAGATCAACAAAGAGACCGTGGGCGACCTGGCCGCAATGGGCCTTTAATTCCGGGACGATTTCCTCCCGGCAGGCTGGGCTGGCTTCGGCTGGCCCGGCCAGTTCACCAATCAAATTTGCATCGAACGGATTATCTGGATGTCTCAGATCGATAGCGCGATTGCGAGCGGCAAGCCGCTGCTCTCGCTGCGCGACATCAATATCACCTTCGGTGGCGTCAAGGCTCTGAAGAACGTGGCCTTCGAGGTTCGCCCGGGCGAGGTTCATTGCCTTGCCGGTGAAAATGGCTCCGGCAAGAGCACTCTGATCAAGATCATCACGGGTGTCTATCAGCCAGCGCCAGGCGCCGTCATCGAATATGACGGTCAGGTCTATGGCCACATGTCGCCGGTTACCGCGCAGGCCAAGGGAATTCAGGTGATCTGGCAGGATCTTGCCTTGTTTCCCGAGATGAGCGTTGCGGAAAATATCGCGTTTCAGACCGTGCTTGGCCGCTGGCCGCGCCTCGTCGATTACCGTCAGATGCGACGGCTGGCGGTCAATGCGCTCAACCGGCTGGGTGTCACGCTTGATGTCAATCTGCCCCTCAAGGAGTTTGCGATCGCTCAACGGCAGATCGTCGCTATCGCCCGTGCTCTGGTTGGCGAAGCGAAGATCGTCTTCATGGACGAGCCGACGGCATCGCTCACGCAATCGGAAACCGACCATCTTCTTCAGATCGTGCGCAATCTTTCCGCCTCCGGCGTGGCCGTCGTCTTCGTCAGCCATCGGCTTGCGGAAGTATTGGATATATCGAGCAGGCTGACGGTGCTTCGGGACGGCGCTCTGGTCGGCGTCTATCCGACCGCGGGCATGACACAGTCGCGCATTACCGAATTGATGACAGGCAAGACGTTCGACAATCAGGTGCGCGCCACACCAAAGGATCAGCAGCCCGTTGTCCTCGATGTCAAGGCGCTCAGCCGGCGCGGCCAGTTCGACGATATTTCCCTGACGGTGCGGCGCGGCGAGACACTCGGCATCACCGGCCTGCTCGGGGCCGGGCGAACGGAATTCGCTCTGGCGCTATTCGGCATGGCGAAACCCGATTCCGGAACGATCACGCTGGATGGCAAGCCTGTAGAATTTTCGTCCAATCGCGACGCGATAAAGGCCGGCATTGCCTATCTCTCGGAGGACCGCCTGTCGCTTGGGCTCATCCAGCCGCAATCGATCGCCGATAATCTGGTGATTTCGTCCTTACGCAAAATTCTTGCCGGCGGCTTTCTATCCGATGCAAAGAAGGAGAGCCTCGTCAGCCACTGGATCCAAGAACTCGGGGTCAAGATCGGCCGGCAGCAGGATGCGATCTCGACATTGTCAGGCGGCAATCAACAACGTGTTGCCATCGCCAAATGGCTGGCGACCGATCCGAAGCTGCTGATCCTCGATGCGCCCACGGTCGGCGTCGACGTCGGGGCACGCGCAGGCATCTTCGACATCGTCGCCGAACTTGCCAAGAGCGGTCTCGCGATCATCCTGATTTCCGACGAGGTGCCGGAAGTCTACTTCAATGCGGATCGCGTTCTGCACATGGCACAGGGCCGGATCGTCGGCTCCTTCGATCCACGGCAATGCTCCCTTCACGATATCGAGGCTGCCGTCTATGCGTAATTTCATCAGCACCCACGCGACGGAAAGCTCCCTGCTGGCGGTGACAATCGTCATCTGCGTGTTCCTGTCCTTCGCAACCGACACTTTCTTCTCGCTCGGCAACAGCTTCGACCTGCTGAACACCAGTGCGGTCAACATCATCTTCGCGGTCGGCCTCCTCGTGGTCCTGATTGCCGGCGGGATCGATATCTCCTTTGCAGTCGCCGCCTCCGTCGTCCAATATCTGACCGTGATCGCGCTCGGCTGGATCGGCGGGGGAGGTTGGGTTTCGGGCCTGCTGATCGCAGCGTCGATCGGCATCCTGCTCGGAGCGATCAACGCCTTTCTCATTCACCGCTTTCGCATCATTTCCATCGTCGCGACGATCTCGACGTTCAACATCTACTTCGGGCTCCTGATGTTCTTCACCAAGGGCGTTTCGATCTATGATCTGCCGGATTGGTTGACGACCAAGGTGGTCCTGTTCGAGCATGAAATGCCTGACGGCAGCTGGATCGAAATCACACTTCCGGTCCTCGTCATGGTGGCCTGCGTCGTCGCCACCTGGATACTCATCACCCGCACCACAATCGGTCGGCAACTCTATGCCTTTGGCGACAATCCGGAAGGCGCACGTCGTTTCGGCATCAATATCGGCGCCATGCAGTTCATCGCCTTCGGATGGCTGGGATTGATGGCCGGGATCGGCGGCCTCGTGCAGGCTCACTATGCACAGGAGGTCGTTCCGAACGCGCTCTATGGCCGCGAGCTCGATGTTCTTGCTGCGGTCGTCCTTGGCGGCGCACGCCTCGGCGGCGGCAGGGGATCGGTGTTCGGCTGTGTTCTCGGCGTGCTCCTGATTTCCATCACGCAAAACGGGCTGAACCTGATGGGTGTCTCTCCCTTCGCCTTCAAAATGATCATCGGCGCCATCATTCTGGTTGCCATCACGCTGTCGAATACACGGATCGAGCGCCTCATGCCGTTCATGCGCAAAGGAGGAGACGCGTGATGACCGCATTCATGCAGAGTTTCCAGAAGCGCTTTGGCGCCGAAATGGCCGGTCCGTCGCTCGCTTTCCTTGCGGTCATGGTGTTCTTCGGGATCGCGTCGCCGCAATTCCTGAGTGCTGCGACCTTCGGTTCTGTTGCCTTCCAGCTACCGGAGCTTGGTCTGCTGACGCTTGCCATGCTGCTGCCCATCCTGACAGGCGGGCTCAATCTCGCCATCACCTTTACGGCCAACATCGCCGGCCTGACCGTCGCCTGGGTCTTGCAGGCAAACGGCGGAGCCGATGCCGGCCCGCTTGCCTTCGCGCTCGGTTGCCTCCTGGCGGTTGCGGTGGGAACGGCCAGCGGCGTGGTGATGGGCTTCGTTGTCGCCTATACCCGCGCCCACCCGATCCTCGTCTCCCTGTCGATGATGATCTTCCTGCGCGGTCTTGGCGAATTCCTGACGCGCGGCGGCGACGTCTCGGGCTTTCCGGCCTTCATCCAGCCTCTCGGCCAAGGAACGCTGCTCGGCATACCCGTGCCGCTTATCGTTTTCATTGTCTGCGTGGTGGTGTGGCATCTGCTGCTGACGCGCACGAAGCTTGGCTTCAACACCTATATGATCGGCTCGAATATCGAAGCCGCCCGCTATTCCGGCGTCAATACGCGGAGGGTCGTCGTGCTCGTCTACGCCCTTTCGGGCGCCATGTGCGCGGTGGCAGGCATCATCATGCTGGCCCGTTTCAACTCCGTGCGCGTCGGTCATGGCGAATCCTATCTGCTGATAACAGTGCTTGCCTGCTTCCTCGGCGGCATCAATCCATTCGGCGGCTTTGGGCGTGTCATACCGGTGTTCGTGGCGCTCGTCGTCCTGCAGCTCCTGTCATCGGGCTTGAACCTTATGGGTGCCAATCAGCACCTTGCAACGGCAGTTTGGGGCCTGCTCCTCGTCGGCGTGATGATCCTGCGCTGGGTCGCATCGCATTACAAATTCCCCACCAATAGAAAAGGATGAAAGCTATGGAAGGCTTTGGTGTTCACACCAGCATGTGGACGATGAATTGGGATCGGTCGGGCGCGGAGCGGGCCGTGGCCGCCGCTGTCAAATACAAGGTCGACTTCATCGAAATCCCGATGCTCAATCCTCCGGCTGTCGACACGGCTCACACAAAGGCATTGCTTGAAAAACACGGGCTGCGGGCTGTGTGCTCCCTGGGCCTTCCCGAGCCCGCCTGGGCATCGGTTCGCCCGGAGGCTGCTATCGAGCATCTGACCGTCGCAATCGACAAGACCGCCGAGCTTGGCGGCGAGGCGCTCTCCGGCGTCATCTATGGCGGCATCGGCGAGCGCACCGGCGTTCCTCCGACGCAAAAGGAATATGACAATGTCGCCCGGGTTCTGACGGCCGCCGCCAAGCATGCCAAGGGTCTTGGCATCGAGCTTGGGGTCGAGGCGGTTAACCGCTACGAAAATCATCTGATCAACACCGGCTGGCAGGCGGTCGAGATGATCGAGCGCGTCGGCGCCGACAATGTCTTCGTTCACCTCGATACCTATCACATGAACATTGAGGAGAAGGGCGCCGCCAATGGCATCCTGGCGGCGCGCGACCACCTCAAATACATCCACCTGTCGGAGAGCGATCGCGGCACGCCTGGTTACGGCACCTGTGACTGGGATGAAATCTTCGCGACCCTTGCGGCGATCGGCTTCAAGGGCGGGCTTGCGATGGAAAGCTTCATCAACATGCCGCCGGAACTGGCCTACGGATTGTCGGTCTGGCGGCCGGTCGCCAAGGATGAAGAAGAGGTCATGGGCAACGGCCTGCCGTTCCTGCGCAACAAGGCTCAGCAGTATGGCCTGATATAGGGTCATCGACTGCATCGATCTCGTTTGATTGCATTGGGCTGGAGGACTATCCAGCCCAACTGCATTTCACTTCTCTTAACCGTGATGGCGCAGGGCGAGAGAGCCTTCAGATGATCTGCGCCAACCACGATTTTCCACCGCTGGACGGACGCCACATTCCACGGATGTCCTCCTCGTAAACGATCTGGATATATCGCAGATCCGCGTCGCCCTGACCTCTACGCCGCTCAACTTAGAAGACGAGGTGGATTAACCGCAATCGACATATGGTTTTCTTGAAAGACGACCATCGAAATGTTTCTGAGTATTGCCTTGTGCCCGATTGAGGATACATCGCAACATGTGGAAACAATCGGGAGTTTCATATGAGGAAAACTATCCTAACAAGCATCGTAGCTTTGGCATTCGCCGCACCGGCCTTTGCGCAGGCAACAACCGATCAGATGGAAATGGCTTACAATTCGGCGCGCAATCAGCTTGGCATCCTGAAATATTGCCAGACCTCGGGCCACATAGACGGCGCAGCCGTTGATGTGCAGCAGAAAATGCTGACCCTCATCCCGCCGCCGTCAGACAAGGCAAAGGGAGATGCCGCGGAAGAAGAGGGCCAGAAAGGCACGATTTCCGCGATGGGCATCACTCAGAATCTTGCAGCCTCTGCAAAGGCGCAGAACGTCACCGAGAAGCAGTTCTGCGAAACCATTGCAAATGCGGTGGTGCAGGCCGGGGCGCAGCTCCCGAAGTAACCAAGCTGGTCGTGGCGGCGAAAGCCGCCACATTCCCTCAGCCTTTTCAAATCATTTCCCGAGCCAATGGTATTCGGCAATCGAAGCCTTGCCGGTTTTTTTGTCGTATAGGCACATGAGGTTCACGGTCTGGGCGCGCCCCTTGGCCTTTCCGAGCGACCCGCGCAGCAGGAGCGCAACCTTGCCGGTTGCGTCATCGAAGACGATCGGGGCGGAAACTTCAGGCGTGTTCATGCGTGACATGCCGATACACGTCCCATTCACCTTCGCGAAAAGCGCATTCCAGGCATCATCGCTCGAAGCGAAAGATTGTGCAGTCGTGGCCAACAAGACCAGCGCGGCGGCCGCCAATTTTACGAACATTTCTTTGCCTTTCACTTTCAGGATCGAATCGCTGCATACGCAGCCATTGTGCCTGACGCAATGCGAGGGCAAAATAAGGGCGTGCAATGCCAAGTGGAATATAGAGCGTAGCGATATCAAGCTAGGTGTTTAAAATTGAGCTGCCGCGCTTGCCGAAAATTGGTTGCCCGACGCTCGAACTTTCTCAAAGTGAGGTAGGTCTGACCGAACCGATCGACTCTCGAAAATGACGAGGCGTCATCCCCGTTCGTTCCTTGAAGATTTCGTAGAAGCGGCTGCTGGAGCCGAAGCCGCAGTCAAAGCCGATCTGCAGCACCGGATCGTTGGTATCCGTCAGCCGCTGCATTGCCCTCGCGATCCGATAGCGCATAAGGTAATCATTCACCGATATGCCAAGAACACTTCGGAACGCCTTGTTGGCGGTGCTTGCGTGTATACCCGCACGCTTTGCGAGATCCGTTACACTTATCGGGTTTGCATATTGAGAATTGATCAAATTGGTAAGCGTCTCCACATAACGAACCGTCTGCCCGCCCGACGAGACCGGCGAGATGGATATGGCGGAATCGGCGCTTTCTGAATTATCCAGGATAAGGCGTCGCATTCGCAGCCTCACTTCGTCGACGATCAGTCTCTGCCTGACAGCATTGCCCGTGCGCCATTCCGTTTCCCATCGGGGGATCATGACTGTGTCTGGCGCCTCTCGATTTCCTTCACGCAGAAACCGACCCTGCATGATCGCTTGCCGGGCCTCTCCATCGATCGGCAAGGCAAGGAAATCGACGAGGGGAAGATAGGCGCACACAAGCGGTGCGTTCGCGGTGACCGCGATGGTCTGATGCGGAATGGCGGCCCAGAACAGGACCAATCGCCCGGCCTCTACCCGTTCCTGCCTGCCGTTGAAGAGATAGGTCATCTCGCCCTCCAGGAGCAGATTGACCTCGACGTGATCGTGCCAATGCGCCGCCGCCATCGCATCCGCCGTGTGACGTTCGATCAGGAACTGGCCTCTGGATCCGATCCATTCTCCGCGCTCGTGATTGCTTCTCATTGTGGTTCAGACTCGGATTCCGGAATTAATAGGCCAATAGCAGGAAGAAACTCTGATTTGGAAGGCGCATTAGCATTGGATGACCTGATGGGAGATTGCAATGCCGAAGATTTGTCTCGTGGGTGCGGGCAGCACCGTTTTTGCGCAGAATATTCTGGGCGACGTCCTATCGTCGCAGGACGGCGGTGATTATGTCATCAGCCTGTTCGATATCGATCCGGAGCGCCTGAAGACGTCGGAGATCGTCGCCCGGCGGATTTGCGCGTCGCTTCAGCTTGCAAATGTCAGGGTCGAAGCAACGCTTGACCGGCGCGAGGCGCTGCGCGGCTCCGACTTCGTGATCCTGATGATGCAGGTCGGCGGCTACAAGCCTGCGACGGTGACCGACTTTGACGTGCCGAAGAGATATGGCCTGCGGCAGACGATCGCCGACACGCTTGGAATCGGCGGTATTTTCCGCGGGCTGCGAACCATCCCGATACTGGAGGCGATCTGCCGCGACATGCAGGAGGTCTGCCCGCAGGCGCTCCTCATGCAATACGTCAACCCGATGGCGATCAATTGCTGGGCCATCAAGGAACTGGCCCCGGAGATCCGGACGGTCGGTCTCTGCCACAGCGTGCAGCACACGGCCGCCCACCTCGCTCAATGCCTCGGCGAGCCTATTGCCGACGTGAACTATGTTTCGGCCGGCATCAACCACGTCGCCTTTTTCCTGAAATATGAGAAGGTGCATGGCGACGGGCGGCGGGAGGACCTTTATCCGCGCCTCAAGGCGCTGGCCGCCGAAGGACGCATTCCGCCGGATGATCGGGTGCGGTTCGATGTGCTTAAAAGACTTGGCCATTTTGTGACCGAATCCAGCGAGCATTTTTCCGAATACACCTCCTGGTACATCAAGGAGGGGCGCGGAGATCTTGTCGACCAGTTCAACATCCCTTTGGACGAATACATCCGCCGCTGCGAAGTGCAGATCGAGGAATGGCACGCTCTGCGGAAGGAGCTGGAAGGCGACAAGCCGATCGAGGTCTGCCGCAGCAACGAATATGCCGCCGGCATCATCCATGCTGCAGTCACCGGCAACCCGGCTTTGATCTATGGCAATGTGCCGAACAATGGGCTGATCGAGAATCTGCCGGACGAATGTATCGTCGAAGTGCCTTGCCATGTCGATCGAAACGGCATTCAGCCGATCCGGATCGGACGCATCCCCTCGCAGCTCGCCGCCGTCATGAACTTGAGCGTTTCCGTCCAACAGCTGACGGTCGAGGCAGCTTTGACAGGAAAACGAGACCGCATCTACCAGGCGGCACTCCTCGATCCGCATACCTCTGCGGAGCTATCTCCGGACCAGATCTGGAACCTCGTGGACGATCTGATCGAGGCACATGGCGACCTCCTGCCCAGCTATCATTGACGCGGGGCCGCCTGGAGAACGGGCGGCAAGGCAATGCATAATCAAGTGCGATCCTGTCACAGAGCGCGCCGTCGATTTGACGGCGCGTTTTTGTTTTAACGCATCGTCAATAGATCATAAAAAATCAGAAATCTGATTGACAATGATCTTTTTGGATGAAAATGTGATTGAAAATAAGGCTAAGACCGTGGGAGTTCTTCGTTGAGCCAGGCAGTTGGAGTAAAGGTCGATCGTCTCGATGCCATTCGCAGCCATCTTTATGCGAACGGCTTTTCGACCATCCAGGCGCTCGCCGATGCGATCGGGGCTTCGCTTGCCACAGTTCGAAGAGACCTGCAGATTCTGGAGCAGGAAGGCGCGATCGACCGGGTTCACGGCGGCGCGCGGATTGCCGAAGGATCATCGGTCGAAGTTGCGTTTCAGGAGCGGGAAAAGCGCCATTTGTCGGCCAAGCGGGCGATCGCTACCGCGGCCTATGAGCTGCTGCATCCGCGCACGGCCATCTTTCTCGATGCGGGAACAACCGTCCTGCAGCTTGCCCGCCTCATTCGCATCAACCCCATGCCGCTCAGGATCTTCACCAACGGGCTGACGGTTGCGCAGGAATTCCTGAATATTCCGAACCTCGAAGTCGTGCTGCTCGGCGGCCAGCTGCGCAGCGAGAATGCATCATTCGTCGGGCCGTTGGCCGAGGCGATGCTCGAGACCATCTGGTTCGATCAGCTTTTTCTCGGCGCAAGCGCAATCAGCACCGATGGCGCGATCTACAGCGTGGATAGCGCGGAGGCGAGCCTCAACCAGCGCATGCTGGCGCGATCGGCCAATCGTTTCGTTCTGGCTGATTCATCAAAGTTCGGGACCATGGCGACCTACAAGGTCGCGCCGTTGAATGCTGCAAAGGTCATCACCGACTCCGGATTGACGCGCCACTGGCGCGACGAACTGGTCAACTTCGGCGTCGATACGACAATCGCCGATGCGGGGGCAAAGGAGTGAGCGACGAGCTGATCCTTGGCATCGATGGTGGTGGAAGCAAGGTGCTGGTTGCCCTTGCAGACCGAACCGGCCGGATCTTGCGGACATCCCGCGGCAGCGGCGTCAACCCGATGGACAATCCGAACTGGCTGCAAGAGCTGGAGCGGCATCTGCAGCCCTTTCGCGATGAACCACGACTAGCGGCTGTTGCCGCTGCCCTGCCTGCCTATGGCGAAGTCGAGCGCCTATCGGCGCTTCAACGCGATGCTATCGAACGGGCATTTCCACATATCCGCCGTCAGGTGCTCAACGACGTTGACGCGGCGCATCTCGGTGCATTTGCCGGCCAACCGGGCATTCTCATTCTATCCGGCACGGGTTCGATGTCATGGGCACGCAATGCCGCCGGCACCTCTGCTCGCACGGGCGGATGGGGTGATGTGATCGGGGACGAAGGCAGCAGCCACTGGATCGGGGGCAAGGCGCTCAACCTCGTCAGTCAGAGCCTGGACGGACGTGCTCCCGCGACCGCGCTGGTGAAAGCCTTGTTCGCCCGGCTTCATATCGATGCGGCGGATCCGATGAACGGGCTTGGCGATTGGGTCAGCGGGCTTGCCAATCCACGAGCGGAGATTGCGGCATTGGCAGTGCTGGTCGATGAGGTTGCCCAAGGTGGCGACGAGGGCTCTCTGGGGCTGCTTGAACAGGCAGCAGAAGAGCTCGCGAAGCATCATCTGGCTATTGCCGCACATTGCGATCCGGGCGCCGAATGGACCTATGCCGGCGGCACTTTTTCAAGCCGCACCCTCCTGAACGCGCTTAAGCGCCGCATTGGCAGGCCGCCGGCTCAGCCGAAACTTCCCCCTATTGGTGGCGCGCTCCTGGCCGCCGCCCAACTTCTCGACTGGCCCCTGGAAGAGGGCTGGTGCGGGCAAATCGCGGCCACGGCCAAAGGCGGTGACCGCGCATCCAAGTGAATTGAGCTCAAGAACAATCAAGGATGGGAACATGCATAAATTCATCTTGCCTCTACTCGCTTCAGCGGCGCTGGCGATCGCCATGCCTGCTTTCGCTCAGAACGCCAAGCCGCTGGCCGGCCAATCGATCACCGTGCTGATGCCATCGCCGCAAGGCGCGAATATCGCAGCCGATTTTGAAGCCGAAACCGGCATCCATGTCGACCTGCAGACGCTATCCTGGGACGATATCCGCCCCAAGCTGATCACCGCCCTCGTAGCCGGAACCGCACCGGCCGACGTTACCGAGTTCGATTGGTCGTGGACCGGCCAGTTCAGCGCGGCCGGCTGGTATCTGCCGCTAAACGATGTAATCGATGCGGACACCGTCAAGGATATCGGCGTTTCGAATATCTTCACGGTTGACGGCAAGCTGCTCGGCGTTCCCTACAGCAACGACTTCCGCGTCATGCTGGTCAACAAGAAGCATTTTGCGGATGCGGGCATCACCGAGATGCCGAAGACGCTGGATGCGCTGGTCGCCGACGCCAAGAAGATCAAGGAAAAGGGCATTACCCAGTATCCGATCGGCCTGCCGGTTTCGGCCACGGAAGGTGCGTCGACGAGCTGGTACCTGCTGACCAAGGCCTTCGGCGGTGAGCTCTTCGACAAGGACTTCAATCCGCTTTTCACCTCACCGGATTCAGCGGGTTACAAGGCGCTCGCTTTCGAGCTGATGCTGCTCAAGGAAGGCCTCGTCGATCCGGCCTCGACCGGCCTGAAGGACAGCCAGATCAATGAGAGCATGTTTGCGCAGGGCATCGCCAGTATCATGATCTCGGGCGAGCCGGGGCGCCTCAGCCAGATGAATGACCCCAAGCAATCTAAGGTCGCTGGCCAGGTCGAAGCTATCCTTGTACCGACGGCGAGCGGCGACACGCGCAGTTTCGGCCTGCCGGAAGCCCTTGCCATTCCAAATGTCTCCCCCAACAAGGAGGCGGCGATCGCCTTCGTGAAGTGGTTTACAAGCAAGGATTTCCAGAAAAAGAACGCCGCCAACGGCTTCCTGCCGACACGCACCTCGGCGCTATCCGAACTGAACCAGGCCGGAAAGCTGATCAGCGGCAATGCCCTCGTCGCGCAGTCCAAGACGGTCGAACCGCTGTTCCCGCAGGGCACTCCGCCTTGGTATCCGCAATTCTCCAGCGGCGTGAACACGGCGATCAACAGCGCCGCCAAGGGCCAGATGACCGTCGACCAGGCGATGCAGGCTATCGCTGATGCTGCCAAGCAGGCAATGTCGCAATGACAGCCGTTACGTCAGAAGGTGTTACGAGCAAGCGTGGGGTCGGCGTCAGCGCCGACACCATACTCGGCCTGCTGCTGGTGTCGCCCATCGTCATCACCATGGCCGCCCTGGTCTTCTATCCAATGGGTCGAACTCTTTGGGACAGCTTGCACAGGGTCAATCCCATGCAGGCGGGCACTCCATTTGTCGGCCTGGAAAACTACGGCCGGATGCTGACCGACGGCCAGCTTGCGACGACCTGGGTCAACACGCTCATCTACGTCGTTCTGGCCGTGGCCGCGGAAACCATCTTCGGCGTCCTTGCGGCTGCGCTCATCAACCAGATCAAGATCGGGCGGCAATGGGTGCTTGCGGCAGTAATTCTGCCCTGGGCTCTTCCCGGCGTCGTCAATTCGGTGATCTGGCTCTGGATCTATCAGCCAGGCGCCGGCCTGTTGAACGGCATTCTCTCGGCACTCGGGCTGCCCTTCGAAAACCACGTCTGGTTCAACGATCGAACCAGCGCGATCATAGCCGTCACCGTTGTTCATGTTTGGCGGATGATGCCGTTGACGATCGTCATTGTTCTGGCGGCGATGCAGAGCATTCCGGCGCATCTCTACGAGGCCGCCCGCATCGACGGAGCCACGCGCTTTCAGATGTTCGGATTGGTCACTCTTCCGCTCGTTCGAAGCGCCATCGCCGTCGCCATGACGAATGCGACCGTGAATGCCTTCAATCTCTTCGACGAAGCCTGGGTCCTTGCGGGTGCAAGCCTGGAGACGCGGCCCGTGCTGGTGCAAATCTACCTTGAGACGTTCCAGAACCTGCGCTTTTCCTATGGCATGGCGCTCTCGGTGGTCATCACGCTCGTATCTCTGCTCATCTCGCTCGTCTACGTCCTTCGCGTTTATCGCAACACACGGTTCGACTGATGAAGACCACCATTCCATACAGAATCATGGTTTGGACCGGCGTTGCCGTCCTGTTGATCTGGTCCCTGGGGCCGATCTACTGGACCATCGCAAGCTCGGTCACACCCACCGACGATTTCTCTACGCGGCCGATCAACTTCTTCCCGAAGCACTTCACGCTGGATCATTATTCCCGACTGCTTGGCATCGACATTGCCCGGATCGGTGGCGTGGAAGTGTTCAAGCAATTCCAGGCAGCCCTGATCAACAGCGTGGTTACCTCGGTAGCGGCGACGCTGCTTTGTGTCGCGGTCTCCGCGCTCGGTGCCTATGCATTTACGCGGCTTCAATTTCCTGGCCGAAAGACACTCTTCATCGCCGTCGTGGCGACGCTGGCGATCCCGGCCTATGCCGTATTGATCCCGCTCTACCAGATCATGATCAAGCTGCATCTGGTCGATACCTATGTCGGCGTCGCGCTGATCTATGTTTCGGCCTATCTGCCGCTGTCGCTGTGGCTGCTTAGAAGCGTCTTCGAAGCCCTTCCGATCGCTCTGGAGGAGGCTGCGCAGCTCGATGGCGCGGGCAAGCTCTACATCTTCTTCAATATCGTGCTGCCACTCGCCGGACCCGGGCTGACGGCAGCCGCGATCCTGACCTTCCTGGGTGCCTGGGGACAATATCTCGTTCCGCTCATCTTCTCGCCGCAGGCGACGAAACCCCTGACTGTTCTGATCCCCGAATTCGTCACCAAGAATTTCATCGACTATGGCCTGATCACGGCAAGCGGCTCGATCGCAATCGTCATTCCCGCCTTGGTCGTCATTTTCCTCAACCGATACCTCGTCAGCGGTCTGCTGGCTGGTTCGGTCAAATAATCGGAGACCCCATGAACACGACCGAAAAGGTTATTTTCGAGCAATATCCCTATTGGGAAAAGGCCATTGGCTCGAATTCAGCCATCGATAGCACCGAGCTGCTCGTCTTTGTCGGCTGCGGCACATCTTTCAATCTTGCGCTCTCGCTGGCCGCCTATGCGAACATGGCCGGATACAAGGCAATCGCGGTCCCTGGCGCGGAATGGCAGAACCGGCCGTCGGCCTTCTGGCCGGAATGGCGAAAGACCCATGTGGTCGCGCTCTCGCGCAGCGGTGAGACGACCGAGACTGTCGCCGCGGCCAAGGCAAGCCGCGCCGCCGGAGCCTTCGTAACGGCCATCACCGTCGAACCGGAAAGCTCGCTCGCGAAAAACTGCGATCGGATGATCGCCGCCGCGACGCACCCGGAAGAAGGCATCGTCATGACGGTGTCGGCGAGCCTTATGGTGCTTCTCGGCTTGCAGATGATCGGGCAGGAAATCCCGCTATCGGCTATCAGCTCCGCCCGCCGGCTTGCCGACGATCTCGATGCTGCACTTCCCCAAATTATCGCCGGCCGCTCGCATTTCGTATTTCTGGGCGGCGGCCCGCTATTCGGCATTGCCTTGGAAGGCGCGCTCAAGCTCATGGAAATGAGCCAGGTGATGACGCAGGCCTTCCACCCGCTGGAATATCGCCACGGGCCCATCAGCCTTGTCGACGGAAAGACTGCCGCAGTGGTGCTCTACACCTCGGATCAGAAAGAGGCCGAGATCAAACTGGTGGACGAGTTGCGGGAAAAGGGCGCGGTTGTCATCGGAATTGGTGGCCCGGGAGATCTCGAACTCGCCACGGATGTCGATCTTTCGCTTGCCGGTCTCGTCGTCCTCCCGGCGTTGCAGATCCTTGGCGAACGCGTTGCCCAGGCCCATCAGATCGATACCGTTTCCCCGCGCCACCTGACCAAGGTTGTGAAACTCGCATGACGTCGATCGAAGAGAACCGCCAGATCGCGCTTCGAAAGCTCTTCGGAGCAAGCAATCTGCCCCTGCCGCGCGGCATCACCTCCGTTTGCTCGGCTCACCCGCTCGTCATCGAGGCGGCGCTTCGCCGCGCAACTGCTGAAGGCCGGGCAGTGCTCATCGAAGCCACCTGCAATCAGGTCAATCAGGAGGGCGGCTATACCGGGATGAGGCCGGCGGACTTTCGCCGGTTCATCGAAGGGATCGCCGCAGAGGTCGGCTATCCCGCCGAGCGCATCATTCTCGGGGGCGATCATCTCGGTCCCAATCCGTGGAGAAAACTGCCCGCCGAAGAAGCGATGACGCGGGCAGAGGCCATGGTCGCAGCCTATGTCGAGGCGGGATTCGAGAAGCTCCATCTCGACACCTCGATGGGCTGCGCCGGCGAGCCCGTTGCGCTTGCTGACGAGTTGACTGCGGCCCGGGCCGCGCGCCTTGCCAAAGTCGCGGAAGATGCAGCGAAGCGCTCTAATCGCCGTCCGCCTGTTTACATCATCGGAACCGAAGTGCCGCCGCCCGGTGGAGCAACGCATGCGCTCGAAGAGATCGAGATCACACGGGCTGACGCAGCCTTGAAAACGCTGGCGGTTCATCGTTCTTCTTTCGCCGCGGCAGGCGTCGCAGCGGCAATGGAGCGCGTCATCGGGATCGTGGTGCAGCCGGGCGTGGAGTTCGGCAACGCGAATGTCGCGCTTTATAGACCCGAGCGAGCCGGCAACCTCGTTTCTGCTCTGGACGACATGCCGGGACTGCTTTTTGAAGCGCATTCCACCGACTACCAACCAACTGAAGCCTTGTCCGCTCTTGTCGATGGTGGCTTTGCCATTCTGAAGGTGGGACCGGGCCTGACCTTTGCCCTGCGGGAAGCTCTATACGGTCTCGATGCGATCGCGGATGTGCTTGCCGGGGCGGCATCGCACACCGGCCTGGCCGCGACCATGGAAGCAATCATGCTCGATCAACCCACACATTGGGCCGGCCATTACAGCGGCAGCCCCGAGGAACAACGGCTGCAGCGACATTTCAGCTATAGCGACCGCATTCGCTATTACTGGCCAGACGCGCGCGCGGCGGCTGCCGTCGATGCAGTGTTCGATCGGCTCCAAGGCGATATCCCGGAGACCCTGATCAGCCAGTATCTGGCCAGGCTCTATCCCGATGTCGTGTCGAAGCGGATCGTCCCACGGGCGAGAGGACTCTGCCTTGCTGCGATCGATACGGTGCTGGCGCCTTATTCCGCTGCCACGGCAGCCCGATAACAGAAGCGCGGCCATCTTCAGCGAACGGCCGCAGACCGAACCTTAAGAATTCCAGCCGGAGAGAGTTATGGCGTCAGTAAACGTGGCGAATGCCCGCAAGAGCTACGGTCACTTCGAAGTTCTGCACGGGGTCAATATCGATATCCAGGACGGCGAGTTCGTCATCCTCGTCGGTCCGTCCGGCTGCGGAAAATCGACCCTGTTGCGGATGATCGCCGGGCTCGAGGAGATTTCAGACGGCAGGATCTCGATCGGCAACAAGGTCGTGAACAATGTCGCGCCTAAAGAGCGCGATATCGCCATGGTCTTTCAGTCCTACGCGCTTTATCCGCATTTGACCGTCGAGGCGAATATGGGCTTTTCGTTGAGGCTGGCGAAAGCACCGAAAGAGCAGACAAGGCAGCGAGTGCTGGAGGCCGCCCAAATTCTCGGGCTTGAACACCTGCTCGACAGATATCCGAGAAACCTCTCCGGCGGCCAGCGCCAACGCGTGGCCATGGGCCGGGCAATCGTGCGGCAGCCGCAAGTCTTCCTGTTTGACGAACCATTGTCGAATCTGGATGCGAAACTGCGCGTTCAGATGCGCTCCGAGATCAAGCAGTTGCACCAGCGGTTGAAGACAACGATCGTCTACGTCACGCATGATCAGATCGAAGCCATGACCATGGCCGACCGGATCGTGGTGATGCGCGATGGATATGTGGAGCAGATCGGCTCACCCCTGGATCTTTATGATCACCCGGCAAACCTCTTTGTTGCCGGCTTCATCGGCTCGCCGGGAATGAACCTCATTCGTGGCAAAGTCAGCACCGCCGGCGCGCCCACCTTCATTGCGGACGGGGGAGGGCAGCTGCCCTTGCCCGATGGGGCAATGCTGGAGCCGGGAGCGGAAATCATTTACGGAATCAGACCGGAGCATCTGACGATCGGGCAAGGTCCTGTTACGGCGGAAGTCGTCCTCATCGAGCCCACCGGTGCTGAAACCCAGGTGACGGCCAAGCTCGACTCGGACCACCTCATTGCGACTGTGCGGGAGCGGCTGGATCTGCGCGCCGGCGATAGTATCGTCATCGCTCCAGACCTCGGCAAGGTGCATCTATTTGATGCGAAAACGGAAAAGCGGCTCGTGTCGATCTAGCATCTGATCGGATTCAGGCGGCGATTGCGATCCTTGTTCCGCCAAACTCATTATCTTGTGGAGAGTCGCCGGCTCCTGCCGTAATGCGCACACGTTCCTCACTAGGATCTCTATGCTTCCGCGAATCGCTACGGTGTCCGCCCGATAGTGGCACGCGAACGCGAGTGACATTGAAATTGATCCATTGGAGTCCTTCATGGCCGACATCCGCGCACCGCTTTCCGGGGTGATACCGAAGATTTCCGTCGTAGGCGTCGGCGGCGGCGGCGGCAACGCAATCAACAACATGATTGCCGAAGAGCTTCAGGGTGTCGAATTCATCGCCGCCAACACGGACGCGCAAGCGCTCGCGACCTCGAAGGCCGCCAAGCGCATTCAGCTGGGTGCACAAGTAACCGAAGGTCTCGGCGCGGGTTCCTTGCCGGATATCGGGCGCGCTGCCGCCGAAGAATCCATCGATGAGATCATGGATCACCTTCACGGCACCCATATGTGCTTCATTACGGCCGGCATGGGCGGCGGCACCGGCACCGGCGCTGCCCCTGTTATCGCTCAGGTCGCGCGCCAAGCAGGCATCCTCACGGTCGGCGTCGTTACCAAGCCCTTTACCTTCGAAGGCAACCGGCGCATGCGCACGGCCGATGCCGGTATCGAACGGCTTCGCGAATGTGCGGATACCGTCATCGTCATCCCCAATCAGAACCTGTTTCGCATTGCGGATGCCACGACCACCTTCGCGAATGCCTTCGTGACCGCGGACCGGGTGCTCTATGCCGGTGTCAGCTGCATCACCGATCTGATCATCAAGGAAGGCCTCATCAATCTCGATTTCGCCGACGTCAAATCCGTCATGCGTGGCATGGGCCGGGCCATGATGGGAACGGGCGAGGCGAGCGGCCCGGGCCGTGCATTGAAGGCCGCAGACGCCGCCGTTGCCAATCCTCTGCTGGATGACATGAGCATGAAGGGCGCGCGTGGCGTGCTGATCTCCATCTCTGGCGGCACGGACATGACGCTGTTCGAGGTCGACGAGGCCGCCAGCCGCATCCGCGATGAAGTCCTTGACGATGCCGATATCGTTGTCGGAGCGATTTTTGACCGGAACCTTGACGGCGTGTTCAGGGTATCGGTCGTAGCGACGGGTCTCGATGGTTTCGCGGCGGCCGGCAATCAGTTCGGAAGCGTCGGACTGGATCAGCGCTAAAGAGTGGCGCTGAACGGCGCCCAACTCCAGGCAGGTATTAGGATGGGCCGCTCGCCTAGGCGGCTCCCATAAGCATGGCCTTGTGATCCCCTTGGATGATGTCGTCCTGGAGCCTTGACGCCAGGCGCTTCAGGTCCCGCTTTGGCGGCTCGCCAAACATGCGCGCATATTCACGGCTGAACTGGGATGGGCTTTCGTAGCCGACCTGGAATGCGGCAGCTTCGACGTTGACCGCGCGGGAAACCATCAAGCGGCGCGCCTCCAGAAGCCGAAGCTGCTTTTGGTATTGCAGCGGCGAGACGGATGTCAGTGCCTTGAACTGGCGATGGAAGGCGGAGACGCTGATCTGGGCGATTTCCGCCAGCTCGTCGATGCGAACGGGCTCCGCAAAACGTTCGCGCAACCAGCGCATGGCCTCCAGCACCCTCTGCGAAGGACTGTTCGCCAAAGCCATGCGGATGATATCGCCGCCGTGAGGTCCGGTCAGGAGCCAGTAGCAGATCTCGCGCATGATCACCGGGTAAAGCGTCGGGATTGCCTTTGGCGTATCGAGCAAACGAACCAGGCGAAGCGCGCAATCGGCAAGCGGGCCTTGAAAATTGGTGACGAATACGCCGCGCCCTGTATCTCCGCTTGCCTTTGGAGGCTCATCCAGGCTTTCGGCCACGCTTCGCATGATCACAAGGTCAAGCTCGAACGCCAGGACGAGGCATGGCTTATCCGGACTGGCTTCAGTGACGCGTCCGATCGACGGTGCCTCCACCCCGACGACCAGGGCTTCGCCTGCCTTATATTCCAGCTTGTTCTCGCCAAAGCTCGCCCATTTGGCACCCTGAGCCACGATGCACATGGCTGGCTGCGATACCCGGTGGACGGGTGGCTTCGGATGGTCGGAGCGAAGAATGGCCATGCTGTCGATCGGCGTGAAGTAGGGACTCATGCCTTTCTTGCGATCCGTATAGTCCAGCATCGCCGCCGCCAGTTCCTCGAGCATGCTTTTTATCCTCATCGCGCCAAGCTCGCACCATAGATCCATCAGCAGGAATAGGCAAGAAACAGGATGGTTTCGGCATTCAATTGAGGCTCCGCTCCTGCCTATAATCGACCATTGGCCGGATATAGGAGCCCATCATGACATCTGAGAATTCAACAGGATCAACCCAAAAGATCGCCATCATCACCGGCGGCAGCCGCGGGATCGGTCGCAGTACGGTGCTGAACCTCGCAAAACGCGGCGTCCGTTCGATATTCACCTACAAGTCAAATCAGGCAGAAGCCGATAGGGTCGTAGCACTTGCCGCCGAAGCGGGCGCGCCGGCCATCGCCCTGCAGCTGGATGCCGGCAACGCCGCGGAATTCGCAGGCTTCGTCGAGAGCGTTCGGAGCGCTCTCGCAAAAATGGAAGCCGACCGCTTCGACTATCTCGTCAACAATGCCGGCACCTCCTCTGCCGCAACGCTGGCAAACGGCACCGCGGCCGAGATCGACGCGCAGTTCAACATCCACTTCAAAGGGGTCTTCCTGCTCACCCAGGCGCTGCTGCCGCTCATCAATGACGGCGGCAGGATCGTCAACATCTCATCTGGGCTTGCCCGATTTGCTCTGAATGGACGCGCCATCTACGGGCCTATTAAGGCAGCCGTGGAGGCTCTCACCCGTTACATGGCGCTCGAATTGGGTCCTCGCCGGATCACCGTCAATGTCGTCGCGCCGGGGGCTATCGCCACCGACTTCAGCGGCGGCATCGTCCGGGATAATCCGCAGGTCAACCAGATGGTCGCCGATCATACGGCGCTCGGGCGCGTCGGTCTGCCCGACGATGTCGGCCAGGTTATCGCCGGGCTGCTGTCCGAAGAGTTCGGTTGGGTCAACGCGCAGCGCATCGAAGTGGCTGGCGGCGTTCATATCTGACACCTTGAAAAGAGAACATCATGACTTTTCCCAACGACAGGGCCTACATTGTTACCGGGCCGACTTCGGGCATCGGTCGACATACCGCGCTTGAACTTGCCAAGCATGGAATGGTCGTCCTTGTCGGCCGCAACCCCGCAAAGCTGTCGGAGGTAAAAGGGCTCATCGAACAGCGAGGACAACAGGCCGCGTCCGTCGTCTGCGACCTGTCGGAACCTGCCAGCGTCAAACGCGCGGTTCAGGAGATTGTCGCCCTCAATCTTCCGATTCAGGGCCTGCTGAACAATGCAGGTATCATGCAGCTAAAGGCGACGAGGAATACACTCGGCTGGGACACCACCTTCGCCACCAACCATCTTGGCCCGTTTGCACTGACCGAAGCGCTTCTCCCGTATCTGCCCGACGGCTCGAACGTCGTCTTCATCGCGTCCGGCGTGGAAGATCCCGAGCGAAAGCCCGCCAGGGCGGCGGGTTTTCGGGGTGGGCGCTACATTTCCGTTGAGGCGAGCGCGCGGGGAGAGTGGAAACCGGATGGATCGAAGATGCTCGGCGCTGACGCCTACGCCACCTCGAAACAATGCAATCTGGCAACCGCCTATACGCTGGCACGCGAGAACCCGCACCTTTACGTCAATGCTTTGGAGCCAGGCTTTAGCCCGGGCAGCGGACTTGGTCGCGACGCCAACCTCTTCCTGCGTCTTCTGATGAAATACGTCCTCTCGCCTCTCGCGCCGCACATCAAATACTGGAGCACTCCGAAGCTGGCAGCCCGCGAGGCCGTAAAGGTACTCTTGAACGCGGGAAAAGTGACCGGCATCTACTTCGACGAGGTCGGCAAGCCGATGCTGGGGTCGGTGCAAGTGCGGGACATCGCATTTCAGGATCGCGTCGTTGCGGAAACCCGTGATTTCCTAGAGAGCATTCCGGCTTAGAGGTGACGGCCGCAAGGGTCATCTCATGGCCGATTCCGGGCATTTATTGGCTGAACCTTGGGAGCCGATCTTTTGCTGCAGATAATAGAAACGTATCCCGCTCCCCACTGATCTTCCTGCGCGTAAAGCTGGAATCGGAGATGCATGTCACCCGGCAGCTTGACCAGTTCGGCGGAGCGAGACATCGAAGGGGACAAGGCGGCACACCAGAGCCCCTCTGGTGATATAGTGCCATTGAAGCGGACGGCAGCACTGGTCAAGTCACCGCGCGCGCTCGAGCGCAAGCACCTCGTGTGGGCCGTATTCTCTGTTTGGAAAGCGCGCCGCAGCCAACTGCCGGTTCTTCCGGATCGGCCGGAAACCATCTGGAGCGTGTCCGACGAAACCAGCGGGGGGCACGGCCTCGTCGGACGCTGCAGTTGCCGGATCGGGGGTGGCATCCAACCCGGTAGCTCGAATTATATCACTACTTTAGGTATATCTAAGCTACCCAAACGGGTGGTTTAGGTCACGAAGCAAACCACCCAGTTGGGCATGCCAACAAGTTGTGGACTGGAAACGATGCGCCAAGCCATCAATAGATGGCTGGATCAGATAAACAGGGCCGTCGAGCCTGCACTGCCGGCCGGTGGCTGCATCATTGTGTCGTCACCGGAACCCGCCGAGGCAGTTTGGGACGCCGCCTGTTTGTCGGCCTGCATATCGCGTTTGGCCTTGTCGAGAAGCGCCTTGATCTCCGCCAGTATTGCATTGAACTGGTCGACGATCTTCTGATCGTCGGATGAGAAACCGGAGCCTGTGCCACCATCCTCGGCCATGGCATGATAGGCGAGTTTGGCCTGCTTTGCCTCGACGCCATCGGGGCCGTCCGTCTTGCCGTCATTCGTCTGGCCGTCATTCGTCGTGCCGGCATCCTTGGTGGCGTTGGACTCGGTATCGTCCGATGCCACCGTGCCTGCTTCTGCGCTGGCCGCCGCGTCGGCGACGGGGGCACTTGGCGCCGTGGAAGACGCGCCGGCAGCTCCGATCGCCTGGGAGAATTGTTGCGCAGCGGCGCCCACCGAACGCGCGAGTTCCCCCGCGATCCTGGCGATGACTTGCGGCGGGAAACCATAGCGCTTCAGAAAATCAAGTTCCTGCTTCGCATCTTCGATCTTGCTCAGAGCTCGGGATCTGGCATCTGAGCTTGAGCTCAGGAGTATCTGGCTCGGATCCTGGCGCTGCTTCTTGATCTCATCATTCGCCGAAATCAGGCTGTTCGACGTTGGCGACGTCGACACCGATTGGATTTGCATTGCTACCCCCGCTACAATTTGCAGGGGTAGGCCTATATGTTGCGACTTGCCCAGAGCTGTAGGCGGATTGAAATCGCGAACTTCCCGTCCAATGTTGCGCACGGAGTGCGATCAGCCCATTTGCAATCACAGGAGCGTATTAAGTAGCGCTCAGCCTCATCACAAGCTCGGGGACGACGCTCTCCGTAAATGGCGCCGCGTCCGGATTTGCAAATCTTCGGTCGATGAGATCAACCGCCTGCCGGGCCATCAGGACCGGATCCTGGCGAAAGGTCGTCAGGCGATAGCTCAGCCAGCTGGCTTCCGGCACGTCATCGAACCCGATCACCGCCAGATCGTTCGGGATGCTCAATCCCAGTTCGCTCCGCGCAAAATCCATCAGCCCAAATGCGATCTGGTCATTGACGCAGAACACCGCCTCCGGGCGATCGCCGTTGCACAGCAATTGGCGTGCCGCCTCAAGTCCGCCCGCATAGTCCGTATTTTGCCCCTTGGCGACGACGACAGTCGCTCCCAGCGCTTTTCCCGCTTGCACGAAGCCCGCCTCGCGCTCGGTGATGCTCGGCGTGCCGGAATGCGACCCGGCTATCCCAAGAAGGCGATGACCGCGCCGCACAAACATCTCCGCCGCCGTAGCCGCTGCAGCCGTATTGCCGACGCGCACCTGATCCGCTCCCGGCTCTGACCGTCCGATCGCCACGATCGACTGGCCGTTGCGATGGGCAAGGTCGACGAAGTTCTTCGGCGTCGATCCCGAGAGGATGATCGTCGCCTCGGCGCGATGGCCGATCAAGGTTTTCTGTGCCGCGAGCAGCTCTTCTTCCGTCTGACCCGTGTTGATCAGGATCGGGATGCTGCCTCGCTGAATGAGGGCCTTGGCGAGCGCCGCGGCAAGGTGGGCGCGAAAGCCGAGTTCCGGATTGGTGGCGACGATCCCGACCAGCCGGCTGTGGTTGTTGAGCACCGCTCTCGCCAGGTCGTTCACCTGATATCCGAGATGCTCGGCCGCGCGCATGACTTTGTCACGGGTCAACGGGGCCACGCTGGCGCCGGGGGTGAAGGTTCTGGAGACTGCCGATCGGGACACGCCCGCCAATCTGGCCACGTCCTCGGCGCTGACAAAGCGCCGCTCCCTCTGCCGTTCTTCGCTTTCGCTACTGCCCAATATCAATGACCCACTCGTGAAAGGACGTCCGACTTGAGGAACCTCTCTACCATCAGCATGAACAGCAAGGAAGGAACGAGCAGCAACAAGGCTGTGATCGACGCGATCTGATAATTCCCGCCTGATGCGGCCGTATAGAGGAGCAATGGCAGCATGTTGACGTCGGGGGCGCCGACGAAATAGCTGCCGGTAAACTCGTCCAGACTTTCCAGAAACACGAATATGGCGCTGGCCATCAGACCCGGTGCGGCAAGGGGCAGGGTGATATCCCAGAATGCCCTCAATGCACCTGCGCCGACGGAGCGGGCCGCCTGTTCGAGCTCGATCTCGATCGCAGAGAAAGAGGCCGTGGCGATCCAGACGGCGTAGACCAGTCCATGGGAGACATGAACCAACACCACGCCGGGAATGGTCCCGTTCAGGCGAAGCTCGTAGAAAATCCGCGCGACGTTGACATAGATCGTCAGATTGGGAAAGGCCTGCGGAATGAGGAAGGCAAGCAGGATCAGCCCTCGCAGTGGCAGCTTCAGGCGCGCCAGCGCGTAGCCTGCAGGGATTGCCAGCAACAGGGAGACGATCACGGTCAGGACCGCCACAACAAGCGAGTTGACCAGCGACTCCGTCGCACCACCACGCGGCGCGAAGACGCGAACCCACGAGCTGAAACCGTATTGGAGGGGGAGCGCGTGGGGGAAATACCACTTCTCCGCCACAGTCCACAGCAGCAGGTTTGCAATCGGTCCGAAAATCAGGAAAGCGATCAGACCGAAGATGATGCCACGCGGCACCCACCAAAGAAGGCTTAGTCGAGCCTGGATATTTGGGCTGATGAGGGTCATGCGCGTGCCTTCAGATTTTGGCGCAGGTAAATCCATGCGACCGAGCATGCGAGCACCAGCGAAATGATCCCGAGCGCATTGGCGACGCCATAGTCGCCATAGGCATTGACGCGAAAGGCAATGTCAGCCGTGAGCATTGTCGGCGACTGGGCATTGATCATCATCGGCACCGAAAGTACGGACATCATCGTCACGAAGGAAAGAACAAGCCCGACCGTCAGCGTGACGGCGACCTGCGGCACGAGAATCTCGACTAGGATACGCAGCCGTCCCGCGCCAAGATTGCGCGCCGCCTCGATATTGTCGCGACTGATCGAGGCCATGGCGCCAGCGACCAGCATGGCGACGAAGGGCGTCTGTTTCCAAACGAATGCGAAGACGATACCCCGCCAGTCGAGAAAGCTCGTTGTATCGATCGGCGAGATCAATCCAAGACTGACGGCCGTGCTGTTCATCAACCCGCTCTTCGACAAAAAGGTCCGAAGTATTTGCCCCACGACGATGAATGGAATGAACAGGGGCCACCGATAGAGCCAGCGCAGGATGGCTATCGCCAAGGGATTGCCGCCAAGCGTCAGATAGCCGCCGATGGCAACAGAAATAATCCCGACCAATGCCGATGAAAGGCTGACGATCACGACTGTGAACAGGATGTCCTTGGCGTAGAGATCGAATGCCTTTTGGAAATTGCCAAGACCATAGTTGCCGCCTTCAAGCTGAAAGGCGCCGATGCCGGACATGACCATGGGCAGGATGAAGAGAAGCGCGATCACCGTCAGCGCCGGCAGCACAAGCAGCAATCCAATCATATAGTTTCGCATCGGCAGCTCGTCTGACTAGTGTGGAGCTCCCCGCCATCTAGGCGGGGAGCAGGCATGCAACGTCGGTTACTTCACCGAGTTCTCGTAGGCTTCGAGAATGGCGTTGTTGTACTTGGCGATCGGAAAGGGCTTGCCCTTGGTTGCCAGATCTTCCGGCGAGATGTCCACGAACAGCTTGTTCCAGGTGGCCTCGTCCAGCTCAGCCTTTACGCGGGTCGCATCGATGCCCGGATACCAGTTGAAGCGCTTGACGATGCCATCGGCCTGGACCTTCGGGCTCGTCGCGAGCGCCACGAACTTTTCAGCCAGTTCCTTGTGGCCGGTCTTTGCCGGGATGACGTAGTGCATCGGCTGACCGGGCATACCGGGCGAGGGCAGGAAGAGTTTCAGATCCGGCGGCAGCTGGCCGCTGGCCTGCCAGCTGTAGAACATGTCGACCCATACCGGGCCCATGGCGATTTCGCCACGGCTCAGGAGATCGAGCGTTCCGGCGTTGCCCGGCGTCAGCGTCGCATTCTTCGTGAAGTCGGCGAGGCTCTTGAAGGCGCCGCCCCACTTCTTGGTCTCTTCTTCCTTGTAGGGACCGACCATGAGGTTCTGGGCATCGCCGTCACCGAAGGCGTAGACCCAGCCCATGACGAAGCTTACGCCCGAAGCGCCACCCTTGATGCCGTTATAGCCAAACTGCTTCGGATGCGCCTTTACCCAGTCTGCCAATTCCGAATAGGTCTTTGGCGGGTTCGGCACCATTGCCGGGTTGTAGGCAATTGCCGTCTGGCTGTTGAACATCGGCATGACATAGCCGTCGACATTGGCGCCGAGTGCATTCTTGGCGTTGTCGCGGGTGACGAACGTGCCAGTGTCGATGCTGCCGCGATACTTCTCGAGATAGCCCTTTTCGACCAGCGGGCCGGCGAACTTCTCATGAACGACAGCGACGTCAACGTCCCAGACAGGGCTTTTGGCGGCTGCCTGAGCATCGAAACGCTCGAGTATCTTCTGCGAGCCGGCATCACCAGGGCCAGTGCCGACGGCGCGAACCGTGTTGCCGGGGTAGGTCTTCTCAAACAACGGGCCGAGGTACTGGTTGATGTAATCAACCATGTTCTGGTCGCCTGCGGTCGCGACCGTCAGCTCCTCAGCTTTGACGGGGATGCTTGCAAGCGCCAGCGCGAACGCTGCATAAGCCAATCTTTTCATGAACACTTCTCCATTGTTCAGGTTAAGGCCGTGGGGGTCGATATTCCCATCTGCTGCTGGTGATCGGCCGGCTTTGGCCGATCACGGCTTGGGAAAAGAAAAAGCGCTTGTGGCGCCACATGCACGATGACTTGTTCGCCAGGTTCGAAAGCGCGATGTCCGTCTGCCAGAATTTCGTGCTCGCCGACGCGGACCGAATGGCGCCAGTAGCCGCCGGGATAGGTCGCGGTGGCGACGGTGCCCCTGAAGCGGATACCGTCATCGGGGCAGGATTCCGTGATCGAGAACAGACGCGCGGCCTCAGGGCGAAAACGCGCTTCCACCTCTCCATCCGAAAGCGGCGAGCACCGCATTGGAATCTGAGCCGTCTCGTTGATCTTACTCTCGGCGATGACGAACGTATCCGCCTTTACCACACCGCTAAGCGGCAGTGAGTTCTCCGCACCCATGAAGGCGGCAACGAAGGCAGAGCCAGGCTGGTTGTATACCTGTTCCGGCGTGCCGTTCTGAGCGATGCGACCGGCATCGAGAATGATGATCCGATCG
The DNA here is from genome assembly GCF_001999485.2 of Rhizobium sp. P44RR-XXIV. Lineage (NCBI taxonomy): Bacteria > Pseudomonadati > Pseudomonadota > Alphaproteobacteria > Hyphomicrobiales > Rhizobiaceae > Rhizobium > Rhizobium sp. P44RR-XXIV. The sequence goes on along the minus strand of NZ_MPVZ02000027.1, from coordinate 64,661 downwards.
GCGAGCACCATCGCTTCTTCGCGATCATGTGTGACATGGATTGCCGTGATACCGAGGCGCTTCTGCAGCACGCGCAGTTCATGCCGAACCGTCAGACGAATTCTTGCGTCCAGATTGGAGAGCGGCTCGTCGAGCAAAAGTATTTCCGGATCGACCGCAAGCGCGCGCCCGAGTGCCACGCGCTGCCGCTGACCGCCGGAAAGCGCTATCGGCTTCCTCGCTCCCAGGCCCTGAAGACCCAGAAGGGTCTCCATCGCAGCAACTTTCTCGGCAATCCCGGCTTTTGACACACCCTTGAGCTTCAGCCCATAACCGATGTTCTGATCGACCGTCATATGCGGCCATAAGGCGTAGGACTGGAAAACCAGCGCCATGCCGCGCTTGTCTGGTGCAAGGCCGGTCACATCGCGATGACGCACAACCACACGTCCGGCAGACGGGTTGACGAAGCCTGCGAGTACCCGCAGCAATGTCGTCTTTCCGCATCCAGAAGAGCCCAGAAGAGCGACGAACTCACCGCGTTCAATACGCAGGTTTATGTCCGACAGGACGGACGTCGAACCATACTTGCTCGCAATACCGTCAAGCTCCAAAAACGCGCCCTGATCCAAGAAAACCCCCATTGCACAGCCGTGCATTGCCTTCTGAGGGTTCAATATAGGAGCTCCTTAACAGGCAAATGACATCGAATGGAAAATGGCGGCGTCGGCCGTAAAGGCTTCTACGGCGGCAAATCGGGGCCGGTTACTCCTCGAAGCCTATGCCTGCTGGAGGTGAGGCCAAAGAGCGCTCCCTCATGCCGCTCATACCGAGATCACGGCACTCCCCGCCTGATACCAGAAATCGTCTATTGCGCCGAAATGAGTGAATGGTGGGTTGAGCTGGCATCCGGCAGCGGTTATCTGGTGCCAACCCCACGAGGGCTCTCCGCGAACAACAAGGTGCATTCCGGCATGAATCCATATTTCCTCGTCACCCATTCCGGTGGCTTCCATGCCGATGAACTGCTGTCGAGTGTCATCTTGACCCGGCTTTTCCCGCAGGCTCGCATCGTTCGCAGCAGGTCGCCGGAATGGATTACGCCCGGTGCAGACCGCATCATCTACGACGTCGGCGGAAAATATGACGCAGCCGAACGTATCTTCGACCACCATCAGCGTGGAGCGCCGCTCCGCGACGACGGTCAGCCCTTCAGTTCGTTCGGATTGATCTGGAAGCACTTTGGGCGGGATTATCTTGCCGCCTATGGCCTTCCCGCAAGCGATATCGAATTGGTACACGCTTCTTTCGATACGAAGTTCGTGCTGCCCGTCGATCTGGTCGACAATGGCGCGCTTAGCCCCGCCGTTGCAGGGCCATTGGCCGGGCTGACGCTGCCCGCCCTGCTTGAAACCTTAAAGCCTGTTTTCGACGAGACCGATCCTGAGGCCGAGGATCGCAGCTTCCGCGACGCGCTGGCCATCGCCCGCCATTTCGTCGAGGCGAGGATCGGACAAAGCGCCGCAAAATTGCGGGCCGAGGCGCTTGTGCACCAGGCCATCGTGAAAACGGGCGAGGGGCGTGTCCTCGAGCTGCCCATGGGAATGCCGTTCCGTCCCGCCATCATGAAGGCTGGTGCCGATCACCTGCTGTTCGTCGTTCACCCGCGGGAAAAAGATTGGTGCCTGACCGGCATTCGCCGCGCCGAAGAGGGGTTTGAGCTGCGGGCTGATCTGCCCGCCGCCTGGGCTGGCCTCACCGGCGGCGACCTGGAGGCTGCCTGCGGGGTGGAGGGCGCAACCTTCTGCCACAATGGCCGGTTTATCGCCGCGGCGAAAACTCGTGAGGCAGCGCTCACCATGGCCGAACTGGCGGTGAGGGAAGCAAGAGAGGCTGCGGAATAAGCAATTTCACTCGCAGGGTTTAGCGGCTGCAAGCCTCTTCATGAGGCTGCAGATGACGCCTGGCGCGGCGAAGGGCTGGCGACGGTTCGGTTACCGCACCGAGTTCGCGTGGATCTCGGCAACATAACCGCCGGGGAATTCGACCATCGCAGCCTCACGGTCGTCGGAGCTATAGGCGTCGACGAGGACCTTAGCTCCGTTCACCTTGGCCTTGCCGAGCGTTGCTGCGAGATCCGGTACTTCGTATCCTGTCGTTTCATGGCCGTAGGGGAACGGCAAATGGCCGTCCGTCACCAGCACGGTGATTTTTCCGAAGACAGAGTCGATGCGGATACGGCGGAACGTATCGTTGGGGCGCCCAATTTCGACGCCGGCCGCCTTTTTATCCTCGGAGACGACCTTGCCCTGCGAGAAGGCGAGGAACGCCTTGACGAAATTACCGGCGGCATCCGGCGACACATAGACCCGGTTCTCCGGAATTTTATCGAAAGCCGCATAATCGGGTTTCGCCGTATGCCAGTACAGCTGCATGTTGACGCCACCCGGCCATTGGATGACCGCATCTCGCCCGATCGGATCGGGAAAGGGCTCGACGACAACCGAAGCACCGGCCGCTTGAGCGGTAGCGACGGCTTTATCCATATCGGTAACGAGATATCCGGTTCGCTCGGCACCAAACGGATAGGGGATCGGAGTCTTGAAGCCGAAGAGCGAGACGCTGCCAACCGGTGTCTGCAGGAGTTGCGAGGTCGTGCTGCTGGATGTCGGCGTCACCGTGACGACCACCTGCTTGGTGCTGGTGCCGCCGAAGGTGCCGAGAAAGCTGCTGACGAAGCTGTCCACCTTGTCCGGATCGACATAGACATGGGAGGTGTCATATTGCGAACCGACACCGACCTGCAGATGTGCGGTCCGGGCGAGTGCCGCATTAGCCGGCATCAAGGCAAGAGCGGACAGAAGTCCGATTGTGTAAGTGTAACGCATTCGCATGTCCTAAGCCCCCATCGTCCTTGAAACATTGTGATCGAGATCGCGCGAGGCTACCAGCGGGAAGTCGCCGATGAGACAGACATATTTCAGCTTGTGGGAAAGCGGTTACATTTCGAGATTTAAAATGGCATTCAAGGGCAGCGCGGTCTCGATCAACGGGGTTATACCTACCATGAACTCCATGCTCAGATGTTTGACCATACTGGTAGCATCGCAACTCGTTTTTCTGCCCGTAAAGGCCGAACAACTGAAGGATGTAACCGGTCAAAGCCTTGATGCTTGTCTGCAAGACCCCAAAAATGGTTCGACCGGTGACCAGACCGCGTGCGAGACAAAAGCGCTTGCCTCTTATGACAAGCGGATGAACCTAGCCTACTCGAAGCTTCTGAACGAGCTGCCAAGCCGGGCCGGGCAAGATCTAAGGGCCGCTCAGCGCGGCTGGATTGCATATCGAGACATGGAGGCACGTGCTCGAGAAAGCCTTTTTGCCACCACGCAAGGAAGTATGTACGCCCCCATGGAGGCCGACGCCGCGACCGATCTGACCAGAGACAGGGCTTTGCTGCTCGAAAGTTATGTGCGCGTTCTGGATATCGATAAATGAACATGCCGGGGCAAGCTCCCAATCGCATTACTCGGCTCTTGCTGCTTGCCGCTATCGCGCCGACTCTGTGAAAAGGAGGCTGGATATGGTGATAGCGGTGGGACGGGCCTACCGCTATCGCTTTCTATGCTATTTTGACACCGACAGCCTCTTGCAATCGGTGGTCGCACCTCCTCTTACGGAAGCCTTGATTTGAGGGAAACGTTGTCCCTCTTTGCTTCCGTCCGGGGATGCCATGATTAGTTATTCAGCGCGCCGCCGATGATCGCGCCAAGCGCGAAGGCGGCTGCCGGGTACCAAAGGCCGTCCTTGTTACGACGGTAGCCCGGACGCCGATCGCGATAACCCCGATAGCCGTGATAATAGCCGGGGCCATCATTGCCGCGATGCGGACCCCATCCGCGGCGACCCGCGTCGCGCGGAGGCAAGTTGCGATGAGCCTCGCCGGACCTGTGATCACGATGATTGCGTGGCCATTCCTGGGCATTTGCAAAGGGTGCGGAGAGCATCGTGCCGGCAATGGCGACTATGAAAAATTTCTTCATTGATTCGTTTCCTTGTCATTAGCAAGGAAACCTTATTATTCAAAAGATGAACACAACGTGAAGTATAAGACTATCCTGCGCCCGGCAATCTGACGATGGCCTTTGCAACATCCAGCGCTGCTGGGAAGTTGGTATAGCCGACAGGTTGGATGTTCGCAGTGCCTTTTTCAGCCTGCATCTATCGTCGCCCGCCCGCTCGTCAGATCCCTTATATTGCCAATAACCTGCTCGGCAACAGACGTTGCTACCGTCACACCAAGAATGGCTCCCGAGCCTGTAAAACTCTCATCGCTAATCTGAACGCCTGATTGCGCGAGAAGTCTTGCCTTTAACAGGGCAAGGTCCGAAAACGACACGCTGATCGTCATCGCTACTGTCGGAACAATTTCCCTCGTCTCTGCTGCCTGAAGGCAGATAGTGGCAGTCCCTCCATAGGCGCGGATCAATCCGCCGCTTCCCAAGAGCGTACCGCCAAACCAGCGCGTCACGACCACTGCAACCATGTCCAGTTCCAGGCCATCGATGGCCTGGAGAATAGGTTTGCCTGCCGTGCCGCTCGGCTCGCCATCGTCACTGAACCGATAGCTCTGTCCGATACGCCACGCCCAGCAGTTGTGATTTGCATCGGTAGCCGAGTATTGGGCGACAAATTCCTTCGCTGCCTCCGTGCTCACGACAGGGGCCGCGGTCGCAACGAACCGGCTTCGCTTGATTTCCTGGTTAGCGGTTGTGATCGAAACGATCGCAAACATGAGACTTCCTAGCTAATTTCAATGAGCGTTGGAAAGCAGGTTAGCAGTTCCATGGGTGTCGTGCTAACGGTGGCTGCCGACGGTACTGCTACACGTGAGAAGCCGTCCTATGGAGAATGAGACAGTGACAGATTTTCTTGAAAAATGGTCTTCAAAGAAGGCTGATAAACCCAAAGCAGGAACAAAGACCGTTATTGATACCTTCCGCTCCAGGGTGGCGGAACAGAAGGCATATCTGGAAGAATACGAGCGGGATGCCGCCGGCTTCAAAAAATGGCGTTCCACTTGGTTCCAGCGTGTACCGGGCGGCTTCGGTGTCAGCATCGGACGCGACTCGGTCAATGCCGGAAAGGGCTTGAGCTATGTCGTGGTAGAAACCCTCAAGGATGTAGCAGAGTTCCTCGACGATCTCGCGCACCATGCAGAGAATGATGCCGGCTTTCAGCAGGCGCTCGAAGAAAATCGCAAGCGCCGCGCCACATTGTTGAATGCGGCAAAGACGGCAGGGAAGGGTATTGCTCCGAAGACGGCTGTAGCAAAAGCGTCCCGGGCGAAGTCTCCTGCAACAGCTGAAAGCGATGCAAAGCCGAAAAGAGGCCGCAAGCCGAAGGCAGAAAACATAGCTTAGTAACCTTCGACGAGGCTTAAGCGGGTTAATACGGATGAGAGGCCGAAGTTTCTAAAATGATGCTTCGGCCTCAAGCATGTTTGGCCGAGCGTGATATTGAAGATGCAGCTCGGCCGCGAAAACACTTTCTGCCAAGGCATCCGCCCGCGAATACAACTACGGATATGCGCAACTCAACAGATGCTGCACAGCGACATCATCATGGACGGACAAAAGAAAGATCTCACTGGTTCTTGAATAGACAAGTGCACGCCCAGCTTCTGAAGTGCGTCCCTGATGTGGATGCGATTTCCCGGTAGTCGTGCTTCGCGTCGCCACTGATACCGACGAGTTAAGCACCACTTCTAAGCAATATCAACTTCTGAGTTCAATCAAGGGATCATCACAAGCGATGCTGAATACATTTCCTATCCAGGCTAGTCATCCGACCGGAAAGGCCGGCGATATCGCGAGCAATGCGCTGTGGATCGATCTCGTTAATCCCTCCGTTGAGGAAGTAGCAAACGTCGAAAAGCTCGTCGGCGCAAAGTTGCCATCCTTGGGTGCGCTCAGCGAGATCGAAGCATCCAGCCGTCTCAAGAACAAGGATGGTATCCTTTACATGAGCACGCCGTCTGCGGCACGGCGCCCTGAAGGCGCGCAAGCTACTCCGCCGCTGGGATTCGTATTGTCAACCGACAGGCTCGTCACCGTCCGATTCATGCAATTGCCGACCTTTGATGCGGTTGCGGGCAAATTTGCGCCGGCCAGGACGCTCCCAAGTCGAGCATTGAAGTGTTTGCCATGCTTTGCGAAGAGATCGTGGATCATGTCGCCGACATTCTTGAACATCTGGCCGCGGAATTGAATGGACTGTCGATAGATGCCTTTCGCGCCGATGATCCCCGTGGCCGCCATCCTGCGCGAGCCAATCGGGTTCTGCGCGGCCAATTGCGTCAGGTGGGGCGCCTCGGCGATCGGCTCTCGGAGTTGCGCGATGGTCTTCTGGGGCTTGCGCGTGTCATTGCATACGCGGAGCAGAATGCCTGCGATTGGGCGGGTGGGGCGCTCAGGCCACGCGTCGTCAACCTGCGCCAGGACATCCATTCGCTATCGGATTATGAAGAGCAGCTGGCCAACAAGGTACAATTCGTTCTCGACGCTCTTGTGGGCCTGATCGGCATAGCGCAGAACGACGTCTTCAAGGTTTTGACGATCGTCTCGATTGTCGGCATTCCGCCGACTTTGATGGCCGGTGTCTATGGCATGAACTTCAAGAACATGCCGGAATATGATTGGGCCTGGGGCTACCAATACGGTTGGGCGGTGATCATCCTCAGCGCCATCATCCCGCTGGTTTGGTTCAAAATAAAGGGCTGGTTCTAGAGCTGGAATTCTGTCCCCTTCGATGGACGACCTACATGAGCACGACTTTGGGAAACTCTGCGGCCAGATGATCGATGAAGGCGCGCACAGAAGGCAGCAGGCCTTGTCGATAGGGGATCAGCGCCGTGAGTGTGGAGTCGCCGGCAAGCCAGTCGGGGAGAACACGGTGCAATTGGCCTGAGCGCAGCTCGTCGCGGCAGATGTAGCCGGGCAGGGCGACGATCCCGAGGCCCGCGATCGCTGCCTGCTTGAGGCCAACCATATCGTCGCTCAGAAGGCGCGGGGTGAGGGGCATCACCACTTCGTCGGTACCTTCGCTGCTGTGGCTGAGACGCCAGGTTGGAGAAACCCCGGTCCGCATCATGAACAGTGATGGGTGCCTGGTGAGATCCTGCGGCGTCTCCAATCCACCATGGGCATCGAGGTAGGCGGCACCGGCGAAGAGAAACCAGGGTGCTGGCGCCAATGTCCGCTGCACCAGCGTCGAATCCGGCAAAGGCGCCGAATGAGCGCGGATCGCAACGTCGAAATTCTCCCCGACAATATCGACGGTCTGATCCGTCGCATGGCCGACGACGTTCACTTTCGGAAATCGGACAAGGAAATCGGCGACCATGTCGCGCATCGCAAACTGCGTCGTGGCCAGGCCCGCCGTAAATCGCACGGTGCCGGTCGGCTCGGTCAACCTATGGCGGATCGCCGTCTCTGCCTGCTCGGCCTGCTGCAGCATTCCAACCGCGTGCCGATAGAACTCGCTGCCGGCGTCAGTCATGGCGAAGCGCCGCGATGTGCGGTTCAGCAACCGAACGCCGAGCTCCGCCTCGAGCTGAAGGATGCGATGGCTCAGCGTGGATTTGGGCATGCGCAACGTACGCCCGGCGGCGGTGAAGCCGCCGCGATCGACCACCTGAACGAAATAGAAGAAGTCGTTGAGATCGAGCATGCCCCCTCCATCGTCCAATAAGTAGGACGCTATGTTGCGACATAGCCGACTTCTTAGACGAAGGTCCAGCGCATAAATTCCATTCGTCGCCGGCAAACAGGCGCGACCCCGGGTGCAGCAAAAGTGCTGATCGGGAACTTTACGGAGGCATCATGGAACGGCGTCAGTTCCTCCAGGCTGCAGCAATCGGAGCAGCGACCACCATCATCGGAATCGCGCCTTCGCTTGCCGCCGCATTTCATCCACGCCGATTACAGGAGAATGCAATGACCGACCAACTCCGCCCCTATGAACCACTGACCTCTGACAATGCAGCGCTCGTCCTCGTCGACCATCAGATCGGCCTGATGACAGGTGTCCGCGATTTTTCGACCGGGGAGCTGAAGCACAATGTCGTCGCACTGGCGAAGGCCGCCAAGGCGCTCAAACTTCCGATCGTCGTCACCACAACGGCACGCGACAGCATGTGGGGACCGACCTTCCCAGAGCTGGTAGAGGCATTGCCGGGTGCGCATATCATCGACCGTTCGTCGGTAAACGCCTTCGACGATCCGGCCGTCGCAAAGGCCATCGAGGCGACCGGCCGCAAGAAGCTGATCTTCGCCGGCATCTCTCTCGAAGTCTGCGCGGCATTTCCAGCCATCACCGCGATTGGCAAGGGTTATGATTCCTATGTCGCCGTCGATGCATCGGGGACCTTCAGTGAGACGAAGCATGAGGCAGGTCTCCTGCGCATGCTGCAGGCCGGCGTCATTCTTTCGGATTATGCGACGCTGATGGTCGAAATCCTGAAGGACAATGGGCGTCCTGAAGCTGGTGCTGTTTATGAAGCCCTCGATATGCCCTGGGCTAAGCTCGTCGGCCAGATCGCCCAATCCCACGCCAAGTAGCAGGTCGCGTCATGACCTCGCTCATGACGCACGCTCGACCAATGGCGGAGACGGAGATCCGTCTCCGCCATCCTCTCGAAGCACCCATGCTTCGAAAGACCTCCTAGCGATTGAGCGCTTCAGGATTGATGACGTTGATCGGGGAACCCGCCGCAAAGGCATTGATCTGATCGAACACGTCTGAGAATTGGAGGTCGAACTCTTCCTGCGTGACGTAGCCTATATGTGGGGTTGCCACGACATTCGGTAAGTTGATCAGCGGATCGGCTATGTCGCGCAACGGCTCGGTTTCGAACACGTCGAGCGCCGCCATGCCGGGGCGCCCAGCCTTCAATGCTGCGACCAAAGCTCCGGGCTCGATCAAGGGCGCACGGCTTGTATTCACGAGGATCGCGGATGGCTTCATCAATGCGAGGTCAGCACCGGTAACGATCCCGCGCGTAGCCGGCACCAGCCGCATATGGAGCGAGACAACGTCGCAGGAGGCGAAGAATGCCTCTTTGCTTTGGGCAACGGCCCAGCCCTGGCTCTTCGCGCGGTCGCGAGACGCATCACGCGCCCAAACAAGCACTTCCATGCCAAAAGCACGGCCATAGCCCGCGACAACCTCGCCGATGCGGCCCCAGCCATAGATGCCGAGAACTTTTCCTCTCAACGTGTGGCCAACACCCGAAATCCATCCGCCGGCCTTGAGCGAAGCAACTTGCGCTGGAAGCTGACGGGCAGCCGCAAGAACAAGCGCCCAGGTCAACTCGGCCGCCGCATAGGACGGTGTGTCGGAATGCATGTTGGAGCAAAGCAGCACGCCGTTTCGTGTGCAGCCGGGAACGTCGACATGCGGATAGACACTGCGCTGGCTGATCAGCCGGAGCTTGGGCAGGCGATCGAGCAGGGAGCCTTGAATGCGGGAGCGCTCACGGATCAGAACCAACGCCTCTGTCTCGGACAGGCGACGGACCAGTTTGTCCTCGTCTTCGACATGATCGTTCCAGATTTTGACGTCGTGACCACCGAGCTTGGCGAAACAAGGCAGATGCCGAAGCGTATCGTGCCAGTCATCGAGAATTGTAACCTTCATGACTGCAATGCCAGCACTTTTCTTCCCGCCTCCGTCAGCACGACGGAATCCTGTTCGCGCTCGACAAGGCCGAGATCCACCGCATCCTCCCAAACGGGCAGGCGCGGGCAACTCGTCCGCCAGGCGTCCATGACTTCACGGTACGGCCGGGGGCCAGCTTTCAGAAAAACCAACAGATCCACAACAAGGGTATCGGGCACTTCCACGAGAACCTCCCTGAGTATTCAAAGAGAAATCTATACCTTTGGGCGATTATTGTCATGCTACATCCCGGCAAATTCATTGCATCGCCTTGCAATTGGGTTGCATGTTCCCGAATAGCCTAGGTGTATGAAAACCGGAGCCTGGGGCATTTCGCAATATTGATGGTCCGCAACTGATTTTGACAAACAAACGGGCTGATCTAGCCAAAAGTCTATCGAGCTCCCGCATGAGCTGATCGCGAAAATCGAAAACTCGTTCCCCGGCATCGTCGCCACCGTCGGAACTCCGGCCTCGGATACACAGATTTTCTGTGTGTGTTTACACACATTGGCTCGGATTAACCTAGAACTTACCCGTTAGCCCGACGACGAGCTTGTCAAGCCGCTCTGCCGTATCTTCGTCGCGTCCACGGGTATAACTGGCGGAAAGCGCGATGTGCCCATCCTCGTCGAGATTGTACCATGTCGAAAAATCGAGATTGTAAAAAGGCTTGCTCGACATGACTTCCTCAGCCCATTGATAGGTAATTCTTCCATAGAGGCGCGAGAGAGCAGTTTTCTGTAAGAACGCGGGCTTGAGGAGGAGCGAGACTTGCCCCCCGAGCCGCAAGTCGTCCCTTTCCCCCGAAAAGGCGTCACCATGGTTCTCGAAGGAGTTTCCATAGATGGCAAACAATTCGGGCGTCAGGACATAAAGCAGATCAATGTCGGGAATTGTGCATGGGCGACCGATACAGCTGAGAGGGTTGTCCGGTTCGCGACGCAGAACCGGAAAGAATTCTGCTTTTACTTTCAGCGATGTCGTGTTTGCAACGACATCCCGCACTCCACCGGTACTCAACCGATAAAACTGATCAAAGCCAGCATAATCCGTCCCAAGTTCGGCTGCCACGCCGCCTATGTAAGTCTCCGAATCCTTTTTGGATCGGGCTGAGTGGCGATCCACATTAGCGCCAATGTAAGGGCCAATCGACCAGCCAGTATATCTTCCTCCGTAACTGCCGTCACTGAATGTCGAAAGGAATAGAACACCCTTGAAATTCAGTTCGTTATCATGTGCGACCCGATCCTTTGTAAAGGATACAGAAGCACCCTTGGACTTCGAAAGATTGAACCGATCTTCCCCGAAGAAGCCGAGATCCGTGAAACTGTCCCTCAGATATGCTGCGGTTCCCGACGAGTTCTTCTTTATGGCTTCCGCCTTTTTTTGGCGTTCCTTTGCCAAAGCATCTTCCAGCGCCTGAACGTTGATATGGCCATCCGAGTTCGTATACGGATCAAGTATATCCTGAAGGCTTTTGTCCGCTGCACTCACCGTATTCATCGGAATAATGAGGATCAAAACCGCGACGAAAAGCGCCCTCATTTAGCTTTCTCCAAATTCCAAATGAGATTTACGATGTCACCTATTGTCTGGCAGTCGACTATTTCTTTTGGAGTTACACGCGCCGAAGTAAATTGTGATTTATTAATGTCCCGGCCAACGTCGACGAGGGACTGCGACGTGAATTGAAGATCATCTCTCAAACTGAGATCGAGAGTAAAATGCTCTGCAGGATAATGAAAATAATCTGAGAAATATTGTTGAACCCACGTAATTATTTGCTGCCGTCGTTTTTGCACCATAGATTGTCTCTCGATGTCTGAGGTATCTATGTATAAAACTTAAAACAATTTTAATATATTTTGTCGAGTGGAAAATGCTCGTTTAGAGCGAATTTTTCATTTGGCGAATCGCCTCAAGGTGACGTTGTCTAACTTGGGCAGCCAGACACGGTCGACACATAAGTAATCGCCTCAAAAATCCAACATCCGTATTCTCAAAGCGCACGCGATCCTGCTGTTCTGGGCGGCATATACCGCGGAGGAGGAGGCTTCAGCTCCGCTTCTCTAAAAGATGGAATCACTGGCATGTCGCACTTGGAAATAGAATGGACCGTGCTCGCAAGATTTATCAGATAATATGTATTATGGAATTAGTACATCTCGATCCAATCATAACTTATGCATCCTTCAGAGGCTCCGCTGAGGCATGAATTCCAGCCCTTTCCTCATCATTCTCACAGCTGGCTGCGAGAGATTTCTCCACACGAGGCGTCTGATGCAGAGACAACGAAAGCGAATGATCTAGCCTGAGATACGCCGCGCTTCCCTGTAAGCGAGTAATACGCGTGTCGGCAACGACTCTGCGCAGACACGCGGCTTGATCGTCGGCTTCAATACGACACGCCCGATCATCTCTTCCGCCTACGGGCCACCGGATCGCAGATCCTTCGGTCTTCATCTCGATCTGCGCAACCGCATTGACCTTTACACCCCTGTGCCGTGCCGGCGATCTCCAATTCAATTTTCGCAGGGATGCTCTCACGTTAACGGCTTAGCGCCCCTAAAGGCATGGTGGCGACATCATCAAACTTACACGTCATTCTCGTTGTCGCCACCATCGTTCTCCTGCGTGCGTTGTTGCGCGAGCCGTTGGCTATATTTCCTATTTCCATTCAATCTGCGTGGGTCTGATGAGGGGTCGAATACCGGTCAACAGGCTTGAACTCTTCGAAGCCTGACGATAGGCGCGGCGCAAGGAACAGGAACGTAGCTCCTCCCGCAAGTCACGAGCCGAACGATTGACGAGGCTAGCGATCTTAAAGCCGGAATACTTGCGATGAGCCAGAGCATGGCTCTTGCCCATCTGGCCGCGGCCGACCGCTAGAACCTCGCGTCTTTACGTCGTTATTCTGACAATCTCCCAGTCATGCGATGCGGCGAGCGGCAGCGATCTGGCTGGCGCCGATGCTGGCGAGAGCGACGCTGAACAGGGTCGGATTGGTGGCGGTCATCGTGGGAATAACGCCATTGCCAGCGACATAGAGGTTGTCGAAGCCCCAAACCCTGGAGTTCCTGTCGCAGACGCTGGTGCCATCGTCGCGTTCGCCCATGCGGATCGTGCCCTGATAATGCAGCGACGAGCCGACGGGCTGCACGAAGGTAGCAAAACCGGGGGCCGGGCGACCGATAATGGCGGAAATCCGCTGAGCCTGGCCCTTGGCCTCTTCCAGGCGCGCCTTGTCGCCTTCCGACTGACGCCAGTGGATGGAAATAGCGGGCAGGCCGAGCCAATCACGGCGATTGTCGTCAAAGGTGACGCGGTTATCGGCGCTGAGATCTGAGGGCACGAAAACACCCATGCCGACCGGCTGGCCACTCATTTCGCTGGCATGCGGCATGCTACGCAGGCTGGCCGGGGCGATGGTGACCGAGAAGGGAAGATCACCGGTGGCCGGAATCCAGCTCATCGCGGTCATGGGCACATCGGTCTGCATCTCTGTGATCTGCGAGACGATATAGTGGTCGTTGATGTAGCGGCCGAGCGCTTCGGGACGGATGTGCGAAGCGTAGAGCAGCTGCGGGGAGTGCAGCGAGTCACAAGCAACAACGACCGTGCCGGCGGCGACGATGAAAGCTTCTTCCGAACCGGAGCGCGAAAGCTCGACACCCGTGACATGGCCATTTTCATGAATCACGCGGCGGCAGGCGGTTTCGGAGAGAATATAAAAGCTTTCCTCCGGTTCATCGACGAGGTTGCCGAGCACGACGTCGGTGCCGTGGTAGCGCAGGCCATGGGGACCGGGCGTCGCAGCAAGCGGCATCGGCTGGACGAAGCGATCGGGCGTACGACCGCGGTTGAAGACCTCGGCCAGGCGCTCGCGCATGGCGATGGCTGCAGCATCGCCGGCGTGTGGATCCTTGTTGGTGCCGAGCAGCTTTGCTGACACGGCCAGAGCATTGTGCATCTCGTTGGTCGGGATGAAGGGCACCAGTTCGATGTCGGATGGTACCGGCGTACCAGTCGACCATTTCGTGCCCATGCCGCCGACATTGGCTGCGGAGAAGCCGGCAAAGAGGTTTTCATCCTGGGCGTCGGCGTCGTTGGCGATGAAAAGTCCCGAGCGGCGCAGCAGCGAATGATCGAAGCCACCGGCTCTGCGGGCTTCCCACTCTTCCTTGTTGATCGGCATGCGCGGGCTGCGGTCGCCGCCCTGGGCGTGTACTTCGAAGGCCGCGCGCTCCTCGGGATCGACGATATTGTCGAGATGTGCGCCTTTTTGCGGCAGAATCTGCGGGCCGGCTTCAACCATCAGAATGCGCGCTTCCGGCCAATTATTCCTGATGACACGCGCATAGGCCGAGCCGGTCGGGCCACTTCCGATGATGACGACGTCGGCAGACTGACGAGACATTCCTGCTATTCCCCATTGTTAAATCAATTTGATTTTAGACAAAGATGTATCGTAGCCGAAGTCAACAGGGATTGTTAAGTTGTCGAACAAAGTTTTGATGACAGCGCTCGAGGAGAGGCACGATGAAGATAGGTTTGAGTTCATACAGTTTCCGTTCGTTGATGCAAAGCGGCGCCATGCAGATCGAGGATGTCTTTGCGTGGGTCAACGAACATGGCGGCGATCATGTCGAACTGGCGACGCATTCCGTTGCGCCCGAGGGGCAGGACCTGCAATATGAACTCTGCGATGACACACAGATGGTGGAGAGGCTGAAGGGCGCATCGCAGAAACGCGGCGTGCCACTTTCCGGTCTCTGCACATCAGGCAACTTCATCGATGACGGCCAACGAGCATTCCAGCTTGGCCGGCTGAAGCGCTATGTCGAGCTCTGCGACAAGCTCGGCGTCCGCTTCCTGCGCCACGATGTCGTGCCATGGTCGCTCCGTGCGACGGAACAGGGCCAGTTCGAAGCGGCTTTCCCGGCAATCGCCGAAGCCACCCATGAGCTTGCTGCGCATGCCGGACGCTATGACGTGACCACCAGCGTCGAGGATCACGGCTTCTTCATGAACTCGAGCGAGCGGATCAGGCGGCTTCAGCATGCCGTCAACCTGCCGAACTTCAAGCTCACCGTCGATATCGGCAATTTCCTCTGCGTCGATGAGAATCCCCTGACGGGGACGCGGGCCTGCCTCTCTCAGGCAAGTTTCGTCCACCTCAAGGATTTCTATGTACGCCAGACAGCGCCCGGCGCGGACTGGCTGAAGACGGTCGGCGGTCAGGCAATCCGCGGCGCGGTCTTCGGCTATGGCGACCTGCCTGTTCAGTCGATCGTCGAAGACATCGTTGCCTCAGGCTATGACGGCTTCGTCTCGCTTGAATATGAGGGCAACGAGCCGGCGCAGTTCGGCTGCGAAACCGGCCTGAAGAATGCGAAAGCGATGTTTGCAGCCGCTGCCGGCCGCTGAACATTGCTAACCAGGCTAGAGCGCGGCGATACGGTCGACGCGCTTCTTGAGATCGGCGAGGCGATGTCGGTCGCCTCCCGGCACCTCGATGGAGCCCCAGCCGGAATAGCCGATATCAGACAGGGCCTTGTTGACCGCAGCCCAATCGCAGTCGCCCTCGCCCAGCTCGACATCGAAGCCCTTCCATGGGCCTTGGCTGTTCATCTTTTCGAGGCTGTATTCCTTGATATCGATCTTCAGGATGCGCTTGCCGAGCGCCTCAATCCAATGTGTCGGCCGGCCGTAGCGCAGAACATTGCCGACATCGAAATACCAGCCGAGCTTGGGATGGTTGAAGCGATCGATGAAATCCGACGCCTCGAGCGGGCTCAGCAGAAAGTCGTTCCACACGTTTTCGAGTGCGATCGATACACCGCTCGCCTCCGCAGCGGGCAGGATCTTGGCGATTTCCTCGCCGGCTCTCGCGTAAGCGGTCTTGTAACTTGTACCTGCATTGACGACGCCGGGAACGAGCAACACTGTCGTGGCACCATAGAGCTTTGCATCATGAAGCGACTTGATCATCGAATCGACGCAAGCCTGGCGCGCCGATGAATCCGGATCCGTCAGCGGACGCTTCCAGTGCACGGCATTGACGAGGCCGGGGATATGGAGCCCGGTCTTGTCGCGGGCATTCAACACCTCGTCGAGCGGCAAATCATTGGGCGAGTCGAGCTCAACCCCATCATAACCGAGATCCCGCAGGAGCTGGAACTTCTCCAGGATGGAAAGCGAAGGCTCCTCGACCATGCCCCATTTCAGGCAGATTTTCGCCAAGGGGCGAGCGGAAACGGACAAAGTGGACGGCTTGGCTGGTTCGGTCATCGATGGATCTTTGCTTGCTATGGGCGGGTACGCGGCGGAACTATGTCAGCCAATATAAAGCCGATCAATCGGTTAAAGGACGGGATAAGCTAGATTTGGTTGAGACGCGAACAGCTAGTCAAACCTCAACCACGCCTCGCCCTGCGACAGTCGACCGCCGTGCTCGCAGGAATCACCCATGCGCGCGACCTTGTTGCCGTTGATATTTGCTATCGATGACCCCCCGGTAATCGCCGCCGTAGTCGGGACGCCCGTGCACAGGCACTTGTCGCCGACGGTGGCAATGGGAATACCGTTCACTTTGACGAAGTCCTGGCTGGTGGTCTGTACCGGGCCACCCACATGCGGTTTCGGCCCTGGATCACACGCCGGGCAAAAGTGCATTTGGCCTTTGAGCGTTACTGGTTGACCCAAATCAGTCTCCTCAAGCTACTGTTTTCGCGTCCAACGATACGAAGGTCCGTGCTACGGCTGACCTCAATGCGTGGGGTGAATGTCGGGCTTCCGCATATGTACATATGGAATCCTGACGCCTCGCTTCTCTACGTAACCAGTCGAGGCAGGCTGGAAACCGAATTTCCTGTAGAAGCCAACCGCGTTCAGAGTTGCCTGTACATATCTGACATCAGCCAGTCGATCATCGCACCCGAGCAAAAGAGAACCAATTCCGGATTGCTGCCTTTCAGGGCAAACAAATAGCGAGCGCAACTCATCTCCGCGCCAGCTGATAAATGCAACAAGCAATCCTTTTTGTTCGGCAACGATATAATTCTCTCCGGTCATTGCCCCATACAAATAGCCATAAGGAGTGCGCCCTTCCAGCCACGTCCTGATTTGAAGCGAAGTATAATGCTCGCCTAAGGAGAGCATTACACAATCAGTATGGATATCGTGAATGCGAGCAGAGTCACGTTCCTCCATCGGCCTGCACAGGATATCGGCGGCGGCTTCATGATCCATATCTGCACGACAGGGCGACACATTAACTCACTGAGCTGGTCTTGCATGCAGATCCAGCGGCGAAGATGTGTCCATCTCGCCATCTGCCTTACGGATTTCAAAAATGGGGTTATCTGCTTTCACGAATCTGAATCGAATAGCATGGTCGAATTTATTGTCCCCGTGCACTCCGGCAGGCAACAATTCGAAAGTCAATTGATACTTCGCCCCGCTCGGAATTGAAACATTGTGCTCCTCGGTAATCGACCCGACAGCGACGAGCTTGTCCTTGGCGACTTCAAAGGGTGTCAAGATTTCGCGCGTAGACACACCGGTAAGTGTTGAAGGCTCATTGCCCAGAAGCACTTCGACGATACATCCTTCCCCGTCTGGAACTCTGAACGAAACGCTTTCAGCGCGCCATGAAAACCCTTGCGAGACATGACGCGGTCCCCAGTCGTTAAAGGGATCGTCCAGGTTGGGATCGAATACAGCTACTTGTTGGTAGCTAATGAAAAGTGGAAATATTTCAGCCATGATCAAGGTCCAACGATAATAGTGGCTTTACAACCGTCTCGATACTTTCGGAGCTGATTGCCCATAGAAGCCCCGGCGCCCATATTGTCACCAGCGGTGATATTGCGCACGCTGGCGCCGGCGCCGCCTTCCAAAAACATTGCGGGCGGATATTCATCGGGCTGCATTCCTGGCTCCCTCGGGAAGCTGCCGGTTGCAGCCGCTCTACGCAGGGGAGCATTCGGTCGGTCTATTGTCAAGATTGACGGCTGGCCGGCCGCCTGTGCATCCAATATGTGTTGCGCGGACTCCGGATATCTGCTTTTCGAAATCACCGCGACGCCATGGCAGGGGCAGTTTCCGGTCGTACACGTATCCGTTCCGGCTTCGTCTCGTGCCTTGGCCTGATCCTCCGCCTTGCTCATATGGTCTGAAGCCACTTTCGCAGTCACAGCTATGCCCAGCGCACCGGCGACCCAAGGGGCTGCAGCGGAAGCGGCCTCTCCAACTGCCACCCAGAAAGGTGGATAGAGCAAGATTGCTGCCAACGTCAGCCTCCCCTCATCTCTTGGATGATCTTCTGCATGAGAATCTTGACCCGCTCGTTGGGCGGCATGTCGATGTCGTCCGCCCGCATCGCTCCAATAACGTGCGGAGAGGCGGTGATCCGCCCCCCGGACATAAGCTTCATGTAAGCCCAACGGCAGTGCGCCCCCTCGGAGGTGACCCCAAGATCACTCGATTCCTTGATCGAGTTCTCAACAAATGCGGAAAACTCATCCCCTGAGAATTCTTTAGTTTTCTCCTCGGCAACAGAGCAAAGATATTCGGACACTCGCTCATTCATCACCCGAAATTTTGCCTTAGAGACCGGCTCGATCTGTGCCAACTCGAATCTGAGCGGACCCTTCGGCGCTTCAGGTAAATTTTTCGGTCTGAGTGCGCGCTTGAACCTGCCGGTATCGGTGACTTTGGTGAGGATTGCAGTTGCCGGCCCAAGGACGCGCGCGAACTGCTTGACGGAGAGCAACGGCATG
This sequence comes from Rhizobium sp. P44RR-XXIV, assembly GCF_001999485.2. Lineage (NCBI taxonomy): Bacteria > Pseudomonadati > Pseudomonadota > Alphaproteobacteria > Hyphomicrobiales > Rhizobiaceae > Rhizobium > Rhizobium sp. P44RR-XXIV. The sequence continues at coordinate 46,176 of NZ_MPVZ02000027.1, read as the reverse complement.
AAGCTGCCCAGCACATTCGGGTCCCAATGCCGGAACAATACGCGCTCATAGGCAATGGACTTACCTGCCTGCCCGTTATTTTCCGGGATCCTGTCATCCGGCACCAATACTTGATTGATGCTACGCAAGTGCCGCCACAATGCCTGTTCCCCGTCGGGACACGACCAGAAGACGGCGCATGGCTTTTCGAGCGCGAGCCGTTCAACGTGCTCATGTGTCTTCCTGTCTCTCAACGTAACCAGCCATGGCCCGTCTCGCCGCATGGCGGTGTCGCCACCTTTCAGGAACAGCGAGCGGCTCATAATCCCGGCCTCCGCCAATTCGTCCTCCAGATCATCGAAATGCCCGCCGTCAAGTACGGCAAACAATGGTCTGGGCATGGCGTCGAGCGCCGCCTGGAAAACACGGCTTGTTTCGTCGGTATCCGCAATATCGAGAGGAGCGGCATCCATTTGCTTATCCCCTTACGAACGGCGTGGAGGACTGCGACATCTTCTTGAGGCATGAAGGGCCCTTGCCCGGACCGCCTTTCCTGAAGTTGATCTGATTGCCCTCGATATCGATTTTTAGAGCGTAGAACTTGATACCCTGCTTATCGATGCTGATGTAGCCGCCGGGTGCCGAGAGGCGGATTTCATCGTTCGCGTAGATTTCCCAGACCTTGGCTTCGCCGTGATATTTATCGCCGGAAACGATGTTGTAGAGTTGCCCGACCTCGATGTTGATCTTCTCACCAACGGAGGTGTGCTGTTCCTTTCCAACCGTCTCCATATGAGTCTGGCCGACATTCGTGATCTTGCTCATGCCGATCTGTTGGACCTGGGCGACACCAACGCTGGTCGATTGGAACGATTGGACAATCGTGTTCATGATGCCGGAGAGTGGGAAGAAGCCGCCAGCGTCCTCCCCCATGCCGGTGCCGGAAGCAGCAAGATCCGTGCCCGCATCCCTGCGCGGGGTTTGGCCAGAGACGACGCCGGCACGCGATGCCAGACCACCTCCCGATAAAAATCCGAGAGCGGAAGAGGCAAGGGTCATTCCGAATGCACCAAGAGCGGGGCCGCCACCGCCGACCATCTGCCCAGCCTGTTGGAGGAGCGCTGAAGTCTGGCCCGCTAGGCCCATGACCCCTGTGAGCGCGTCCATTGCGCATGACCATTCGGGTCTTGTTGCCGGGAAGGTCATAGGGCACGCCGTTATTCGGATTGGGCACGACGCCGGTCACGAGCGGCCTGTCCGGATCGCCGTCGATGAAGGCGACCATGACTTCCATGCCGATGCGGGGAATGATCTGGCCGCCCCAGGTGCCGCCCGCCCAATTCTGGGCAACGCGCACCCAGCAAGTGTCGGATCCATCCTTTTTGGCACGCCGATCCCACGGGTACCACAGCTTGATGCGGCCATATTGGTCCGGATGGATTTCCTCCCCGGAAGGGCCCGCAACGAGAGCAACCTGCGTGCCACGGATACGCGGCCGTTCGGTCTTGCGATGCGGCGTCATGGCGACGCGTGACGGCACTGCTTCGAATTCGTTCGTGTATTCCGGCTGATCCGTGTTGGTTTCATAGGACGGATCGACGGCGAAATGCGTCGCACGAACGATCACGTGCTCTTCATAGACATGCTCCGGATGGGCCACCTCATAAGGTGTAAAGCGCCGCCCTGCCTCCAGTATCCGCGATGAAGACTGCCCGATGACACGATTATGGTCGGCTTCGCTTGCCTGCATACGAAGCTTCTGCGCCCGCTCGGCTTCCGAGACGGAGGAAATGCGGGCCGGATACTCATAAAGTTCGCGCTTCATCGCGCCCGGCATCTGCACCAGAGAAGGCGTGGCCGTACCCGGCACCATCTGCGGCGTCTCGAAATTCCAATCGGCGCCGGCACGCTGGCCCGGGATGTAAGCGTAATGCTTCATCCATTCGCTGATGTGGTTGCGGTCGGTCGAGCCCTGCGCGAGGCGTACCCTGCTCTCGCCTTCTGCGGATGCTGAGGGTCCGGCCCATGAATTCGCGCCGTCGGCCACATGCAGCCGGTGGCTGCCGCTCTCATGGGAGAACCAGTAGAACAGGCCGTCCTCCTCGAAACGGCGGGTCAAATAGTCGAGATCCGTTTCGTTCCACTGCACTGAGTAATGCTGCGGTGGCGGTGGCGTGACAACACCGGAGACCTCTGGAGCCGGAATGCCGTGTTCGGAGAACAGCGTCTCGACGATATCGATGCTGGTCTTGTCCATCCATATGCGGCAGTCCGAACGCTGCGACAGCAGCCACATTTGCGGCTTAAGGACCATCGAATAGGAGCGCAGGCCGCGGGTGATTGGCGGCCCTTCCTGAAGCGACGTTACCAGGCCGTTGAAGGGGCGGCGAACGCCGTCGCCACCATCTTCGGCCTGCTGGACCTCGATCGAAACATCAACCAGGCGGCCGATCAGCTCTTGCGGCTGAATCACCTCCCGCTTGGCGCGCACGGAAAGACGGATATCGAAAAGCGAAGAGACGCCCTCCGTTATCATCACGCGCTCCGGCAGAAGCTGGTCTGTGCCAAGCGGCGAGACGACCCTGAGATTTCGGGCCGCCTGAATGAAGTCATTGACCGAGGGCTGATCATTCATCAGTTCATTATCCTACCCGTGAGCTCGCTGCCCCTGCCTTGCCGGCGCTGCCAAGCACCTGCTTGCGGCCACCAACGAGATAGGCCATCTGGAACAATGTCCCGTTCGGCAAGGTCTCGTGCATCCCAGGCCCGTAAAGCACCTCCGGAGTCAGGATCTTGCCGATCTCAGCGCGTGAGGCGAGCGTACCGAGCAGATAGGCGCCCCGCGCCATATAGGCCCGGGTCTCGCCGTCGGTGACGGAGTAGTTGAATTGGGCGACGAAGATCGAGTGATGGTTGATATCCATCTCCCTGATGATGTTGGCTTCGTTGTTGCGGAGCCATCGTTGCAGCCAATGTGTCAACGACATCTCATTGGCCTTCTCGGAGAACATCCGGAAGAGAGATGCCGCGGCCCCCATGGCCTGGTTCCGCGCGGCGAATTCGCGTGGACCGCTCGGATAGGAGAAATAATCGTAGGAAGGACCGCGCCCTGCGCGCCGCATTGGCGGCAGGTCGGTTTGCTTCACCGGCTCCATTTGTAGCGCCGGTGACGAAACGGAAAAATCTACCATGGCGACCTCGATGAGAAACTTTGTCAAAGCGTGCAGACCGCCGCCGCAGCGGCGATCTGGCATCGAATACCGTTCTGGCGTGCCCCATCATCGTGACGCGCCGAAAAGCGCTGTATGGTCAGGCGGCCTTGGTGGTTGCCAGGTCGTAAGACGCGATCATCGGCGACTGCGGCGACTGCGAGTCGTCGTAAGGCGTGTACTTCACTTCCATCTTGGTGAAGTTGAGCTTGATCGTTTCGACCGGGCGATCGCCATTGGAATCGACCGAGTAGCTGGCGATCAGCGTGTTGGTGAGCGTGTATTCGATGTAGGTGTCGCCCGGATTGCCCGTCGTCACGAGATGGATGACGGCCTGCTTGCCGGTGCGGCCGGAGCATGCTTCCTGGAACAGCTTGGTCGACGAGGAATCGCTGACCTTGGTCAGGATGACTTCCGAAACGGTGGGCTCGGAAGCTTCTCGGTTCGCCGCCGAACCGGCCGACGTCTTCATGTTGCGCGAGACGTTCCAGTGAATGACTTCGATGTCCATCCACTTCTTGTGCTGTTCGTGGGTGGCATCGCCCTGAATTCCGTCGATCTGCAGATAAATCGGCATGCTCTCAACTCTCCTGTTAGGATTGAATTCGCCCTGTCGCTGCAAGGCGGGTTACCTTTCCGTCTAATGCCGCATCCGGACATGGTGGTCGTCCGGGGCTGCTTCATTCGCCGTGCCGCCTTGTCCACGGTCAGCGAATTCGTCGTCGTCCACCGGGCTTTCCTCGATGAGGAACCGGTGATCGCCAAAACTGATGGTGATGCCGCCAACTCTCCGCCCCGCCGCAACGGCATCGAGGAAGAAGGTCGACAGTTCTGGAAGAAGATCGCGTCCGATCATGGTCTCGATGGCGCGGGCGCCCAGCTCGCTTGCCTTGGCGCGTGCAACCAGCGCTTCCCGAGCCTCTCCCGACAGCGAAACGCTTGTGCCATAGGACGCCGCGACGCGATCACGAATGCGGCCGATCTGGATGTCGACAATGCCGCTCAAGGTCTCGCCGTTGAGCGGCATGAAGGGCAGAACCGTGGTGCGTCCGACGAAAGCGGGCTTGAAATGCTTCTGCAATTCCGGAAGCAGCAGGGCCTCCAGCGCCTCGCCTTCCGGCATGGTATCGGGATCTGCGGCGAGAGCCGCCAGCAGTTCCGAGCCCGTATTGGCCGTCATCACGATGGTGGTGTTCTTGAAATCGATATCGCGGCCTTCGCCATCGCGCAGAGTGCCCTTGTCGAACACCTGGTAGAACACTTCCTGGACGCCAGGATGCGCCTTGTCGATTTCGTCGAGCAGCAGGACACCATAGGGACGGCGGCGCACGGCCTCGGTCAAAACCCCGCCTTCGCCATAGCCGACATAGCCGGGCGGCGATCCGAGCAGCAGGGAAACCTTATGCTCTTCCTTGAATTCCGACATGTTGATGGTCGTCAGGTACTGACTGCCGCCATAGAGAAGATCGGCCAGTGAAAGCGCCGTTTCCGTCTTGCCGGTTCCCGACATGCCAACCAGCAGGAAGACGGCGGGCGGGCGGCGTGGATCGGAAAGCCCGGCGCGCGCAGACCGCATCGCCGCCGAAATCCGGTCGATTGCCGCATCCTGACCCAGAACTCGCTCCTTGAGCCTGGCGTCGAGCGTCTTGACTGTCTGGACCTGATCCGAGAGCAGCTTGCCGACGGGAATACCGGTCCAGCGCGCGACGATGCCGGCGATGACCTCCTTGTCGACGACACGAGGAACCAGCGGCATTTCGCCAGCAAACTCAGCGAGATTTCGCTCCGCTTGCGCCAACGCGGCCTTGATGGTTTCAGGCGATGAGCCGTGCGGCGGGAAAAGCGCGACATTGTCACCACGCGCCGGTGCCTCATCTGCCGCCGGCTGCACGTGGGGCTCTTTCAGGAGCGCTTCAATTCGGTCGGCTTCTTTCGACAGCCGAATTTCTTCGTCGAGCTTGGCCTGAAGCCGCTCAATCTCGGCGATCACCTCGGCCTTCTCGTTCCCGATGATGGCCAGGCGGGCAGTCAGCTCGGGCGTTGGTGGCTCCGCGGACAGTGCCTCCAGCTCGGATTCCAGCATCTCCTGCTCGTGGCGCAGGCTATTCAGCGCCTCAGGAACTGTTTGCCGGGCCAGAGATACGGCTGCGGCAGCGGTATCGATGAGGCTGATCGCCTTGTCCGGCAGTTGCCGTGCAGGGATGTAGCGCGCCGAAAGGCGAACGGCGGCAGCCAGCGCCTCGTCGCGAATGCGAACCTTGTGATGGGCCTTGAAGCTCTCGACAACGCCCCGCAGCATACGAATTGCCGTCTCTTCGTCAGGCTCGAGCACCTGGACGACCTGAAAGCGCCGGGTCAGCGCCGCATCCTTCTCGATGTGGCGCTTGTATTCGCTCCAGGTCGTCGCGGCGATCGTTCTTAGCTCCCCGCGCGCAAGCGCCGGCTTCAAAATATTGGCCGCATCGCCCTGCCCTGCCTGACCGCCTGCACCAATGAGGCCATGTGCCTCGTCGATGAAGAGGATGATCGGCTCCGGCGAAGCCTGTACCGCGGCAACGACGCCATGCAGGCGTCGTTCGAACTCACCCTTAACACCCGCACCGGCCTGCAACAGGCTGAGGTCGAGCAACAGGATCCTGACCGGCTTCAGCATGTCCGGCACGTTTCCAGAGGCGATCTCAAGCGCCAGCGCTTCGGCGACAGCCGTCTTGCCGACGCCCGCCTCCCCGACGAGGATCGGATTGTTCTGCCGGCGCCGCATCAGGATATCGATGACCTGGCGCAGTTCGCGATTGCGCCCTATCACCGGATCTATGCGGCCGAGCTTGGCATCGGCCGTCATGTCCCGGGTGTATAGGCGCAGAAATTCATTCTCACCGACAGCGGAAGCTGGCGATGATTGCGATGACGAGGAAGCCGGCTCATCGGCCGACGACGTGGCATTCAACCGCTTTTCAAGAGCATTGCGGTCGATATCCCGCAGAGACGGCGCCATGCCGCGAGCCATGATTCGCAGCGATTGATCGTCGGTCAGCGCTGTCAGCAGGTCGGCCAAGGTGATGCTTTTTCGACCGCATTGAAGCGAAGCGACGAGCCATGCTTCCCGCATCAACGCAAGGAGGTTCTGGGACAGCACCAGCGCATTGCCGCCGTCTCGCGGCAGTTCCGCGATGGCGGTATCAAGCTCGGTGCGCAAAGCCTGCGAAGATACGTTAAGCCCTTCAAAAAAAGAGCAAACTTCCGATACGTCTAGTAATACGCGTATCCAGTTTGCGACATCCACGGCAGCATGCCGTTCGCGCGCAGCAAGCGACGCTGCGGCCTCGAGACCGACACGCAATTCGGGCTCAAGCGTTCTGATTAGACGATTGAGATCGATGTTCGACACGTGGAAATCTCCTCCTTAGGTTTCTAGTTAGGTGTATCCTCCATGCCGGTCGAACAACTAGGGCGCTCATCCAAATGTGTCCAGCCCGCAAACATTAATTTTTTCCGGACTTTCTAACTTCTGATTGTCATAATTCCTTTGCAGAATATACATGGTTGACAATGGAATATATCGACATAACTATCTTGCGCTTGGATGATGTAGTTATAAATTTGGAGTTAAGCCCCTGCTCAATGTGCGAAACATAGAGACTCCATTTGAAGAAAATGCGCCATGCGGAGAAAACATCCGCAGCAATACTTCATTGCGTGAAATATACTATAGAATAAAAGACGCAAGAAATCAGGCGCGCGCTGCAGAACGAGGTATATCACCTGGGCAGAATATTAGCGTTCCACCTGCCTGGTCAGACGTCAGCAATCTGGGATTGCAGATTGTTTCTTCAAAAAGTAAGGATCTCGAAGTATTGGCGTGGCTCGCGGAAGCAGAACTACGTTTGCGCGGCTTTGAAGGATTGAGGGATGTCTACCAGGGAATTGCGTCGCTTTTAGACAAGCATTGGGAGAGATTCCATTCGGTCGGCGAGGACGACATGGAAGAACGCCTGGCACCTCTCGCAGGGCTGAATGGCGTAGGCGGTGAGGGCACGATCATTCAGGCAATCAGGCTTACTCCGCTTGTGCCCGGCATGAAATTCGGCCAGTTTTCGTTTTGGGATTTCCAGCTTTCACAACGACCTAACGAGACCAGACGGCGCGACGAATTGAACCAGGCCGTTATCGTGGCCGGCACCGCGGCGATGAGCTCCCATCTCGAACATCTCAACGGCTGCATAGGCGCCTTTGACCGCCTCGTGGCAATCCTGAACGAGCGCTGCGGCGCGATGGCGCCGCCTAGCTCCAACACGCATAACGTCCTGCAGGAAGCCGCATCGGCGCTTCGCGCTCTTGCGGGTATCGAAGCTCACACGGTCGAAGACGGAGTTACGCCGCAGGCACCGACAGGTACGGGTGAACCGGCTCAGATAATTCCACGCCCCCTCAATGCCGAAACGATAGGATCCCGCGAGGAGGCGTTCGAGCTCTTGCTTGCCGTTGCGCGTTACTTCCGCCGCACGGAGCCGCACTCCCCGATCTCCATGGCGATCGAGACCATGGTGCGGCGAGGACGCATGGATTTCTCGGAATTGCTGGCCGAATTGCTGCCCGAACAACAAACCCGAAACGCCGTACTGACCGCGGCTGGAATTCAGCCAAAGTCCAACAAGGGTGGCTGACGGACACAACCAATTTTGAACTTTTTGCAACCAGCTCTTCCCAAAGTCGAGTTGTGCCACATGTGAAAAGCAAGTTTTGCCCGCTTGGGATTGAAGGAGAAGCTTATGGCAAGTGTTCATGAAAAACTGGAGCGAGTGCGCAAGCCAAGGGTCCACATCAAGTACGAGGTGGAAACCGAAGGCGCCATGGTCGTGAAGGAACTACCCTTCGTCGTCGGCGTGCTCGGTGATTTCTCCGGCAACCCGACCCAGCCGCTGAAACCATTCGGCGAGCGCAAGTTCGTGCAGATCGATCGCGACAATTTCGACGACGTCATGCGGCGCATGACGCCTGGTTTGAACATTTCGGTCGAAAACACGCTGCAAGGCGATGGCTCACAAATCCCCGTCTCGCTCAAGTTCGAGAGCATGGACGATTTCGAGCCCGGCTCGGTCGTCAACCAGGTCCCCGCGCTGAAGGCACTGCTAGACGCCCGCAACCAGCTTCGAGACCTGATGAGCAAGGCCGACCGCTCGGAAGAGCTGGAGCGCCTGCTCGAGGAAGTCCTGCAAAACAAGGCGGATCTTTCGAAGCTGATGTCCGAGCTCGGTGTGGAAGAAAAGCCCGCCGCCAGCTGATTGCCATCACGATCCGTCAGTCGGGTCGTTCAGTTCTGTTTCAAGCAGCCGCTAGCGGCAAGTGCGCAAGCCTCACCGATATCGCTGCATCTTCCGTAAGGATCGAAAAATGAGCGCTGAAAGCCAATTGAAGACCAAAGAGGCCGAGTTTGCGCCGGCAGAGGATCTTCTGACGCAAATCGTTTCCGCCACCCGGCAAACCGAACCGGATCGTGCACAGGATCTGTTGAGGACGCTGACGGACCAGGCTCTGAAGGGCACTGTCACCTACGACCGCAACCTGACGGTAACCCTCAACAACGCCATAGCCGAGCTCGACCGGAAGATCTCGCGACAGCTCGCGTCGATCATGCAGTCGCCGGAATTTGCCAAGCTGGAAGGCAGCTGGCGTGGATTGAACTATCTGGTCAAGAACAGCGAAACCAGCGTCAATCTGAAGATCCGCGTCCTGAACGCATCCAAGCGCGATGTCTCGAAGGATCTGGCAAAGGCCGTGGAATTCGATCAATCGCGGCTCTTCAAGTCGATCTACGAAGATGAATTCGGCACACCGGGCGGTGAGCCCATGGGTGCGCTGATCGGCGACTACGAATTCGACAATTCTTTCGACGACGTGCAGACCTTGCAAGCAATCTCGTCGATCGCGGCAGCCGCCTTCGCCCCTTTCATTTCAGCCGCAAGCCCCCGTATGTTCGGCTTCGACGATTATCGTGAGCTTGCCCGTCCGCGCGATCTCGAAAAGATCTTCGAGACGGTGGAATACGCCAAGTGGCGCAGCCTGCGCGATAGCGAAGATTCGCGTTTCGTCACGCTTGCGCTTCCCCGCGTTCTCGCCCGCATGCCATACGGCCCGAAGACCAATCCGATCGATGACTTCGGCTTCGACGAGACCGAACATTCCAAGACCGGCGAACTCGAGCACAATTCCTACTGCTGGATGAACGCATCTTACGTCATGGGAACACGGTTGACCGACGCCTTCGCCCAGAGCGGCTGGTGCACCGCGATCCGCGGCGCTGAAAACGGCGGCAAGGTCGAAAATCTGCCGATGCACATCTTCTCGAGCGATGATGGCGACCTAGATCTCAAGTGCCCGACCGAAGTCGGCATCACCGACCGCCGCGACGCCGAACTTGGCAAACTCGGCTTCCTGCCGCTCTGCCACTACAAGAACACCGATTATGCCGTGTTCTTCGGCGCCCAGACCACGCACAAACCGAAGCTTTACGACAAGCCGGAGGCGACAGCCAACGCCGCTGTCTCCGCTCGCCTGCCCTACATGATGGCGACGTCGCGCTTTGCCCACTATCTCAAGGTGATGGGTCGCGACAAGATCGGCTCCTTCATGGAGGCCGAGGACTGCGAAAACTGGCTCAATCGCTGGATTTCGAACTATGTCAACGCCAATGACGACGCAGGCGAGGAATCGCGCGCCAAGTATCCGCTGCGCGATGCCAAGGTGACGGTTCAAGAGGTTCCCGGCAAGCCCGGCTCCTACAATGCCGTCGCCTGGATGCGACCTTGGCTCCAGATGGAAGAGTTGACCACTTCGCTGCGAATGGTCGCCCGCATTCCGAGCAAGAACTAAGGGGAGGCCGCGCGGCGGCTACCAGCCGCCTGCGCGCCTTCAGTCAGCCACATGATCGCGACGACGATGGAATCGAGAGCCGCCTGGCCCCGTCAGGTGCATCGCGTGATCGCCATGATCGACGATGCCCTGAACCGGCAGGTCAATGCCATCCTGCATCACCCCGAATTCCAGGCGATGGAAGCGCGGTGGCGCGGGCTCGACATGCTCGTACATCACACAGGGCAGTCGGAAGAGGTCAAGATCAAGCTGTTGAGCGTCAGCTGGGCGCAGCTGGCACGGCATCTTGAACGCACGACCGATTTCGATCAGAGTCATCTTTTCGAGCTGATCTACAGCCGCGAATTCGGCATGCCTGGCGGCGAGCCCTTCGGTCTTTTGGTGGGCGACTACGAACTCTCACCGCAGGATCCGAATGGCGGCGATACGATCGGCGCGCTGACCCAAATCGGTATGGCCGCAGCGGCCGCCTTCTGCCCTTTCATCGCTGCCGCATCACCGCAGGCGATCGGCCTCAACGACTTCAACGAATTGAACCGTGTCCAGGACTTTTCCTGGCTTGCCTATGATCCGACCCGCATTCGCTGGAATGGACTTCGCGCCCGTGAAGACTCACGTTTTCTTGGGCTGGTCGCCCCTCGTGTCCTGATGCGCTCGCCCTATGAGCCATTTTCACGCGAGCGAGACGATCAGTTTCCGTTCCGTGAAAACATAGCCGCCGACGGCAGCAGCCTGTTGTGGGGCAACGGCGCCTTTGCATTTGCGATTATCGTCATCCGCAACTTCGTCGAATCCGGGTGGTTTGCCGACATCCGGGGCGTCACTCAGGATGCAGTCGACGGCGGCCTACTGAGTGCGCAGGAACTGGCGCCGTATGATCTTGGAACGGAAAGCCATGGCCTTTCGGAGCAGGCGCCGGTCGAAATACGCCTGACCAATACGCAGGAACAACAACTCTGCGAACTCGGCCTCGTGCCGGTCGCTACCACCTACCTCTCCTCCTCGGTGATCTTCAATTCCAACCAGTCGCTGCACGCGCCGCCGCATTATTCGAGCGAGCAGGCACGGCAGAACGCCCGCATCGCCGCCATGCTGCAATATGTGCTCTGCGCTTCCCGGTTCTCGCACTATCTCAAGGTCATCATGCGCGATGAGATCGGCCGGCTTGCCGATACGGCCTCGATCGAGCGCAAGCTCAATGACTGGCTGTCCAGCTACACGCTCGGCAACGACGATGCCGACGTGCTGCTGCGGGTCCGGTTTCCCTTGCGTTCAGCCGGCATCACGTCGACGAAATTCCCGGCAAGCCCGGCATGTTTGCCTGCACCGTGCGGCTGCAGCCGCATTTCCAGCTCGATGATGTATCCACCAGTTTTCATCTCGTCGCGGAGACAGCGAATTCGACACTTGCGCTCTCCCGTCCCGCAAACGTGCCGCAAAGGATGTCTGCATGACCCTCTCCGCCAAGATCGCCGAAGCACTAAGTGAAAACGCCCTCGATGAGGCGATCGAGCTGGCGAAGGCACACGTGAAGACGGCGCCCAGCGACAAGGACGCCAGGCACCTTTTCATCGACCTGCTGATCCTTTCCGGCGACTATGCGCGCGCTGATGCCCAATGCAATCTCGCTGCCACCTTCGCGCCGGAAGATACGATGGGTTTTGCGCTGTTGCGCAATCAACTGCGGGCCATGGCGGCCCGATCGGCTTGGTTCGACACCGCTGCAACACCGGACTTTCCAAACGGCCCGACTGCGCTTGACCAAGTTGCGTTGAAAGTCGCGGTCGCGCATCGCGATGGCTCGAAGGACGCTGCCGCTGGGCTTCAATCCCTGGAAGAGACCCGGGGTGAACGGCCGATGAGCTGGAACGGTCGCCCTATTTCCGATTTCCGCGATCTCGACGACCGCCTCCCCCATGCGCTTGAAGTGATCATGACCGGCGGCGCCTATCTCTGGATCGACTTTTCCCGGATCGCCGCCCTTCGCGTCGAGCCGATCTCGCGGCCGCGTGACCTCGCTTTCCGTTCGGCCGAACTGGAACTTGTCGACGGCGCCATTGCGACGGTTCTTCTGCCGGCAATCTATCACGGAACGACCGGCGCCAGGCTGCTGCTGGGCCGCGAGACCGAATGGATCGACGAGCCGACCGGTATTACGACCGGACGCGGCCAGAAATGTTTCCTGGCGGGGGACGACGTCGTCTCCTTCCACGAGCTTGAGACGCTGGAAACCGTGTCGCTTGATGCCGACCAGACGAGGCGCGCCGCCCATGGCTGATCCGCTCGAACGCTACCGACCCCGGGAACGGATCGTCGCCAGATCGATCATCGATCGGCTGATCGACGAAAACCCGGATCGATTGCAGGACCCGCCACTGACATCTGCCGAACAGTTGCGAGAGCTGCGCGAATGCATCCGCCGCGATCTGGAAGCGCTGCTCAACACACGCCGCCGGCCGACCGCTCCGCCATCGATCCATGAGGAACTCGGCGATGCCCTGGTCTCGTTCGGCGTTGATGGCATGGTGTCGGCGAACCTCGTCACCGACGAGGCCAAAACGCGCCTCGCCAGACTGATCGAGCGACGGATCGCGCTTTTCGAGACACGTCTTTCGGACGTGCGCGTGAGCATCCTGAAAAGCCGCGGCAATGGCGAACGCGCCTTGCGCATGCGTATCCAGGCGACGTTTCGCGTGCACGAAGGCATGCCGCCGATCAGCTTTGAATCGACGATCGATCCGTCGACCCAGCGCTTTCTCGTGGAGGCCGGCAATGGCTGACGGTTTCCTGCAGCGATACAATGACGAACTCGCTGCCATCCGTCGCCGCGCGGCGCGTTTCGCCGACGCCTTCCCGAAAATCGCCGGCCGGCTGCGCGTGACCGGTGAGGTGGCCGACGATCCCCATGTCGAGCGGCTGATCCAGAGCTTTGCCTATTCGGCCGCCCGCGTGCGTCAGAAACTCGACGACGAGTTCCCGGAACTGACCGACGGCCTGCTCGAAACCCTCTACCCGCATTATCTGGCGCCGCTGCCCTCGATGAGCATCGTGCGCTTGGCGCCGAGCAACACGCTTGCCTCAGTGCAGACGGTTCCCCGCCACACAGAGATCTTCGCCGAGCCGATCGGCGGCGAGAGCTGCCGCTTTCGCACTACGCAAGACACGGACGTTGCGCCGATTGAAATCGTTTCAGCTTCATTGACGGGTCATCCCATCAGCGCGCCACCCTCACCTCATGCAGGGGCGGCCGGTTGCCTTCGTCTTTCGATCCGCCCGCGCGACACGAACAAGTCCATCAGTGAAATCGGCCTTGATCGGCTCAGACTGCATATTGCTTCCTCCTGGCAGCAGGCAGTGGCGATCCACGAGCTGCTCGCCAACCATACGCTCGGCATCGCGCTTGCCCGGCATGCCGATGATCGTGCTCCCGTCATGCTACCGGCGAAAGCGCTTCAGCCGATCGGCTTCGAACCGGATGAAGCCATACTGCCTTACCCGACATCGAGCTTCGCCGGCTACCGATTACTCACGGAATTCTTCGCTCTGCCGCAGAAATTCCTCTTCATCGACATTACCGGGCTGAAGGCCTGGGACGGCGAGACTCTGGAGATCTTTATCTATCTCGACGAAACCAGCACAAAGCTGGAGCGGACGCTTTCGGCCCGCGATTTCGTGCTCAATGCGACGCCGGTGGTCAATCTCTTCCGCCAAACCTGCGAACCCCTGGCCCTTGACGGCACGCGCACGGAATATCGCGTCCTGCCGGACGCCAGACGGCAAAAGACGCGTGAGATCTACACGATTGAAAACGTGCTCGTCTCAGGGCGCACCGGCGAGGAGGAGCAGTGCCAGCCATTCTTCGGCCGCAGCCTGAAAGGTGGAGCCTCGTCGCTATTCTGGCAATGTGCGCGGCGCTTCGACGCCGATGACGGCACCTCGGACATGGAAATCGCCTTTGTCGATCGCGCAAGGCGGCCGGCCGGGTCCATTGACAAGATCGCCAGCATTGATGCGCTCTGCCTCAATCGTGAACTTCCCGAACAGCTGCCGTTCGGCGGCGGCCACCCCTATCTGCAGCTTGCCTCCGGCAGCGAAGCGGTTGGCACTGTCGAAGCCCTGATGGCCCCTACCCCCTCAGTACGCATGAGCGAACAACAGGGGCGCAACTGGCGGCTCATGTCGCATCTGCAGCTCAACCATCTCTCGATTTTCGACAATGACGGCGCAGCGCTGAAGGACATCCTGGCTCTTTACGCCTTCCGCGACAGCCGCGAGACACGACAACTTGCCGACGCGTTGGTGCGGATCGAGGCGAAGAGCTCGATGGCCCGCCTCGGCAGCGGCGGCATGGTCCCCGGCACCGATATCCGGCTGGAATTCGACCCCGCTGCAATTGACAGGCCTTCGGCCTATCTCTTCGGCAGCGTTCTCGACCGCTTTTTCGGGCTTTACACCTCTATCAACAGCTTCACCCGTCTCTCCATTTCAATGAAGGGACAATCCAAGCCGATCGCCGTCTGGCCGGCGCGCGCCGCCGAACGGCCGCTGCTTTGATGAAAGGACGATCTTAGGACGATGGATCAGATGCGGCCGAGTGACAGTGAAATGCTTGCATCGCTGCTCGAACGCGACCCCGGTCGCTTCGAGCCGACGACGGCATTTCGCGTGGCTCAGGAATCGGCCGGAGATCATCTCTCGGTTTCGTCGCCGGTCGGCGTCTCGCCGACGCCGCTCGCGGTCAACGACTTCAGGCGCAAAGGCAAAGGCGCATCGCTGCGTGCCAGCATGGCCGGATTGCTCGGCCCGCTCGGAGCGATGCCGCCGAGCTACAACGAGCTCGTCATGCGCGAAGAGCGTAACCGTGCCCACGGACTTGCAAGCTTCTTCGATATCTTCACCGCCCGCCTCACCGAACTTTTCGTCGATGCAAGCGAGAAATATCGCCTCGCCCGCAGACTGCGATGGAACCCGGGCAGAAGCGGCAACACCTTCATATCAACGCTTTTCTCCCTCGCCGGCTTCGGTACAGCACGATTGAGGGAGCGCGTTCGACCCGACGATGAACTCATCCTCAGATTTTCCGGCTTCTTTGCGGCTCGCAACCGCAATGCGATCAATCTGCAGGCCATGCTGCGCGAATTCAGCGGGTTGCCGGTGGCGATAGAATTGTTCAGGGGCCGCTGGCTTTCCATCCCCGTCGATGAACGCAGCCGCATGGGCCAGCCGCAGGGAGTTCAGCTCGGCGTAAATGCTACGGCGGGAACGGCAATCCATGATTTCGGTGGCAGTTTCCGCGTGGTTATTGGCCCCGTCAACTACGAAGACTATCGGGCGCTCTCGCCCGGCGGCAGCAATATCGACGCGCTTTTCGCGCTGACGCGTCTCTTTGTCGGCCCGACGCTCGATTTCGATATTCAGGTCGTCCTGAAGAAGGAGCATATCCCCTTCTGCAAGCTGGGCGAGGATGGTGATCCGCCGAGGCTCGGTTGGAATAGCTGGGCACGCGTCGCTACAGCCGAAAGCGACAGTGGCGATGCCATTATCGCCGAACCACGCTCGGCTCGCGGGCTGTCACAAGCAGGAGGCGCCCATGCGGCTTGAGCTGCGTCAGATCGCCGGCGATGGCGCCAGCAAGGGATGGTTCTTCGAACGCGGCAAGCGCACGCTCGGCCGCTCGCCGGATTGCGACTGGCAAGTCGAAGATCCAGGCCGCCTGGTGTCGAAGATTCATTGCATGATCGAGCGCGACCGCACCGGCTTTCTGTTGCGCGATCAAAGCGCCAACGGCACCCGGGTCGATGGCGTCATGATCATGGAAGGTGAGACTGCGAGACTTGCAAACAAGTCGAAGATCGCATTCGGCGAAATATCCTTCCATGTCGCCATCAGCGGCGAAGCCGATCGCGATATCGAGGATCCGGCCGCCGGCCTGCGCCTCAGCGATGAAACGATGACCATCTCCTCAATCCTCGCTGACGTCGCGCCCGGCGGCGGCACGGCAAATGGCATACTCGGCCATCGCGGCGGAGAAGACTGGATCGCGGCTATTCCGCAATCGACGCGAAAGGACAAGCAGTCGAGTCGCAATATCGATGTCGGCTGGAGCGGTCCGCCTGATATCGATGGTATCAAACCGGTCCTCCCCGATGACTGGAATGCGGATTTCGGCCTCGGCAGCCAATTGGAGCATGGTGCTGCGACACACGTTTCCGTGGCCGTTGCGCGCAGCGCCGTCGGTCGCGATGCCCCGGATACGACGAAGGTGATCATTCCCGCAAACGATATCCGGGCGGCGGAAGACACAGGCTTTGGCCAGCCAGATGAAACCTTGCTGCTGTCCGACGATCCGCTCCAGCAGTTTGAAGCCCTTGTCGATAGATTAGAGCAGACCCTCGCCGATGAAGCCGCGCTCCTTGGCATCGAAGATGACCATGTTCATTCGTCTGCGTCGCTCTTCAGCCGGGAGCGAGCCGAGCAGCTCACGGATCGGCTGCGAACACTCATTGCCAGGCAATCCGCCCTGAATGCCGGCCTTGAAAATCTCCTTGGCGAAGCCAGTCGTCTATTCGAGCCCCGCATGATCGAGGCGCAGGTCGATGCCGGCTCCCGCAAGGGGATTTGGCGCGGTAGCCGGGATTATTGGAAGGCCTATCAGACCCGGTTCGAACGAGATGGCAAGCGCATTTCCGTCCGCGATCTGCTGACGGAAGCCGGACGCGCCCCGGCGGATCGTCAGGGTGAGCAGGACATCAGCACCATTGCAGAGAGGACGGGCAACACCCGATGAAGAACGAGAATCGAGTGGCATGGAGCGAGGGCATGTTCCTTCGCGTACAGCACTTCCAGCAAGCCGACCGCTGGACGGAGCGGCTTGTGCGGACGACCGCGCGCGGATTGGCGCCCTATCCCTGGGGCATCGCTGAAATCGGCATCGACCGCAGCGCGCTCGCCATCGGCCAATTCGCGCTGTCGAATCTGCGCGGCATCCTGCCCGACGGCACGCCATTCGAAGCGCCCATCGATGCGGACCTGCCGCCGCCGCTCGATCTGGACGACAGCACCAAGAATGCCATCGTCTATCTCGCCCTGCCGGCGCGTCAGCCCGGCAAGGCGGATGTCGCCCACAATGGCAGCGCCATGCGCAACAGCGTTCGCATCACCGCCTCCCAATATGAGGCGCCGGATTCCAATATAGAAACCGACTTCATGGCACCCATCGATGTCGGTCGCCTGAGCCTGCGCTACCTGAAAACCGGCGACGAGCTCGCCGGCTACGAGTTGATTGGCCTTGCCCGCATCATCGAGGTGCGTTCGGACAGAGCAGTCATTCTGGATCCTGACTATATTGCGCCCTGCCTCAACTGCGCCGCCGAAGCGCGGCTGAACGAGCTGGTCACCGAACTGCTCGGCATCGTGCGGCATCGCGCCGAGGCGATTGCCGAACGCATCGGTGATCCCACGGTGCGTGGCACCGCGGAAGTGGGCGACTACTTTCTTCTACACATCCTCAATCGCGCCGATCCGATGCTGCGCCACATTGCGGCGAATGCATCGAGGATGCATCCGATGGCCTTCTATGAGCAATGTATCGAGCTTGCCGGAGAGCTTGCGACCTTTACTACCGACAGCAAGCGGGCGAGCGACTTCCCGCCCTATCGTCACGACGATCTGAAGGCGACGTTTGCAGCTGTCTTCAACGATTTGCGCGCCTCCCTTTCCGCAGTGTTGGAGCAAGCCGCGGTTTCCATCGAGCTTATCGAGCGGCGTCATGACGTCCGCGTCGGTACCATCAACGATCGTTCGCTGCTCAAGGATGCCGGCTTCGTGCTTGCCGTGCGCGCCGAGATGTCGGCTGAGGACGTCAGGCGCAAGCTGCCGTCGCAGATCAAGGTCGGCCCTGTCGAGCGCATCGCCGAACTCGTCAACGTGGCGCTGCCAGGTATTCCTGTCCGTCCGCTACCGGTCTTGCCGCGGCAGCTGCCTTATCGATCCGGAACAATCTATTTCGAACTCGATACGAAGAATCCGCTTTGGAAACAGCTTGATACCTCCGGCGCGATCGCCCTGCATCTTGCCGGCGACTTCCCTGGCCTGGAGATGGAACTGTGGGCTCTCAGAGAATGAACACACCACGATCGACACCATGGCACGAGCTGCCGACCATCATCGAGCTCAGCGACAGCGGCACCAAGAAGAATGAGGCCGCCCGAAAGCTGGCCGACCTTCTGGATGACGAACTCGATCAACAGGCTGGGGATACGCCCGGCGGCTGGTCGGTCGACACCTTGATCCGCAACTTCCGTTTTGGCGGCGAGGACGTTCCGACCATCGTGCGCTCGGCCGCCCCATTGCTGAATCTCGCCCATAGTCTCCGCAATACCGAGGAACAGCCTGATATCGCCGAATTACGTCGCGTGACGATCGAGGCCGTCGGACGCTATGAGCGCGATCTCGCCAGCGCCCGCATCAGTCCGGAGCGGGCGCGCGCCGCCCATTATGTGGTCTGCGCCACCATCGACGACGTCGTGCTGAGCAAGCGCTGGGGCGTGCGCGCCGGCTGGGCGCGCTCCGGCCTCGTCTCCACCTTCCACATGGATGTCACCGGCGGCGACCGGGTGTTCGATCTCCTCGACCACTTCCAGCAAAGCCCGGGCACCAACAAGGACCTGTTGCTCCTTATATATCTATGCCTGTCTCTGGCCTTCGAGGGCCGGACACGCGTTTCGCCGCGCGGCTCTCTGGAGCTCGGGCGCATCCGCGACAGTCTCTATAAAACATTGCTCGGCCAGTATGGTATCTTCGAACGCGAGCTGTCGCCGCACTGGCGCGGCGTTTCCGCCCGGCACAAGCCGCTGCGCACCGCTGTTGCGCTTTGGACCGTTCTTTCCGTTCTCGCTCTGCTGTTTGCGCTCGGCTACATGTTCTTTACGCTGTCGCTCAACCAGGCCTCGGATGCCACCTTCGAGCGCCTGGCAAATCTGCCGCCGCGCGACATGCCAAGCCTGCTGATCGAGACGCCGAAACCCAAGGAGGTGGTCGTCGAGGCTCCACCGCCGCAGAAAAAGCAACCTGAAACGCCGCCGCCAGCGGTCAAGCAGGCTCCGAGCCCGCTCGACAATCTGCTGGCTTTCCTGCAGCCCGAAGTCGACCGCAAGCTCGTCACCCTGTCCAACTCCAACGGGCGCCTCTTGGTGCGCATCAACAATTCTGGGCTCTTCGACACCGGCAGCGCCGAGGTCAGCGACCGGTTCCGCGATCTCCTGCAGCGCATCGGCGGGGCTCTCGCCTCGGAGAAGTTCCGCGCGGTGGTTGTCGGCTATACCGACAATGTGCCGATCCGCACGACACAATTCCCGTCGAACTGGCACCTATCCGAGGCCCGAGCCCGCGCGGTCGGCGATATCCTGGCCGCCTATACCGGCAAGGATGCGATCCTGACGGAAGGGCGCGCCGACAGCGATCCGCTGGCAAGCAACGAGACGCCGGAAGGACGCGAAATCAACCGCCGCACCGAAATCCTCGTGCTGACCGATCCGACGCAACGGCTTGGTGACGCCGCCCTCAATCCACAGGCGACGACTGGGCAGGCGGGTCGCAACCCGAGCGCTGCACCGGCAGCAACGACGGGAGCCACACGATGAACCCGCTCGGCATATTCTACACGCTTCGCTCCTACGTCTCGGTCTATGCCGGCCTTCTCGGCCAGCGTTTCGTCTCGCTCATCTGGGTCGCAGCCATCTGCGTCCTCATCTGGTTCTACGGCTACACGCTCGGCTACGGCACCTTCAAGCCGCTGGCGACAGTCAATGCCCGCCTGATCGCGATCGGCGTGGTCATCGCAGTCTGGCTCGCCTATCTGTTGATCGCACGGCTGCGCGCCCGCAAGCGGGACAACGCGCTTGTGGACGGCATCAGCGATGATGCAGCCAGCCAGCAGGCAGAAGTTGGAGAAATCCATAGCCGCCTCAAGGAAGCCCTGCTGCTGCTGCGCCGCATCAGCAAGAAGCGCTTCGGCTATATTTACGAACTTCCCTGGTATGTGATCTTTGGCGCTCCCGGCTCCGGAAAGACCACGGCGCTGACCAATTCGGGATTGAAGTTTCCACTTGGCGATGCCATCGGAAGCAACTCCGTTCAGGGTGTGGGCGGCACCCGCAACTGCAATTGGTGGTTCGCCGATGAGGCAATCCTTATCGATACGGCCGGCCGTTACACGACCCAGGATGATTTGAACGGCGCATCAAAGGCGGGCTGGGAAGGCTTCCTCGGCCTGCTCAGGAAATATCGCCGGTCGCAGCCAATCAACGGCGCCCTCGTCACGCTATCGATCGGCGATCTCCTCAGCCGCGATCATGAGGCGCAACTCGATGAAGTGCGCTCCATCCGCAAGCGCCTGTCGGAACTCGACGAATTTCTGCAGGCGCGAGTGCCGGTCTACGTCATTCTGACAAAGGCGGACCTTTTGACCGGCTTCGTCGAGTTTTTTGACGGACTTGCAAAGACCGATCGCGAACAGGTCTGGGGTACGACATTCAATCTCGATGAGAGCTACAAGGGCGAAAATCTGCCAGAACGTTTCATGGAGGAATTCGCGCTTCTGCAGCAACGTGTCGATGCAATGCTGATCGAGCGCCTGCAGCAGGAGCCGAACATCGAGGTTCGCGGCCGGATATTCCGTTTCCCCGCCGAGCTTGCTGCCCTTGGCGAACGGCTGCAGGAGGTGCTCGGCGAACTCTGCTCTTCGTCGAGCCTGATCGAAGCCCCGCTGATGCGCGGTGTCTATTTTGCCTCCGGCACGCAAGGCAGGGAGGCTGCAGCCGAGGCGCCGCGCATGCGCCGCAGCTATTTCCTCTCGCGCCTCTTCAAGGAGGTCATATTCGGCGAAGCATCGCTGGTTGCGCGCGACAGACGCCTGTCCGGCCGTCAGGCGATGATCCGGCGCGTTGCCTATGGTGTGGCCGCAGTGGCGCTCGCAATCGTCTTCACCGGCTGGACAGCCACCTATTTCCAGAATTCCCGCGCGATTGCCGCCGCCGAGCGGCGCATCGACAATTACGAGAAGCTGGCAAACGGCATTCCGGTGCGCGACGTCACCGATGCCGACTTCCTTCGCGTCCTGCCCGCTCTCGACAATCTTCGCGCCGTGACGGGCGGCTTCGACGAAGCGAGGATCTGGCCGACAAGTTTCGGCCTCGATCAGGAGGACAAGATCGCCAGCCGCCAGCGCATCGCCTATCAGCGTGCCCTGAATTCCCTCCTGTTGCCGCGCATGCTGGTGGAGCTTCAAAAGGAACTCAAGCAGCCTTCAGATGTCCAAAAGACCTTCGACAGCCTAAAGCTCTACGGGATGCTCGGCGGATTAGGTCCCCTCGACAAGGATTTCGTCTCGCAGCAGGCAGAAGATATGTTTGCCACGCTCTATCCGGGCGAAGGACGCGCCGCCGTTCGCAAGGCGCTCGTTACGCATGTCGATGCGATGGCCACGGGCAATCTGCCGGCGATCGAGCTGGACAACGCCTTGATTGCCAAGGCGCGCGACACCATTCGCCCGCAAAGCCTGGCATCGCGCACTTACGATATTCTCACCCATTCCCGCCAGGCCCGACAGCTTGATCCTTGGATCCCCGCCGACGCCTTGGGTCCGCTCGGTGCGCAGGTATTTCAGAGAAAATCGAAAGCGGCGCTTCGTGACGGTATCGCCGGAATCTTCACCGGCAAGGGCTATCGCACCGTCGTGCTGCCGGACGCCGAAGCGGCGGCATCGGAAGCGCTCAAGGAGCAATGGGTGCGCGGCGATGCCGGCGGCAACCCAACCGGCATGACCACGGACGCCATCGCGCAGGCCGCATTGCAGCTTTATTTCGATACATTCCAGCAACGCTGGTCGACGCTGCTCGCCGACCTGCAGGTTCGCCCTTCGAAGGATCTGGCGGACGCAACCGAAACCGCGAGAATCCTTGCGGCAAATCCAAGTCCTATCGAGATGGTGCTGAAATCCATCGCGACGGCTACGGATCTGCGTCCGGCTGGTGTGACTGAGGTCGCGTCGCTCGGCGACACTCCGGATGCAGCACTTGCATCGGCATCCACAAATGTCGCCAACACGCCAGATCCCTATGGACCGTTGCGCGCAGCGCTCGAGGTGAGCAGCAACAATACACAGGCCGTCCCTCAGGGCGACAATGCGAATGGAGCAAGCAGCAAGCCTCGCTCGCAGATCCAGAGCCTTCAGCCGATCCTGCAAAATATCTATGGCCAGCTATCGCGCGCCGCCACATCGACGGCAGAGGTCGCCCGCGTCTTCGATGCCGGTGGCCAGCTTGCCAACGCCAATCAGGACCTGTTGCAACAGGCCCGGGGCCTGCCGGCGCCCGCCGATGCCTGGATGGTGGCAACTGCCGCCGATATCGGATCCCTCGCGGTCAAAACCGCCCGCGCCCGCATCAACGATCTTTGGGCTACGGAAGGTGCCGATCTCTGCGCCCGCATCGTCACCGGTCGCTATCCCTTCGATCGGAAATCAAGCCAGGATATTGCCATGGCGGATTTCGTGCGTCTCTTCGGTCCTCAGGGCCTATTCCAGACTTTCTTCAAGAACCGCCTGGATGCGTTCATCGACACCAGCGCACAGCCATGGGGCTGGCGCGGCACCTTCGGCGGCGACAGCATTCCGAGCCAGGCCATCGCGCAGTTCGAAAATGCCAACAAGATCGAACGTGCCTTCTTCCCAGCTGGAAGCGAGAAGCCGGCGATTTCGATCAACGTGAAGCCGGTATCCCTGTCGGATTCGGCCAATGCCGTGATGATGGAGATAGAGGGTGAGCGTGTGGTCTACTTCCACGGGCCGATCCAATCGAAATCCATAGGTTGGCCGGCTACCAACGCCGATAATCAATCGCGCATCGCGTTTCTGCCCGGTGGCTGGCAGGAAGCTATGACGCAGAGCGGCGATTGGTCTCCCTTCCGCCTGTTCGACGCTGCCAAGGTGACGGTCGAAGGACCCGATCTTTTCAGGGCACGCTTCGAGAACGACGGTCGAGCGGCAGAGTTCGATGTGCAGTTCGGCTCGGTTCTCAATCCATTCCGGCTGCAGGCATTGTCCGATTTCAGCTGCCCGGCGCAATTTTGACGGTCGGCTCGATGAACGAACACCTCGCCCGCACCCAATCGCCGATGCAAGCCGACACGATCGGCTTCTTCGGCAAATTGCCGACGCATGGCGATTTCGTTTCCTCGGCACTTGGCCTGCGGCTCCAAGGCGAACTCGACCAATGGATCCGGGGTGGCCTGATCGCACTCGAATCTGCCCTGGAGACCCAGTGGCGACGGCGGTTTCATGCCACATCGGCGTGGCGTTTCGTTGTCGGCAGCGGCATTTGGGCGCCCGGAGCCGTTGCCGGCGTGCTCCTGCCGAGCCGTGACCGTGTCGACCGCAGCTTCCCGCTCGTCATTGCCGCACAACTGCAGAAATTTTCGGGCCAGCTTCGCGACCTCTGCGAAGACGACAGCTGGTTTATTGCCGCCGAAGCGCTTGCCGAGACATCGGAGAAGCCTGATTTCGATATGAAACGCTTCGTCGAAGGAATTAAGCGCCTTCGTCTGCCATTTGCCGATATCCGTCCTGCCAATCGACCATCCTTGGGCACCAACGAAGCCGCCGCTCCCGCCTCGCTCTGGTGGCGCATCAATCCCGGGACACGTCACGGCAAAGGATTCCGCACCATGGCTGCGCCAACGGCGGAAGACTTTGTCAAACTCGTCACATTGGAAAACGGGAAACCATCTGCTCCTCCAGAAGCTCCGGCTCAGCCAGCCATTGCCGTCGTGGCAGAGGCGGCAAAATTCGTGACGGCATCTCAAACCCATTGGACGATGGAGCATAACCAGGCCAGCCATCCAGGCACGCGGCTGTCGCTGAATGCCGATGCTCTCCTCGTCTCCGACAGGCCAGGTATTTTCGCTGTAGCCGATGGGGTGGGCGATGGCATCGGAGCGATCGAAGCTGCGCGGATCGCAACACAGATCCTCGCCGGCATTCCCGAGCGCGAAGCGTTGCAAACGCTGGTTCAGGATGTGAAAAGCAAGCTCAGCCATGCCCATGCCATCCTGCGCGCGAAGGGAACGAGCGGAGAGCGGGAACCGCCGGTTGCCAGCATCGTCGTTGCAGTGATGGCCGAAGGCAGGCTTGCCGTCCTGTGGGCGGGAGATGCGCGCTGCTATCTCCTGCGTGACGGCATGATGCGGCTTCTAACCCGAGACCATATCGATATTGGCCTGCGGCGGACCCTCGGGCGCGGTCTCGGCCTGAAGGAACAATTCGCAGCAGAGATCGTCCATGACGAGCTTCAGCAGGGGGCCCGGCTTTTGCTTGCCAGTGGCCCGCTTTCGCGCTCCCTGACGGACAGGGTCATCGCCGAGATCCTGATCGAGACCCCCTTGGAACAAGCTGCCGACGCCCTTATCCAAGAAGCGCTGATCGCCAATTGCCGAGACAATGTCAGCGCCATTGTCATCGATGCCTCATGACAGGAGATCTGAAGTCGGAGGACATGAAAGAGATTGCAGCGCGCTTTGCGGGATTGCTGCGTCTTCTGACTCACGATGGCGAGATTGAGCGACCATCAGACATTCGCGACCTGCTGATCGATCGCCTGCGCGATGCGCTCGATCGGCGCCTTCCTTCCATGCCCGAGAGCGAGCCGAGCTTTATCGACAACACTTTTCTTGTCGAAGCCGTCGTCCATTCCAATGCGCGGACTATCATCAGCCGCCTGCGCCATCGCGATCTCGGTACATGGCACGCGCTGAAGACCCTCGGCAATGATCGGCTCGACGACGCTGCGACCAAAGCCATGTTGCTGCGCGAGGCTCGCATCGGCCTGATCCTTCATCATGCCAATCTCGTCGCTATTGAATGTGTTGTTCGGCTGCCGAATAGCCAACCCGCCATCATCGCGGAATGGGCTGGATCGCCCCTGTCACTGCGATTGTCGGCTGGAATCATGTCCCCGGCGGATATCAGGCAGGCAATGAAGTGTCTCTTTGACGGCCTGCATGCAATGCATGAAGCCGGCTATGTCCATGGCGACATCTCTCCCGCCAACCTGCTTCTACGCGACGACGATTTTGCTCGATTGAAGATTGCCGATTTCGGCTCGGCGATAGAATGCGGGAAGACCTACGGGGATCTGGATATCGCAAAGGCGGCGACACCCGGCTTTGCAGCCCCGGAACTATCTTCCACGGAGCCGGCAGATCCACGCGCGGATATTTACTCGGCGGGATGCGTGATGAAGCTGCTTTTGGAGCGTTGCAGGGACGACGCCGATGCTCTCGCGCCGCTAAACAATGCCGCAGCCGAATTGACCGAGCGCGCGCCCTCGCAGAGGCCGCCAAACGCCATGGCGGCCCTTGAACTCATCGTGGAAAACTAGACGGAATCCGTCAGTTCGTCGAGACACTTCCCGGCTGCGGAGCCGCCGCCGTCGGCACGCTCTTCTGGTAGACGGTGAGAAGTTTGGCGGCGTCGACCAGTCCGGCGTTGCTCGCATATATCGTGTCGCCGTCCTGCATCTTGAACTGCTGCATCAGGACGAAATTCGAGACGTCCTTGAGATTGACGCTGTAGATGACGGGCTTGATCGAGACGATAGCCGGAGCGGCGCTTGCGGTCTTGGAAAGCGGGGTGACCGCCTGCGTGTAGATCTTCTGGTTGCGGAAGAGATAGAAATTCCGCGAGTCGGCACGGTCGTCGAGGAGGCCGCCGGCGCGGGCAAGCGCCTGCGCCAAGGTCGTCTTGCCCGGCTCCAACGGGAACTCGCCGACGCTCTTGAAGGCGCCGAGCGCCGTGAAGCTCTGCGATGCGCCATCGACGAAAACCTGATCGCCCGGCAACAGGCGGACGTTCTGCTTGTCGTCTTGCAGAATGCGATCCAACGGCGCGGTTGCACGCTGCGATCCGCGCGTCAGCGTCACATTGGTGCTGCTCGGCGCAGAGGATGCGCCGCCTGCAAGGGCGAGAACGTCAAGCACTCGCTCCTTGCGCGCAGTCAGCGGGAAGCGGCCGGCTGAGCGCACCTTGCCATCGACTGTGACGGCGCTCGATGGCTTGTCGACAACCGTGACCACTGCCTGCGGATTGACCGAGGAACCCTTGAGCGCCGTCACGATCTGCGACTGCAGACCCTCGGGCGTCGAATCGGCCACGCGCTGTTTGCCGACATATGGCATGGTGACGAAACCGCGCGAGTCGACAGTGAAGCGGCCGAGATTGAGCGACTTGCTCTGCGTCGTGGAAAGCAATCCATCTTCGCCCGTATCGAGCACGGTCACGTCGATGACATCGCCGGGGCGCAGCCGGGCATCCGAAAAACCGGAGGAGCGAAGGCGCGAAAGGCCCTGATCGGACGGTGCATAGGACAGCGCGGCGACTTGTCCGCCCATCGGGGCGTTGGCCAGCGGCACGACCGGAATCCTCTCGCCCGAATGCGGCATCGTCGCGTTGCGAATGTTGCCGGCGCTTGGTCCATCCGACGGCCGTGCACAGGCGCTCAAGACAACCAAGGGTAAGACGACCGCCGCCAATTTCCGCATTCCCGAGCCTCCTTCGGATGTTACAGGCAAGGCAGAAATATCAACCAGAAGGCGGGAGGCAATATGCGAGCCTAATAAATAATGAATTATGACAGGCTGGTTGTTTACCAATGTGTCCAAATAGCAACCTAGCACCGCTTTTGCGATCTAGGCTTGCTCTTTCCGGCAGCGATTAGACCGGATCGGAAGGCTGAAGTGCCCAGGAGGCGCGAATCATCTGCTTCCAGGCGAGTGTGGACAATCAAGTGCAACGTCAGCGAAATTGCGCCGCATCCGGTCCTCGGTGCCGATTGGCACCGAGATACTCAATGCACGACAACTAAACGCATTTGGCGATTTATCAAATCCTAATTAACATCTTAAAGTTGATTTAGGCGTTTATAAAATATGATCTCGGCAGGGTTTCCGTCTCCACACCGAAAGCAGAAGCCAAACACGACATACCTTTCGCCAAGTTTGGAACCCTTGCCTCACTCTCAACACAAAGGGATCGTCGACCATGTCTAAATTGCTGACCATCAATGTGAAGAACAATCAGCCCCAGACGCAGAGCTTCTATTTCTTCCAGCAGCCTGCCATCTATGCCGGTGGTAGGCAGGTCTATTCCAACAGTCTCTTTTCGATGGCCCTCGGCAGCTACAGTCAAACCGGTGCAATCCTGACCTTCCAGGCCAATCTGCAATATTACGCCGCCATTCAGCAGGCGAACACACCCCCACAAGTTGGCCAGCAGTCAGGCTTTGCCTCCGCCAGCCGTGCGATCGACCTAGCCGGCAGTGGCTCGCCGAACGATTGGACGACCGCAACGGTCTCACCGCTCGGACTTTCCGCACCGGTCAATGGCCCGGGTGTGCAACCTGGAGCCTTCCGTATCACGACGCCCAGCTTCAACCCCTGGGACTTATACAATGTCGGCTCCGCGCTTGCTGTTAATGGCGGCATCGTGTTGTCCAACTTCGTGCAGGCAAACCCGATGTACAACATCGATTGCCAGCCTATCCTAAAATACTTCGTCCAGACCGGATCCTACACGCCGGGCACTGTCATGAACTTCACCCAGTCCAGCGTGAATGCTGCTCTTGCGGATTTCACCAGCGGTCACACCACTTGCAATGTCACCTTGAACGTCGACGGAACTTGGAGCACCCAGTTTCAGTAGGGTGAATGCGGCCATATGGGCTATGAGCCTCCTCCTCCCCCATTCGCCCGCATGAGCTATCAAACGCCATGGCATACCGCCGCTTCCAGAGAGGGCTGACCGGCCGAAGATCGCTGCTGTCGGTCAGAGCGCCCTGGATGCGGTGGCGAACGCCCATCTCCTCACAGTGAAAAGGAAAATCATCGTGCACCTTGCCAGGCTACGCTTCTCCGTCCTTGTCATGATCCTTGCCGTCTCCGGCGCGCTTGGCGCCGTCAATCCCGCCTACGCCTATTCAGTTTATCGCGCCGTTACAGCTGATGCTCGTAGTGGCGTTGTCACCTGGTATGCAGCAAACTTCGGGGTCAGTGGAAACCCTTCATCCCTGACATTCTTCCACTTTCCGAACGATGATGCTGCGCGGGCAGCCATCCCCAATGCGCAGTGCCTCATCAAGATGGATCTCGGCAATCTCGTCACTCCGGTAGTTGGCGAGCATGTTCCGGTTGGGAGCGCAGCGATCCCAGTCAACGCCAGTCCCTCCGACAATCCAGGCGCCTTTCCCTGGAGCATGACGTTCAACAATAATCCGCCCGGCCACTGGAGTGTCGCAAAAACGGAGATTCAAAATCCGCCATCGACGAACGCCGCTGCAAGCAGAGTGGCGGCAGCAGGTTTTCAAAGCCTCGCCACCGCAGGCGGCTCCGGCGTCACCGTCATCAATGGCTACCTCCATGGTTGCCGGGCTCAATAGACCTTCCCCGAGGCGCCCCAGATGGTCAATGGTACAACGTCGTTTACCGCGTGGCGTCTCGGGGCGCATCTTTTGCCCGATAGAGATCCGGCGCCCCCTCAGCAACGTTCGAACAGGCGCAATCTTTCCCAGTCGGTGACAGCAGTCTCGAATGCGCTGAGTTCCCAGCGGCCACTGTGCAGATAGTGGGTGATGACGCTGTCGCCAAAGCCCGCCTGCAACGCTTCCGAGGTCTCCAAGTGCTGCAAGGCATGGCCCATCGTTCTCGGGATGCGCGCGACGTCGGTCGCACCATAGGCGTCGCCGACATGTTCGGGCGCCAACTCCAACCGGCTCTCAATCCCCGCCAACCCACTGGCGATCAGTGCGGCGAAAGCGAGATAGGGGTTGGCGTCGGCACCGGGAACCCGGCATTCGAAGCGCAGCGAAGGACCGTGGCCGAGCACGCGGAAGGCCGTCGTGCGGTTGTCGACCGACCAGGCCAGCCGCGTCGGCGCGAAGGTGCCTTCCGTGAAGCGTTTGTAAGAGTTGATGTTGGGCGCATAGAAGAATGTCGCGGCCGGCGCATGGGCGATGGCGCCGGCGAGAAAATGCCGGAAGGTAGCGGACATTCCGCCCTCGGACGCCGGATCGTGAAAGGCCGAGCCGCCGCCTGTTAAATCGCGCAGCGAAATATGGACATGGCATGAACTGCCCGACAGCTTTTCGTCGAGCTTCGGCATGAAGCTGACGGACTTGCCCATCTGATGGGCGATCTCCTTGCAGCCGTTCTTGTAGAGGACGAGGCGGTCGCAGGTTTCCAGCGCCTCGGCATATTGCAAATTGATTTCCTGCTGGCCGGGACTGCACTCGGCCTTCGAGCCTTCGACGGGAATGTCCGCTTTCTCCATCAGCGTGCGGATCGCGCGAATATAGGGCTCGTCCTTGGTGGTCTGGAAGATGTGGCCATCCTCCGGATACCAGCTGGAGAACTTCAGATTTTCATATTTGTGCGCCCTCGCCTCGTCGAAGGTTTCGTTGAACAAATAGAATTCGAGCTCCGCGGCCATGTCGGCGGCAAACCCCATGTCGGCCAACCTTTGCAGCTGTTTACGCAGCAACTGGCGTGGCGAATGGTCGAGCACCGCACCATTGCGGCTGGTGACGTCCGCCAGAATAATCGCCGTCTTCTCCAGCCAAGGTATGGCGCGCGCGTGGAGAGGTCCGGCACCAGGGCAAAATCGCCATAGCCCTTCGCCCAGGAGGCGCTTTCGTATCCGGGTACCAGCGTCATCTCCATGTCCGTCGCCAGGAAATAATCGCAGAAGAGCTGCCGGCAGGCACCGGTCTCCAGAAAGAAACGCCCGGTCAGGCGCTTGCCGATCAGCCTGCCCTGCATGTCGGTCATTGCCACGATCACCGTGTCGATCGCCCCCTCGGCAATCGCCTGGCTGAGCTGCTTCAGCGTCAGCCGGCCGGCGATCGGCAGGCGCGAGGCCCCCGATGTCTGATCGCGGTCTGCAAAAGGTGATGGATCGAGACGTAGCGCGGGGTCGTAGTTCATGTCGGTCCTCCGATTTCAGTTAGGTTCGTGCATCAGATGTGCTGTGGCTGCGATTGCGTCTCGGCGGCGCGGGTGCGGAAGAACACCGCCCCCTTCCCAAACCTGGCGACTACCATCATCACCAGGCTTACGAGTACGATGGCGATGAGCGACCACAGGGCGGCCGGCTCAAGCTGGCGGATCGAGACAATCGCGATCGCCAGCAAGGTGGCACCCCCGATAGTCGGGATCAGGCCAAGGCTGATCAGGTTGCGCGTGTTTGCCGTGACGGTGGCGCGAAATGCCCAGGTCACCGTAAAGCCCGTCACCGCGTAGAAAAGCGCGAACATGATGCCAACAACACTGACGACGGTGTCGAAGGCGCCTGCGACCGAGGACAGGAACACATAGAGCCAGGTCATCACGATCATCGACACGCCGAAGATGACCGTCGCCTTCGCCGGCGTGCGGTATTTCGGGCTGATCTCGCCAAGCACCCCTGGCAGCAGCCGGTCGCGGGCCATGGCGAAGGAAATGCGGGCCGCACCGACCAGGAAGGCCTGCGTGGTACCGAGGATCGACAGCACGATAGCCAATGCCATCGCCTTGTCCCAGGGCGAGCCGACCAGCTGATGAGCGATGAAGATCAACGCGGAATCCTGATGCGCGCTGATGTCGGCCAGAGAAGCCGCCCCCTGCAATGTCACGACAAGTATGGTGTAATAGACACCCAGGATCGCCACTGACCACAGCGCCGCCCGACCAGGATTGACCTCCGGCCGTTCAGTCTCCTCGTTGAGATAAATCGACGTGTCCCAGCCGGTGAAGAGATAGACGGCGATGATCATCCCGGCGACGAGGCTGCCGGCGCCGCCGACGCCTTTCGGCGCTAGCCATTCCCATGACGGCGTCACCGTGCCCTCGCGCTTCAGGATGAACACGACATAGATGCCGATCACGCAGAAGCTGATCAGGATCAGGTGTTCCATGAGTGAGATGAAGGTCTGGAACCTGGCAGTCATGTGGATGCCGACGATAGCATAGATCACCGTGATGCCGCCGAGCAGCGTGGCCGAGATCGCCTCGCCCCATGCATTGGAAACATCGGCGAAGCCAAGCAACGTGAGTATGGCGGGACCGATGGGGAGGATGTCGCTGACGGTGCCGAGCAGGTACCCCGCCAGCATGACGCAGCCGACCAGGTACCCAAGATAGGGACTGACGGCACGACCGACCCAGACATAGGCGCCGCCGGCATTCTGCTGCCACATGTTGAGCCGGTGATAGGACCAGGCGATGGCGAGCATGGCCGTGGTGGTAGCGATAATGGAGAGGCCACCGGCATAGGCAGTCGCCGGAATGAGCAGCCCCAGCGAGACGGCGGTGGCCTGCCCCGGAGCCGAGGAGGCGATGGAGATGAGGACGCTTTCCCAGATGCGGATAGCTCCTGATTGCAAGCCCGGCGATGCATTGTCCGTATGGTTTGTCATGGATTTGACTCCCTGGGTGGATCGGAACGCGCCGGTTCCAGATGAACCAGCGATGCGGATGCGAAGGCGCGCCCGGCGGACCGGGCATGGTCATCTGCTCTTCAGAGGTCGGCGGCTATGCGCGGCAGCGGCCGGGTTAGGATACGCGTACGGAAGAGAAGGTAGAGGCAGCCAACCGTCAGCCAGCCAAGGCCGAGTTCCACCGCCAGCCGATCGAGGCTGAAGAACAGCCAGCCGCAAAACAGCGCGCCGACGATACCGGCCAGCGCGGCAAGCATCGTGCGTTCCCACTCCTCACCGCGCAACACGCAGGCGACGACGCAGAGGTTGACGGCGAAAAAGGCCGTGAAGGCGCCGAAGTTGATGAACGAGGTCGAGGTCGCGATGTCGAACCTGGCAGCGCCCAGCATGACCAGGCCAACCAGCACGATGTTGACCACCGGCGTCTTGAAGGAAGGATGAATGTACGCAAAGCCGATGGGCGGCAGGATCCGGTCGCGGCCCATCACATAGAGCAGCCGCGAGGCGCTGGCCTGCGCGCAGAGGCCGGCGGCGAAGAAGGCGATGATGACGACGACGGTGAACACCGCCTTGAACGTCTCGCCACCGATCTGGCCGACGATTTCATAGGCCGCCCCGTCGACGCTGGCATAATCGAGTGACGGATGCACCAGCATCATGAAATACGCCGTGGCCAGGAAGATGGCGCCGCCGAGCAACGTGGCGAACATGATGGCGCGCGGAATGTTGCGGCGCGGGTCGATGGTTTCCTCCGAAAGCGTCGAGATCGCATCGAAGCCGAGGAACGAATAGCAGGCAACCGCCGCTCCCGCCATCACCAGTGGCAGGGTGGTCGCGTCGTTGAAGAACGGCCGGGAGGAAACCAGCGTGCCGACCTGCGGTGTGTTGAGCGCGAACTTGATGCACAGATAGATCAGCGCGACGACCACCACCAGCTGCACTGCCATAATCGCCAGGTTGATCTGATCGGTCAGCTTGATGCCCAGCGTGTTGATGATCGTCGACAGGGCAGCGACCGCGATCACCCAGATCCAGAAGGGCACGTCGGGCGCCAGTGTCGAGAGGCCGGTGGCGGTCAGCAGACAGATCACCATCGGGATGAAGAAATAGTCGAGCAGCAGTACCCAGCCGACGGCAAACCCTGCTATCGGACCGAATACGCTCGAGGCATAGGTATAGGCCGACCCCGCCTTCGGATTGCGCGCCGCCATATAACCATAGCTGGCGGCGGTGAGCATCATCGCCGCTGTGGCCACGACATAGGCGAGAGCGACGGCGCCGCCGGTCTTAATCGCGATCGCACCCAATGTCGCGATCACCACCATGGGTGACATGTAGGAGAGGCCGAACATGGCGGCCGATGTAGCGCTAAGACGCCGGTCCAGCGTCGGTTTTGCGTCTGTCATGGATTCGTTCCCATTGTTATTCAGCCGGTTTTCCGGCTTGTTCCCCGCCCGTCGAGCGGGCTTGTTTTCCGTTGCGGGGGCGCACATGCATCCTTGCCGGCACGCTCCGTATTCCTAGGGCTCCTTGGGCGCGCCGCATCGTAGGGGTCCGAAGCGGCGCGCCTGCGGACTTCGCCCGGACCCGTCAACAGTCCGGGCTGATTGCATTCGGTCAGGCGGCTTCCTTGCGGGCCGAGGCGTAGACCTGATCGAGGATTTCGCCGAGCGTTGCGACGAGCGCTTCGATCTCCCGCGCGGTCGAAATAAAGGGCGGCGCCAGCACCACGGATGAGCCAAGCGGGCGGATGATGAAGCCGCGATCGCGCGCCGCCTTGGCAATACGCTCGCCGATGCGCAGATGGCCGGCGAAAGGCGCCTTGCTTGTCTTGTCCGAGACCATTTCCAGCGCCCCCATCAGCCCGACGCCCCTTGCCTCGCCGACCATCGGATGCTGGGCGAGCTGGTCCAATCCGCTCTGCAGCACACTGCCGACATTGCGGATGTCATCGAGGACACCCTCCTCGGTGATGATACGAATCGCCTCCAGCGAGATGGCGCAGCCGACCGGATGCCCACCGGTGGTGAAACCGTGCGGAAACTCCTCGAAGGCTTCAGCCGCCGCCAAGGCGCGACGGTCGATGTCTTTAGACAGCATCACCGCGCCCATCGGGAAGTAGCCGGCCGACATGCTCTTGGAGGCCACCATGATGTCGGGCTGCATGCCCATCGTCTGCGTTCCCCACAAATTGCCGGTGCGGCCGAAACCGCAGATCACTTCATCGGCAACCAATGGAATGCCATGACGCTTCAAGATCGGCTGGATGTGGCTGAAATAGTTCTGCGGCGGCACGATCACACCACCGGCGCCCATAACCGGCTCAGCAAACATTCCGGCAATGGTTTCCGGCCCCTCCGCCTCGATCGTCGCTTCGAGATTGGCGGCGAGCCGGGCGCAGAATTCGTCATCGCTTTCGCCCGGCGCGGCATAGCGGTAGGCATGCGGGCAGTCGAGCACGACGATCTCCGGCAACGGCAAGCCAAAAGCCTTGTTGTAGTCCTTGGCAGTCAGCGACGCAGCCATCACGGTCGCGCCGTGATAGGCATTCTTGCGCGTCAATAACTTGCGGCGTTGCGGCTGCCCGTCATGCGCCCACATCATCCACAACAGCTTGACGACCGATTCATTGGCCTCTGAACCCGAGTTGGTGAAGAACGCCCGGCTCATCGGCACGGGCGCCAGCGCCAGCATCCTTTCGGCAAGCGCGATCGATGGCTTGGAGTTACGGCCGAAGAAGGTGTGGTAGCCCGGCAGCTCCGCATACTGGCGCGCCGCCGCATCGGTCAGGCGTTGCTCGGAGAAGCCCAGCGTCATGTTCCAAAGGCCGGAATTGCCCTCGAAATAGTGGCGCCCGCCCGTGTCCACGATATAGGCGCCCTCCCCCCTTTCGATCACCACCGGCCCGTCTTGCCGCAGCGAAGGCAGGTCGCTGAATGTGTGAAAGAAGCTCTCGGCCTCGCGCCGCTCCCAGGACTGAATTGCTGTGGTCATTTTCTCGACTCCTCCGAAACCCGATGGCCTAAGCAAAACAGTCAAATTGTGTTTTGTCAATAAATAATGCATTTTTATTACAGGCGACTTGCGACGCAGTGCGGACGAGTGTATCTCCGATATAGAGCTTGGATTCGCAGATAAACTTAAGAATTAGGCACTTCCGTCGTGCTTGATTGACACCAAATGGCTAAATTCTCAAAAAGTGCAGTTATGTGCTTTTTAACATAATAGGGCATTTCAATGGCGCGATACGCACTTGGGGAAGACGATCTGGCCTATGCAGCCGAATTCATGGAAAGCCCGATCGGCTATCACAGCCCGGGCTTGCAGCGCGTGCTCAACCTGATGCGTGGTGGCGCGCTCGAGGGCAAATACGTGCTGGTCACACTCGAGCCCTGTCGCCGCTGGGCGTTGGCGCGGCTTCCCGGTCGACGCGGGGCACCAGTCAACCTCGTGCCTGGTATCGAATACACCGATCAGCAGGAGGCTGAGCGGGACGTGTTTCGCCGCCGCTGGCACGACTTGACTGGAACGGAACTCAAGGCCTGAAGGACTCGCCATGCTCAAGATCACTGCCTACGCGGACCGGATCAGCTGCTTTCCTGGCGACACGATTGACATCAAGGTCAGCGCCCTCGGTCTTCAAACCTATCGGGCTGAGCTGCGGCGCATCATCCAGGGTGATATCAATCCGGATGGGCCGGGTTATCGCGACGAGCTGATCGCGGCCGATCTCGGTGGTCCATTTCCCGCACGCGAACAGAAAATTCGCCCTGGCTCTTACGGCAGGGTGGACGGGGCCGCCGAACTCTGCCCCTCCGGCTCCTTCACCATTGCCGCCCTGATCTGGCCGACACTGCCCGGCCGGGGCCGGCAGGCGATCCTATCCGTTGGCACTCCCGAGAATGGCTGCCGCCTCTTCCTGGATGACAACGCCATGGCGTCGACAGAGCTGACAAGTGATGGCCACACCAGTGCCGTCGCGTCCGGCGCCGCCTGCCGTGAGCGCTCATGGTATGTTGTCGTCGCGACCTATGACGCCACCGCCGAGCGGCTGACAATCAGCCAGATTGCCGTGCAGCGGTTTCCAAAGATCGCCGATTCCGCATCGAATTCGGTTTCGGCGCGCGGCCACCACAACGTGTTGTCTCGCTCTCCCATCCTCTTCGGTGCGTCGATGGCGGCTGGCGGATTTCCCGGATGGTTCTTCAACGGCAAGATCGAGAATCCACGTGTCTATGACGGCGCGCATCCCGCAGAGCAGATCGCCCTGATCATGCTCGGCTGTGCGAGCCCGCTGACGCCGGCCGCGGACTGGGATTTCGCCGAGGACATGCACGGCGACCGTCTTTCGGATCGCGGCCCGCACCGCCTGCACGGCCGTTTCTTCAACCTGCCCCAACGAGCTGTGACCGGCTGTGGCTGGAGCGGCGGAAGCTATCGCTGGACCGAGGATCCCGCCAGCTATGCCGCCGTGCATTTTCACGATGACGATCTTTATGACGCCGCCTGGCAGACTGATTTCACCGTCACGGTGCCGGCCGATCTCAAGAGCGGCGTCTACGCCGTGCGACTATTCTCCGACGACGATGCTGACGCGGAGTATTTCGTCGTGTTCGCCGTGCGGGCAAGGCACCGCAAGAACAGCGTCGTCTTCGTGCTGCCCACCGCCAGCTACATGGCCTATGCCAATCACCGCCTCGGCATCGATGTCTCGGAAACCGAGATCGGCGCCGGCCAATTGCTGCAGCTCGACCGCCACCATCTGCACCTGCAGGAACATCCCGAACTCGGCCTGTCCCTGTACGAGGTGCACAATGACGGTTCCGGCGTCTTCTATTCGTCAAGGCTGCGGCCGATCCTCGACTTCCAGCCCAAGGTGCAGGGTTTCATCGGCGGCACCGGCTCCAACATCTGGCAGTTCAATGCCGATACCCATATTCTCGGGTTTCTCGAGGACCGCGGCATCGCCTATGACGTGCTGACCGACGAGGACCTCGACCGAGAGGACGGCGATGCTCTTGACGGTTACCGTGTTGTGCTCACCGGCAGCCATCCCGAATACACCAGCACCCGCATGCTCGATGCCTATCAGAGTTTTCTCGATCGTGGCGGCTGCGTCGCTTATCTCGGCGGCAACGGATTCTACTGGCGTATCGCCTACAGCGAGACGCTGCCCGGCGTCATCGAATGCCGGCGCGCGGAATCCGGCATTCGCGGCTGGGAGCCGGGTACCGGCAATTACTGGCACCAGTTCACCGATGAGCTCGGTGGCTTGTGGCGCCGCATCGGTCGGCCGCCGCAGCAGATCTTTGGCGTTGGTATGACCGCGCAGGGGTTTGACCTGTCGTCACCCTATATCCGCAACGAAGCCAGCAGCGATCCGCGCGCGGCCTTCATCTTTGCTGGCGTCGAGGGCGAAGTACTCGGCGATTTCGGGCTCAACGGCGGTGGTGCCGCCGGCAACGAGATCGACCGCGCCGATTTCGCCCTGGGCACGCCGCCACATGCGCTGGTGCTGGCGTCGTCAAAGATGCACACGGATATCTACCTGATGACGCCCGAGGACCTGCTCGACCCGACGCCGACCTGGTCGGGGACCCAGTGCGATCTCATCCGCGCCGACATGGTATTCTTCGAGACGCAGAGCGGCGGCGCTGTCTTCTCCACCGGCTCCATCGCTTGGGCCGGCGCCATGGCCTGGAACGCCTATGACAACCAGATCGCCGACATTACCGAAAATGTCGTGCGCCGCTTTGCCGACGAGAAGGGGTTTGGCTGAGTCGCAAAAAAAGCTCTCACCCGTCCTCGCCGCCGATCCGGACACGGCCGGAGCGCACCGATTCCAGATCCTCCTCCAGATGGACAAAGGTCTCCTCGCGTGAGATTTGGAGATGTATCCGCATCAGCGCCGCGGCGAGCTGGCGTTCGCCGGCCTTTATCGCCGCCATGATGCCGCGATGCTCCGTCAGAGACTGGCGGATGCGTTCTCGCCGGCCGAAACCGAGATATTCGTTGACCCGGCGGATGTTGTTCTGTCGTTCGATCGCCGCGACAAGGCTGGCCGATCGGGCACCCTGCGCGATCATCAGATGGAATTTCGCGTCGAGCTCGAACAGGCGCCGACTATCCATCGTTTCCATAGTATCGATGGCCCGCGCATGCTCGCCGTCGAGAGCCTCCATCGCGCTTCGGTCGACCTCATAGAGATCGGACAGAATCGCTGCCGGCTCGACGATCTGGCGGAAGCGATATCCGTCATCGAGCGCGGCAGCGCCGACATCGGCAAAGATCCAGCCGCGCCCAGGCGATGGTTCGGCTAGCTGGTCGCGCATCAGTCGGCGCAAGGTCGAGGTCAGGCCGCCTGGTGTGGCATTGTAACGCGCCAGGAGCGCCCGCTCGCTGATGACGCCATCCAACGCGCCGAGCGCCATGTCGCGCATCACCGTTTCATCGAGCGAAAGTGTAACCGCTTGCCCTTGGGCGGCGTCCGCCCTGCTTGCTTCAAGCAACCGGAAACCGCGGTTAGCCTCGTAGCTGACAACGCCTTCGCGCTCCAATTGCACCAGAGCCCGCCGCACCGGTGTGCGCGACACGCCGAGAATGGCGGCAATTTCGGCCTCGTTGATTCGCTCCCCGACTTGAATTCCCTCGAAGAACTGGGCCCGAAGCTGATTGCGAATACGTTCCTGAAGCGGTGAGACTGCGGTCATTCGCAACTCGTAGCATTGTGTTTTGCGCGCGTATAGTACCGGCGAAAGCTGGAATCGCAATTCATCCGCTTCTTCGCCAAGGTTACGTTCCACATGGAGCCAGAGCGGCCCAGCCTTGGACCTGCTTCGGAGAATAGGAGCTGATTTTGCTCAATTTTGGATCAGTCTCTCGCCCTGAACCGGGCTTAAGAAGTGCGAGATTTCCGACAAACGGCCATAGCCGTTCGGCGCAGCGTTGGTGCATAAGCCTCGGTTTACGGTCTCATAGGGGATGAGCAGAACACATCTCCGTGAGCCCGGCTTCCAAACGCTCAAGCGGCATGCCAGTATTCTGCAATGATATTCCTCGGGACCGTCCATCGTCTGTTCCTGCTCGTCGCCATGCTTGCGGTCGTCGTCGGCCCCATGAGCATCGGGTCGGCCGGCAGTGCCATGGCATCTTCGGATATCGCGACAATGGCAGGCATGGCCAGCGTCATGCCCGGCATGCAAATGACGGATAATATGCCGTGCTGCCCGGAAAGGTCCCCGGCCAAACCGGACTGCGCCAAGGGATGTCCACTGGCCCTGGTTTGCACAACCTCGATGTCAGCCCAGGTTCCCGACGCCAACGGCTTGTCCTTCGCGATCTCCTGGGCGTCCCATCAGTACGACCTCTTACCGGCGTCGCAATTGACCTCCGCACTCATCGAGCCCCCGGCCCGACCTCCGAGAGCCTGATCTCAAGCCATTTTTGAACATGCCCAAGGTTCGCGCCACGCGCTTGACTGCGTCCGCGCTGACCCGATGGCAATCAATATTGACCCAAGGACGTGATCAAGACATCCGTCCCGATGAGATCTTAAATCATGAACACCACTTCCTTTTCCACGGGAGCGATGCTCCTCGCCGGCGTGCTGATCGTCGGCTCCGCCACCGTGACCCTCGCAGCCTCTCAAGACTATGAATTCCAGCCCGTCTCGACCGACGTGAAACGGGGTCAGGGATCGCTGGTCTCCGTTCGCCTGATCGACAAGCGATCGGGTAAGGCGGTTCCAGACGCAGTCATCTTCACCACCCGCATGGACATGGCTCCCGAGGGCATGGAGACGATGACGACACCGGTCGAGGCGGCCACCTCCACCCAGCCCGGCGTCTATGCTTTCAAGACCGACTTCGCGATGGCGGGCGACTGGCGCTTCAAGCTCGCCGCCAAGGTTCAGGGCGAACCTGACACCGTTCAGGGCGAGATCGTCCTGAAGGCGGCTCCTTGAATACGCCATTGCGTGTGGCAGCCACGCTCTCCCTCGCCGTATTGCTCGGCGGGGGAGGCTATTGGGCTGGCACGAACGATCTTGGCACGCAGCTCGGACTTCAGCTTGTTAAGCCGGCTCTTGCCACACCTGACGCTTCCATGACCGTCCCAACCGGGGCGATCATCTACTACCGCCATCCCGACGGGCAACCGAGGTTCTCCGCAACGCCGAAGAATACCGAAGATGGACGACCGTTCATCCCGGTCCATGCAAGCGAGGACGTGAGCTTCGCCACGGCGCCACTCAAACCGATCGATGCGGCAGCGACCGCGGCTTCATCAGACCCCACATCGGCGAAGGGAAAACTTCTCTATTACCGCAACCCCATGGGCCTGCCCGACACATCGAAGGTGCCGAAGAAGGACTCCATGGGCATGGACTATATCCCGGTCTTCGAGGGCGATCAGGGCGATGCCTCAACGGTAAAAGTCTCGCTCGGCAAACTGCAGCGCACGGGCGTAAAGACCGCCATCGCCGAGATGGCCGGCATAAGCCGAAAGATCCAGGTGCCCGGCACTGTCGCTCTCGACGAGCGGCTTGTCAGCGTCATCTCGATGCGGACGGATTCATTCGTGGACGACGTCGCCAATGTCACAACAGGAGACCGCATAAGGAAGGGCCAAAACCTCTTCAACTTCTACTCGAAGGACATCGCCGCTGCCGCCTCCGAATACGCTGCCGGGCGAAATGACGGTCGCGGCAGCGCGGACGCAGGCTCCGCTCTGCGCCTGAAAAATCTCGGCGTTCCCCAGGAAGCGATCGATACGATCGCGCGGACCCATCAGGTACCGACCAGCATCGGTTATGTCGCCCCGCGCGACGGCATCATCCTAGAACGCGCGGCGACAACTGGCATGATGGCCAAGCCCGGCGATGTGCTCTTTCGTATCGCCGATATCTCCAAAATATGGGTGATGGCCGACGTGCCGGAATATGATTTGGCCTCGGTCCACAGTGGCGCCGAAGTCAACGTAACGGTCAGGAGCCTTCCCGGCCGGACCTTCAAGGGCGTCGTCGATCTGATCTATCCGCAGGTCGATATGCAGACGCGGACGACGAAAGTCCGTATCGAACTTCGCAATCCGGATGGGCTCTTGCTAGCCAACATGTACGCCGACGTCGAGATCGAGGCCGGCGCACAGAAGCCCGTCGTCGCTGTCCCCAACAGCGCCATCATCGACACCGGTGACCGGCAGGTCGTGTTCATCGACAAGGGCGACGGAAAGTTCGAGCCAAAGGATGTCAAGCTCGGCGTCCGCGGCGAAGACCGAACGGAGATCACCAAGGGTGTCGCTGCCGGCGACAGGGTGGTGGTTGCCGCCAACTTCCTGCTCGACGCCGAAAGTAACCTGAACTCGGCGCTAAGCGCCATGACACAGGAGGAGACAAAGCCATGATCTCCCGCCTCATCTCGTGGTCCGCCCACAATCTCATCCTGATCTTCGTCGGTGCTGCACTTGCCGTCGCAGGTGGCGTCTATGCACTGCGGTCGCTGCCGCTCGACGCCATCCCGGATCTCTCTGACATCCAGGTCATTGTCTACACCGAATATCCAGGCCAAGCCCCGCAGGTGGTCGAGGACCAGGTGACCTATCCACTGACCACCTCGATGCTGACCGTGCCGAAATCGAAGGTCGTGCGCGGCTTCTCATTCTTCGGCGTCTCCTTCGTCTACGTGATATTCGACGATGGCACCGATCCCTATTGGGCGCGCAGCCGGGTGCTGGAATATCTAAACGCGGCGCAAAGCCGACTTCCGCAAGGCGTGACGCCGACGCTCGGGCCCGATGCGACGGGCGTGGGCTGGGTCTATCAATATGCGGTCGTCGCCAAGCAACTATCGCTCGCCGAGCTGCGGTCGTTGCAGGACTGGGTGATCCGCTTCGCCGTCTCCAAATCCGAAGGCGTATCCGAGGTCGCGAGCGTCGGCGGCTTCGTCAAGCAGTATTCGATCGTCGTCGATCCGGCTCGGCTGAAGGCTCAGGGTGTCACGCTGAATGACGTCGCCAACGCGGTGCGCGCCAGCAATACCGACGTCGGTGGCCGCACGGTCGAACTTTCCGAGTTCGAGTTCATGGTGCGCGGGCGCGGCTACCTCAAAGGCATCCCCGATATCGAGAATATCGTCCTGAAGAGCCAGAACGGCGTGCCGCTCAAGCTCAGCGACGTCGCCAGGGTCGAACTCGTTCCAGACGAGCGACGTGGCATCACCGAACTGAACGGCGAAGGCGAGGTTGCGAGTGGCATCGTGCTTCAGCGGTTCGGGGCAAATGCTCTGACCGTCATAGACAACGCCAAGAAGAGTCTCGATTCGATCAAGAGCAGCCTTCCGGCGGGGACCGAGATCGTTCCTGTCTACGATCGCTCGACGCTGATCGAAGCTGCAATCGAAACCCTGAAAGGCACCTTGGTCGAGGAATCGATCGTGGTCGCTCTCGTGACGATCGCCTTCCTTCTCCATGTCCGCAGCGCCCTTGTCGCCATCATCATGCTCCCCGTTGGCATCCTGATGGCCTTCATCGCCATGAAGCTGCTTGGTCTTGGCGCGAACATCATGAGTCTTGGCGGCATCGCGATCGCCATTGGGGCGATGATCGACGCGGCGATCGTCATGATCGAGAACGCCCACAAGCATCTCGAGCGAGCGCACCCGACAAGCCGCGGGTGGAAATCCTGGTGGAAGCGGCAAGCGAGGTCGGTCCGGCGCTGTTCTTCAGCCTGCTGATCATCACCGTGTCGTTCCTGCCGATCTTCACGCTGGAATCGCAGGAAGGCCGCCTGTTCGGCCCGCTCGCCTTCACCAAGACCTTCTCGATGGCCGCCGCAGCATTGCTGTCAGTGACACTCGTTCCCGCCCTGATGATCCTCTTCGTCCGGGGATACATCGTCCCTGAGCACAGGAACCCATTGAACAGATT
This sequence comes from Rhizobium sp. P44RR-XXIV, assembly GCF_001999485.2. NCBI lineage: Bacteria > Pseudomonadati > Pseudomonadota > Alphaproteobacteria > Hyphomicrobiales > Rhizobiaceae > Rhizobium > Rhizobium sp. P44RR-XXIV. The sequence continues at coordinate 3,677 of NZ_MPVZ02000027.1, read as the reverse complement.
CCTCATCTGGATCTACCGTCCGGTCATATCGGGCGTTCTGCGGGTGAAGACGCTGACCATCCTGGCGGCGCTTGCTATCCTTGGGATCACCATCTGGCCCGTGCAGCACATCGGCAGCGAGTTCATGCCCAATCTCGACGAGGGCACGCTGATGTACATGCCGACTACCCTGCCCGGCATATCGATCACCAAAGCAGCCGAACTGATGCAGACGCAGGACCGGATCATCAAATCTTTCCCCGAAGTCCAGAGCGTCTTCGGCAAAGCCGGGCGCGCGCTCACTGCCACCGATCCCGCCCCAACGGAAATGTTCGAGACAATCATCACGCTGAAGCCGAAATCCGAGTGGCGACCAGGGGTGACGACCGACAGTCTGAAACAGGAGATGGATGCGGCCCTGCAATTCCCCGGCGTCTCCAACGCCTGGACCATGCCGATCCGCGCCCGCATCGACATGCTGTCGACCGGGATCAGGACGCCAGTTGGTGTCAAGGTCTACGGCACCGATCTCGGCGAAATGGAGAAAATCGCCCGCCAGATCGAGACCGTGCTGAAGACGATCCCCGGAACGTCGAGTGCCTATGCGGAGCGAGTAATCGGCGGCTACTATCTCGACATCGTTCCCGACCGGGTGGCCCTTGGGCGTTACGGACTGACCATCAACGATGTCCAGAATGTCGTCGGCATGGCGCTGGGCTCCGAGGTCGTGACCCAGACGGTTGAAGGCCGGGAACGATACGGCGTGGCTGTAAGATATCCGCGGGCGTCTCGAAGCGACCCACAGTCGATCGCCAAGGATGTGCTGATATCACTACCGGGTGGCGGAACGGTTCCCCTGGGCGAAGTCGCCGAGGTCAAATTGACCCGTGGTGCCACCACGATCCGCACCGAGAACGGCCAGCTTGCGGTCTATATCTATGTCGATATCGCCAACCGCGATCTCGGCGGCTATGTCGCCGAAGCTCAGCAGGCAGTCGCACGGAGCGTGGCTATGCCATCAGGCTATTCCGTCGCATGGAGCGGCCAGTTCGAATATCTGCAACGGGCAGAGGCACGACTTGCCGTCGTCGTTCCCCTGACGCTGGCGCTGATCTTCCTGCTGCTCTACCTGAACTTCAAGGCGCTGACCGAGACGATGATTGTCATGCTGTCCCTGCCCTTCGCGCTGGTCGGCGGCATCTGGCTGATGTGGTGGATGGGCTTCAACGCCTCCGTTGCTGTTGCCGTCGGCTTCATCGCTCTTGCAGGCGTAGCGGCGGAGACGGGCGTGATCATGCTGATCTACCTCGACCATGCGATGAAAGAGCAGCGCGCAGCCTGCGAAAATGAAGGACGTGTTTTCTCGAGGCTGGACCTCAACAGGGCGATCATGGTCGGCGCGGTCGAGCGCGTCCGGCCGAAAATGATGACGGTGGTCGCCATTATGGCTGGCCTCGTGCCGATCCTCTGGAGGACCGGCACGGGGTCGGAGATCATGCAGCGCATCGCCGTACCGATGATCGGCGGCATGGTGTCGTCGACGCTGTTGACGTTGATCGTCATCCCGGCGGTCTATGGGCTAGTCAAGGGATGGCGGCTGCCGGTAGCGGCTGCGGCCGATCAGCCGGCCACCGAGGGTGCCCAACGGAGTCTCCAGGCTGCTGAGTAACATCTTGGCGGGAGCGGTCTGTATGGCTCCCGCCGGATCTTCTGCGCTTTTGATCCAGGCCATCAACAAACACAGCTAGGCAATCAGGAAAATCGGCGCAGGATCATTATCGGGAGTAAGATGCAGCGCCATTCGATTAAACTCGGCCTCAAAGAAGATTTTTGATCCGTGATTGTCGAAAAGGTGAATCTTCGTTCGTCTTCTACGACGAAGACACCAGAGGCGAAGCCAAATGAAGTTGTATTTCAGCAGAAACCCCAATCCACGCCTTGCAGTTGCCGTTGCGCGTTTCTTGAAAACAGATGTCGCCTTCGAGTTCGCCGCACCGATGGCTCCCGGACAATCAGAGCGATATCTGCCGCTCAATCCGAACCTTCTTTTGCCGATTCTGGAGCATTCCGGTCGAACGCTTTGGGAAAGCGATGCGATTGCCTGCTGGCTTTCCAGACGCGCCGGCTCGAACTTCTGGAGAACCGACGATGAAGAACCGGACATGATCCGCTGGATCAGCTGGGCGAAGGAAAACTTCATGAAGGCATGCGACATCGTCCACTGGGAGCGCGGCACGAAGCTGCGCTACGGTATTGGGCCCTGCGACGACACGATGGTTGCAGAGGGTCTAACACAATTCCACAAAGCGGCAGTCATTCTCGAAGGTGAATTGTCCGATCGATCGTGGATCCTTGGCGAGACCATCTCATTTGCCGATTTTCGCATGGCGACGTTCTTACCCTTCAACGACGCGGCACGCCTTCCGATAGAGGACTATCCCGCCATAAGACGATGGTCTGATCGGTTAAACCAAATCGAAGCCTGGCGCGATCCGTTTCGCGGATTGGATGCTCCACGCTTGCCGCCGCTTCCCAACTGAAATGGCCTAGTGGGCGAACAAAGCTATTGTGGTCTTCAAGCGATGTGAAGAGCTACATCGCGCAAAGCCAACAACCGTTTCAGATAGATCTAGTCTCCGGGGAGCGCATTCGTTTCGCCAAGCAACATCGCTGTCTATGACGAATTTCCTCAACCCCAGAATACGGGAGCCATCTTTTCCAGGAGCATCGAGCGATATAGATAGGCTATCGTAAAAGAGGCCCCGCTCAAATGATCCTGAAATATGCAGCCGTTTTGATTGCGATACTTGCGATCATGGGCGGTCCGGTAAATGCCCGACAAGACGGAGCCACCACCGGGCCGTTGCCCAGTGAAATCACGCCGCCAAATCTTCCGATCCATGTGATCAATGGCAAAGCGACCCGGGATACGCTCGCCATCCTTTATTCTGGCGATGGCGGATGGCAAGACCTTGACGAAGAAGTCGGCAGCTATTTGCGGAACGTGGGTATTCCGGTGATAGGACTGGATTCCCTTCGCTATTTTTGGTCTGGGCGGACAGCCCGGAAAACAGCCGGAGATCTTGGTCGCATCATCGACTACTACACCAAGCGGCTGAACGTGCACCATGTCGTTCTTGTCGGCTATTCCTTCGGGGCAGACGTGATGCCAGCCAGCTACAATAGGCTGAGCCCAGAGCAAAAGGCGAAGGTCAAGGCAATTTCACTCCTCTCCCTGTCGCACAAGGTCGATTATGTGATCTCCCTTGCGGGCTGGCTTGGATTTCAAACCGAAGGCAAAGGCGGCAACCCTGTCGATGACGTGAGGTCAATCAGGCCGGGGATAGTCCAATGCGTTTACGGCAAGGACGACGATCACGACAATGCCTGTCCGGCTCTGCGGCGCACAGGAATAGAGGTGATCGGCATGCCCGGCGGGCATCATTTTGGTGGTGACTACGACAGGCTGGCTCAATATATCATTGCAGGCCTGAAAACGCGCCCGAGCAAATAAGTCTTCGGGCATTCCGTCGATGAGAAGGCCAGCAATCTGCAAATCCCGATCTAGACAATGATGCTTGTCCCGTTTATAGGCCGAGCGCAGCCGTAGATGTCACGGTGCGGGTGATTAGCTCAGTTGGTAGAGCAGCTGACTCTTAATCAGCGGGTCGTAGGTTCGAGCCCTACATCACCCACCA